>NZ_PQCB01000016.1:146230-192341 GCF_002964745.1 Pseudoalteromonas sp. T1lg24 | reverse complement strand
CTTAATTACTTCTCTTGGCCATTGCTGTTATGTCGTTGCACCTTCTCTCATTCCTAAAAAACCAGGAGAATGTGTCAAAACGGACAAGCGTGATGCCCTTAAACTGGCTAAGTTACTTAAGTCTGAAGACTTAACCCCTATTTACGTCCCTGAGCCTGAAGATGAATCAATCAGAGATTTGTCTCGTGCCCGTGAAGTCGCCATGAAGGATTTAAAAGATGCGAAGTACCAACTTAAGGCACTGCTTCTTCGCAACAATATTAACTACGCGGGTACTGCAAACTGGTCTCTCAAACACTTACGTTGGCTCACAGAGCTTGTTTTGCCGCACCCCGCACAACACATTGTGTTACAAGAGTTTATACAAACTATAAACGAACGAACTACTCGATTAGAGCGACTTGATAACGAACTAACACACCATGTTTATCAATGGCGTTATTACCCCGTTGTTAAAGCAATCCAAGCGATGCGTGGTGTGCGTTTACTTGTGGCTGCAGGCGTTGTCGCTGAGCTTGGCGATTTAACCCGCTTCGACCATCCGCGTAAGCTGATGAGTTACCTCGGCCTTGTACCAAGTGAACACTCAAGTGGCGGTAAAAGGCATATTGGCGCAATTACTAAATGCGGCAATGGTCGAGCAAGACGATTGTTAGTCGAAGGAGCGCATAGTTACCGCCATGCTGCCAACATCTCGACTGAACTGCAAAAGCGACAAGAAGGCTTACCAAAACAGATTATTGATATCGCCTGGAAAGCACAATTAAGACTCTGTAAACGTTATAAAAAGCTTATTAACAAAGGTAAGCATTACAACCTTGTTGTCACCGCCATTGCCCGTGAAATGATTGCGTATATCTGGGCAATCGCAAAACAAATTGTACTCTCTCCGATAAATCCTAAATTAAGATTATCGAGAGTACCGGCTTAATATGAACGAATTAGAGTTAATGTATTGGGTCAAGCATCGGGTGTGGCACAACCACCGACGGCGTTAGGATGGCGATGCTGCTAACGCAGCATTGAACCACGAACATAGACTGAAGACAGGTGCCACGTCGAATTAAGTAAAGTCTGCTCTGTTACTATAAATAGTAATAATCAACGAATACCAGCATGAAAACCGACGAAATTACTTGCTTCATCCTATGCGTTAACTCGCTCTAATTCGAGTTCAAGATTATGGCTTAAAGTTAGGCAAGGATCTATGTGTTTAACTTGACAGTGGGAGTCATACCAACGCCGCCATCACCTGCCGGAGGGCTGGTGCATGGCCTTGTTATGCCTATTTATCTAGATTGATATGTTCTCTTGCTATTTCTCTTACGCACTTGTGTACATTATCAGAAAGAAGGAACACCTTCATCTCATTAGCTACTCTTGTTTGTAATTCAGGATTAGTAGAGTTTATCTGCTTATATCGTCCAAGATTTCTGAAGTTTCGATTTAAACGAAATGATAACCTATCAATATGCTCTGGCCTCACTAAGGTCAACATAGACTTTACATGAGAAAACATGAGCTCAATCGGTTTATCATTTGGGTCACACCATTTCAACCAATTCCCTACGCCTATCAGCATCTTATCTAGTGCCAAGCATAATTTCTCATTTGCATCGAATTCGCGAAGTTTAGACATTTCTATATAGTCATTTCCGCAATATGTTATACAGATTATGTTTAAATCATCTTCCTCAAGAAACCCTAATTTGACCAATGGTTTATAGCTATATGCATTTCCAGCGTAGAATAGGTACTGACCTTTAAGTGAAGTATTCCCACTTTCAAAATTCATTTGAATTAGTTCGTTTACTGTAATTTCAGAAATATGAGGGTGAAGGATCGCTAGATCTAACCACCATGTGAATTCTTTATCAATTTTCCCGGTTTCATAATACTGCTCTAATGCTAATCGATGTTGTTCGGGGGGATAATCAGGGTTCCAATGATCATTTTTATCAAACCAATCCAAGAATATTTTCCACTTTTCTTTTCTATCAGAAACCCAATTTGGGTCATCTAGTTGCCAGTATGAGGTGTCTATTTCCATTTTTCAGATAGTCATTCCTTTAGTAAAGTATTCTGGGTAAGTTTGAAGCATAACTGTTTATTAAGAGGTAAGTTGCCTCTTTTTCTACCGCAACATCGCCTGTTTATCTTCAAGCCAGTTTATAACATTTGCTATAAACATTTACTAGTCATCAACTTAGTGAATAACTCTTATCACTGCCCGGCGTCGGAATCCGCCACACCTATACATATCGTTATGCGTAATCTTTATAACAAGCTAAAAGGTTGATGGTTTTTATATGCATATATTTCAGTTATTAAATTAGTGGCATTAATGCAAAAGCCAATATTGTAGAAGCGATTAATGAGAGTAATGAACCTGTACGTACCATAACCTTAACCACCAATTCAAAAGTAACGGTTGCTGAAAAGCCTGCTCCAGCGATTGGAAGCGCTTTACTTGCACCTGTAAGGGAGGCTATCGTTATTCCAAGCCAAATAAGTATAAACCCAAGGGCAGAACCATAAGCCACCACAACCTCTATAAATAACGGCAACTCTACCAGCGACCAAATCACACCAAAGATTGCCAGAGCCATGCCGCACTGAACAGCTGTTAAATGACCTGAAAGCGCCATTCTGGAGTTTTTTGCTCTAGGTATTACCGCACCTTGTATTAAACCAATAAGAAAAAACACAATTCCAATAAATATTAGGAGCCCTCCGATTTTAGTAAGTTCAATCATAAAGACCTCCATGTATTAACAGCGCGAACTGCGTCGTCCGGGAGGCTTAAGAGAGAAAAAACAAGATCAAATTTGCGTAACAACAACTGCCGATTTTTTGCTTGTATATAGGGATTTAATTTTTTTTGCGTCTTCATTGCTTAACTCCATTACTAAAAATGGAATGTTAAACAACAAAATACTGTGATTCATTCACCTAGATTCATTTTTTAACTTGCTTAATGTTTGGGGAGCAACACCGAGATATGAGGCAATATGATAGGATTTAACTTGTTTTAATATTAACGGGTATTCGTCTAGTAAGCGCGTGTACCTTTCAGCGGCGGTTTCTGACATAAGTGAAAGTACTCGCTTATATGTTGATGAATAATATGTGTTATGTAGCCAGATTCTCGCCAATGTCTCCCACTTTTTTTGTTGCGCAATAAACTTATCAAGAGTTTCAAGAGACGTTACATAAAAAACCGAATCTTCAAGAATCTCAAAGTTAAGCATTGAACCTGTTTTTTCATAAAAACTGACACTGTCATCCATAAAGTGATTTAAGCCATGTTTGCTCTTGCCGCGAAAATAGAGCTGCCACGTATGATCTTTGCCATTTACATCAGTAAGGTAAGACCTCGCTAACCCACTTTTTATAAACCAGATTTCACCGAACACTTCACCTGCGCAATGTACCCTTGTGCCTTTTTTAACATGTTTTACATCAAACATTGCACACGCATCTTCCCACTCAGCATCATCGACAGGGATATAATGTTCAATCATTTTTCTAAAATATTTCATAGAGCTACAGTAATCAGTTTTATAGTGCCAAGCCAAGTTAGTTTACTAAATTTGTGTGTCATGGAACTTAACGAACAATTTCGACTTCCCTAACGAAAGCGATCTAACCAAAAAACCAGTAGCACACGCCAATGGCAGTTAGAATACCGGCAAAATCTGCAGCTAAGCCACAACCCACCGCATGGCGGGTATGCTTAATGCCTACCGCGCCGAAATACACAGCTAAAACATAAAAAGTAGTTTCGGTTGAACCTTGAATGGTAGATGCTAAACGCCCTGCGAATGAGTCTGCACCATGAGTATTCATGGTTTCTAACATCATTGCCCGCGCGCCAGAGCCTGAAAGTGGCTTCATAAAAGCGGTGGGCATGGCATCTACAAATTGTGTATCTCCACCTAATGTAATAACTAAGGTACGTAGCCAATCCAATACATAATCAAGCGCCCCGCTCGCTCTAAATACGCCAATGGCACATAACATGGCTAATAAATAGGGTATTAATGAAACTGATAGCTCGAACCCTTGTTTGGCACCAGTGATAAAGCTGTCGTATACATCTATTTTTTTAATACTTGCCCAACATAAACACACAATAATAAACGCGAATATTAAAAAGTTACTGAATATTGCCGAATGGGTTTGCATTAACTCTGTACTCAAGTTCATAAAATACAAAATAAGTGCCATCACAATGGCTACTAACCCACCAAGGTATAGCAGCACAACTGTATTAAACAGTTTAATTCGTTGAATAGCACAGGTGACGAGCAAACCAACAAAGGTTGAAGCAAAGGTTGCTAATAAAATGGGAATAAATACATCGGTTGGGCTGGCAGCGCCTTGCTGCGCGCGATAAACAAATACCGCGATCGGAAATAGCGTCACTGAGCTGGTGTTTAATACTAAAAACAGTATTTGCGCATTGGTTGCTGTATCGGGCGTTTTGTTAAGCGATTGTAAATCATGCATGGCTTTAATGCCCATTGGCGTTGCTGCATTATCAAGACCAAGTAAATTAGCGCTTAAATTCATAGTAATTGAGCCAAACGCTGGGTGACCTTTAGGTACACCAGGCATTAAGCGGGTAAACAGTGGCGATAAGCCTTTGGCAAGTACATCTACCATGCCGCCGCGCTCGGCAATTTTCATTACCCCTAACCAAAAGCACAGCGCGCCAATTAAGCCTATAGCAATTTCAACGGATACTTTGGCCATACTAAATACAGCTTGTACCAACCTTTCAAATACAAGACCGTCACCGCCAATCCAAGTAGCTAGTGCAGACACAAACGCGATAATGAAAAATGAAAGCCAAATTTTGTTAAGCATAATCAGATTATTATTATTTTGAATGCTGCTTAGTGTGCCACATTTCCTGTATTATTGTCGCAATTACCCTTACATGGCAGATAAAAAGTGCATTCTAATATTTATATTCCACAAACGTTTATTGATGATGTTGAAAGCTATATTCCAAATCACCTTTCAATAGATGATTACCTCGCCTCATGTAAGAAGCCACTTAGAACGGCCGTTCGCGTAAATACCAAAAAAATGTCAGTCGACAGTTTTAAACAGTACGCGCAACAAAACGACTGGCAAATAACGCAAGTGCCATGGTGTGAAAATGGCTTTTGGCTAGAACGCCCTGAACACCAACAATCACTTTCGCTGGGTAATACCGATATTCACTTATCTGGTTGTATTTACGTGCAAGAAGCCAGCTCAATGATGCCTGTTACCGCCCTGTTAGATGGTAACGACTTAAGTGACTGCTGTGTGCTTGATATGGCAGCCGCCCCCGGCAGTAAATCAACTCAAATTGCTGAGGCCCTTTCAAGCGAAGGTGTATTAGTTGCCAATGAATATTCGAGTTCGCGTATTAAGTCGTTAAGTGCCAATATGCAGCGTTTAGGTATTAGCAACTGTGCCCTTTCGCATTTTGACGCCAGTATTTTTGGTCAATATATGGAACAGAGCTTTGACCATATTCTGCTTGATGCACCATGCTCAGGCGAAGGCACTATCCGTAAAGACGAGAATGCATTAAAAAATTGGTCTATTGAATCTAATATTGAAATTGCCGATGTACAAAAACGCCTAATAGAAAGTGCATTTTATGCGTTAAAAACCGGTGGTACTTTGGTTTATTCAACCTGCACCTTAACGCCACTTGAAAATCAAGCGGTATGCCAATATTTACTCACCACATTTGCCGACCATATCGAGGTAGTGCCACTAAATCACCTATTTGAAAATGCGAAAGACTCGGCAACCGATGAAGGTTACTTACATATTTGGCCACAAATTTACGATACCGAAGGTTTTTTTGTTGCCAAGTTTGTTAAAAAATCCCATGTGCCACAGCCTGAGCCTAAAGTTAAAAAAGGGGCGTTTCCGTTTACTGCTGCCGATAAAAAAACAACCGAGCAATTTAACCAAATAATCAAAAAGCAATTTGGTATGAAACCGCTTACAGGCGAGCTTTGGCAACGCGAGCAAGAGCTTTGGTTGTTCCCTAGCAATATAGACTCGGTAATAGACAAAATTAAATACAGTCGCATTGGGATTTTGCTTGGTAAGGTGCATAAAAATGGCATTCGATTACACCATGAATTTGCAACTTGCTTTGGCGCTGAAGGCCTTAAAAACACCCATAAACTGTCAGTTTCAGAGGCTTGTGACTACTTTCAAGGAAAAGATATTAAATTAGCACAAGTTACTAGCGCGAAAGACGAGGTATTACTTTTGTTAAACGATACTTGCGTTGGCTTAGGCAAATGGCAAAAGAACAAAATCAAAAATGGCTTACCACGTGAGTTAGTTCGGGATAGTCGGTTGATAACTTGGGAATAACTCAATGAAAACTTGTTAACAATTTTTTAAACAATTTATAACCAATTGTTTTTTATAAGTTTATTTTTTGAGCAAAAATTTCCTTTTTTTGATTAATTTAACTACAATTAGTAATACTTTTTCACTTCTCCCTATGAAATGATCAAGTTTGTAAGTTAGCGCACGGCTCATTAAATGAGCCATTCCCCTAAGCCCAGGACAATGTGGATTGGTCCTAGGCGATTTTTATTGGGCGTTTGTAAAAGCGCAACAAACTTGGCTTTAGCCCCGTATTTTGCAACTTTTAAGCGGTATTGAAGGTTAAAATCGGGGCTTAATTTAACTTTTCTCTTTTAGATCAAATTCTGTAATGTTTCCATCACCATGTAATAGCTGGTAGTGGGTCAGCCGTTCGTTATCTAAACACACTAAACTAATTGCCGAATCACTCACTAAATGCTTTGTTGATTGTTTATGGCGGTGTTTATGCACCTTCATTTGCCAGCGTTTGGTAAAGAAATTAAGCGGGCTACTTGGATGGTACAAAATGCTATCTAATGTGTTTAATTTTCTGAGCAAAGATTTAGGAAATTCATTTTTAATGCCGCTGGCGGTAAGTTGCCAAATACGGTTATCACGATTTGAAAAACGGCTTTGCACCGAAAAACAAAACGAATAATGCACATCACCTGACAAAATAAGCGTTTCAATTGGCGTGTCTGCGCGTTTAAATATTTGCATTAATTTTCGCGCCGCCCCTTCGTGGGCCATCCAGTTTTCCACATCAACTAATAATGGCTGACCACAAAAGTTAAAAATTGCTTGAATCGCTTCAATTGATTTAACACCAAATACCGGCGCTGGTGAGATTAAAATAACCTCTTCAAGCCCTGTCATATTATCGTCAAGCTCGACCAATTGTTCCCAATCTAATAAACCTGACGGTTCGTTAAAATCGGTTTCATTACGCCAGCGGTGTGTTCGGGTATCGAGCGCAATAATTTTAGGGTGAGTATCAAGGGTGTAATGCCATCTATCAAATGCCAATATTTGATTATCAAATTGCTTTAAATGACGATACTGGGTGGTTATTTGCTCATCTAATGAATTTAACAGCGCCTTGGTATATTCGCCGCCATCGTTACCCACACCTTGGAACACTAAATAACTTATCAGGCCGTTAGCAATAATGCGTTTGCTTATCGGATTTGAATAAACTGCCTGCTCCCACCCTGCCGTTAAATTCCAATCATCGGTAACATCATGATCGTCAAACATGGTGATATGAGAAATGTTAGCAAATAGCTTTTCAACTTCGGGTAAACCATCAACAAAGTCGAGTAAGTTTTGTTTTTCTTGTAAAAATGTATTGCTGTGTTTTTGATTATTCGATTCGAATGTTAAATCATCTAACCCAACCAACTGCCAACACGCTGCACTCGTTGTTAATAAATAAAGCGCAAAAAATTCTTCAAGATGCACCAAGTGGTTATGCGATTTTAAACTAGTAAAGTGTTCTAAATCTTGGCGCAGCCAATAGCCAAACTCGAGTTTAGAGCGCTCATGCCATTTGGTTATCGGTAAAACAGTATCGCGCGTATAAAGCGTATGTTTTGCATCAGCCTGAAGTTCTTCAATCAGATTGGGCTCTTTAAACAGCTTTAGCTGGTGGATTAACTGTTCAACCGCTAATAACATAGGGCCCGCAACATCATCTGCGTATATCTGATCGCCCGACATCACCAGTAAACTTGGTTCTGGCTCATTATTTTTGCGTTTACTTGCCAAGAAATGGCCTGCGGTTATAAGCGCATCTTTTGATTCATGATGAGGGTTACGACACGAGCCATGCAAAATGCTACTAAGCTGTTTAGCAATAACAAAGCTGCACGATGATTGGCCATCAAGATAAAACGCCGACAAGTCAACGGGTGCATTGTTGTGCTCTAATTGATAGGAAATTAGCGTATCAACCACAAACCCTGTAGTCGATGTGCTATTTAGAAAGTAAAAGTGGCAAAAACAGTGTTCGCCAAGCGCTAAAATTTGTTGGGTTTGTTCAAATTCACCAAGCGCCTGGGCATTCACTTTAAACGGCGCTTGCTGGGAACTAACAATAAATAACGTGACCTGTCTCGGTTCTGCTCGCCGGATCATAGGTCCTGTTAACAGAATAGGCAGTGTCACGCAGTTATCCTGTTTACTTGGCTAGTTTAAAGAGGTCGTAAAAGTTATCTGTAGTTGCCTTTGCAAGCTCTTTAAACGATAACTTTTTAAGATCCGCAATAAAGTACGCAACATCTTCAACATATGCAGGTTGATTAGTTTTACCACGATGCGGTACTGGCGCTAAATAAGGCGAGTCCGTTTCAATTAACAAACGGTCAAGCGGAATTTTTTCTACCACTTCGCGAAGCGCTGCGGCGTTTCTAAAGGTTACAATGCCCGAAATAGAAATATAAAAACCTAGATCTAGCGCTTGCTTTGCCATTTCCCAATCTTCAGTAAAGCAATGCAATACGCCACCGCAGTTTTGTGCGTTGTGGGCGCGCATAATATCAAGGGTATCTTGCTTTGCATCGCGGGTATGAATGATTAACGGCTTGTTTAATTCATTGGCAACATCAATATGCCCTGCAAATGAATCTTGTTGTACTTGATGCGTGTCTTTACTGTAGTAGTAATCAAGACCTGTTTCACCAATCGCCACTACTTTGTCGTGCGTTGCAAGCTCAACTAAACGAGCTTTATCAAGTACGTCTTTTTGGTCTAGCGGATGTACACCACAACTAACTGACACATCGGGATACGCTTTAACCTTTTCCAACATACTTGGAAATTGATCTAAGGTTACCGACACACATAAAAAGTGCTCTACACTTTTAGCGCGGGCGTTTTCTAATACTTGGTCAAGAGAAAGACCAAGCTCATCAAAATTAAGTCTGTCTAAATGACAGTGAGAATCTACAATCACAAAAAATCCATAAACTACATGGTATAAGTGGGATCGCTAGAGTTTAACATACCGCCTAGCATTTTTTCGATTTTATCGCGCACTTGGCTCTTATCATCGATAAAGCTCACACCAACACCCGGAGGGTTTGAGTTTTGGCTACCTTGTGGTGTGATCCACACGACTTCACCGGTAATAACATCTTCTTCAAGTGCATCTGGCAAGCTAATGCGCAATGCTAATGGTTGAGACATTTCAAATTGCATATTGGTGCGTACAAATAAGCCACCTGTTTTTAAATAAGGCATGTAGCTCTTGTACAATTCACGTGTATCTTCAAAATCGACTAGTAATTCTTGCAAAATAATGTCCTATTTATAAATAACTTAATTGTTTTAACAGTTGGTTTAACTGCAACGATAAATTAAGTCCTTTAACTTCTTTAAACTTATGCGCAAAACTGAGCAATGCTTGATTTTTTTCTTGATAGCGTTTTACATCAAGCGTATTACTGAGTAGCTCAGTTTGCAATTTTTGGGCGCAAAATTGCGCAAATATATCTATATAATCAGTGTTTTGGTTAAAAAGTTCAAGCAATTGCTTATGACATGATTGTAACGTTTGCTGCTGAGATAAATGATACAAAGATTCAACAGCACTTAGTTGCCCGTCTTCTTGCCATTGCTTTAAACATAACGGCCTATGTAAAAACGCATTAACCCAAGGTTGTGTGGCATCAATACCTAAATCACCAATAAACTGTTTTGCTTGATTGGCGTCTACCGTCAACGTAATTTTGAAGCAACGGCTTAAAATTGTTGCAGGTAGTGGCGTATTGGGGTCACTTAGCAGTACCAAATAGCGATTAGCGTTGGGCTCTTCTAAGGTTTTTAACAGTGCATTACTTGCTGATAAGGTTAAAGCATGGGCATCTTTTACAATAACCACTTTATTACCTTGGAAGCTTGCTGTGCTGACAAAAAAGTCGCTGATCGCACGCACTTGTTCAACGCTAATGCTATCTTTTTCAGCACTGACCAACATAAAATCTGGGTTTGTTTGGCTTTTATTTAAGGTACATGCTTTACAAACCCCACATGCTTGCGTGCCGTTAGACATACACAATAAATCTAACGTCAGCTGATATGCCAAATCGAAACTACCAACGCCCTCTTTTCCAAGTAGCAATAGGCCGTGGTGAAGCTGCCCCGTAGCCCCTAATTGCTGAAGCTGTTGGTAATTATGTTGAAGCCAGCTTGGGATCACGCATTCGCTCCATCAATAAACTGCTTAAGTGCTTTTTCAATGTGCGTGTGAACAGTTTCCATTGGTAAGCTGGCATCAATGGTAACAATTGAACTATCGTTTTTTGCGGCGTTTAAATACACTTCGCGAGTACGTTCAAAAAAGCTTAATTGTTCAAGTTCAATACGGTCTAGCTCACCACGATTCGCAGCGCGCGCTAATCCAATCTTTGGGTCGATATCAAGGTATAAGGTTAAATCAGGCTTAAGCTCGCCCAACACAATATCCGCCAACGCTTCAAGTTTGTGTTTATCGATTTCTCGGCCACCACCTTGATATGCTTGCGATGATAAATCGTGTCTATCGCCTAATACCCAGTCGCCGCGATTAAGCGCAGGATTGATAACATTTTCAACCAATTGCGAGCGTGCTGCGTACATTAACAGTAATTCAGTTGCATCACTTACTTTTTCTTCGTGCGTTGCTTTCACTAAACTGCGCAGCGATTCAGCAAGCGGTGTACCACCGGGTTCTCGGGTATTAACAAATTTAACCTGCGCGTCATTTAATACGCGCTGACACACTGCAATTGCAGACGATTTACCAGCCCCTTCTAGGCCTTCAATAACAACAAATTTACCGTTCATTTTTTTAAAATATATTTCCTAACTGCTGCATTATGCTCAGTTAATGTTTTTGAAAAATGGTGCTTACCATCTCCTGATGCAACAAAATAATAAAAATCAGAGTATCGTGGATTTAAAGTCGCGTAAATAGCCTGCTCTGATGGCATGGCAATGGGTGTTGGCGGCAATCCATTAATACGATACGTATTATAATCGGTGTAGCGTTTTAAATGCTCTTTTTTTATATCACCTTGATATTCATCTCCTAACCCGTAAATCACAGTCGGATCGGTTTGTAGGCGCATGCCCTTATGAAGGCGATTTACAAATACCGAGGCAATTAAATCACGCTCTGCATTGTGGCCAGATTCTTTCTCAATAATCGATGCAAGAATAAGTGCATCGTATTTTGATTTAAGTGGTACTGAGGTATCGCGAGTTTGCCATGCGATATCTAAGGTATTAGCCATTTTTTCATAGGCGCGGTTTAAAATATCTAACTGGCTATCGCCAGCAGAATAATGATATGTATCTGGGTAGAACCACCCTTCAGGATTAGTTTGATTAATGCCCCACATGCCAAGCGTAGTTCGTAATGATTGCTCTGACACCAATTCTAAATACGGCGCATCTTTAAAGCTGGCTAATACCTGTTTAAAGGTTGAGCCTTCGACAATGGTAAACGCAAATTGATGATCGCGCCCTTTATTCATCTTTGAAATTAATGATAGAAAAGGCTGCGACTCAATTAAGTACATGCCTTGTTTTAATTCCACTAACTGAGGGTTTATTTTGGCGTATACCTTGAGCCAAAAGCAGTTGTTTATCCAACCATTTGCTTTAAATGTGCGGCACATTGCGTTAACGCCCGTACCTGCCTTTACTTTATAAAGTGTTGGTTCAGAAATGCTAATTTGTGTCGCTTGTAACTGCTTAAGCTGAATACCCACAAAGGCAACCGCTGCAATTAAGGTCGTAAATAAAAACGCAAACGCTCGTATCATAATGCTTGCTCGTTTAAAAATTGAAGTGCGTTTTCAAGGCTGTAGTAATGTGTATCAAGGCGTGTAATTGGTACGATTCCCATTAAGCTATTACAACAAAATAAATTATCTGCGCTGTAGCAGTCGCTTAAAGACACAGTATCAAATTTAATATCGATATGCTTCGCTAAATGCGCTAAATAAACACCAAATACACCCGATTTGTCGAGTTTTGGGGTAATTAACTGACCATTTTTTAATAGCACAATATTAGCAACCGTGGTTTCAATAACTTCATGGTTACAGTTAAGCAAAAGCCCTTCACTAACACCTTTTTGTTGTAATTCTTGCTTTGCTAACACCTGCTCCAAACGGTTAAGGGTTTTTAACCCTGCAAGTAAAGGATTAACTGCCAATTGCGTTGATAAGGTATCGAGGGCGATGCCCTGTTGTTTGAGCGTTAAATAATTCTCGGGAAAATCAGCAGTGTAAATATAAACCTGCGGCGCTTGTACGGTAGGCAGTTGATAACCCCGACCACCCTGACCACGACTGACAATGACTTTGATAACAGCCAGAGAATGGAGGCTTGCAAGCGCATTTATTTGGTTTTCAATGGCTGATAAATCAACATTATCAAAATACAAACGCGCCACACAGCGCGCTAGCCGTGCTAAATGCAGTTCTAACAAACACGGTTTGCCATTTTCTACTTTAATGGTAGTGAAAAAGCCATCGCCATATTGCAATGCTCGGTCGTTAGAGGCGACGGTTTGAGTTTGGCTATTTTTTATTATTGTTATATCCATACACACAAAAAAGCCTAGGAAATCCTAGGCTTTTATTCGCAATTCGATTTCTGCTAACGATTATATCTTCTTAAATAATAAAGAGCCATTAGTTCCACCGAAGCCAAATGAATTACACAGCGCGTAATCCAATTTCGCATCGCGTGCTGTGTGTGCAACGTAATCTAAATCACAACCTTCACTTGGGTTATCAAGGTTGATTGTTGGTGTTACTTTTTGGTCACGCAGCGATAAAATCGTTACGATTGATTCAACAGAACCTGCAGCACCAAGTAGGTGACCCATCATTGATTTAGTCGAGCTAACTAGCACATCACTTGCTGCTGCGCCATAAATAGACTTAACCGCGTTGGTTTCAGCAATATCACCTGCCGGCGTTGATGTACCGTGTGCATTGATGTAACCCACTTGCTCAGCATTGAGGCCTGCGTCATTTAGTGCGTTTTTCATCGCTAACGCCGCGCCTGCACCGTCTTCTGGTGGAGACGTCATGTGATACGCATCGCCACTCATACCAAAGCCTACAAGCTCAGCATAAATTTTTGCGCCACGCGCTTTTGCGTGTTCGTATTCTTCTAGTACGATTACACCTGCACCGTCTGCAAGTACGAAACCGTCACGGTCTTTATCCCACGGACGCGATGCCGCTTGTGGATCATCGTTGCGTGTTGAAAGCGCGCGTGCTGAGCTAAAACCGCCCATACCGATTGGTGTTGATGCTTTTTCTGCACCACCTGCAACCATTGCATCTGCATCACCGTAGGCGATCATACGTGCTGCATGACCAATATTGTGAAGACCTGTCGTACATGCCGTAACAATCGAAATATTTGGACCTTTTAGGCCGTGCATAATCGATAAATGACCTGAAATCATATTGATAATGGTTGAAGGCACGTAAAACGGTGATAATTTGCGAGGGCCACTGTTAAGTAATTTAACATGGTTTTCTTCGATAAGTGTTAGACCACCAATACCTGAACCCACAGCGACACCAATGCGCTCAGCATTTTCTTCAGTTACTTCTAAACCTGAATCTTTAAATGCTTGTACACCAGCAGCAATACCGTATTGAATGAATAAATCCATTTTTTTGGTATCTTTTTTCGCCATATAAAGTGTTGGGTCAAAATCTTTTACAAGACCCGCGAATTTAGTACCAAAATCAGACGTATCAAAATGGTCGATTAAACCAATGCCACTTTGACCCGCTAATAAACCTTGCCATGTTGAATCAACATCATTACCTAGTGGGGTTAACATACCTAGGCCAGTAACCACTACTCGACGTTTAGCCACAGTCATCTCCAAAATATATTAGGTGCAGATAATACAAAAGCCCTAATGAGGGCTTTTGAAAAACTAAAGGCAGCTGGAATGCTGCCTTTAATGTCTATGCTTTAATTACTCAGCGTGAGCAGTAACGTAATCGATAGCTGCTTGAACTGTAGTGATCTTCTCAGCTTCTTCGTCTGGGATCTCAGTGTCAAACTCTTCTTCTAGAGCCATTACTAGTTCTACAGTGTCTAGTGAATCAGCGCCTAAATCATCAACAAATGATGCTTCTGCTTTTACTTCTTCTTCTTGAACACCTAGTTGCTCTACGATGATTTTTTGAACACGTTCTTGGATGTTGCTCATTCTTGTTTCCTTAATTAAAAAACGCTTTTGCGTTATTTTTCAGATTGCGGCGTAGTTTACGCTGCAAAATTTTATGATTCAAGATTCATTTCGATTTTTATTATCTGGTCGAACCTCATAAATCTAAAACTAACCTTTTATCGCCTACTTTCACCGCAATTTCAACCCTAAATTTCACTATTTCGCCGAAATTACGATTGCGTGACGACTTAGATCATGTACATACCGCCGTTTACATGTAATGTTTCGCCGGTTACGTATGCAGCCGCGTCAGATGCTAAATAAGCCACTGCTGCTGCAATTTCGTTCGGTTGACCTAAACGGTTTGCAGGCACGTTAGCAAGCGTTGCTGCTTTTTGGTCATCTGTTAGCTCGTCAGTCATATCTGTTTGGATAAAACCAGGCGCTACTACGTTAACTGTAATGCCACGAGAAGCCACTTCACGCGCCATAGATTTAGAAAAACCGATTACGCCCGCTTTTGCCGCTGCATAGTTAGCTTGACCTGCATTACCCATAGTGCCAACCACTGAACCAATATTGATAATACGGCCATTTTTCTTTTTCATCATTGGACGTAATACCGCTTTTGATAAACGGAAGATTGATGATAAGTTAGTGTCGATAATGTCATCCCACTCGCTGTCTTTCATACGCATAAGTAGGTTGTCACGAGTAATACCCGCATTATTTACTAATACATCAATATCGCCTAAGTCAGCTTTTACAGCCGCTAATGTCGCTTCAATTGACTCAGCGTCTGTTACGTTAAGTGCATAACCTTTACCGTTTTCACCTAAGTAATCACTGATTTTACCCGCACCACTTTCGCTTGTTGCAGTGCCTGCAACTTTAGCACCTAGCGATACCAGTGTTTCAGCAATTGATTTACCAATACCACGGCTTGCACCGGTTACTAGTACTACTTTGCCTTCTAAAGAGAATAAGTTACTCATAAAATTTTCCGTAAATTATGCGTCTAAAACGCTAGAAAGAGTGTTTAAATCGTTAACTGCAGCGCAACTTACCGATTTATCAATACGTTTTGCAAGACCTGTTAATACTTTACCTGGACCAAACTCATAAGTCGTTGTTAAGCCATCTTGCGCTAATTTTTGTACTGTTTCAGTCCAACGAACTGGGCTGTAAAGTTGACGTACTAATGCATCTTTAATTGCTTCGCTTGCAGTTTCAGTAGCCACGTCAACATTATTAATCACCGAGATTTCAGGTGTATTAAATGTAATCGCTTCTAAATCAGCCGCTAATTTATCAGCTGCTGGCTTCATTAACGCACAGTGTGACGGCACGCTTACAGCTAGCGGCAATGCACGCTTTGCACCTGCTTCTTTACACAGTTCCCCTGCACGCTCTACTGCTGCTTTTTGACCAGCGATAACAACTTGACCAGGTGAATTAAAGTTTACTGGCGATACTACTTCGCCTTGCGCTGCATCTTCACATGCTTTTGCAATTGCATCATCGGCTAGACCAATAATTGCGTACATTGCGCCAGTACCCGCTGGTACTGCTTCTTGCATATAAAGGCCACGTTTTTCAACAAGCTTTACTGCTTCTGAAAGTGAAATAACGCCAGCACAAACTAATGCTGAGTATTCACCTAAGCTGTGACCAGCCATTGCACTTGGCTTTTCGCCACCTGCTTCAATAAAGTGACGATAAATAGCCACACTTGACGTTAATAACGCAGGTTGAGTACGGTGCGTTTCATTTAATGATTCTGCTGGACCATTAAGCACAAGTGCTGCTAAATCGTAACCAAGTGCATCACTTGCCTCGGCAAAGGTTGCTTTAACAACATCTGATTCTGCAAGTAGTTCAGCCAGCATGCCCACAGTTTGTGAACCTTGGCCTGGAAATAAAATCGCTGTGTTATTTGACATAGTTTCTTCTTCTATAACAAAACAAAACCAGCATTTGCTGGTTATAAAATTCTTTTGGTGGTGAAAGTGCCGCTATTTATTGCACGGTGAACAAAGTGGATCATTTTCCTCATTGTCCAACGCGAGTTGTTGCCCTTTCAGCGCAGCAAATCGTGCTGCTATTTTCTCAGGAAGTTGCTTTTCAACCTCCCGCACGGCTTCATTTATCGCCGCCAAAAATGCCGGCGATTTTGCATTACCGTGACTTTTAACCACAATACCGCGTAATCCTACCAAACTTGCACCGTTATACTGGTCGGGGTTCATCTTTTTATAGAGTTTTTTTAGCACTGGAAACATTAAAAGTGCTGCGGCGCGGTAAAAAATGCTTTTTTTGAGGGTTTTATTGAGTTTATGAATGATCATTTTGGCAATACCCTCACAGGTTTTTAATGCAATATTGCCAACAAAGCCATCACATACAATAACATCGGCCTTGCCTTTAAAAATGTCGGTGCCTTCACAATAACCGATGTAGTTAAGTGCATTTGATTGTTCAAACAACTCCGACGCGCGCTTAATATCTTCATGCCCTTTAATATCTTCTGCGCCGATATTGAGTAAACCTACAGTCGGGTTTTCAATGCCTTGCGATTGTTCGGCAACCACACTGCCCATTACGGCAAAATCAAACAATGTTTCTGGATCCGCAGTAACATTAGCCCCTAAATCCAATAAATAAACTGGTTTAGGTTTTTCAGTTGGAACCGAACTGATTAATGCAGGTCGACTAATGCCCGGCAGCATTTTCAAGATGCAATACGCCATTGCAAACAGTGCACCAGTATTACCGGCAGACACACATGCTTGTGCTTCTCCTGATTTAACTAAATCAAGGGCTTTTCGCATTGAGGAATCTTTTTTACAGCGTAACGCTGTGGATGGCTTATCGTCGTTATTAACGACTTCGCTACAATGTTTAATCTGTAATCGAGGGTGTTGCAAAGCGTCGAGCTTTTCAAGCTCTGTGCGAATGAGGGTTTCGTTACCGCATAATATCAGGGTGATATTATCGTGCGAGTTTACAGCTTCAATTGCTGCAGGCAACGAAGAACGGGGGCCGTAATCGCCCCCCATTATATCTAACGCTATGGTTAGATTAGACATCAAAATAGCTCTATTAAGAAACTACTTTTTCGCCTTTGTAGTAACCGTCTGCAGTTACGTGGTGACGACGGTGCGTTTCACCTGATACTGGATCAACTGTTAGAGTTGGACCATTGATCGCATCGTGTGAACGACGCATACCACGCTTAGAGCGAGACTTCTTGCTTTTTTGTACAGCCATTGCCTTATCTCCTAAGAATCTTTCTTAAGTTGTTTCAAAATTTCAAATGGATTTGGTTTGTCATCTTCTGCTTCTATTTCACCAAAGCTCAAAGGCTTTTCTGAAAATCTGCAATGAGACTCTTCATGCATCGGTACTATTGGGATGGCTAACATTAATTCATCTTCAACAAGTTGATGTAAATTAATTTCACCTTCCTCATCCATCTCTACCACATCATAACATGACGGTAGATGCTCAGATGACTTACCTATACCTATTGGCGAATAAGCAAAGTCTAGTTCCAAATCCAACCCTAACTCTTCATTACAGCGCTGACAAATAGTTGTAATGTTGGCGTTGGCATGGCCTTCAACAACACTAATTCCCTGTTCGTCTTTTCTGAAATGAATCTTAACTTCGACCTCACCCTCGTTCCGTACAACTACATCGAGTAATCGAGGAAGTTGCTCGAACAACACAATACCGTCATAAGTGACCTGTTTTTGTGCGGTTCGTATAGGATCAAGCGTGATCGGAATCTTCACCTTTTGCATAGGGGCTGCATCATATAGATTGTTAGACTTAGAGTCAAAATAAAATTCAACTTTCCTTTGCATTTAGCGCAATTGAATCCTATTCTGCGCAAAAAGTAAGTATTCGATGAAAATTATCATGAAAACCCCGTTTATTTTAGCGTCAAGTTCGCCGTTTCGAAAATCAATTTTAGAAAAAATTTTACCGGTATTTGAGAGCTTTTCACCTAATATTGATGAATCGCCAAAAGCCAATGAAAATGTGATTGAATTGGTTGAGCGATTAGCGCTTGAAAAAGCCAAAACAGCGCTTCAATTTTATCAACAAGGTGTGGTGATTGGTTCTGATCAAGTTGCCGTATTTGAAACGCCAAATAACAAAGGGCAAATACTCGGAAAACCACATACGCGCGATAACGCAATTAAGCAACTTTCGTTATTTTCAGGTAATAAAGTGCGTTTTATCACCTCACTTGCCGTGCTTGATATTGCAACTAATAACACCTTAGTAACTCACGACACCACCGATGTGTACTTTAAAACCTTGCGCCAAGCTCAAATTGAACAATACATAGATAAAGAACAGCCACTGAACTGCGCGGGCAGCTTTAAATCGGAGGGGTTAGGTATTGTGTTATTTGATAAGATCTTAGGTGAGGATCCCAATTCCCTTGTGGGTCTGCCGTTAATTAAGCTAACCAACCTGCTTGCACAAATTGGTATTGACCCACTGGATTTAAAATAAATCGACTAGCTGCTCGAACTGATCGATGATCGCGACTGGCGCATAAGGCTCTAATTGAGAAACCGGGTGTGCGCCAAAGCTAACACCAATAGAGGCTACCTTGGCATTTTGAGCCATTGCCAAGTCCATGCTGGTATCGCCTATCATCACGGCCTTATTAGGAGCTATATTAAGTTCGCTACAAATTTCTAAAATCATTTCTGGTGATGGTTTAGAGGCGCACTCACAAGCGGTACGTGTGGCTTTAAAAAATGAACTTAGCTGAGTTTCGTGCATTAAACGATCAAGTCCTTTGCGACTTTTGCCCGTCGCTACAGCCAATGTATAACCTTTGTTTTTTAATGCTGTTAAACATTCAAACACATGGGGAAACAACGTCGATGGCGTATCGTCTTCTGACACATACACCTCTTTATATGATTGCGCTAATTCAAACGTTGCACTTGGTTCATTAAAAAGCTTTTCAATTGCGACCTCTAAACTAAGACCAATAATTTGACGAATAGCATCATCACTTGGCCTTGTTAACTGGTGACGATCTGCAACAAGCTTTACCGTATTCACAATTTTTGGCACGGTATCCATAATGGTACCGTCCCAATCAAAAATGATAAGTTCTTTCGCTGTCATCTATGCTTCTTCACGTAGTGTTTTGATGCAGTTCTTTAACTGATTATCCAATGGCGCTTCTACTCGCATCGACTCTTCTGTTTTAGGGTGAATAAAGGTAAGGTCATGTGCGTGTAAAAATAGGCGATTTAAGCCTTTTTTCTTCATTTCGCTATCAAACTCAGCAACACCATATTTGTCATCGCAAGCAATTGGGTGACCTTTACATTGCGTATGTACACGAATTTGATGGGTTCTACCCGTTACTGGTGACGCTTGCACTAACGTCGCAAATTGACCAAAACGCTCTAAAACACGAAAACGGGTTTGGCTCGGCTTGCCTTCTGCCTCGTCTACGCGCACTACTCGCTCACCCGACTGCAAGGTATTTTTACGAAGTGGCTCAGTAACATTCTTGATTTTGCTTGCCCAGCTACCTGTAACCAGTGCCCAGTAATTTTTTTCCATGGTTTTTTCACGCAGTTGTTCATGTAACCCACGTAATACCGAACGCTTTTTAGAAACGAGTAAACAGCCTGACGTATCGCGGTCTAGTCGATGAACCAGTTCAAGATTACGTTCATCTGGACGAATGCTACGCAGTGCTTCGATTAAGCCATAACTTAAGCCACTGCCTCCATGAACAGCCATACCAGATGGCTTATTTAGTACCATAAGGTATTTATCTTCAAATAAAATTGCGTCTTCAAGCTTTGCAATTTTATCTAAGTTTTTAGGTACAAACTCTTGCTTCTCAGCCACTTTAACTGGCGGAATACGTACCACATCACCCGCTTGAAGCTTATAAACTGGCTTAATGCGTTTTTTATTTACGCGCACTTCGCCTTTACGCAAAATTCGGTAAATTGCACTTTTTGGCACCCCTTTTAAAGCAGTAATTAAAAAGTTATCAATTCGTTGCCCATGGTTGCCTTCATCGATGTCAACAAATTGGACCTGATTTTTTTGCTGTTCTGACATTGCCTAATCACTGATTTGAGTAATAATTTAGTTGCGAAGCGTCCATATTTAATGGGATAATCGCGCTTGAAATTGACCTTTTGTGAGCAAAATTCACGCTTCACGTGTCAATTTGGTGTTTTATTAGCCAAAGCTAACGATGAAACACGCTTTAAGACGCAGATCATACAGGTCTATGACAGCTTTCTAAAGCTTTTAACGATCTTAAAGCGCATGTAGCGGCCCCCTGAACCAATGAGTGTACTAGATTGTAATTCAGAAAAGCCCCATCTAACTCAGCTAATAAACGTATTTTAAAAGATAAAATACGAGATTTACGACCAAACGTCGTTCAGAATAAAATTAAATGAATTTTTGTGCTGGGTAAGAAACAAATACCGAGCACCTGCCTAGAATGGCAATTTAACAGAAAATCGGAGTTATACTCCCCCCAGACAGCCCAGTCGTGAGACTGCACAAACTCGTGGGTGTCTGAACAACACTGGTTGTTAATCTCTTACTACTATTACAGAGTTTAACAATATGAAACGTATGCTGATCAATGCAACGCAACAAGAAGAAATGCGCGTTGCACTGGTTGATGGACAGCGCTTATATGATCTAGATATCGAAAGCCCTGGCCATGAACAAAAAAAAGCAAATATCTATAAGGGTAAAATTACTCGCGTAGAACCATCTCTAGAAGCTGCTTTTGTCGACTACGGCGCTGAGCGTCACGGTTTCCTCCCTCTTAAAGAAATTGCCCGCAGTTACTTCCCTGAAGGTTACACTTTCAACGGTCGCCCAAACATCAAAGATGTTGTAAAAGAAGGCCAAGAAGTAATTGTACAAGTTGATAAAGAAGAGCGCGGCCAAAAAGGTGCAGCACTGACTACCTTTATTAGCGTTGCAGGTAGCTACCTAGTATTAATGCCAAACAATCCACGTGCTGGCGGTATTTCTCGTCGTATCGAAGGTGATGAGCGTACAGAGCTAAAAGAAGCGCTGTCTCGTTTAGAATTACCAAAAGGCATGGGCTTAATTGTACGTACAGCTGGCGTTGGTAAATCTTTCGAAGAACTTGAATACGATTTACGCGCCCTGCTTGTACATTGGGATGCTATCAAAAAAGCGTCAGAAAGCGGCCCTGCACCATTTTTAATCCACCAAGAAAGCAATGTAATTTTCCGTGCTATTCGTGATTATTTGCGTCGTGATATTGGCGAGATTTTAATTGATAAACAGCGCGTATTCGATGAAGCAAAAGCACACATTGAACGTTTTCGCCCAGACTTCATTAACCGTGTAAAACTTTACACAGGTGATGCGCCACTGTTTACCCATTATCAGATTGAAAGCCAAATTGAATCTGCATTCCAACGTGAAGTACGTTTACCGTCAGGTGGCTCAATCGTTATTGACCCAACTGAAGCGTTAACATCAATTGATATCAACTCGTCTAAAGCAACAAAAGGCGGCGATATTGAAGAAACGGCACTAAACACTAACTTAGAAGCAGCAGATGAAATTGCGCGCCAACTTCGCTTACGTGATTTAGGTGGCCTAGTTGTTATCGATTTTATTGATATGACACCGCCGCGTCACCAACGCGCTGTTGAGAACAAATTAAAAGAAGCAGTTAAACCAGACCGCGCACGTGTACAAATTGGTAAGATTTCACGTTTCGGTTTACTTGAAATGTCGCGTCAGCGTCTTCGTCCATCACTGGGTGAAGCAAGCCAAGGCACCTGCCCTCGTTGTAACGGCCAAGGTACTGTACGCTCAAACGAATCACTTGCATTATCGATTCTTCGTCTACTAGAAGAAGAAGCGATTAAAGACAATACGTCACAAGTAAATGCACAAGTACCTGTGCCAGTAGCAACTTACTTGCTAAACGAAAAACGCAAGAGCGTGCGCCGTATTGAAAAACGCCACGGCTGTCATGTCGTGATTATTCCAAATCCACATTTAGAGACACCACACTACGAAGTATTGCGTTTAAAGAAAGATGAAACGATTGAAACGGTAAGCTTTGACCAAGTTCAAGCACCTGAAGTAAAAACGGATGCCATTGTTCACGCTGAAAAAGCGGTTAAAGAGCAACCAGTACTACAAGGTGTTGTTGTACCAAGCGAACCTGCGCCAGTTAAAAAAGAAGTAAAAGAAGGCTTATTCGCTAAGATCGCTAAGTGGTTTGGTAGCCTGTTTGCTTCTGAAGAACCAGAAAAGCCGGTACAAAAGCGCGGTGGTCGTCGTAATAACCAACGTGGTAACGACAATCGACGTCGCAATCAGCGCAAACCGAACAACCGTAATAAGCAAGCTGCTGGTGAGCAAAAAGAGCAACGCGAACAGCGCGATGAAAAACGTAACTCAAAAGAGAACAACAATCGTCGCCGCCGTAACAACCGCTCAAACGCTAACAAGGTTGAGAAAGAACAAAAGCCTGTTGAGGTGGAAGCAAATCAACAACAGCCGGTTAAAGTAAAAGAGCGTCGTCAACGTCGCAATATGCGTAAAAAAGTGCGCATTGAGAAAACCAATGAAGCGTTAGAGACAAATACAGAAACGCAAGCGCCTGTAATTGAAAATACAGCTCCGGTTGAAAAGCAAAAGCCACAGCGTTCTAAGCCTGTAAAAGCGAAAAAGCCAGCAAAAGTGACTGAAGAAGTAGAAAACGCTGATCTTGTAGCGGCTTCAGAAACAAACGCTGACGCGCCGGTTGCAGAGCAAAAAACACATGAAGTTACCGAGCAACAGGTTGTTGCTAACGACGTAGCCAATGAACCTGTAGAACTAGTTAGTGAGCCAAAAGCCGCGACTGAAAGCGCTGAATCACAAAACGACGACGAAAAAGAGACGCGTACTCGCTCTCGCCGTTCGCCGCGCCATTTACGTGCAGCCGGTCAGCGTCGTAAAAAGCCAAGCGAAACTAAGTCTGATATTGAACTTGAGACAACAGAGTCACCAGGCTTTGTACCAGTTGCTGATCAAGCAATGGCAGAAGTGGAAGTTGATTCAGTTGCAGCAGCTGAAGTGCAAGAGACTAAAACCGAAGCTGTTGAAGCACCGATTGTTGAAACAAAGGTAGCAGAAACTGAAGCAGCTGAGGTTGTCGTTGAACCAACTAAAGCTGAAGAAGCTCCAAAAGTTGAACAAACGCAATCTGAAGTAAAAGCTGAAGTAGTTGAAGATGCTAACGGTGAAAACCTTGAAGCTGTCGCTCCAGTTGCTGAACACGTTGTTGAAACGCAACAAGCAGAAACGACGACGGTTGAAACACCAAGTGCTGCAGCGGTTGCTGCTCAAACTGAAACAAACACAGCACCTGCGACAAACGGCGTAGCTTATCGCCATGCAAGTGCGCCAATGACAAAAGCGTCTGGTGGCGCAATGACTGAAGGTTTTGAAATGCCATTAGCAATGCCACACAGTGAGCGCCAAGTGCCAAGTGCAAGCAGTATGCAACCGGGTAGCATTAACCCAGTTGGTAAAGCAAGCGCACCGATGGCAAAAACAGTTTAATCTTAAGTTGTAACTAAAAGAGCCGCATTATGCGGCTCTTTTTTTGTCTGAAATTTAGAGCAAATTGAAATAGTAACTCTTCAGCTAGCATTAATTGTTGCAGCTAATATTTGTTCTTGTAGTTTCTATGAATAGGTTTGAACTTCTCCTGACAGGCCGCCATGAGCGAACAGCTGTCATTAGAAAATTATTTTTCAATACTGATTTTATCTCCAGTTGTTATGAATTTCACCTATATTTAAGAAAACGACCCATTTGGTCGCTTTTATCCTTTTCACAATTTCAATAATGATTAAAAGTATATCTGTAGCAACAAGTTAGTTAGTGTGGTAGAACTGGTACAATGATAAAAATGACTCGTGGCGCGTCATAAAAACGACCCAATGGGTCGATATTAAATTGTTAGGTAATCATGAAGTTTCAACTACTAGTGACAGTACTGCTTTTGTTGTCTGTCGATGTCTTTGCAAAAGATATCTTCAAAGCATGCATTGAAACTAAAAAAACTATTGAAAAAAGACCTTCATATGACATTACGTGGTCTACTTATTTACCCGAAACTAAAGAAACTACAAATTTATTTAATACGGGAAACCTGAGTATTCCTGTAGTAACAGGGGCAAATAGTGAAGCCACTGCTATGGGAATGATAGGCAGTCCTGAATTAACTTTTAAGTCTAGTGAGAAATCAACCTCACAATCTATTCAAACGATCAGTTTTGACACTATTTTTTCTAGGGTAATTGAAGACCAAGATAAATACCCCGAGCTAGTTGGTCATACAGCGTTTGATGCTTTAAAAAATAGTTTTTCTGTTTCTATTAATGATGTTAACTGTGACGACTACAAGAATTTAAATTTAAGCGACGTAGGCACCCAAAAAGATGCTGTAAAGAGACTCATGTTAGTTTTGCTCAAAGCAAATTTTTCACCCTATCAAGCTATTGATGTAATTAATGTAGATGGTAGAAATGCTTTTCTTATCAGACAGGAGCACGGGTTTGAATATCATGAAATGAAAGACGGGAAGACATTTATGGTATCGACCTTTAGTGGTAAACGAACAGATGTCGATATATTTCTTAATTCTCTAAGCTCCGTTGGTATTAGTGGTTACGACTTTGAAATCGCACATGAAATTGTGAAAAATATTAACTCTAAGTCAATTCAAGGCTGGCAAAAAATAATTGGTCTGATGAAAATGCAAAAGTATAGTGAGATCTCAATCGCCACGGTACAGGAACAAATTGATTACCTTACAAGTCAATAATGGAATGGACGCAAAACGCTTGGCTTGTGCTCCTTCATCGCTAATTTTGGCCAAGCATATGTCCGCCCCATATTGAAGCGTTAAGAATGACAATTGTTGGCACAAAGCGGAAGTAACCCTCTGAATTTAATTATGTATCCGGCAGTAATGAGCGAATAGCAGACGTTGCTAAAACTGTCATCAACATGCAAAATTCAAAACGACCCAATTTTAAATTTCAAAGAGGCTTAGAATAGAGTTGTGAAGTTACTGAGTTTTTTTTATTTTTTCTCATTTATGTTTGTTAAGAGAGAATTCCCAGAAAAGGATCCACATAAAAGTGCTTTAAGTGACATCTCGTGGGCTCTTAGCTGCTTTGTTGTACCTATTTCCTTTATTCTGCTATTACAACAAGACTTTTGGCTGTCTGTAATGCAGTTATGGAATCCTAAATTGATAGAAGTTAGTAAGTATAATTTGTTTTCACCAGCAGCGTTCATAATGTTCTTGATTTGGTATTTATTGAAAAAAGGGCTTAATTTGTTCTATTCAAAACAACGTACATTAGAGAGTTTAGAGCTTTACTTTAATCAGAAAACTAATCAAATTAGCAAAAAGACATATGATAATCACGGGCGGTTTTTAATAGCATTTTTTTCATTAGGTGGTGTTGGTAGTGTAATACTATATTTTTGGAAAGGCTTACTCGGGCTATTACCAATATTTCTATTCTTATTTTTGTATGAATGCTGGGTAAGATATGAATTCCAATGGAAGAATAGGAATTAACCTACTGAAAAACTGTCGTTTTTCGTTGTGTATTAGGTTTAGAGTTAGCACGAATGACAGTTGATGGATAGATTTGAGTTTTTAGAGCACATTGATGAACTCAATATAAATTCATCAGCATTTTGGCTAAATGGACCTTCAAATGAAAGATATTGTTTAGGTGAGCGAGGCAATAAATGGGAAGTGTTCTATACCGAAAGAGGCAATAAAAACTTAAGGGTTGAGTTTGATTCAGAAAGTGAAGCATTAAAGCATCTACTTAACAAACTAAAATCAGATCCAAGTAGCATCAAGAGCTAAGTAAACCTAACAAAAGACAAAGGTGTCGAGCGGCCGAGTTTGGCACAAATCGGCTATTCACTGTCAGATTTGATTCAGCTCTGTAAATCAAATCTGGCAGATCGAGTTAAAACTTATTCACGTTAGTTTTCTTCAAAGAAACGTTCTAATTGGTCTTTCAAGTTAGGTGGAACTCCTTTTATAGTTAAGGTGTCGCTGTACTTATCATATAAAACACGTTCGCCTAAATGCTTGCGCTCAAAACTCACACTTACACCGCTGCCTTGACCAGAAAATTTCACCATAGACGTTACCGTCTTTTTATCAACTGGGAATGACTCTTCTAAATCGTAGGCTTGCTCTTTATAAAAGCTATCAAAGCTTACTTCATCATCTTTACTTATGGTGCTTGATAACTGTGATACGTCAGCATCGCTGCCAGTAGCAACACAGTCTGAGCAATAATCAAAGACTTGCTTGCGTAAGTCATCTTTTTCGGTTTTATCAAATTGTCTATCCGATAAATAGTCTTCAACCGCAGATAACATTGCTTGCGATTGCTGACGCGCATCAATTCCCTCTTCACAGCCTAAAAAGTCTAAGAAGAAATCGGCCACTTTACGCCCTGCACGGCCTTTAATAAATGAAATATAACGATTATCTTCAAGCGCTGTTGCCATACCGTTAAGATCGATACGTGCCGCTAACTGCATTTTCGCGATATCTAAATGACGCGACGAAGTAAGGTCGAGCTCTTGGTTAATCGAGTAATGCTCTTTTACATTCACTAATGCAATCATCACATAGTCGTCGGCAACAAAGCGGTAGTGACAAAAAATAAGGTAACCCGTTTCATTAAACGCGTATTTGTTTAATTCTTCTTTTAAAACCTCGGCAGCCTGTTCAGTTAAATGATAAAAATGCATTTCACCTTGACGATAACTTTGAATACTCGAACTTACCACGCCGTTTTTCTCTGGACTAAAACCGCAAAAGCCTTTTCCTGGCTTACCGTTGTAGGCATGGTGTAACTGCTCGATAAACACATTAACCTTATCGTTGACTGGCATTTCATCATTACGAAGATGAATTTCAACTGTTTCGTCTTTTTTGTCGACATAGTGAACGACGAGTCTTTCTACTTGCACTGTCATCTTTGTTTTTCGCGCCTCAAATGTTAAAATATGAGTAATTTTATAAAATTAGAACTTAATTGATGCCTATCTTATCAAAATATTCAGACCAGCAAGTAGAAAATCTTGTTGATGACCTTTTAAAAACCCTTGTAGCCCACAAAGCGCCATTAGATTTAAGCCTAATGAGTCTTGGCAATACACTTTCACATATCATTAATGAAAAAGTGCCGGCAGCACAACGACAAGCCCTAATAGATAATTTTACACAAGCATTAAAAGACTCCGTAAAGTAACGCTATGAATTTGTCATCACAACAAGCGTTTTCGTCTAAAGCGGCAAAACTGTTGAGCTGGGGCCACTGGTTCACCTTTGCAAATATTTTATTTGCATTGATTGTGAGTAGCCTCTATTTAATTTCAGACCCAATGCCGATGACGTTTAGCGGCAAAGTATTCTTGTTGTTAAACTGGCTAGGTCACATTAGCTTTTTGACATTTTTATGCTTTGTGCTGACAATTTTTCCGCTCAGTCTTATTTTTCCATACCCGCGGCATATTCGGGGCATGGCTGCGGTAATTGCAACCTTCACCATGTCGCTTCTGGCATTAGACGCCTATGTTTATTTTCAACTTGGCTATCATTTGTCGCCGCAGGTATTTGAACAGATTGTGTCCTTGATCAGTGACACAATTTCTACTAATCCTAGCCTTTCGCTATTTATCGCGGGTGGCATTATTTTTGTAATTTTGTTTTTTGAACTCGTTGCTAGTAACTTTACGTGGCGACACCTCACAGAATTAAGACAAAAACCGTTTCGTCGTTATATTTCTCCGGTATTTATTGTCGCCTTTGTCGCCAGTCACCTACTTATATTTGGGCTGATGCGAATGTTAAGCTAGATATCACCAAGCAAGATAACGTGTTACCGCTTTCTTACCCAACCACAGCAAAAAGTTTATTAGCGCGTTACCAACTTGTCGATTTAGACGAATACAAAGAAGCGCAGAATGTTAGCTTTGCCAATGAAAAAGTGACTTATGTTGCGCCAAACCAACCGCTAACCTGTAATACAAATTCTGCTTCTGCAGAAATATTAGTGTTTGATAACCAGGCATTATTAAATCAGTATTTAAGCGACAAAGTGCTTAATGCCACAGATAACTTTTATCAGCCAGCAAATAAGCGTGAATCACTTTTCAACCTAGTTTATGGCTTGCCAAGTTACTATCAAAAAGTGATTCGTGCACAGGGGATTTTACCGGCATGGAGCAATAGCGTTAATGCATCGTTTATTAATCTTCCGCGCTTAGCAGAAGATGAAAACGCCAGCTTAACGGTTCACTATGTGAAAACACAAGACGAACTTGCAACCATTAAAAATAGCGTTGTAGATTTTGCATTTTCTCTGGCAAATAGCGAAGAAGATGCGTGGTCAAAATCAACACTTTATACAGCTGCACACATTACACCTGCAGGCATTATCACACCACAAGATGTGATTACAACCGTGCTTGCCAACACGTTTAATTGCCAAAACGTGCAAAATACGACGTTAGGTAACAACCTGTATAATGGTAGCGACACAGGTGTGAATATTAGTGGCAATACCTTACTTATCTATAAAAAAGATAAACTAACCTTGCTTACGTCTGACGGTAAACATGAAACAGTATCAGCACAGCAAGGCTTCGCGATTGATAGTCACCTTGAAGTGCCATTTTTAGTGCAAAGCCTGAAGAAATTAAAGCAATTTGAGCAATAGCTATTCTCTTTCTATAATCTAGTGACGAGACAGGATGTCACTAGATTATGAGGGAATCGCAATGAAACTACTCACCACCCTACTCTTTATTCCATTCACATGTTCAGCGCTGGATTACTATAAATGTACAACGGAAAACGGCATTATTTTCAGTCAATTTCCATGTGAATCGAAACAGCAACAACAAACACTGACATTGAAAGCGGTTAACACCAGCTCTAAGCCCTTCGCAAAAAAAGACACTATCGATCGCTACACCCAAAAACAACATGTGCTGAAAATTAAATCCGACATAAAAGGGGTTGAGCATAAAATAAGTGCACTGAAAAAGGCGCGATTAAATGAGCTGGCACAATTAAAAACACAGCTCGATAAGCACATGTCAAAAGAAGATAAAACAGCCTTAAAAAGAGAGGTTAAAACCAAACGCAAGCAAATCAAGGAAGAGTACAGGGATTTGATCGACTTGCAACAAGACGAATTAAAAAGGCTAAAGAAAAAGCTCAGCAACAGTCGAAAATAACTATCATTTTCTAACGTTTTTAACTTACTTACTATTTAACTAATATGTGAATAAACGAAGTCTAAATAGCTAAGTACTAACACCGCTCTGCTTCTGGTTAACTACAATGGAATGGCAATAAAAAAAGCCACTAACGTGGCTTTTTAAAACGGGCTTTACTCAATTTTTAGAGTTAAAAGTCCATTATACAAACGCTGGTTTAATGCGTGCTAACAGCGCTAACGATTCACTGTCAATTTCACCTTTACTAAGCCACTGCTTTAACAAGGTTTCATTATCTAACGCAGCACCATTCACTTTTTCTTGAAGCAATGTTACTTGTTCACTCAGTCGTACCGCATCATCAGATTCTGGAGAACCCATTTCGTTTAACAATTCAATACGAATAGTAATTTGCTGGCGCGTTAACTCGCTAGGCACTTTTTGTTGCCACGACGCGGGGATGATACTTTGTTCAAGCTGTTCAAAAAGTGAAATTAGCTTTTCTTTATCTTTACTGTTTTTGAGTACTTCTTGCTTTGCTGCATACTCAGTCAACGTACTGCTTACTTCATTTGATAACTGAGATTTCAGTAAATAGGCCTGCTTCAGTTCATCACGCAAATTCGCTAGCGCTGAAATTGCGTTTGTTAGTGAATCTACATTATCTAATTCAACGTCTTGTGTAATGCGCGTGAACTCGCTTTGCAACGAAACGAGTTTCTCGTCTTGCTGCTCTCGCTTGGCTTGGCGCTCACTGTCGCGCAATGAAAACGCACGATCATTAACTGCTCTAAACTCATTCCACAGCTGGTTTTCAAGCTTTTTACCGGCAAAACCGATATCTTTCCAACGTTGTTGCAATGACTTTAATTGCTCAATCACGTTTTCAATATTATCGTCTGTTAAACAGGCTTCAGCCTCTTTTACGAGTTTCGCTTTTGTATCTGCATTAACCGCATACGCCGCTTTAATAAACGCAAATATTTGGTTATCAATCGGTTTTAGCTCTGCAAGCAGCTGTTTATAATTTTTGTTATCAACTTCGCCCGCATTACGCCAATTTTGCTTAAGCTGCTTATACTGCTTTTCTACCTCTTTTAGTGTTAGCGTACTTACGCTATCTGCTAACGCTTGATATTGCACAATCAGATTTTTACGTGTCACAACATTTTGTTCGCGAGCGGCTTCAAGTGCAGCATAGTGCTCTCGACACGGCGTAAACGCGATTTCTAACTGTTGATTAAAAGTTTCATCTAGCGTTTTTTCTTCATCCGTTGCAATGTAGCCAAGTTCGTTCCAACGTTTACGTGCTACCTTAATCCATTGGCTTAACTCGGCAATATCTACATCATTTAGTGCAATTTTCTGCTTAACTTCTTCAATTAACTCATGACGTTTCGGCAAACTAATTTCACGTTGCCACTCGTTTACCTTCGTTAATTCTTGATCAACAAGTTGATATTCTGCTTCAAGCTTTTGTTGTGATGACTTAGGTAGCTTTTCAATATTTTCTTGTACACCTTTAAAAATACCAAAACACACCTTGTAGCGACCCGCGTCAATTAAACGTTTGATATCTTTAAGCTGTTTCGTTATATCCTGCTGAAGCGATTTAACTTCTTTAAGCAGGTCTTGATGCGACGCTTTCCAGTGCTTATCCATTTCGCGCATTTGCTTTTGATAGTTTTGCAATAACGGTTTTGGTAACTGTTTTAGCATATCTGACGTGGTGCTATACCACTGAGACTTAGCTTCTTGCGCTTCATCAAGCCCTTGTAAGTCACTTGCAAAAATTAATGTTTTACCTAAATTAACTTGCTCAGCAATCGCAGGCAATGACTCAATAACATCTTTTATTTCAGCACATTGCGCTGTTAAACGCTGAGTGAACTTAGTAAAGTCACTATCGCTTTGTGATAAGCTATCTAGCTCTGCTTGATGCGCATTCATTGCTGATAATGCCGTTTCTAGTGCTGATACATTATCAGCTGTCGGTTCAAGCAATAGCGCATCTAGCGCATTTTCACCGCGTTCTTTCAAGCTTACGCTTGTTTGCTTTATTGACTTAATTTTATCTTGTCTTAACTTAGCCGCTTGTTCTTCATCAAACTTGGCTTTTAAACCAACTAAATGCTTTTGTGCTTTTGCCGTAATATCTTGGTATTTAGCAACCACACTTTGCTTATCGTCTAAGTAATCTAATTCAAGCTGCTGCCACTGGGCTTCAAGTTGTTTGTATTCGGTATCGCACTTTACAAAATCAAACTTATCGCGCAATGCGTTTAGTTTAGCCAATACTAATGTACTTGCCTTATTCACCTCGATTGGTTTAAGCGCTTCGCATTTACGCGTTTCTTCTTGTTGTTTTAGTTGTTCAGCAAGTGCTGGTTTTGCATGCTTCAACAATGCTTTATCTAATTGATATTGCTGCATAACTGGAACTAACTCCAGTTGTTGCGAATCACTGGCGTGAGCAAAGAAATCTGTGATTAACGGCTTTTTACCGATTCGCTTTAGTAACGAAACTTGCACATTAAAATCGTTTACTAGTGGCAGTAACGCTTCTAATTGTTGGGTTTTATCACAACGTTTTACCAGTAACTCGAGTTCATCGTTAGTTGGCTTTTTTTGTTCAAGCTGATTAAAAATTTCTTTTTCAGCTGCACTAACAACTGGCTGGCTGTTTTCTTGTTTATATGTTTGCCACCATAAACTAATGTCATTAATGCGTTTTAATGCTGCAATCTTAACCTTGTCGTCGTCATCATTATTAGCTAACTGGTTTAAGATTGTATTATCTTTTACTTTATTGGCATCAAGTTGGCTAATTGCTAATAAACGATCTGATGCTTTTTTACTTTTCCATTTCGGCGTGAATAAACTACTAAATATCATCTTGCGCGAACCTTGCGATCTCATTTTTAGGACTGAATTCTTTCTTTAATTCTGCTTTTGACTTTTGCACCATCTGGCCATCTTCACCAATCGTGAATTGCTCATTGGTTTTAGCTACTTTTGCTTGGTACAACATCACTAGCTGAACAGTTTGCTCTCGTTGCTCATCAGACAGTGGCGTGCCATCTGGCCACTTTCCGGTTGCAGCGCCGTACTCAAGGCGTTCGAAAATTTCTGGCGTTAAGGTGTTAACTAAATGTTCAATGTTCATGCTAAGACTTTTTCAATAAAATGATGCGAATACGGTTAATAAGGTACCAGATAAAACCCACAGCAATGGCGCCATAGGTTGTCATTTGTTCGATGCTATCTGCAGCTGGCTCTCGTGAGTAAAGGTACAAAAAACCGCCTAAGAAAATAATCAATGCAACAAATGACTGATTGAGCAGCGCTTGCTTACGCTTAACGTAACGACGACCAGCGAGCCTTGCTCTTTCATGATCATCAAGCCCTGCTACAGCAGTATCACAATGTGGACATACTTTATGTTTATCGGAAATCGGTTTGCTACACGCTGGACAACTTATCCTCGCCATTTACTGCTCCATTAAACTAATAAAAAAGGCGCCTTAAGGCGCCTTCTATTTTACTCTTTTTCTTGGCTGTTGTCTTTTTTAAACTTCACCCAATAGTCATCTACTGACTGTTTCATTTCCTTACGCAGCAACATAATGCCGAATAAGTTAGGTAAGGTCATTACAACAATGGCAACTGCCGCCAATTTCCACACTAAAGTGGTGTCTGCAAATGATGCCCAGAAAAACGCTGCTACATAAAATACGCGATAAGGCATTACTGAACGAGATCCTAGTAAATAGGTCATTGCGCGGTCACCATAGTAAGACCATGCAATTGCCGTAGAAAACGCGAATAGTAATAAACCAATCGATACAATGTATTGACCATTTTCACCAAAGTAGCCTCGCTGGAATGCAAGCGTTGTTAGCTCTGCTGAGTGTACAAGCGACTTACCCTTAACAACGATACTTTTATCAACAATTTTACCTTTTTTGATAACAATTGTACCGGTATGCAAGTGGTCGCCATCAAGTAAGAAACGAATTTTCTCACCCACCGAACGATTATGTAACACGGTAAAGTTTTGATTTACAGCCTTACCTTCAACAACATTTAGCGTACCATTAAACGGCTTAACGCTTGACTCACCGCCATTTAAATACGCGTAAAGTTCGTTGCGCTGTGCATCAACACGCTCATGATATGTACCATCGATAAATTCCATGCTGGTACGTTCAAAACGTGTATCAAATTTTTCTGTCCACGCGCCTGATGATAAAATTACAAGACCCGTTAACGTACAAATAATAATTGTATCGATAAACGGTTCAAGAATTGACACCATACCTTCAGATACTGGCTCATCCGCCTTCGCTGAGGCGTGGGCAATTGGCGCAGAACCTTGACCTGCTTCGTTTGAGAATAAACCACGGTTTACACCACGGTTAAACGCATAGGCAAATGACGCACCAATAAAGCCGCCTGCTGCTGCAGAGCCGGTAAAGGCATTAGTAAATACCGAGGCAAATGCAGGGCCGATATTTTCGATGTTATAAAAAATTACGCCAAACGCACCAATGATATAAACGGCTGCCATAAATGGCACAACGCGTGAAGTAATTGCCGCAATACGTTTAATACCACCTAAAATAACCAGTGCTAATAAAATTGCTAAAACGCCACCCGTTAGCATCGGTTCAAGACCAAAGCTTGCTTCCATACCTTGGGCGATATTATTGATTTGTGGCAGTGAACCTGTACCAAATGAGCTAATTACGGTTGCGATTGCAAACAGTACCGCTAGCCATTTCATATTTAAGCGACGGTCCATGTAGTACATTGGGCCACCGGCCATAGTGCCGTCTTCTGTTTTAACACGGTATTTATGAGATAACGTTACCTCAACAAATTTGGTTGTCATACCGAAAAACGCAGTCATCCACATCCAGAAAAGCGCCGCTGGACCACCAATTGATATTGCCAGTGCGACACCACCGATGTTACCCGTACCCACGGTACCTGAAAGCGCTGTTGCTAACGCTTGGAAGTGCGTAGTATCACCTTCGTGTTCTTTTTTATCGTATTTACCACTTACAATTTTCCAGGCGTGTTTAAAATACAACACCTGTGGAAATTTTAAGTAAATGGTAAAAAATAGACCAACCCCTAGTAGCACGTAAGGAAACCAAAAGGCACTCCCTAACATACCATCTAGCATATCTAAAAAATTGCCAAATGCTTCCACAACTTGTTCCTCTTGTTATTATTTTTTTGGGGAGCAATACCAATTCTGTTAAGTATGTGATCAGAACTAGCGCTGGAGAAATAAAATGATAACAAGGCAGAATTTTTCTTATGTAGTTGTTCTACATTGATAAATTCAAACGCAGTTAGCATGATATTTAACCCGCTAAAATGACCAGCTATTTAAGTGAATTGGTATAAGCTCCCCTGTTTTTATTATCGTAGTTTATCTACCACACTTACGATTGCTGCAAGTGTGTCTTGTCCAAATGAATACGAACGGCGATCTGACCAGCCGTAATCAAGATCTGGTAAATTATTATTATCTTTAAATGGCATTTCAATTGTGTAAGACAAACAATTGAATTCTTGGCCCACCCAGCTAGAACCCACAGTTAAATTTGCCTGACCTGGTTCATCTTTTGGATAACCATGTTCATCTTGGAACTCTGGTGTAGTAACAAACATCGCCGCTTTAAAGCTATCTTCTAGGTCTTTTAAGCGCGCATCGTAACGTGGAATGCCTTCACTGCCCGCAAAGAAGTTAAACGGAATCGCTTCATCGCCGTGTACATCAAGACACATATCAACACCGGTAGCGAACATTTTTTCGCGTACAAAATATACTTCTGGACTCTTTTCGATTGATGGTGTTTGCCATTCACGGTTTAGGTTAACGCCCGCCGCATTGGTACGAAGGTGACCACGTACACTACCGTCTGGGTTCATATTAGGCACAATATAGAAAACCGCTTTATTTAATAGTGCAGCGGCATGTGCGTCTTCGTCATCCAATAGTTTGTGAAGCACACCTTCAATGAACCACTCTGCCATGGTTTCACCAGGGTGCTGACGGGCGATCATCCAAATTGTTTTCTTATCATCAGCAGGTTCGCCGATTTGTAATACGCTAATATCGCGGCCATCAAGTGTTTCACCTAATGTTTCGATGGTACAGCTTTCGTGTGATTGCGCCCAAGAAAGTAAGTCTTGATGGCGCTCATAGCTGTATGGTGCAAAGTATGCGAAATATACTTGTTCGCACTCTGGTGTAAACTCGATAACTAATTGGTTATTTTCAAACTTAGTTGGTACTCGGAACCATGTTTGACGGTCATACGATGCAACTGCTTGGTAATCAACCCACCCCTCTGGGTACGCTGATTTATCTAAATCAACAATCGTCAAACGATGTAATAAATCAATTTGTGATTCTAATTTAAAGTGAAACCACTGGAAAAATTCAGACTGGTTGTCATTTTTAATTTTTAATTGAATATCTTCACGGTTCTCAAGGCTAAGTACCTCAATATTACCGCTATCGAATTGGCTTGTAATTCTCATAAACTGTGTTCCCTAACGCACAATAGCTTTAAGCCTATCAAAATAACGAGTGGGCTGAAACAATATGCGAGTAATTGAATAAAAAAGCCGGCACAATGGCCGGCTTTTAGATAAAAAATTAGATTAACGAGGTAAGCTTGGGTGTGTTACTTCAGCCATATCTTGCATACAGCGAACAACCTGACAGCTATAACCAAACTCGTTATCGTACCAAACGTAAAGTACTACGCGATCACCATCAACAATCGTTGCTTGTGAATCAACAACACCTGCATAACGGCTACCAACTAAGTCAGTTGATACGATTTCAGTAGATGCAGTGTAATCGATTTGATCACGTAAATCTGAGTAAAGTGCGGTTTCACGTAGGAATTCGTTTAACTCTTCAACTGATGTTGCAGTTTCAAGGTTAAGGTTAAGAATTGCCATTGACACATTTGGTGTCGGTACGCGAATAGCGTTACCTGTAAGCTTACCTTCAAGCTCAGGTAATGCTTTAGATACTGCTTTTGCAGCACCCGTTGACGTGATAACCATGTTAAGTGCCGCAGCACGGCCACGGCGCTCAGCGCTGTGATAGTTATCAATTAAGTTCTGGTCGTTCGTGTACGAGTGAACTGTTTCAACGTGACCGTTCTTAATACCGAACTTGTCATTTAATGCTTTTAGCGTTGGCGTAATCGCATTTGTTGTACAGCTTGCTGCTGAGATAATTGTATCTTCAGACAGGATATCTTTGTTATTTACGCCGTAAACAACGTTTTTGATATTGCCTTTAGCTGGTGCTGTAAGAAGTACTTTTGACGCACCTTTTGCCGCTAAATGCTGACCAAGGCCATCTTCGTCTTTCCAGATACCTGTGTTATCAACTACAAGCGCATTTTCAATGCCGTATTGCGTGTAATCTACTTCGCTTGGCGAGTTAGCGTAGATAACTTGAATGTAGCTACCGTTTGCTTTAATTGCATTACGCTCATTATCAACAGTGATTGAGCCGTTGAAAGGACCATGAATTGAATCGCGGCGTAATAAGCTTGCACGCTTTTCAAGGTCGCCTTTTTTACCGCCACGTACAACAATTGCACGTAAACGTAAATCTGTGTGAGGACCACTTTTCTCGATTAGAAGACGTGCTAATAAACGACCGATACGACCGAAACCGTAAAGGACTACGTCGCGCGGTTCAATTTTGTCTTCTTTATTGTGGATTTCAGCAAGTTCTGCTGCTAGGTACTCTTCGATTGAACGACCTTCACCCGCATTTTTATAGATATAAGCATAAGCTAGTTTACCTAAATCGATACGTGCTGAAGTCAGTTCCATTTTGTCGATAGCTTCTAAAAACGGGAAGCTTTCGCGAAGACGTAGTTTGCTGTCTTCAAATTGTGCAACAGTTTTGTGTGCTTTAATAACGTCAATTGTGCTTGCATTAATTAGTGGACGACCGTAGATGGCAATCTCGATGCCACGGTTACGGTAAAGCTTACCAATAATTGGTTGCATGCTTTCAGCGAAGTCTTGGCGTTCCTGCCAGCTATTCAGATAATCTTGCTCGTGAGATGAGGTCATTTTGTCTACCTAAACGTAAAATTTTGAACGGATAGCCTAAAGCGTTAATTGTGAGAAGTGCTTTAGACGCGTGCATTCTAATTGAAAAACATTGTTTTTTCCACCATTTCAATATCAGACTTTTGCCGCGTACCGATAATCCCCTTGAGCGAAAACAAATTTATGCGAATTATGACCAATGCACTATTACATTTAAGCAAAGGATTCGCTAAGCTTAGAACATCCTATTGTAGTTATGTCATTAAATTGTGTTAAAAAAACTATCTGCACTTTGTTTGCTTTCTCTTCTCGTTGGCTGCGACAATGCCAAAAGTATTCGTGAAATTTGTGACGAAAATAGCCAGTTTTGCGCCGATCTTAATACCGACAGCCATTGTAATACCGAGCGTGCCGACGTTATTTTAGGGCGTTATGCAGAATCAAAAACGCCTGATGATGCAACTAAATACAAACTACTCAGCGCATTTCACGATTATGCGAAATGTGTTGAGTTAGCAGCTAGCATTGAACACATTAAACTAAAAGAAAAAACCACGTCGCGCGTAAATGGTCACCTCACTGCACTAAAAGAGATAAACCGTTTATCGAAAGAAACGCGAAATTCACAATATCCACACCTGCTATTCTATCACTGGTCACGAAATGGTGACGAAGGCGCCATTCAATCACTGATTGCAATGGATGAAAAACGTGAGTTAGAAACGTCTGAATTCCAATACAAATTAGCTACTTACTACACTAAGTTTGATAGCGATTTGGCAATAGATAAGCTTTACCATGCGCTTGAGTTAAACCCGGCTGGCAACGAAGCCAAGCCAGAAATCTACACCGCTCTGACAAATATGTTTTATCAAATGGAAGAGCATAAGCTTTCTTATATTTGGGCATTAGTAGCAAAAGAAGCTGGCGTGCAAAATATTGACTTAGCACCGCTTGAATATGAGCTTACGAATCAAGGTAAATCATTAAGTGAGCTCGCAAATCTTGCGGCAGATACCCTATCGCGTATTGAAGACGGTAATTTCACGTCGCCACGATAAGGTTTTTACATCAAGTAAAATTCGATTGCTTGTAGGGTCTGCTGACCTTTGCTGTTCTATTTTTGTTCTTTTTGAGCGTGCGTTTATCGCGGCGCTCGATGTGTGGCCTAGTAATCTAAGCAAATATCGAGCAACAATGAGAAAAGTGCGCTCAAAAGAACCATTCGGCAGCGCTTGATTGGCTTTTCTACTGTATTATCGGCTGACTCACATAGAATAACTATGCCACGCAGCCTCTGCCTTGTATAAAACCCAATCAAACTGCTGCAAAAATGAACTTGAAAGGTCAACAGACCCTAGTAAAGAGCAAATAAAAAAGCCTGCATTAAGCAGGCTTTTTCGAATTGGCTTCATACATACGCTTGGTTAGTCTTTACTGGTACCAACTTCTACGCGTGTCTTCAGTTTTTGACCTGGGCGGAATGTAACAACTCTGCGTGCAGAAATTGGAATATCTTCACCCGTTTTAGGGTTGCGCCCCGGACGCTCTTTCTTATCTCTAAGATCAAAATTACCAAAGCCAGAAAGCTTAATTTGCTCGCCTGCTTCTAGTGCAGTACGAATCTCTTCAAAAAAGCTTTCGACAAGGTCTTTAGCGTCTTTTTTGTTAATACCCAGTTTTACAAATAGGTGTTCAGCTATGTCGGCTTTTGTAAGCGCCATAATCTAGTCCCTCAACGATGCGTTAAATTGTTCAGCCAATTCGGCCACCACTAAGTCTACAATTGAGTTGATGTCTTTCTCTTCAAGGGTTCGCTCTGAATTTTGCAGTGTTAATGCAATCGCTAAACTCTTGTGATCAGCCTCAACTCCTTTGCCCTTATACACGTCGAATAAGTTTAGGTCAACTAGTTGATTTCCGCCAACTTTTTTAATTGACTCTAAAATATCACCAGCATTTACCGAATCTTTAACAACAATCGCAATATCGCGTCGGTTAGATGGGAACTTAGAAACCTCAACCGCTTCAGGTAATACACGGTTTTCTAAACCTAACAACTCGATTTCAAAGGCAAAAACTTGATTGTTAATTCCTAGTTTAGACTGTATTTCTGGGTGAATACAGCCTAAGTAACCAATTTTTTTACCATTTCTTATAATCGAAGCTGATTGACCTGGGTGTAAACCTTCATTTTGCTCAGCAACAAACGAAATATTCGCCATATCACCAGTTAGGTTTAACAGTGCTTCAACGTCGCCTTTTACATCAAAAAAGTCGACTGGTGTTGATGCGATACCCCAATGTTCGTTATGCGTGTTACCGTAAATCACACCACCAATAATTTGCGTTTGCTCAACACCATTTTCAGCGGCATCGTTTTTAACAAACTTTAAGCCTGATTCAAATAGGCGAATACGTGATTGCTGACGGTTTTGGTTATATACCACAGAGCCTAATAAGCCAGGTAATAAGCTTACGCGCATTGCCGACATTTCAATTGAAATTGGGTGCGGTAATACCAGCGCATCAGCACTTGGGTGTAGTAAGCTTTGTACTTTAGGGTCAACAAAACTGTAGGTGATTGCCTCTTGGTAACCACGGCTTACTAATTCATTGCGAAAACGCTTAAGCGGCAGCACGGCTTCTTGGTGATCTGTCATCGCCAATTTCGCTGTTGGTGCTACGTTTGGAATATTGTTGTAACCAAATACACGTGCGACTTCTTCAATTAAGTCTTCTTCAATTGAAATATCAAAACGGTAACTTGGTACATCAGCTTGCCATGTGTCATTTTCAAAGCTAACTGTTAGACCTAAACGGGTAAGAATATTTGTTACCGTAGCATCATCAATGTGGTAGCCGATAACACGGTCTAAACGTGCGCGACGCAATGTCACTGATTTAGCTTTTGGTAGGTGCGCTTCAGATACAGCTTCAACTACAGGGCCTGCTTCACCGCCAACAATATCGAGTAATAGTTGGGTTGCACGCTCCATTGCGTCATGCTGAAGTTTGTAATCAACACCGCGTTCATAACGGTGCGATGCATCCGTATGTAAACCGTAGCTACGCGCTTGTCCTGCAATTGCCAGCGGGCTGAAGAAAGCACTTTCTAATAAGATATCGTGTGTTGTTTCGGTAACACCTGATTTCTCACCACCGAAGATACCAGCCATCGCAAGTGCTTTTTGGTCATCAGCAATTAACAGCGTGTTCTCTTTTAGCTTTGCCGTATTGCCGTCAAGTAATACAAGCTCTTCACCTGGATTTGCGTTACGTACTTTAATACCACCTTCAATTGCGTTTAAGTCAAACGCGTGCATTGGGTGACCAAGTTCGAGTAATACGTAGTTTGTTACATCAACCACAGGATCAATTGAACGAATATCGCTACGACGTAATTTCTCAACCATCCAAAGTGGTGATTCAGCGTTTAGGTTAATGCCCTTAATTACACGACCTAAATAACGAGGACATGACTCAGGATTAACTAATTCAATGTCAATTTTGTCATCAATTGTCGGTGTAACCGGCGTAATTTCAACGTTAGTAACGTCAAGGCTGTTTAATACGCCTACTTCGCGTGCAAGACCTTTAATACCAAGACAATCACTGCGGTTTGCCGTTAAATCAACGTCAATAGTCACATCATCTAAGCCGAAGTATTCGCGAATATCTGTGCCAATTACTGCGTCTTCAGGTAACTCTAAAATGCCGTCTGAGCTTTCAGCCATACCTAACTCTTCGAACGCACATAACATGCCGTGAGAAGGTTGACCGCGTAATTTTGCTTTCTTAATTTTAAAATCGCCCGGTAATACCGCGCCAACTTTAGCAACCGCTACTTTTAAACCTTGGCGACAGTTTGCAGCACCACAAACGATATCAAGTAGTTCGTCTTCGCCAACATCTACTTTAGTTACGCGTAATTTGTCTGCATCTGGGTGTTGGCCACATTCAACCACTTGACCAATAACAACGCCTGAAAAATCACCGGCAACGGCGTCTAAACCATCCACTTCAAGGCCTGCCATCGACAGTTGCTCAGAAAGTGCATCAGTATCAATTGCTGGGTTTACCCATTCTCTTAGCCACTTTTCACTAAATTTCATTGTTACTTCACTCTTACTTGAATTGGTTTAGGAATTTTAAGTCGTTTTCGAAAAATGCACGTAAGTCATTTACGCCGTAACGCAACATGGTTAAGCGCTCAACGCCCATACCAAATGCGAAACCTGTGTATTCTTCAGGATCGATGCCAACAGAGCGAAGTACATTTGGGTGAACCATGCCACAGCCTAATACTTCTAACCATTTACCGTTTTTACCTCTCACGTCCACTTCTGCTGATGGCTCAGTGAATGGGAAGTACGAAGGACGGAAACGGATTTCCATATCTTCTTCAAAAAAGTTACGTAAGAAATCGTGCAAAATCCCTTTAAGCTCTGTGAAGCTTACGTTTTTATCAACCATCAAGCCTTCTACCTGGTGGAACATTGGCGTATGCGTTTGGTCGTAATCATTACGGTATACACGACCCGGTGAAATGATACGCAGTGGTGGTTGTTCCGCTTCCATAGTACGGATTTGTACACCACTTGTTTGCGTACGCAATACCAGCTTTGGATTAAAATAGAAGGTATCGTGATCAGCACGTGCTGGGTGATGTTCAGGAATATTCAACGCGTCAAAGTTATGGAAATCGTCTTCCACTTCCGGACCAGATTTAACAGCAAAACCTAGCTCACCAAAAAAGCTTTCAATTCGTTCGATAGTACGTGTTACAGGATGTAGACCCGTAGTCGGTTGAGTACGACCCGGTAGCGTCACATCAATAGTTTCTTTTGCTAGCTTCTCTGCTAATGCTTTTTCTTGAAGCGCTTCGCGCTTCGCATTGATTTTTTCTTGAACTTGCTGCTTTGCTTGGTTAATTACCTGACCTGCAGTTTTACGTTCTTCTGGGTCCATTTTACCAAGGCTTTTTAATAGGCTAGTAATTTCGCCTTTTTTACCTAGGTAATTTACGCGCACATCTTCTAAATGAGCGATTTCACTGGCTTTCTCAACAGCTTCAAGGGCTTCAGCCAAGATTGCTTCTAAATTCATAAGGGCTTTTCACTCGTTTTTGCCAACCAGCTCAATATTACATTGAGTTGGCTTGATTTCTCGTAACGTTTAACTATCGATTAACGTAACATTTTTTAATAAAAATTAGCCCATTATGATACCCGAAAAACAATTGTTTTTACTAGAGCGATAATGGTTAAAAAGGCACGTTATTGTTAATTTTAGGTGGTTTTTTTTGGCTTATTTCGATTGCACTAATTTAGTGGTCGTATATTGCGATAAAAAACAATTTAGAACTAAGCTGAAGATTTAATAGATAGCGAGCTTATATTTTGATTTTCAACACAGTCTTTGCTGCGTTTCGCTCGCATCGATGCCTGTGTTACAAATAAAATAGACACGAGCACTATTTTTCAAAACGTGCTCATGCTTTATAGATCTAAAATAGACTTAATAAACGGAATGGTAAGCTTGCGCTGTTCAACGATTGAAGCATGATCAAGCTTATCTAAAATATCCAGTAATGCACGCATATCACGACTAACGCGTGACAATAAAAAACGTGTCGCTTCTTCAGTGAGTGTTAGGCCACGCATTTTCGCACGTTTTACTAACGCTTCGGCTTTATCATCATCACTCATCGAGCGGATTTGAAAAGTGGTGCCCCAGTTGAGTCGCGATTCGAGATCTGGCAATGCAATATTAAGCATATTAGGCAGTAAATCCCCTGCTACTACTAACATTTTTCCTTCACTATTGAAGCGATTGAAAAAGTTAAATAGCGCTTTTTCCCACAGTGGGTCGCCTGCTACTTGCTGAATATCATCAATGCAAATAACATCGAGCTTTTCTAGGTCGTCAAGTACGTGAGGGTCAAGCCAAGCGAGATCTTTACAGGATAACAAAAAGCACGATAAACCGAGCTCCTGTGCGCGAATACACGTTGCATACAGTAAATGTGATTTACCTGAGTCGGAAAAACCACACAAGTACACATAATTAAATGGCATTGTTTGCAGTTGTGTTAATCCCACTTCAAGTTGTTTAACAACATGGGAATTTTCACCGCCAAAGAAGCTCATAAATGTTTCGTCGTCCGGCAATGTTACCGGCAACGCCATTTGTTGATATTCACTCATTACTGGCTTAGCCATTGATACTCAAGTTGTTGTGTACTTTGATGACTAAATGGATCAAAAATAATCTCAAATTGTGAATCCAATTGTAGCGCTTTTTTCAAGCTATCTACGTGCGCATTAAGATATAGCACTAAATCCACACGTTCCCCTTGACGGAAACTTATATCTAATTCATCAACTTGGGTAAGCGTACGTAAGCGAGTTTTTAACGCTTCAAGCTGTTTAATACCTTTTACACCAAAAAAGCGTACTGACACACTGCTGGTAACCTCAGTTTCACTAAGTGATGCATACTGCTTGGCGATTTGCGTTGAAATACTACTAACAAGCTCTCCGATAATCGTGAGTTTGTCACCCTTAAGCTGGTGTAATTGGAATGTGCCTTGGTTGGTAAATTGCCAATCCAAATGCCATACATTCTCGCGTTGATACAGCCTTGCCGACACAATTACTTCAGGTTCGTAACGACGCGACGCATTTAAAATTTGCTGCGGAAAGTTAGCCCACACATCTGTAACCGTTAAATTCATACGATCTTCGAGATCAAGTAACGGCATAACAATCGGTAAGCCTGCATTATTACTATTAGTATCGAGTAAGTGAAAAATTTGTGGGTAGTCTTCTTTGGTGACTAATGAGCGTTGCACGTCTTCTTCAATTGCAAGCCAAATTAACGTCAGCGGTCTGCGGTTACCCCAAATCGGGATTTCCATCTCATTAAGTACGCCGTCGATTAATTGTGGCTGATAACGAATTTTTAAATACGTTTGGTATAAAGACTCTTCATACTCGTATTTGAGTACAAAGCGAGACAGGTTTTTAAACGCATCACCAATTGCTGGGTGTGATTTATCAATACTGCGGCCGGATACTTTTTCAAGCACACCAATAAAACCAACACGGTTTGCTCGGCGTTGTTGCGCTTGAGATTTATCATCAACTACCGCTTTATATTGATAAAGGTCGGTCACTTCAACGGCTAGAATAGCCTTACTGAAAACCAGTAATAAAGTAAAAATCAGTGCGTTTTTCAAAGTGTTAAACTTGTATTCCATCGTGGGTCTGATCCTAAAACATCAGATGATGCAAAGCAAAGTAAATTTAGCTAAAAATATGCTTAGAATTATAAGGGATTAAATTTGATATAAAGTGGTGCCCGGGGCCGGACTTGAACCGGCACGTCATTACTGACGAGGGATTTTAAATCCCTTGTGTCTACCAATTCCACCACCCGGGCATCGGGCTGCTTTCGCATGTGGAGAGTATTATCTTTCGATAATGGAGGCGGAACCCGGAGTCGAACCGAGGTAGACGGATTTGCAATCCGCTGCATGGCCACTCTGCCATTCCGCCAATGTCTTCATAATGAAGCTGGATAAATAATTGGTTCTAACTCTTAAAGATAGTAGTTCTGGCTTGGTGAAACCAAATTATTAATTATTTTTCCTAAAAATTGGAGCGAGTAACGAGGTTCGAACTCGTGACCTCGACCTTGGCAAGGTCGCGCTCTACCAGCTGAGCTATACTCGCATTCCATTTCAACCGTTTTTTAGCTTAGTAACTAAAGGTTACTTCGAGCAGTTGCACTATACTCGCTGCCAATGGCTTTTTGTGAGGCTTAACTCAAATAAGTGGTGCCCGGGGCCGGACTTGAACCGGCACGCTATTACTAGCGAGGGATTTTAAATCCCTTGTGTCTACCAATTCCACCACCCGGGCATCGGGTTTCTACGTTGCAGCAAAAACCAATTTGGAGCGAGTAACGAGGTTCGAACTCGTGACCTCGACCTTGGCAAGGTCGCGCTCTACCAGCTGAGCTATACTCGCATCAAATTGATTCTAAAATCAA
>NZ_PQCB01000016.1:16918-146220 GCF_002964745.1 Pseudoalteromonas sp. T1lg24 | reverse complement strand
AACCGGCACGTCATTACTGACGAGGGATTTTAAATCCCTTGTGTCTACCAATTCCACCACCCGGGCATCGGGCTGCTTTCGCATGTGGAGTGTTGAAAATGGAGGCGGAACCCGGAGTCGAACCGAGGTAGACGGATTTGCAATCCGCTGCATGGCCACTCTGCCATTCCGCCGACTTCTTTAAGAAGTTGGAGCGAGTAACGAGGTTCGAACTCGTGACCTCGACCTTGGCAAGGTCGCGCTCTACCAGCTGAGCTATACTCGCGTTCCATAAACCGTTTTTTAACTTAGCACTAACACGACCTTGTCGCATTCTTGCTTCGAGCAGCTTAGCTATACTCGCACTTCCAATTGGGTAGTTAGTTAACCACTCCCCTCTCAACACCGACGCATTCTACATAGATTATTAAACGCGTCAACATAAAAATGTCGGAAATAAGTTGTTTGATTATTTTTTATCTAAAATGATTTAAAAACACTCGTTTATGCACTTATTTCAATGCACAAACACCAATTTAATTGTTTGATTGAGACAACGCGCCCCAGCCAGCAACCAAATATTGCACCATCGAAATAAAGGTTAAGATAGTCGCAATATAAAATAATACAAATGATAAGGTGATCATTTGGCTATCGTACTGCCAAATCAAACCAATAATCGCCAACATTTGTGCTGCGGTTTTAATTTTACCTAATTGCGATACCGCCACATTGGCGCGCTCACCCACTTCCGCCATCCATTCACGCAATGCCGATACGATAATTTCTCGACCAATAATAATAATGGTCGGAATCGTAATATAGAGTGATTGGTAATGTTGGGTTAATGCAATAAGCGCAACTGACACCATTACTTTGTCAGCAACAGGGTCAAGGAACGCACCAAATGGTGTTGATTGTTCAAGTTTTCTTGCTAAATAGCCATCTAACATATCGGTGACTGAGGCAAGCCAAAAAATAAATGCGGCCCAGAAAAAAGACCACTTAGCTGGAATAAAAAAGAAAACAATAAAAATCGGAATTAAGATCAGGCGAAAAGCTGTAAGTGTATTTGGAATGTTCCACATATTGGTATTTTATTTATTTGTCATCATTTAGATGATGATAGATTCGTTCTGCGATGCTACGACTAATGCCCGGCACTCGCTCCAATTCAGAAATAGTAGCGCTTTTTACCCCTTGAATGCCACCTAAATATTTTAATACGGCTTGACGTTTTTTCGCGCCAACCCCTGAAATCTCTTCAAGCACAGATGTATTGCGCTGCTTTTGACGTTTATTACGGTGCCCTGCAATAGCAAAGCGGTGACTTTCGTCACGAATATGTTGAATTAAATGTAACGCTGGCGCATCCGATGATAAATTCACCGTGCGCCTGCCGCCATCAATTAATAGCGTCTCTAAACCCGGTTTTCGTGATGTGCCTTTGGCAACACCTATTAATAGCGGTAATTTGTTGTGTGGCCAATCAGCAAAATAATGTTCAGCTTGTGATAACTGTCCTTTACCACCGTCAATAAAAATAATGTCGGGGATTTTACTTTCGTCAGTCAGTTTGTTGTAACGCTTTCTAAGTGCAAATGCCATGGCGGCATAATCATCACCTGGTGTAATGCCTTCAACATTAAAGCGGCGATATTCTTTATTGGCTGGACCTTGATCGTCAAATACCACACACGACGCAACTGTGTTTTCGCCCATGGTATGACTAATATCAAAACACTCCATACGATTAATGGTTTCTAGACTTAGCGCTTCTTTTAATTCAACATAACGTTTCGCAATGGAGTCTTTTGCACTTTGTTTTACTTCTAAGGCATTTGCTGCATTTTTATTAGCAAGTGCCAAATAGTCAGCCTTTTCACCACGCAGCGCTAATACAAATGCAATTTTCTTACTGCAAATAGCCGATAACCCTTCTGCTAACGTATCACTGCCAGCAAATGCAAACGGTACAACTAATTGTTTTGGAATTCGTCCGGTATTGGATAATTGCACATAATATTGTGCACAAAACGATTCTAAGACTTCTTCATTGCTACTGTCTTTTGGCGTTTTTGGAAAATACGTTTTAGAACCCAAAATCTTATGGTCGCGGATCATCAACACATGTACCGCCACCAAGCCATTTTTAGCCGAGAAACCAATTACATCGAGCTCTGCAACATTGCCCGATACCGCTTGTTGCTCTTGCATTTTACGCAGCAATAAAATTTGGTCACGCAATTGCGCTGCCTTTTCAAATTCGAGCGACATACTCGCCGCTTCCATTTTTTCAACCAATGTTGCGATTACTTCTGACGAGCGTCCCGCCAGAAACTTTTTCACCATATCTACTTCTTGTTGGTAATCCGTATCGGAAATTTTACCTACGCATGGCGCTGAACAACGCTTTAACTGATATTGTAAACACGGGCGACTGCGTGCGCGGTAGTACGCATCTTCACATTGGCGCACTGGGAAAATTTTTTGCATTAGACGCAAACTTTCAGACACGGCTCCGGCACTTGGATAAGGGCCAAAATACTCGCCTTTAATTTTTCTAGCGCCACGGTGAAATGCTAAACGCGGATGCGTATGGTTAGTTACTAAAATATAAGGATAGGATTTGTCGTCGCGCAACAAGATGTTGTAACGCGGCATGTATTTTTTTATTAAATTATTTTCAAGCAGTAGCGCTTCGGTTTCGGTATTCGTCAGTGTAACTTCAACACCGCAAATATTCGCCACTAACGCTCGGGTTTTGTTTTCGGGAATGTTGTCGCGAAAATAGCTTGAAAGACGCTTTTTTAAATTTTTTGCTTTACCAACGTATATAACTTGCCCTTTGACGTCTAACATTCGATAAACGCCGGGTTCATTTGATACGGTTTTTAGAAAGGCTTTTGCGTTAAACGCCGACATCGTGTTATTCGGCGTCAATCTCAATCATTTTATGGCGGATAGCAAGGTGTGTTAATTCTACATCGCCACCCACATTAAGCTTTTCAAACATACGGTAACGGTATGAATTGACCGTTTTTGAGCTTAAGTTTAGCTGATCTGCAATAGTTTGTACTTTCTCACCTTTAGTGATCATCAGCATAATCTGTAATTCGCGGTCTGATAGGCTTGCAAACGGGTTTTCATCATTGCGTCCGCTAAACTGCGCTAGTGCGATCTGCTGCGCAATTTCTGGCGCAATATAACGTTGCCCTGTTTTCACTGCACGAATAGCATTAACCACTTCTTCAGGACCTGCACTTTTGGTCAGGTAACCGTGTGCACCAATTTGCATTACTTTGCTCGGGAATGGGTCTTCACATTGCATGGTCAATACAATGACCTTTACATCTGGGCAGAATCGACAGATTTTTTTAGTTGCTTCTAACCCACCAATACCTGGCATATTCATATCCATGAGTACGATATCTGGGTTATTTTGACGGCAAAACTGAACCGCCTCTTCGCCAGTTTTCGCTTCACCAACCACTTTAAAGCCACGTACGTCATCAAGTATACGCTTTATACCTGTGCGAACGAGTTCATGGTCATCAACTAACAATACGTTAATCAAGGAGTTACCTCACGGTTATCAATGTAAGACAGATTTAAGAGGCCTAACCATAGCACATTAGTTATCAAAGTCGAACAACTTAAATTGGATTTCCATGGCTATTTTGACCGATTGTTCACTAACTCACCGATTTATAAAAACTTCATCATTTACAATCTATTACATTACGAAATTTTAACGTTCTAACAGCAATTTAATGACGATAACAACACATCGATTGTTGTTAACGTTGAAATATTACACTCACTGTAATATTTCTTTCATATTTCTTTGTTTTAATCCGCGTCGTCACAAAAATGACATGTAAATGTCACATAACACGACCAACGAGGTCGTCGAAAACAAGAGAAATGAAATGAGTCAAAATACGTCAAATCCAATAAACGGCCAACAAAGTGTTACGGCCAAGTTATTAAACTGGGCTGCTATCGCATTTTTAGTTTATTTGGTTTTAGTTGCCGTTAGCACCGTAAGTGGCGGTTTTAAACTAGCTTCAGGTGGCAGTGAAGGTGCGAAAGAAATTTTTGCATTCGCAACCAACCCATTTGTTGCATTATTGCTTGGTGCACTCGCAACTGCGTTAGTACAATCATCTTCAACCGTTACCTCGGTTATTGTTGGCTTAGTGGCTGGCGGATTACCTATTCATATTGCAATTCCAATGATCATGGGTGCAAACATTGGTACAACTATTACAAACACCTTAGTATCAATTGGTCATATTCGTTCAAAAGAAGAATTTAAACGCGCATTTGAAGCGTCAACAGTACACGATTTCTTTAATTTAATTGCTGTTGCGATTTTCCTACCGCTTGAATTAGCGTTCGGCATTTTACAAAAACTATCTCAAAGCCTTGCGCATTTATTTGTGGGCGACGCTGACCTATCACTTAAGAGCTATAACTTTATCAAACCACTTGTTAAGCCTGCAGTAGGCGTAATTAAAGATGGCCTTGCATTTTTCGATGGCAAAACCCTTGGTATTGCTATGGTAATTGTGGGTATTGCACTGATTCTATTTGCAGTAACAACACTTGGTAAACTATTGCAAAAAGCGCTTGTTGGCACAGCCAAAGAAATGCTACACCGCGCGATTGGTAAAGGCCCTGTTGCAGGTATTACATCGGGTGCTGTGGTTACGGTTATGGTGCAATCATCGTCAACAACAACAAGCTTAATGATCCCGCTTGCGGGTAGTGGTGTGTTCTCGACTAAACAAATTTACCCATTTACGCTAGGTGCAAACATTGGTACCACCATTACTGCGCTACTTGCTGCAACATCAATTACAGGCGCAGCGGCGGAAGTGGCATTAACAATCGCCCTTGTTCATGTAATGTTTAACGTATTTGCTGTTGCGCTTATTTACGGCACACCATTCCTACGTGAATTACCGCTTCGTGCTGCAAGTAAGCTGGCTGAAGTAGGCTCAAATAATAAGTCTTTAGCGTTAGGTTATGTGCTAGGTGCCTTTTTCGTTGTACCTGGAGTAATGATGTTAGTGGCGCGCTAAAAACTACCTACCTTGTAAAAATAACGATAAAGTGGTTACTTTATCGTTATTTTTTGTTGCTTAACCTTATCTAAATTGCTCGAAAAACCGCAACACTCTAAAATACCGGGAAACAATAAAAACTCGTGCAATTAAAATGAAATACCCGCTAGCACTATGTGCTGCTCTACTCTCTACCTCTGCAATAGCAAAAACCGACACCACACTTGAAATCCCATTTTTATCAGATTCAGTCGTTATTGATGGCAATATAAATGAAAGTGTGTGGCAGCAAGCAAAACGCATCGAAATCAACAATATCACTTGGCCCTATGAAAATATGCCAGCCAAGGAGCAAGCCTACGCACTTGTTTATGAAGATGGTGAATCACTCAATGTTGCTTATGTGGTAAGTGATTCAAACCCAAATGCAATTCGTGCGTTTTATCGCGACCGTGATAAAAACTGGAGCGATGACTTAGTGGGTTTGAAAATTGACTCATACAATAACGAAAAGCTGGCGTATCAGTTTTTTATTAATCCGCTTGGCGTGCAAATGGACTCCATTGAAAACGTGCTAACAGGCCAAGAAAGCGATGCGTGGGATGGTATTTGGCACAGCTCGGGGCAATTAACAGAAACGGGTTATGTTGTTGAGATTTCAATTCCGTTTCGCATATTAAATTTCGAACAGGGTAATAACAGCAAAAAAATGGCGATGGAATTTGTTCGCTTTTTACCACGAAATGAACGCCTGCGTATTTCATCAATAAAAATCGACCACGCTAACAGCTGTTGGGTTTGTCAAATGCAAACCGTGTCAGGTTTTGAACAAGCCGAACAAGGCAATAACCTAACGCTAGTGCCAACCATTGTAGCTGGCCGCAGTGAAAGCCGCGATGTCAGTGTTGCACCTATTGAAGATTGGCAAGCAGATAACACCTTAGAACCGGGATTAGACCTAAAATGGGGGATCACGCCAGAAGTTACGCTTACCGCAACCATTAATCCTGACTTTTCACAAGTCGAAGCCGATGTTGCACAGCTTGGTATCAACAACAGTTTCACTTTGTTTTTTCCAGAAAAACGTGCCTTTTTCTTAGAGAATACCGATTACTTTTCAACACCTTGGAACCTTATTTATACCCGCAATGTGGCAGAACCTGACGCCGGTGTAAAACTTACGGGAAGCGTTGGTTCGCATACCTTTGGTAGCTTTATCGCTAACGATAACCAAAGCAATGTGATTATTCCCGGTAACCTAGGCTCAACTATTGTCTCGTTAGAAAGTAAAAGTAACAATCTTGCGGCACGTTATCGCTATGACTTTACCAATGACTTCTCTATAGCCGCAACGACAACCGCACGAAGCGCTGATGACTACTACAATTATGTTTCGTCACTTGATAGCAAATACCGTTTAACTGAAAACGATACCTTTATCGCACAACTAGCGATGTCGCGAACAAAGTATTCCGATGAATTTAGAGACAGCATTTGCGACGCCGATAATCTTTCAACGTGCAAACAACAAGCGCACATTCAATGTGAAAATGAGCAAGATTGCCAAATAAGCGAACAATATTTACGTGTCAGTGCTGAGCAAGCAATTGATGATATTGCCTATAAGCTTAGTTATGAGCACAACGAAAAGTATTGGAGTCTATTTGCACGCTACGACAACCTTGGTGAAGATTTCCGCGGCGATTTAGGTTTTATGAACCAAGTTGATTTTAATAAGTTTGTGAGCGGTGGTCGTTATCGTTGGTACGGTGAGCAAGGTGTTAATTGGTATAATCGTATCGAATTTTACAGTGACTGGGATATTAGCCATAACGCCAATGGCGAACTGCTGGAAAAAGAAGTTCAAGCAGACTTATCATTTAACGGCCCATTGCAAAGCTACGGTAAAATTGAATTGCTCCAGCGCGACCGCGTCGGTCTTCGCCATAATAAAGCGCGGTTAGATATAGATGGTAACACCACGTTGTTTAACGAAAACCTCGTTGGCGTGTATTTAGAATTTAAACCAATCTCAGGCATGTTTGCCTCACTTTACGCTAATACAGGTAATCATATCGACTTAGCAAACAATCGTTTAGGCGATAAAACCCGTATTCGCCCTGTACTAAATATGAACTTAAACCGCCATATAGAATTGCGCTTGCGTCATACATATGAAGCGATGGACGTGGATGGTGCTGATCTATTCACTGCAAACTTAACCGATGCGCGATTAAGTTATCAGTTTAACAATCGAAGTTTTATACGATTAGCCGTAATTTATCGTGATATTGAGCGCAATCCAAATAATTACATCGATGATGTAACAGCGCACTACAAAGGGTTTTCAACTCAACTGCTCTACTCTTATAAAGTGAATCCGCAAACGGTGTTTTTTGCTGGCTATTCCGATAACGGTTATCAAGATGATGACTTATCAAAAATAGAGAAGACAGACCGTTCAGTATTTATGAAAATGTCATACGCTTGGATGCTATAAGTTAGAGACGTTTATGGGAAGCTAAGGCTTCCCTTTTTATTTCTGATATTTCGTTTTTTTGCGTCTAATTTCACGTTCTGTACCAATAACACTGCTAATTTAGTCATAAACGCCTATTTCAGGCAGTTTGGCTATATATTATAGCCAAACTTTCCTTTCGTTTTTGCAACTAGTCAGTATGCTTAGCGTAAATGAATCCGAACATTTAGGGATACACATAATGAGTAACATTTTTGAAGATAATTCACTGAGCATTGGTAATACACCACTGGTTAAACTTAACCGTGTAACGTCAGGTAACGTATACGCGAAAATTGAAGCGCGCAACCCAAGCTTCAGCGTTAAGTGCCGTATTGGTGCATCAATGATTTGGGAAGCTGAAAAGTCAGGTGAATTAACCAAAGACAAAGAGTTAATCGAACCAACTTCAGGTAACACAGGTATTGCACTTGCGTTTGTTGCTGCATCACGTGGTTATAAGCTAACGCTAACGATGCCAAACACAATGAGCCTTGAGCGTCGTAAGCTATTAAAAGCGTTAGGTGCAAACCTAGTATTAACTGAAGGCGCTAAAGGCATGAAAGGTGCGATTGAAAAAGCACAAGAAATTCAGCAAAGCGAACCTGAAAAGTACATTTTACTACAGCAATTCGAAAACCCAGCAAACCCTAAAATTCACTTCGAAACAACGGGCCCTGAGATTTTCGACGCAACAAATGGCGATATAGATTTCTTCGTAGCCGGTGTTGGTACAGGTGGTACTATCACAGGTACTAGCCGTTTCTTAAAATTAGAAAAAGGCCTAGACGTTAAATCAATCGCAGTTGAGCCAGTTGATTCACCTGTGATCAGCCAAAAAATTGCAGGCGAAGAATTAAAGCCGGGTCCTCACAAAATCCAAGGTATTGGTGCAGGTTTCATCCCAGGTAACTTAGATGTTGAAATGATCGACGGTGTTGAGCAAGTTTCAAACGATGACGCAATCTCAATGGCGCACCGCCTAATGAAAGAAGAAGGTATTCTCGCGGGTATTTCTTCTGGTGCCGCGGTTGTTGCAGCAAAACGTATCGCTGAACTGCCAGAAAACAAAGATAAGAAAATCGTTGTTATTCTGCCAAGCTCTGCAGAGCGTTACCTAACTAGCCCACTGTTTGCTGAAGAGTTTACAGATCAAGAGCTAGTGCAGTAATTTACTGCTTTAAAAGTGCGAAGCACCGCTTCGCACTTTACATCCTATCAAAATCATTCCACACTTAGCCTAAATAAAAATAACCACAATTAGGCATATGTTACGTAACATTTTTCTTTCATCTTTGTTTATATTGCTTGCTGCGTGCGGTGAAACTGCACCTGAAATAAAAGCAGATAACGACTCACCTGAATATAAAGCATCTGAATTTTTCTACGCAGTATTGCTTGAAGACGACATCAATAAAGCAGTCAATGCATCGGTGCCAAAATATGGCCGCATTATAAAGTCATACGGCTCAACAAAGCAATTTGCACGCAACGTACTAAATATGCGTTTTGACGAAGTGGAAATTGAAATCGACCACGGCAGCCGCAGTGTTCGTAAGCGTTTTGGCGACTCAGCCGTGTTAAACGTTATTTTACACGGTAAACATAACGGTAACCGTATCGCCGATATGCGCCAGATTAAACTTGTTAAAGTAAAAGGCACTTGGTATATCGAAAAAGTACTCGACGACCCTTACGCGCGCTAATACTTTGCCTATTAAACCGCTCAGCGCAATCTGTGCACTGCAAAGAGCGGTTTAATTTAACCTTAGTTAATCAAACGATTCAAACTCATCTACTTTTATTACCGCTTGACGCAGCGTTTCATATTCAGTGAGTTGCGCTAATTCTTCTTGATTAAACTCATCACTCAAGGTGTTTATCGCATTCAATCTGTCAAACTTAATATCAAAACGCGCATGTTTAATGGCTTTTTCAAAACGCGATATTAAGGTTTTGTGCTCAGACAAAATCACTAATAAGCGCTCCATATTATCAATATCACTACCTGCTTTGATATGACACAAGTTGCATAATCGCTCTCGCATTACTGCGTTGTTACTTAAACTATTAACCACTTGATTTAATGTCTTATCACTTGGTTTGTGATACGGGTTTCCCCACGGGAAAACCGCGAAACGAATCACACCGCCAAATGAAATATTGGCAAAAAATACATCAAAGGCTTGGCCTATTTCATACAAACAATGGTCAATGGCGTAATTAACAAAAGGTAAGTCGGAGACTTGCCTACCGTCGTCTTCATAGCGTTTTAACACGCTGCTGGCTAAATAAAGCTGACTTAAAATATCACCTAAACGTGCTGATGTTGCTTCTTTACGCTTCAATGCCCCGCCCAAACGTAACATGGCGTAATCGGCGCAAAATGCAAATGACGCACTGAGTTTTGTCAGCGTTTGATAATAATGTGCAACAGGTCCTGCGCTTGCTTTAGGCACAAACCAATTTGCGGTTAACCCATGGAAAAAGCTAAAGCCAAAATTACCTAATGTATGTACGATATGTTTGCAAAGATACTCATCAAATTGATGTAAGCCACTTTGTTCGTCATCCATTGCCACCGCTTCCATTTCTTTCAAAATAAATGGATGACAGCGCGTCGCACCTTGACCAAAAATCATTAAACAACGTGTTAAAATATTTGCCCCTTCAACCGTAATAGATACAGGCGTGCCTTTGTAGGCACTCGCTAAACTATTACTTGGCCCATTTTGCACCGCTTTACCCGCTTGAATATCAAAACCATGATTTACGATATCTCGGCCAATTTCAGTAAGGTGGTATTTAGTAATGGCAGTGATCACCGCAGGGCTTAAATTAAGGTCGAGTGCCGTTGTTGTCATACGTCGTGTCGATTCGGTAAGGTAACTCATCGCAGCAATGTGCGCTAAACTTTCGCCTACGCCTTCAAACTGTGCGATTGGCAAACCAAATTGCTTACGAATTAATGCATACGCACTGGTTGTGCGCGTGGTTAAGTGAGCTGTTGCAGTCGCAAGTGCAGGCAACGAAATACCTCGCCCCGCACTCAAACATTCAACCAACATGCGCCAGCCTTTACCAATGTAATCTTCACCGCCAATTAGCGCATCAAGTGGCACAAAGACATCTTCCCCTTCGGTTGGGCCATTCATAAATGCCATGCCCATCGGGTCGTGACGTTTACCTGTTGAGACTCCTTTTGTTTTTGCTGGAATGAGTGCACAGCAAATGCCTAAATCTTCTTGTTCACCCAGTAATCCATCTGGGTCATATAATTTAAATGCTAAGCCAATAACCGATGCAATCGGCGCGAGTGTGATATAACGCTTACGCCAATTAAGCTTGATGCCCACTGTCATTTTGTTTTTATAGCGTTTTTTACACACCACACCATAGTCTTGAATTGCCCCAGCGTCAGAACCTGCATCTAAGGCAGTCAAAGCAAAACACGGGACTTCATCGCCATTCGCCAATTTAGGTAGCCAAAAATCTTGTTGCTCTTTCGTACCATAATGAGCAAGTAATTCTGCCGGACCTAAACTGTTTGGCACCATCACCGTAACCGCGGCTGATAAACTCGAACAGGCAATTTTACTGACAATGGTTGAATTAGCATACGCGCAAAAACCGTGACCACCGTGACTTTTCGGTACGATTAAGGCAAAGAAGCCCTCTTCTTTTAAGTACTTCCACACCGCTTTAGGTAAATCGCGTTCGGTCACAATTTGATGATCGTCCAACATATCCAATAATGTGGATACTTGATTATCAATAAAACTCTGCTCTTCTGTGCTCAGTTTTGGGTTGGGGTACTCGCGAAATGTTTGCCAATTTGGTCTGCCGGAAAACAGTTCGCCATCCCACCAAATATCCCCCGCTTCCATTGCTTGGCGCTCTGTATCTGACAGCGGCGGCAAAGCCTTTTTGAAATAGTTAAAAACAGGTTTTGTTACAAATCTTAGGCGATTGGCACGAATGCCAAAAATCGCGGCAATAACAAAAACAATTATTATAAAAATCAACATTGTAAAAACTATCCCTTGAATTTATTTAACGCTTACCCAAGTATGACTTAATCCCTGAAAAAGTCTAACTGGCATTTACCCAAAAACCACGACTTGCTAATATGCGTTGTTGGCTTTAGGCCATTACTTTAAGGGAAACAATAATGACATCATTTAAACTCTCACTACCCGCATTACTCGTCGCATCAGCGGTCGCGATTACTGGCTGTAATGCAACTAGCAAACAACAAGAAACACAATCGGCACAACAAGTAACAGCACAAGACGCAAAAGCGTTTTTAGCAAATACTGAAACAGAATTAATGGCGCTTTATAACGAAGTTAGCCGTGCTGAGTGGATTTACGCAAACTTTATTACGCACGACACATCAGGCCTATCTGCTGCAGCAAACGAAAAGATGACTGCTGCCGTAGTTCGTTTAGCAAATGAAGCGTCTAAGTTCGATAAATTAGACCTAGACGAAGATAGCCGCCGTAAACTAGATAAACTGAAGCTGGCACTCACCCTGCCTGCACCACAAGATCCAGCTAAAACTGCTGAGCTTTCGAAAATCGTTGCTGAACTTGGCGGTCTTTACGGTAAAGGTAAATACTGTAAAGAAGACGGTAAGTGCTTAAGCCTTGGCGATATGACTGCAACCATGGCAACAAGCCGTGATTACGACGAACTACTTGATATTTGGACTGGTTGGCGCGAAGTTGCTAAACCAATGCGTCCTCTTTACGAGCAACAGGTTGAGTTAACAAACCAAGGCGCAAACGAGCTTGGCTACGCAGATACTGGCGCTATGTGGCGCAGTAAATACGATATGCCAGCCGATGACTTTGCCAAAGAGTTAGACCGTATTTGGGGTCAAGTTAAACCGCTATATAATTCACTACACTGTCACGTTCGCGCAAAGCTAGGCGAAAAGTACGGTGAAGACAAAGTACCTCAAGATAAGCCAATTCCAGCACACTTACTGGGTAACATGTGGGCACAAACGTGGGGCAATATCTACGATGTAGTTGCACCTGCGAATGCTGATCCAGGTTATGATGTAACTGAATTGCTTGCTAAGCACAACTACGACGAACTAAAAATGGTGCGTGGTGCTGAGAAATTCTTTACGTCAATGGGCTTTGCACCATTACCTGAGACATTTTACGAGCGTTCACTATTTACTAAACCACAAGATCGCGACGTGCAATGTCACGCATCAGCTTGGAACTTAGATAGCAAAGACGATTTACGTATTAAGATGTGTATCCAACGTACTGGTGAAGAATTCTCAGTAATTCACCACGAACTAGGCCACAACTTCTACCAGCGCGCTTACAACACGCAACCAATTTACTATCAAGAAAGTGCTAACGATGGCTTCCACGAAGCAATTGGTGACACTATCGCCCTTTCTGTAACACCTGGTTACTTAAAAGAAATCGGTTTACTTGATGAAGTACCGGATGAATCAAAAGATATCGGTCTTCTAATGAAAATGGCAATGGATAAAATTGCATTTATTCCATTTGGCCTACTTGTTGACCAATGGCGCTGGAAAGTATTCTCAGGTGAAGTAACACCAGAGAACTACAACCAAGCGTGGTGGGAACTGCGTGAAAAGTACCAAGGTGTAGCAGCACCAGTAGCACGTACTGAAGAACACTTCGATCCAGGCGCGAAATACCATGTACCAGGTAACACACCTTATACACGTTATTTCTTAGCGCATATTCTACAATTCGAATTCCACCGCGCACTTTGTGAAATCGCGGGTAGCAAAGAGTCAATTCACCGCTGTAGCGTTTATAACTCAAAAGAAGCCGGTGAGCGTTTAGATGCGATGCTGAAAATGGGCTCTAGTCGTCCATGGCAAGAAGCGCTTGCAAGCGTAACAGGTAAACCAGAAATGGATGCAACAGCAATTCTTGATTACTTTGCACCATTACAAAAATACCTAGACGAGCAAAACAAAGGCCGCCAGTGCGGTTGGTAATCTAATACCAATTCTGTTAAGTATGTGATCAGGGATAGCGCTGGATAAATGAAATGGTAACAAGGCGGAATTTTTCTTATGTAGTTGTTCTACATTGATAAATTTTAACGCAGTTAGCATGATATTTAGCCCGCTAGGATGATCAGCTATTTAAGTGAATTGGTATAACTTAGCTTAAACAAAAAAACCGCTGAAATTCAGCGGTTTTTTTATTGTTTAATTACGTTTAAAACTGGCCGTACACTGCAAAAACAAGTGCTTCATCAATATCTTGATAGCCAATTGAAAAGGCAAAATTAGCATCGGTATAATATTTCGCTTTTACTTCAAACTTGCCATCATTTACACCCAGGCCTGCAGAGATTGCTTGGTTTAAATAATAAGTACCAAATACACGAGTAACTATGTCATTTCCTGTTTCAGTAACAGACGCATCAACGGCTAAATGCTGCGCACTGTTTAGCGCCATAAAATAGCGAGACGCCAACTCCCAGCTATCTAGGTCTACCTCAGTATCAAAACTAAACGCAAGATAATCAATACGGTTGATTTGATGGTTGTATTCAGCACGCGCAAATACTTCGCCGTCTTGACCATCGGCATCGCTATAGCGTGCACTGACTTTAAAATCATCGTTAATCAGATAGCCTGCGCCAGCGCTAAAGGCATCAAAGTCGCCCTGTTTGGCAACGTCTGCGGTGATAAATACATTATTTGGTAAAAAATACTCGCCACCAATATTGTAGAAGTTATCATCGTAAAAGTTATTAATTGAGCCGTACAGGTTAGTATCGGTATTTAGATAGCCAAACTCATCTAACACACCAATCATTGCTTGCGGTTTAAAAAAGTAATGGCTACTAAACGCAAAACCATCGTAGTTATCGGCATTAACATAATTAAATTCGTTAAACGACTGATAACTCGCGGCATTTACACCTGTCGCCGCCATTAATAAACCTGATAAAAGAAATTTCTTCATATAAAACTTGCCACTATCCTAATGTGTATTGACTTAAAATTTTGTAAACCTGATCGATGTCGTCTCCCGCCTTAAACTCTTTTGTTAGCGGATTTGGCTCAGAGCCTAACCAGATTTTTAATTCAGCATCGAGATCAAATGTGCCTGCTGACTCTTTGCTAAATTTAGTTATTTTGCTGTAAGGAATTGAAAGTACTTCGGCTTTATTACCGCGTACACCTTGGCGATCAACCAAAATTAGGCGTTTATTGGTAAACACTAAAACGTCGCGAATAACTTTATACGCCTTTTCAACTTGCTCACCGTCAATCAGCGCTGAATCAATAAAACGCTCAACTTCCTCGCTGTCTACTTCACTTGCATTACCCAATAAGCCTGATAAAAGTCCCATTGTTGTCTCCTTAGCTGTTATATCGGAAAAAGATACTGTTCAGCATCTTGCCAATTTTTGCATTGTTTTACACCGGGTACATATTCAATTAAATAATTTAAGTTACCCGTGTGGCGTAACAATGTCAGTGTCATTAAACTGTTTAGTAACGTTCGTTTATCGTCAACTTGATAAAGGTAGCTTTCTAAAAATTGCTGGAAAACCTTAGTTTTACCTTTTGCTACAAGTAAGCCAACTGTGTGACTTCAAATAGTGGCTCGTTGCACACTAACGCATCACCAAAGTCAATCACACCACAAAGTGAAATGCCGTCATCACCGCGTTTAACTAATAAATTACCCGGATGCAAATCACTGTGTACTAAATACAGATTAGTGGTGTCTGGTGCGGTATAAGGCGTATGTGCGATATAGGGAATAAAATCCGCTAAAAAATCTGCACGCAAGCCTTGGCGTTTTCTTCTGGCGTAGCTATTGTGGTATTGCTCATCAATAAATTTTTGCCAATCTTTGTACAGTACGCTTGTTTTTTTCATGGGAATACTGTGCATTTGTAGGCAAAAACGTCCTAATTGCCCGGCTATCGATTGTTGTTCATCGTCTGTTAGTTCATTGTAAATATCTGACAGAAGTTGCCCTTCAAGCCCTTTTGTAATTAAGTAACCCCAGTTATTGAGCTCACCGTGCGCAATCAATTTAGGTGTTGCAATCGGTAGAGTTGCCCCGTCGCATAAATTGAGCGCTTCTTTTTCATGGTGATACTGAAATAGCCAATTTGGCGCAATAAATTTAATATAAAAGGCTTGATTACTGGCACTGTGCAATAAAAATGTGGGATTCTCGCCTGAGCTAACGCGCTCTACTACGCTAAGCGCTAAATCATTATTTTCACATATTTGCTCAATCAGCGGCTGCCAATGTGTTTCATTGGTAAAATCGCAAATAGCGCAAGCATATTCATAGCTTGGCGCTTGAGGCAGCGCCATAGCATCAAAATCTTTAATCAAATAACTGGTTTTCAAGCGTTTTTCCGTTGTAAATTTGTTGGTATGCAACCTGCTTTTGATGCAAGTGTTGCAGCAATTGAATATCAAAGTCAGTAACACTGGCATCATATTCAATTAAGTACTCGCGTGATTGCGTTGTTTTTATTTGTGTTAGCCCATTGAGCCCTGAAATTGTTTTATCAAAATCATCAATATGTTGTTTTAATCGCAAGGTCAAATAAGCATGGTTTTGCGTATCGATATCACCTGAATATTGTTTCAAACTACCGGCTTCAAACACAAATACACGCTGGCACAGGCGCTCAAGCTCTGCCAAATCATGTGAGCTCAAAATAAACGTAATCTCAGAGCTCAAACCCGCAATTAATTCCCTTATCTCTTTGGCATGAATTGGGTCGAGCCCTGCCGTGGCTTCATCGAGTAATACAAATGAGGGGCTGCCTATCAGCGCTTGAGCAATACAGGCGCGTTTTCGCATACCGTGTGATAATTCTTGTGGCTTTTTTGTTTTGTGTTCAATTAACCCTACTTGCGATAACACTCGTGTCACCTCAACTAGCGCAGGCGCTTTTGCAAAACCTTGTAATTTAGCAAAAAAAGCAAGTTGTTTTTTAATACTAAAGCGCGGATCAAGCTGGGCATCTTGCGGTAATACCGCCAGTTTACCAAACTGCGCTGCATGAGGAATTGTGTCGCCATCAAACAGTACTTCACCACTACTTGGTGAAATAAAGCCCGAGATTAAACTAAATAGCGTGGTTTTACCCGCACCATTAGGGCCAATAATCGCAACCGGCTCGCCACTTTCAATGGTCATTGAAACGTTCGTTAATACCTGATTGCTAGCAAAGTGTTTGCTTACATTTTTAAGTTCAATCATGGTTACACCCCTTGCTTCTTAAATAATGTAAACGTCAGCGCACCGTAGATGAGCGTTTGTGCAAGTGGCAGCAAATATTGTTCAGACACGCTGGCGCTTAACGCTAAGGTGTCAAACAAGCTTGCGTTAGGCAGTAAGTAACCTAAAAATGTAAAGCCCTGCCAAATATACTCAGCCAAAAAGCCAATAATAATGCTGCCTAATGTAAGCAACAGTAAACAATGAACAATGGCTTGTTTAGATGATGTTGAATAAACATTTAACAGCAGCATAAAGGCAATCATCGGTAATACAACAAACATTAAATCAACCAATATTTGGCTGCTTAAATGCAGTGACCCTGAAAGTTGACCCGCATCATTCCAAACAATCAACATAATACTTGCCAATAAGGCAATACCTATAAACGCGGCAACTACCAATACTTGACCAAGAAAGCGGCCAAGCAATAAATCTTCACGTTTTGCGCGCAACAGTAAAAATCGAATCGTGCCGCGCGCTTTATCACTGCATAACTGATCGGCTGCGGAAAACATGGCAAAAAATGGAAAGGTCAGCACTGCGACTAACCAAAATACGATTAATTCAGGAACCGCCCACGTAGATAAGTTTTCAAGCCCCACTTCGCCAAGTAATTGCGCCATAAAGCGTTCAAACTGGGGGTCTTTAAAAAACGCAGCGCCTTTCGCTACCACGTTGGTCAAAATAAGTGACCAAATCGCAAGGTAGCTAATAATGGCAACTAGCCCTCTTTTTGAAAATAGAAACCGTGAAAATTCAAATTGCGCAAATGCAATAACACGATGAAAGCTAGTTGAACCCATACAAATCCTTTATTTATTTTAATTGTGCTTGAAAACGTTCAAGTCCTTCGGCAAGGTCCAGTTTAAGATCATCTACGTCTTCAAGTCCAACATGAATGCGCACCAAAGGTCCTGAAAAATCGTAGTTTGTTACCGTACGAATGCGATTAAAACTGGTTGTGACGGTAATTAAGCTTTCAAAACCACCCCACGAATAACCCATTTTAAAATGTTGCATACCATCTAAAAGTGCAGTAATCGCAGCTTGATTACCCTCTTTTAATACAAAACTAAAAAGGCCTGTGCTGCCGCTAAAATCACGTTTAAACACATCTGAGCCTGGGCATGTGTCGAGCATTGGGTGACGTACATGATCAACTAACGGATGTTGAGCCAACCAATTGGCAATTTCTAATGCTGCTTGTTCGTGTTGCTTTAGGCGTACCGGCAGTGTACGTAAACCTCGCATGGCAAGGTAAGCATCATCTGCTGATGTGCATTGCCCCATTAGGTAGGCATTTTCACGTAACTGCTCCCAACATGCCTCGTTTGCAATTGCTACGCCCATCATCACATCTGAGTGACCAACAATGTATTTAGTCGCTGCTTGAATTGACACATCAACACCGTGGGTTAGTGGCTTAAAAAAATAACCATTACCGTAGGTATTATCAATAAATACCAGCAAATCATGTTGTTTCGCAATTTTAGTGAGTAAAGGTACGTCTTGCACTTCCATGGTAATCGAGCCCGGCGCTTCTAAAAAAAGCAATACCGTGTTGTCTTGAATTAAGTCAGCAATGCCTTCACCAATAAGTGGGTCATAATAAGTGGTGCTAACTCCCATATTTGCGAGTATTTTTTCGCAAAAATCACGTGTCGGTTCATACGCGGTATCGACCATCAAAATATGATCGCCCGTTTTTACAAACGACAAAATAGCGTTGCTAACCGCTGCCGCGCCACTTGGAAACAAGGCACAACCTGCACCTTGTTCAAGTTCAGTAATTGCGTCTTGTAAAGCAAAGTGGGTATGTGTACCACGGCGACCATAAAACAGCGCTTGCTCACCACGCTTGGCGGTGTTCTCTTTCATCTGCGCTACTGAGTCAAAAACTATAGTAGATGCGCGTTGTACAACCGGATTAACCACCCCTTGGGTGTATTTTGACTTGCGACCTGCGTGAATAATTTGGGTATTTGCTTTCATAAATCGATTCTACTCTTGGTTCTGTTACAAACATTAAATAGACTTTTAGACGTCTAATCAAATCTAATTTGTTATGAGTTAATCCAATGCTCTAACAGGAAGCGACTAATCGAGCTATAACGCGGCTTTTTAAAACTTGATGAGTCATCGCCCCACTCACCAAATTGCGCTAATTCGTCTCGGCTAAACCACTTAGCGTCTTCCAGTTCATCTTCACCAATATCAATTGTTGTGCTGCTTGCCGTTGCAATAAAGCCAATCATCACTGAACTTGGGAACGGCCAAGGTTGCGATGCGATGTATTCGACCTCAGACACATCAATGCCCGACTCTTCTTTTACTTCACGAATAACCGCTTCTTCGAGCGTTTCACCCGCATCCACAAATCCGGCAAGTGCTGAATAGTTACCTACAGGCCACGATGCTTGGCGTCCAAGCAAGCAGCGCTCAACACCATCGTCAAATACTTTACGAACAATCATAATAACCGCCGGATCATGACGAGGAAACGTAATGTGACCACACTTTTTATTATCACAGCGACGGGAATATCCCCCTTCATACGAGGTATTTTGGCTGCCGCAGCGCCCACAAAATACGTGTGTTTTGTGCCAATGTAATAAGGTTTTTGCATAGCCTGCGATCGCTACACTAGCAGCTGGGAAACTGGCGAGTTGGCTGCGAAATGGCAATGTTTGATAACAACTTAATTCATCAAGCGCTAATTCTTGCTGGGTTATTTCGATAGCAAAGTACGGGGTATTATTCTCAAGCCCTAAAAAGAGGTGCGGCGCACGCCCTAAAATTGTTGTGACTTGCTTTACACTTAACCACAATAAATCATCAAGGTGGCTAGTCGATAACATCATATCTTGATAAAAAAGCAGTACTTTGGCGTTGTCGCTATTAAGTTGTTGCGTGATAAATTCAGGTTTACTGCGTTCGCGCGAGCAACGCGCCAGTGGCATTTGACTAAAAGGCAGATTTTGCATAGCTAATTTGTTGAATTTAATATGCTTACATTTAAACATAAAAAAAGCGCCAATGGCGCTTTTTAAAACAAAAATGATGTTACAAAATGATCAGTGCTTTAGCTCAGCTAAATATTGTTGTAACTTTTGATTTTCGCCTTCAATGTGCTTGTATAGTTCAGCGTTTACAAGTTTACTTGCCGCTGCTTCGTCAATAACAATCACTGCATCTTGATGGAATTGTAGCGCAGACGCTGGGCATACAGCGGAAACCGCACCTTCGCACATATCACGCACTGCATCAGCTTTATTTTCGCCAGTTGCGAGCAATACCACTTTTTTCGCTTCTAAAATCGTACCAATACCCATGGTAATTGATAAGTGTGGCTGGAATTCACCTTCTGCAAAAAAACGGGCGTTATCTTCTACCGTTTCTTTGGTAAGCGTTTTTACACGCGTTCGCGATGCAAGGCTCGATGATGGCTCATTGAAACCGATATGACCGTTACGACCAATACCTAATAATTGAACATCTACACCGCCGCTTTGTGAGATCTTGTTCTCGTACATTTTACACGCGGTGATCGGGTTTTGTGCATCGCCCGGCGGAACAAACGTGTTACTTTTGTCGATATCAACGTGATTAAATAACTGCTCGTTCATAAAATAACGGTAGCTTTGTGGGTGGCCACCGTCTAAACCTAAGTATTCGTCTAAGTTGAAGCTTGTTACTTGCTTAAAGCTTACTTTATTTGCTTGATTCGCTTTGATCAGTTCTTGATAAAGCGCTACAGGGGTCGAACCCGTTGCTAATCCTAATACAGAATCTTGTTTTCTATTAATTTGATCGATAAAAATCTGAGCACCGTATTCGGCCACTGCAGCTGCATCTTTTAAAATAACTATTTGCATAGGAAAGGCTCTAGTAAGGGGTTAAATAAAAATGGGATCTATGGATATCTGTCCGTGCAAGTATAGATAATCCATAGATCACAAAACCTAATCGGGATACAACGATATTAGGTTTCACCATTATGACAACGCTGTCATTATTGCGTCTATTTACATATTTGTAAAGTAAAAGTGAATAAAAAGCGTTATAAAATATAAAGAAAATAAAAAAGCAGGCACCGCCTGCTTTTTAAAATAGTAAGCGTTAAACGCTGATTAAAATCTTGCGTTTATATAGCCAATGCAGCACTAACAATTGCACGCCAAGTAAGGCAAACACGCCTATTAAAGGCTGCCAAGGTGCCGGTACCGCAGCAATAAACCCACCAAATACACTGCGTGAAATGTATTCCCAGTTCACTAGGCTTGATGCGAGGTAAATCACAATTGAGTTAGCGCCAATAATTACGAATAGATATGCAGCACGTTGTTGATTAAGTAAATCAACAACAGCATAAAACACCGCCAGTAAAATAAAGCTCCAACCTACCGTTACCATAACAAATGACGACGTCCATAGGTCTTTATTAACTGGAAATACCATATCCCACAGCCAACCAACAGCAAGTGCAACTAAACCTGCAGCAAATAAAATACCTGCAGTTTTCCATCCGCCACGCTCTTGTGCTTGTTTAATATAGCGGCCCGCAATAACACCAAATAACGCGTTAGCAATAGCAGGAATACTCGACAAAATACCCTCTGGATCCATTGGCTTGTTTTGATAAGTAATGCCTGGTAGTAAGTTTGTGTCGAACCATGCGTTCCAAGAACCCGCACCGCCCGCAGATAAATCACCCGCAACACCACCTGGAACAGGTATGAAACAAAGCCAAACCCAATAACCAATCAAGATCCCAGCAAGGGTAAACATTTGTGTTCTAAAGCTGGTATGCCATACCAGCATCGCCGCGACAAACCACGCGACAGCAATACGCCCAAGTACACTTGCGTAACGTACTTCTTCTGGGTTAAGTGGTACCCCTGTGCCCCAGCCATGGTTGTAAAGTACACCAAAAAAGCACAGCAATAATAAACGCTTAAACGCTTTTATATAAATAGGTTTACGGTCAACAAAAGGTAAATGGTCGATACGTTTAGGTGACAAACCCATCGCAACGCCAGATAAAAAGATAAATAAAGGGAAAATCAAATCGTAAAAGGTAAAACCGTGCCACTGACTATGTAATGTTTGCGCCTCTGCGACTTTCCATCCAGCCCAGCCAGTTAAAACAAACAAAGCGGCAAAAATTTTCTCACCGCCTAAAATCCAAAACATGTCAAAGCCACGCAGTGCATCAAGTGATGCTAATCGTTTCTTCGTTTTCTTATTTGTATCGCTCACGACAACCTCGTTTTTATACTTGTAATACCAATGCTGTTGCGTGTGCTCTCAGCTCTAGCGCTTAAAAATAATATACCAAGTAAGCGGAATTTTTCTTATGTAGACATGTTACATAAATAAATTCGAACGCAATAAGCAATAAATTTAGCTCGCTAAAGTGATTAACGCGTTAAGCGAATTGGTACAATAATACCGAGTGAAACAATCCGTTGGTATCACTTAAGTCTAATTACGTGTGTACTTCCCCTAAAAATACACGCTGTTTTTTTACTTTCTTTTAGATAAAAAAAAGCCCCGCTTGTTACTTCAAAGCAGGGTTTTTGCCCAGGAATCAATTATCGCTTTGCACCAGCAACATAGGTTTCTCGTGCATAAAATTCATTGTCCATCACCACAAAGTCAGCATCTGCGCCAACCACTAATCGCCCTTTTCGATTACCTAAACCTAGGTACTGTGCTGGGTAAAGTGATGCCATTCTCAGTGCTTCAGCATAACTAACATCAAGCGTATTAATGGTATTGCGCACCGCACCTGCCATGTCTAACACACTGCCTGCTAATTCACCTGTGGTTGAATTTAATCTATCGCCAGTGCGGACCACTTTACGACCATCAAAGAAGTCAAACTCCATATCGTCGGTACCCACAGGTGGCATCGCATCTGTTACTAGCATAATTTTGCCACGGGTTTTGCTATCGATAGCAAATTTTGCAGATACTGGGTGAACATGATGACCGTCAACAATTAAGCCGCACCATGCATTGGTGTCAGTTAATGCTGCCCCAACGACACCGGGTTCGCGTGAAGTGAACGCACTCATCGCGTTATATAAATGGGTAAAACCGTCAGCACCGGCTTCAAGTGCGGCTAATACCGTTGGATAATCAGCATTAGTGTGACCAATAGATACTTTCACACCCGCTGCAACGAGGCGTTTAATGTCGCTGGCAGATACGTTTTCTGGAGCTAAGGTAACTACCTTGATGCCTAAATCTTGGCGTTCAAATACTGCAAATTCCGCTTCAGTAATTGGGCGAATAAACTTTTCGCTATGCGTGCCCTTTTTCGGCATTGATAAATGCGGGCCTTCAAAATGCACACCCACAATACCCGGCACTTTATCTTTAATTGCCTGAGCTGTGGCATCAGCTGCTCGTTCCATTACTTCAACACTGTCTGTGATAAGGGTTGGTAATAATGCAGTTGTACCAAATTGACCATGCGCTTTTGCAATCGCATCAACGCAATTTACACTTTGCTCGGCGTTAAAAAATGCTCCACCACCGCCATTGACTTGTACATCGATAAAGCCCGGAACAACGGTGCCTTCAAGTACAATCGCATTTTCACTTTGACCTTGCTCAAACGCTGTGATCACGCCACCTTCAACACTAAACGTCACATTTTGAACAAACTGTTCCCCGCTAAATAAGCGTGTCGCAAAATACTTCGTAGCTGACATAATTACCCTTTAATTGAGTTTTGCGCAAAATAAACGGCGCCCATTTCTGGCGGCTGCATTGCAGGTTTAACATTTGCCACCACGTCTTTATCTAACCATTCTTGCAATGGCTCGGCTAATCCGCCAATCATTGATAAACGCGGTGGGTTATTTTGTAATAGCTTATTGGCTAAATCACTGATGTAACGTGCACCATCTTTTACGATTGCAAGTGCAACCTCATCGCCTTTCTTTGCTTCTTCAAGTACTGGACGTGCCAACTGCGCATAACTGCTTGATGGTTTGCCCGCCATTGCTTCGGCGATGCCCATTGCATCTGTTACTTTAAAATGCGCTAACAGTATATCGGCAAGTGATGTTTTTGGTCCAAGACCATCTAAGCTTAATAATGCTGATTTTACCGCTTCTAAGCCAAGCCATGCACCGCTACCTTTGTCGCCTTGTGCAAAGCCATGTCCGCCTAATATCGTGCTTTGACCATTCACAAATGAAAAACCACACGAGCCAGTTCCGGTAATAATCACTGCCCCATCCTGCCCTTCGTGCGCACCAATACATGCAGTGTGGAGATCAGTTGTCAGAAACATCTTTTTAAATGGATGGTGCCAATCTTGAATTTGTTGATATAAACCAGGCAGATTGACGCCAGCAAGACCAAGACCTGCAACCACATCGTTTACTTTATCGAGGTTTAAGCCTGCGTCTTGAATTGCTAACTGAGTTGAAACCATAATGGATTCAAGCGTGCGATCTAGGCCATGTAACGGGTTAGCAGGACCGCCCAAGCCCGTGCCTAATACCCCATTTTGGCTCGAAAATACGGTTGCACGACATTTCGTACCGCCACCGTCTATTCCAATAAAGATTTGCTCTTTATTTGCACTACTTGCAACCATTAAACAACCTCAATTCTTATAATTTTTCCGTAAAAGCACTAAACACATCTATTTGTTAATTGTGTTTACTATCCACTTTTACGCATTTCCTCAACCCAAGTGTTGATTTAATGTTACACAAATAATGACAGCGTTGTCATTAAATTTTTATAGTTTTTGCTTATCATTAATTAATATCAGCATAACCATATGTTTTATTTAATATTTAATTTAGGCTTATACGACTAATAGCGAACCGACTTTCGCACTTATCAACGATCAAATGATTACTTTTAGTCGTCTAGATTGTATTCAACAAAAAAGCCTATCGTATACTTTTAATTACAATCGTTATCTTAGCTTAGCGAACTAGAGTATGTTTACCTTTGCAGTCTATTTATTCAAACAGGTTCGACCCAATGGCAGATACCAACTACTCTTGTAATCCATGGTTAACGCTGCCATTTCAGATTCGCGCTTTGTGCCTAATATGTCAAATTAATAAGCCAAAAATTACAATTTCCGGCGCGTAAAAATTAATTGTCATATTTTAGTCTTACCGAGCGTCTATCTCTTTGGCAAATCACAAAGTTACAAACTAAGCTTTAGATAAACAAAGCCAAAAGAGACCGTGCCATGAATTCAATTAAAGTAAAAGATTACATGACGCATCGCGCCGTATCCTTTTCAGTTCATATGACTGTTAGCGAAGCGTCTGAGCGACTGTTAATCTCACATCAAACTGGCGGACCAGTGCTTGATGAACACAAACATGTGGTTGGTTTTTTATCTGAGCAAGATTGCCTTGAGCGTATGCTCGAAGACACCTATCAAAATGAAAGCCATTACAAAGTGGTTGATATTATGCGTACTGATGTACTGGCGATAGATGAAGAACACTCAGTGCTTGATTTAGCACAGACCATGTTAACAAATAAACCCAAAATCTATCCCGTGGTGGATAGTAGCAAACGCTTGGTTGGGGTGATCACTCGCAGCGATGTGCTTCGCGCAATCGATCAGCACCATCATGCAATTTATGAACAAGGCCACAGACGTTTTGTCTAAAAGCGCTGTCAAAATTTTCAGCGAAACAAATTATCGCGCAGTCATTAAAAATGTATTGCGCTTTAAAATTAATAAATAATCGCTAAACAATGCAAAAATAACGGAAGAATACATCCAATTTACTAAGGTTTTTTAATACGAAATAAGAGTTACAAGGAGAAACTCATGGCGCATATATTAGCAGTGGATGACCAACAAACTATTCGCTCAATGATCCAAGCAATACTAACCGGTGCCGGTTATGACGTAGTAACCGCAGTTGATGGTGTTGATGCAATGGACAAACTGCGCGCACAACAGTTTGATATGGTGATCACTGATATTAATATGCCCAATATGACAGGTTTGAGCTTAATCCCAAAAATTAGGCGATTACCTGAGCACCAATATGTACCAATTCTTATGCTAACCACAGAATCGAGCGGTTATAAAAAAGAAAAAGCCAAAAATAGCGGTGCCAGTGGCTGGCTTACAAAACCATTTGACCCCACGCGTTTACTTACCGCAGTAGAAAAATTGCTTAAAAAGTAAACTTTTTCAATTCATAGTGTATACAAAATACAAATTTCCTGTTACAACTACACTAACTTGGTTAAACGCAGCAACTTAGGCAGGTACAACCAGTTTAAGATAAATACAATTACAATTTGCTGTTGTTAAATTACTGAGTGTAAATTTTCGGTCACTTTTTATAAGTTTTGTATAACTTAACGTGACGCTAACGCAATCACCAATGACAACAGGAATGCAGAATATGGGAAACTCAACAGGCAGCTTATGCCCGCCCGCTAACCGCCAACAACCGGTTAATAACAAACATGCTAGTAAGCCGTTTCAACCGACTCAAGATGAAAAGTGTTTTGAACGCGGTTATAACTAACTAAAAAGCCCGCGGTTGCGGGCTTTTCTTTGCTTAATTAACACAACATGCTTTTGTGTTCGCTCAGGTTATTTTACACCCAATTCTCTTAAACGTTCGTTTAAGTACTCATCAGCTGTGTAACGCTCTGAAAGCACGACATCTGGACGAGGGTGTAAGAACAGCGGCAATGAAATACGTGATTTATCCGACGCTTTACCTGTTGGGTTAATTACGCGGTGAATTGTTGATGGGAAATAACCACCCGACGCTTCTTGCAACATATCACCAATATTAATGATTAAGTTACCAAAATCGCACGGCACGTCTAACCAACCGCCATCTTTGTCTTGTACTTGTAAACCTGGCTCATTTGCAGCCGGTAACACAGTTAGCAAGTTAATATCACCGTGTGCCGCAGCGCGAATAGCACCGGGCTCTTCATCACCTGTCATCGGCGGGTAATGTAACACACGTAATAATGTTTGCTCTGAATTTGAAATCATGTCTTTCAAATCGATTGAGAATTTCGCTTTCACATCTGCTGGTGCGTATTCTTGTACCCAACTAAGTAATGTCGATGCAAACTCGTTTGCTAAACGATAGTACTCACGGATCTCAACTTCTAACTGCGCAGGTACTCGTCCTTTTGGATAAACGTGATAATATTCCTTGATATCTTTTTTAGTGAAGCCTTTCGCTACCTCAGACACCTCTGGCGGAAAATAACCATCTTGCGTTTCTTTACTGAATAAAAAATCGTGTTTTTCATTCGAATTAAAGAATGCCTGCCAATTTTTATAAATAGATTCGACTAATTCTTGCGAAATTGGGTGGTTTTTTAATACACCGAAGCCAGTATTTCGTAACGACTCAACAAACTGCTCAGCCGCGTTTTCAGCGGTATAATCAACCGTAGGTAATTGCATAAAATTCACCAAAATAAAAAAGTGAAGAGCCGTTATGGCTCATACACTTATCAAATAATTTCAAGGGATGTGTTTGCACCACACATTCTTACTAAAGTGATTATAGATTATAAGGACGAATGTCCGCACTATTAGGCCGCAAGAATATCTTTTGATTTAAATCAAAATACATTGTTGGCACAATCAAGTTGTTACATGCATCAAATGTTACTTTACCAAGATTACTCGTCTAGAATTACCAAAATTAATCCACTACGTTAAACTGCGTGGAGTAAGACAAAAATACAGTTAAATGATATGCTAGCGAACAATAATACACAGATGGCTAAGAGTTACTCGCTCAAACACCACGCACATTAAGAATGAACTAAGTATTTATGCAGAACCAAGACCAACCCACAATTTACTGGCACGATTATGAAACTTGGGGGGCAACCCCACAAAAAGATAGACCAAGCCAATTTGCGGGTATTCGAACCGATTTTGATCTTAATATTATTGGTGAACCACTGGTCATTTACTGTAAACCACAAGCTGATTATCTGCCCCACCCTATGGCGGCGCTAGTGACAGGTATTACACCACAGCACGCAATGAAACACGGCCTATGTGAAGCAGAGTTTATTAGCAAAATTCATGTGGAATTTGCCAAAGAGCAAACCTGTGTTGCAGGCTACAACAGCATTCGTTTTGATGATGAAGTATCGCGTTATACTTTTTATCGCAATTTTTACGACCCATACGCAAGAGAATGGCAAAACGGAAATAGCCGCTGGGACATTATTGACTTAGTGCGAGCAACCTATGCACTAAGACCTGAAGGTATAAACTGGCCCGAAAAAGAAGATGGTACGCCGAGCTTTAAACTCGAAGATTTAACCGCAGCAAACGGTATTGATCACGGCAACGCCCACGATGCATTAAGCGATGTAACTGCTACCATCGCATTGGCAAAACTCATCAAAGAAAAACAGCCAAAAATGTACCACTACTATTTTAATTTGCGCTTTAAAAAAGCTGCGCAGGATTTAGTAGATGTATTTAATATGACGCCACTGGTACATGTGTCTTCAAAAATACCAGCAAGCCAAGGATGCACAACCTGGATTGCACCAATGGCGTTTCATCACCAAAATAAAAATGCGGTTATCTGTTTTAATTTAGCACTTGATCCAACGCCTTTAATTGAATTAAGTGTTGAAGAAATTCGAGAGCGTCTTTATACAAAACGTGAAAACCTCACAGATGAGCAACTTCCTATTGGGTTAAAGCAAGTCCACGTTAATAAATGCCCATTTATCGCACCGGCAAAAACCCTGTTACCAGAAAACGCAGAGCGATTGGGCATAGATAGAGAAGCGTGTTTGGCAAACCTTAAGTTGCTGCGCGCCCACCCAGAATTACGTGAAAAAGTAGTTGAAGTATTTAACGACGACAGTCATTTAACCCCTATAACAAATCCGGACTACGCACTTTACCAGGGTTTTGCATCAAGTGGCGACAAATCGAAATTTGATATTATCCGCACCACAGAGCCAAGCCAACTCGCCGGTTTACAACTGGAATTTGACGATGCAAAATACAGCGAATTACTGTTTCGCTATCGCGCCCGCAACTGGCCAGAAAGCTTAAGTCACCAAGAGCTTGAAAAATGGCGAAAATACTGCCAAGGCAAACTCATGCATGGCGAAGATAACCCGTCAATTGATGCCAATGAGTTTATGTTAAGCCTAGAGAATTTAGCGCACGAACATGAAAGTGATGAGAAAAAAATGGCAATATTAAAAGCCTTGTACCATTACGCTCAAAGCTTGTAGTAAAACAAATGGCTAAGCGTATTTCATGCAGCTTATACGACTACTTTGAAATTGTGTGTATGCGCAATAGCGAAGTAGTTGTATCGCTAAAAAATAAACAGCAATTCAGTGGCACCGCAAAAGCACTTATTCATGAAAATGGCACTGAATTTCTCTCTCTTATGCAAAGCGACCAAACCCTCGTAAACATCAATCTCACCGATGTCACCATCTTGAGTGCCTGCAATAACGCCATAGAACACCATAACTTTAGTGTTTCATTAATATAGTCGCTACTTTCATGCTATTTTTTTGGTTTCGATCACGCCTTTAACTTACTAATAAAAACAATCGTTAGATGCTTGAAAAATAGACAACTTGTTCTAAATTTAATATGCCTGCATATCGTTTATCAACAAGGAAGTGCGCATGTTAGACAACCTTTCTTTCAAAAAAGCCATTATCGCAATATCCGTTGTTTCATGTTTGTTTATTTTTTTACTCATAGGTTTTTCTATCCAGGAAGATATAGACAACATAGACAGTGCAAAAGGCGATCAATTACTGCTTGAATTGGCGCTGAAAGCCGACAACGTTGCGCATAACTTCGCAGTAGAAAGAGGCCTGTCAGCGGGCTTTATTGCCGGTGGCGCAGCAAGTCAGTTTACAAAAGTAACAGCGCAACGCAAAAAAGCCGACAACGCATTGCAAGCGCTAAAAAATGCCGATATGAACGCCCTCTCTGGTGAAGTAAAGCTGTTGAGAACACGGCTTGAAAACTACATTGCTAACCGCACAGCTATTCGCCAACAAGTAGATAACCGAAACGGTAAAGAGGCCTTTAATTTTTACTCAGAAGTTAATTTAATGGCCCTTGATTTAGTAAAAGCCATTACTGTTTCAATTAATGATTCACAAACTCGTGCGCAGTTTATGCAGGTTTACTTTTATTCACACCTTAAAGAGCATTTAGGGCAAGTAAGGGGAAAACTCAACGGAATTTTATCGGCAAAAAAATTCAATTCAACACAAGCGCAAGAGGTATCAAGTTACATCGCCAATATTCGACGTTTTAAATTGCTGCTGTCGGATAGCTCAGAGCAATCGCGTTTTTTCAAAGATCCCAATATTGCCAAATATAACGACTATATTAATAACACCATTAATGATGTCTTTTTAAATCAAAAACCAACAAGTTCATGGCCAGAAGCAAGCGCATGGTTTGCCACAACCACCCAATATATTAATCAAATTAAACAACGCGCTACTGAATTTACCACTGAGATAAATACGCAAAAGCATGCAACGATTAACAGCTATTACCAAGGTTTAACTGGCAAACTTGTGGCATTATTAGTGATTGCCAGTGTCATCGTATGGGCAAATATTCGCGTAATAAAAGGCCTTACGTCAAAAATAAACCATATCAAAGAAACCTTATCGTATGTGTCGGATTCTGGCGATTTAACCATTCGATTAAACGATCAATCTCATGACGAACTCGGTTCCATTAGTCGAGATATTGATAAGTTGCTCAATTCACAAAAAGATTTGGTTGGTCACTTATCAAACGCACTGCATATTATGAGTGGTAGCATTGACAAAATATCTGATGTCAGTCGCCATGTTATTGATCAGATTGTTAAAAATGATGGCGCACTGCAGAATATCGCCAGCTCAACTGAGCAGCTTTTTCAAACCACGCTAGGTATTAAAAATGAGATGAACGAGTCGATGGATAGCACCTCGCAGCTTGACGATGTGTCAAAGCATACCCGCTCCATCACAGAGCAATCAAAAGGCTCGCTCGATACCCTAATCGAGTTAAATGAAAACGCATTTAACTCCACCGAAAGCTTGCACCATAAAAGTCAATCAATCGTATCGATATTAGAAAGTATTAATAGTATTGCTGAGCAAACCAATTTATTAGCGCTAAATGCCGCAATAGAAGCCGCCCGCGCTGGTGAACAAGGTCGAGGTTTTGCGGTCGTTGCCGACGAAGTCAGACAACTTGCTATTCGCTCTAAAGATGCCACAAGCGAAATCAGTGGTGTGTTGGAACTGGTGAAAAATGACGCAGAAGAATTAAAAAGTTTAATGGAAAATATACACGAGTCGAGCAAGTTCACCTCAACTAACAGTAACTCATCACTTGAAAATATAAACACACTTTATAATCAAATCAGTAATATTCAGGCGCGCTTAAAATCAGTATCGGTGTCAACTGAAGAGCAATCGGAAGCGGCATCTCATATTACCCAACAAGTGAGTGTTATCAGTGAAGAGTCTAATTCCATTACCAGCGATATGGAGCAATTAAATGAATTGATTGAAGGGCTTACACAATCAAATCAACAACTAAAAAGCTCAATTACGCACTATAAAACAGCCTAAGCCGCGAGTTAACTGAAAACGCCACTACTTTGCAACAATTAGCGGCGTTTTATGTGCGATTAACTCTTACCTTTGCTTGCTTCTAAACGCGCTAATAAACTCGAGGTATCATAGCGGCCACCGCCAAGGTTTTGTACTTCACTGTAAAACTGGTCAACAATTGCTGTTACTGGCAGCTGTGAGCCATTTTTACGTGCTTCATCTAGCGCAATTCCTAAATCTTTACGCATCCAATCAACGGCAAAACCAAACTCATACTCGCCCTTAAGCATAGTTTTATGACGATTTTCCATTTGCCATGAACCCGCAGCGCCTTTGGCAATGGTCTCAACCACTTTTTCGCCATCAAGCCCTGCATTCATCGCAAAGTGCATGCCTTCAGCAAGTCCTTGTACTAACCCCGCGATACAAATCTGATTTACCATTTTGCAAAGTTGGCCTGAACCAACCGGCCCCAGTAATTGGCTAAACTGTGAAAATGCCGCCATAACCGGCTGCGCTTTTGCAAACACCGCTTCATCACCACCACACATTACGGTTAATACACCATTTTCTGCGCCAGCTTGTCCGCCTGAAACAGGTGCATCAATAAAGTCATTGCCCTGTGCTTTTGCAAGTTCGGCTAGCTCCTTTGCAACTTCAGCCGAGGTTGTAGTGTGGTCCACAATAACAGCGCCCGGTTTTAATCCAGCAAGTATGCCATCTTCACCTTTCACCACTTGTCGTAAGTCGTCGTCGTTGCCAACGCAAATAAACACAAAGTCTGCATTTTCAGACGCTGCTTTTGGCGTTTCGGCAAAGCTACCCAAATATTCATTAGCCCACTTTTGCGCTTTTGCTGTGGTGCGGTTATAAACACATGTTTCATAGCCCGCATTTTTAAGATGACCCGCCATTGGGTAACCCATTACACCTAGGCCAATAAACGCAACTTTTAACGACATAACTTACTCACTTTTAATCTTTACAAAACTGCGATTGAGTATAATCATTTAACACATTGAATTATAGGCCTACATTTCGCCAAGGATATCTATATGACTACAGCACCATTTCGCATCGCGTTTTTTAGCGCGCAAAAGTACGATATCAGCGCATTTGACAGCCAATTGCCAAACGATATAACAGCTGAATATTTTACGCAGCCACTTAACGAAATTTCAGTAAAACTTGCCGAGGGGTTTGATGCGGTATGTTGCTTTGTTAATGATACGCTCAGTGAAACAGTGATTAACGCCTTAAACGAAATTGGCATAAAACTCATTGCCCTGCGCTGCGCAGGTTTTAATAACGTGGATATTTCAGCCGCAAATCATTGCAAAATGGTCGTAGTACGGGTGCCTGCGTACAGCCCTGAAGCGGTTGCTGAGCATTGCTTAGCACTTATTCTTACGCTTTCTCGTAAAACTCATAAAGCCTATAACCGCGTTAAAGAAAACAACTTTGATTTAAATGGCTTACTTGGTTTTAATCTGCATAACAAAACGGTTGGTGTGATTGGGCTTGGTAAAATAGGCCGCGCTTTTGTTCGAATTTTAAATGGGTTTGGTGCTAATGTTATTTACTTTGATCCGTTTACTGAAAGTGATACTGCAACCCCCGTTAGCCTAGAGAGCCTCTACCAGCAATCCGATATAATTGCCCTGCACTGCCCACTTACCAACGACACTTTGCACATCATCAATGAACAGGCACTTGAGCAAATGAAACCGGGCGTAATGCTTGTCAACACTAGCCGCGGCGCGTTAATTGATACTGCTGCGTGTATTCGCGCACTTAAATCGCGCAAATTAGGTTATTTAGCACTTGATGTATATGAGCAAGAATCAGAACTGTTTTTTAAAGATATGAGCTGTGAAATTATCGACGACGATGTATTTCAGCGTCTTCTCACCTTTCCCAATGTGCTGATCACTGGCCACCAAGGCTTTTTCACACAAGAAGCTATGAGCGAAATTGTGGCGACCACACTTGACAATATTTCGGCGTTTCGTTTGCAGCAACCACTTAAGAATCAAGTAAGTTAAATCGTGTTAATAAACACGCAAAGTAATGGGTAATAGCAGTACACATAATTACAATTTTAAATACTATTACCCGTTATAATTGCGTGCTCACAATGCCCATTACATTCATTAAGTGGTTACAGTTCACGGTCGAATAACGCTACCATTAATAAAACATTTGGCTCGCGACAATGGTCGTTTAATTAATAAAGCTTTGTGTGATTTTTCAATCGCCTTTCACACATAAAAAGCACAATATTAAGTTACACACTATGTAACAACATAAGTGCTTTCATCCCGAACACGTCAACTTAATAGGTAAATTTTTATATGATTGACTTTGCAGCAACCTTTATTTTGTTTTTTGCGGTTATCGACCCCATTGGCACAGTACCTGTATTTATTGCTGTGACACGCGGTTTCGACGCCAAAGCAAAACGCAAAATTGCGATGCTTTCCGGACTTGTTTCCGCTCTTATACTGCTATTTTTTGTAATTGCCGGAGAGTACATTTTAAGCGCTATGGCAATACCCTTATCGGCGTTTCAAATCGCTGGCGCGCATTGTGCTGTTCTTATTTGCGCTTTCAATGATTTTTGGTGAAAGTAAACCTGAAGAAGAAGTACGCTTGGTAAAGCAGTATCATGAAACCGCCATCTTCCCGTTAGCCGTGCCCTCTATTGCAGGGCCTGGTGCTATGCTTGCGGCAGTACTTGCAACCGAAAATGCCCGCGTTGATTTGTGGCAGCAAGCGCAAGTTGCTGGTGTAATGATAGCTGTAGTATTCTTAGCATTTTTATTAATGCTAATGGCAGGCAAAATTCAAAAACTTATTGGTAATGCAGGCGCCATCGTTATTAGTAAAGTAATGGGTTTAATTTTAACCGCGGTTGCAATCACAAACGTACTCACCGGCTTTAAAAGCTATTTTAACTTATAAAAAAAGCGCGTTTAAAACGCGCTTTTTTGTACCAATAACCTATTACTTAAATGCCACGTTAGCAAACACCGCTAACATTAAGATTGGGCAAATAAAGCGAATATAATTTGCTAGCACTTTATAACCAAGTTTGTTTGATTCGTGCAGTTTGTTACCGCGCTTCCAAAGCCACCCCACAACCACAAAGTAGAATAACCCCATTAATGGTAATTGATATTGGGTAAATACGGTGATCACTAAGCCAAACAACCATTCAAAGTTAACGATAATCACACTTGAACAAATACCCACAATAACCGTTACCAGCCAAGTTGCTGGTTTTCTATCAAAACCATGGTTTTCGACTAAAAACGATACTGGAATTTCTGTCGATGAAATTGTTGACGTTAGCGATGCAATCGACATTAATACAAAAAAGACAAACGCCACCACTAAACCAAAGGCACCTAAGGTAGCAAACAGCTGAGGTAACACAGCGAAAATTAACTGTCCTTCACCAATCAACTTACCACCTTGCATAATCTCAACACCCTGCGCTTGTGCCACATAAAGTGCTGGAATAATCAGCAAGCCCGCTAAAAATGCAACGCTGGTATCAAGCATGGCAACCGAAATCGACATTTTTGCTACGTTAGCATCACGTTTTAAATACGAGCCATAAATCATCATGCAACCAACACCTAGCGATAACGAGAAGAACGCTTGTCCCATTGCTGCAATAATTAAATCAGGATCAGTGACTTTACTAAAATCAGGCACTAAATAAGCATTAAACCCTTCGCTTGCGCCATCTAACGTCGCAATATAGGCAATTAACGTAAGCAGTAATACCAATAAGACCGGCATTAATCGGCGCGACCACACCTCAATACCCGACTTAACCCCTTTTAAAATAATACTGGCGGTTAATATCAGCATCAGCGGCGTAAAAATAAAGTTGCGCAATATTGAATCTGATTTTAAGAAGTTTGCAATGTCGGTAAGGCCAAAGAATGTGGCGATTGGTTCAAGTGCAAATGCCAGCATCCAGCCAGCAACAATGCTGTAAAAGCTTAGCATAACAATGGCGCCGCCAAGGCCAATATAACCTGCTGCCGCGCCCATTTTCTTGCTGGTAGATTGGCACGCTTCAGCCAACGCCTTTACGGGGTTCGCTTGTGCACTATGGCCAATATAGAGTTCAGTAAAAAGCGCAGGTAACGCCAGTAAAAAAATTACAATAAAATAAACCAACAAAAATGCACCACCACCGTGGTTTGCCGCTTGTGTTGGGAAGCCCCAAATATTACCTAAGCCAACCGCGGCGCCTGCCGCCGCTAATACAAAACCTAAGCGACTTTGAAAGCCATCTCTAATTTGTGCCATATTGAACTCTTATTTTTATTATCTACACCACGACTTACGTAACCAAGCAAGATATACTGCAGCAAATTGTAAAACTGCGCTTGGCTAAAAGACTAATCTATCGGGTATGGAAACGATTAACAACAAAAAACCACCAATCACAGGCATCTCGCCTGAGCGCGCGCATTTTAGCGTGCTAAGCCCTAAGTCACCAATTAATTTAGTTATAGCCAATAGCCAAGCCCTTAATTTCGAGCAAATAAACATCACAAGTTTGTTATCTGCGCATGAAATTAGCATTTTAGAGAGGCGCAAGTTAGAAAGTGCTAAACGCGAATACTTAGCCTCGCGTTACTTAATAAAGCAGTTAGCGCAACAGTTCTTTGCGTATGAAGCAGCTGAACTCACCACCTTTTTTGATGAACACACTGCGCGTTTGGTGATTAAGTATCAAAACAACACCCTGCCACTTTCACTGGTGATAAGTCACTCCAAAGGCTGGGTTGCGGTATATTTAGCACATGAGCCAGAGCGTATGGGCATCGACCTTGAGTTTATGTCGCAAAAGCGCCCTTTTTTAAAATTAGCCAAACACTTTTATCATCAAGATGAAGTTAGAGAAATTGAAGCAGCAAACCCTATGTCCGATACTTTTTTTCGTATTTGGACATTAAAAGAGGCCCTTGCTAAAGCTGTTGCCATGCCAATTGCCCAGCTGCTTTCGCCTAATGTATATCACGGTTATGCAAAACATAATTTAGCAGCCTATAGCTGCCAAATTAATGGGTTTGATTTTAGTATTGCAACGCCAATCACTGTTAAACAGCCACCAGCGCTTGTTGAAGTTTTGCTTAAAGGTGATTTAACAGGCTTCGAGCAAACGGCTGTGAATCGCTTGCACCACGTTATCTGATTCAGTTTGCTCAACTAAGAAACACAGGTTGTGCTTACTTGCGCCATGGCAAATTAAACGAATATTAAAATCACTGAGTACACCCATTAGGTTAATTTCACCATGGCGTAATTGAATCTCAGAGCCGATTAATGCCACCAAGGTTAAATTATTCTCAACCGTTACATGACAAAACTCGCTTAACTCATCAAGACAAGCTTGATCAAGCTCCGGGCGTGATGCATTTGGCGCATTATCAAGCGTTAACGCAACACTAATTTCAGAGGTAGTAACTAAATCTACTGAAATATTGTATTTCGCTAAAATAGTGAAAACACGTGCTAAAAAGCCACTAGCAAGTAGCATTTCTGGGCTTTTTACCGTTAATAATATTTGGTTTTTACGCTGGGTTACCGCGCGAATGCCCGCTTGTTCTGATTTTTCTTTCTCAATCCATGTGCCGCCTTGCTCTGGCGCTTTACTTGAACCAACAAACACACTAATGCCACTGCGACTTGCTGGTAAAATTGTGGCTGGGTGCAATACTTTGGCACCAAAGGTTGCCATTTCTGCCGCTTCATCAAAGCTCAGCTTTGCAATCGGTGCTGCTTTTGCACATAAACGAGGATCTGTACTAAAAATACCCACTACGTCTGTCCAAATGTAAACCGCTTTTGCGTCAACCGCTTCAGCCAATAATGCTGCACTGTAATCAGAGCCACCACGGCCAAGCGTAGTTGTATCACCTTGGCTATTTGCACCAATAAAACCTTGGGTAACTACAATGTTTTCGCTTAATAACGGCAATAAGTTTGCTTGTGCTAATTCACGAGTGCGTTCAACATTCGGTTCTGCTTTACCAAAATGTGAATTGGTCGCTAGCACTTCGCGTACGTCAAAGCGCAGCGATTGTGCGCCTAAGCTGCGTAAAACTTGGGTAAATAAATACGATGATAAACGCTCACCAAAACTTAATAGCTCGTCGCTTGCTTTGTCATCAAATTCGTTTTGTAATGCAAAGGTTTTAAACGCTTCAAGTGTTGCTAAAAAACCTTCGGTAATGTCGTCATCTAATGTGAGTTTTTCAGTAATTTTGTGCTGAATAGCTACCACGGCGTCAATATGTTCTTGGCGCGTAGCGTCCGTCAAATCGTCATTTGCAAGGCTTACTAAATGATTGGTAACACCAGAGCTTGCACTTACGGCAACTAAACGGGTGCTTGGGTTTGATATAACAATTTCGGCGCAGCGCACCATAGCGTCATATTCTGCGACACTGGTACCACCAAATTTTGCTACATTAATACTCGAATTAGACACGGTCTCTCCTTTAAATCTTAATAAGGAGAACTTGGCAAGGAACGTGATTGATTACATCAGGATAGTCTCTGCCAGAAGCTCTCCACCTGTTACAGGTGACAGTCCCGAAGATTCAACTTCTAGAACCGAAGCAAGCTGGCCACAAATCCAGATCACTCCTCGGCAGTTAACCCCCTGATAGACCGTCGTCGGGAATGTGCCCTCGAATCTACTACCTGGTTAATGCACCTCTTCTGTGTTTGAATACTTAATAAGCACACAAACAAAAGCCTTCTAAAAAGAAGGCTCTTGAAATTTACCGTTTAGCCGTCTAGCTGTCAATCACTAATTAAGAAATAAACAACCAACTAAATACGATGATGAATAACCAATGGTGTAGGCAATCATCAAATACATAAACATACGTAGGTAACTTACAAAGGTAAGCTCCTTAATTTTGCTCATCGCAATAATACCCGCAGCTGAACCGATAATCAGCATTGAACCGCCTACACCGGTTGCATAGGTAAAGGTTAACCACTGACGTGTATCCATTACGATATCTGCTTTTAAAAGTGCTGCGGTAAGCGGTACGTTATCAACCGCTGCTGACAAAATACCCATAAAGTAGTTTGCATATTCAGGTGCAAGCACTTCATAAAGGTGGGTAAATTGATTCAACACACCAATCTCTTTCATCGCACCTACAAGTAGTAACACACCTACAAAGAATAATAAGGTGTCGTACTCAATTTCACGCACGTAATCGATGATCTTTTTATTCACGTCTTTTTTGCGCATTAAGAATTGCGCAACTAAGAACATTAGCGATAAACCAAATAAGAAGGTTAATAATGGCGGAATGTGATACCACACACTAAACATCAGCGTCGCTACGATGGTCGAAACAAAAATACAGGCAATGGTGATATCGGTTTTTTCAATACGGCGTAGCTCTACTTTTTCAAAAGTAATGGTGCCTTTCATGCCCATACTTAGCATCGCCGCTAAAATAAATACCGATAACGCTGCAGGAGCCACAAGCAACAACAAGTTAGCAATGGTGACTTTATCAGCAAGGAAAATCATTAAAGTAGTTACATCACCAGTGATAAGCGATACCCCACCTGAGTTCACTGCAAATACAATAAGCGTGGCATACTTAATGAGTTTTTTGGCATCAAGCTTTAACGACATCACAACCGCCAGCGATATCAGCGTTGCGGTGATGTTGTCAGAAATCGACGAGAAGAAAAATGCAAACGCACCGATTAAATACATCAAATTGCGTTCGCTCATTTCATTAGGCAATACCCTATGCACCAAGCTTTGAATAAACCCTTTGGAGTTTAAATATGCAACAAAGGTCATCGCTGCCATCAAAAACAACCACAAGGTCGCAATTTCTAAAATATTATGATCGAGTTCTTTTTGAACAGATTCTGGACTTTGCCCATGTAAAGGGGAAATAAAGAGAATAATCCAGCACAAAGTTCCAAAAAATAGCGTTGTTTTGGCTTTGTTTACATGGATAATATCCTCTATAACAATCAGCACGAATGCGATTATTATCAGCGCGAGAATAACACCTGACACCATCTTGTTATTTTAACCTGTAGAGTTGAGTTAAAAATTTGAACGAACACCCAACCTGCGGTCGATAAGAAGCCTGTTGAGCGGCGCGAAGTGTAGCACTGAAGATTACCTAAAACCACTACGGTTTTAGTCTAATTACACATTTTTTTTATAAAAAATTTACTTTTTGGATAGATATCAAGTTAACGTGGATAAATATGATCCCACCTAAAAGAATTCTAGCAACCTTGGTAGAGAACTGGTCACTGATTGAAGCCCTAATTAAACGCTTTGATTTTGGCGATTTTAGCTTCCAAGATGCCCAAAGCTTGTTAAAAAAGTTAGAACCAAAACTCTCTTCCGAGGCGGTATTTAAGCAAATTAACAAGTTGATCCAGCTAGAGATCATCATACCTTTAGCTAAATCGTCGCAGCTCGAAATTAACCGTGCTATTGCCGATTTCTCGCAGTTTTTATTGCAAGAAGAAAGCCTTGGCCTCGTTGGCGAGATTCACGTACTCGTTGACGATTTGGCGCGCTTAAACCAACGTTTATCTAACGCTGGCTTTAACGACGATGAAATGGAAATTAAACGAAACGCCCGCATTATGGATGAGCGCGTGCGTAAAATTGTTAAATTATTCCAACATAATCAAAATGCTATTTTTAACCTTGTTGAACAAGCTAAATCTAACGACTCTAATTTAACGCTGGCAAAACGCTATAAAGCGGTCATTGAAGCATTTGATGAATACATAGAGCCAATGCTAAATATGGTCGATATTGGCGGCGAATTTAAGCTGTGTTTTGAGCAAATTGAAGCCTCTCTGAGTGACTTGATTATTCACTTCACCACCCTCGGCAAATTTAAACACGAAAAGCGCCAGCTAGAGCAATTGCGCAGCCGTATTTTAGATATGTATTTAATTGGTCAGCAATCTCTCACCAAAAGTGCCGATGTATTATTGCCACTGCGTGAAGAGCTGCGCCGCAATACCCAGCTAACCAAGCAAACCTCTGAGGTACTTGCGCTTATTCGTAAACAAGGGGTGGATAAAATCCTTGGCGAATTTATGCCGTACTTTAACTCAGAGGCGCAGCGATTATCGCTTGGTTCTAACAACCAAATCACTGCGTACATGGCTGAGCTTGCTGAATTTGAGCACGACGAATACGAATTACCGGATATGAGTGCGGTAAATCAATACACTGCACCTAATATTCCTGATTACAATCAAGTAAAACAGCGCTTTACGCAAGCTAAACGCAGCAAAAAAGCGTCTATTATGGATTTCTTAACGACCACCTATGATGAACTAGAAACTGACGAGTTATTATACCTTTACCAAAAACTAGCAAGCGATAACACGCTCGCTATTTCACACGGCGAGCAAGTAACCATTCAAAGTGGTAATAAACAGCTTACGCTAAAGCCGTATCTCGCAAGTGCAGTTTCATCGGATTAATTTTTATGTCTCAAATCGATTTATCATTGCTTTCAGAGCTGAAAGCAATCAATAAAAAACTGGTGTCTGGCTACCATATTTGCGAGCAAGACAGTCAACTATTTCAACAACTTGATCAAGAGTTTGATGCCTATGAAGCGCTTTTTGCGGCACTTGGCCAAACCCTTGTTCACGATGCCCGCGGTTTTTATTACCTGCAAGTTGATGAGGGCACGCCGAATATGGGTAAAATCTCGCGCTCATTTGCTCTTACCATTTATGTGTTGATTGAGCACTATGCCAACCTAGGTAAAGATCCACTAGTCGCCCTATTCGATAGCGATATCGACCTTGAACTGATGATGACCTTAGTGCAAAACAACAAGCACTTATTTGATCAGCTAGAGATTTTTTCGGGTAGCGATATGCGCCGCGATGTGTTTTTACGTATGGTAAGGCTTGGCGTTGCCCGCGAAACTGAACTGGGTTTTCGTATTCTTGCATCAGCGCACCGCTATTTAGATGCCCTAAACGACATTAGCAATTTTCAAAGTCATATGGACGAGGAGCAAGTGTAATGACTGAATTATATGGATTAACCAAACTTGCCCTATTAAATACCGCAGGTTACGCAAAATGCGTGATCCCGCTCAATAAAAGTAGTTCTATTTGTGCGCCTAATAACACAGGTAAAAGCTCGGTTATCAACGCTTTACAGTTTCCGCTAATTAACGATTTACGTCTAACCGAATGGGACGGACACGACCTTGACGAAACCCGTAAATTCTATTTTGCGTCTGATCAATCGTATATTCTACTAGAAGCAGAACTCCCCCATGGCCCAGTAGTAATTGGTGTAGCAGGCCTTGGTAAAGTAGCAGGTTATGGCTACCAGTATTTTTGCTACCACGGCAAATTAGATTTAGCCGACTACACGCAAAACAAACGCATTTTAAAATACACTCAGCTATTTAAAGAGTTAGGTGAAAAAGGTTACGCCCCGTATGAGCTTAAAGCACAAGAGCTAAATGCTCTTCTGACAGGTGGCGCAACACCGTTTGATAGCGTGCTTAACCTTAAAATGATCCCGCTCAACCATGCCCATGATGCACCAATTTATAAAGAGATCTTCCGCCGAATTCTTAACTTACATAAACTTGGCGCGCAAGATGTAAAACGCTTTATGTTAAAAGTGTTTGAACGTCATATGTCAAACGCCAAGGTGGACTTTTACGATGTGTGGCAACGCGCCTTTGAAAAAGTAAACCGTGCAAAAATAGAGTTAAAAGCACTTGAGCAAAATGGCGAGGCGATCACCGCACTTGAGAGCATGTTAGAGCATCAAAGTGCACTAAAAGGCAAACTTGCAGCCTTTGCGCCAAAAATTGATAAAGCCTTAATTGATTACAGCGATTTTAACGACAATAAACTAGTTGAAATCACCGAGCAGCTAGAAGGCATTGAAAGCGAAAAAATCGAATTTGAACAGCGCCAAAGCTTGTATGTCGGACAACTACGTGAGATTGAGCGTAAACGCACCCAACTTGATGCTTGGTTTAGTGAATTTTCAACCCTTAAAAATGAATTTGAGCTTGTTAACGAAGCACAATTAAAAGCCGAGCTTTCACAAGTTAAAAAAGAATACGATGCGCTCTCGCATACCCTTGCCAGCGCCGAGGGGCAATCACTGGTTACCCTAGATTTCCGCATTAAAGATGCCACCAAGCAAATTAAGAGCTTAAAACAGCAGCTTAAAAACCTTGAGTACAACTTATTTACTCGCATGCGTGAAGACTTATCCCTGAAAGAAGTAGAAGATATTTCGTGCCTGCTTAACCACGATATTATGACCATGGCAACGTCGGGTAAAAACGACATTACCATTCATGATGAAACTGCATTTAGTGAACTGCTTGATTTAATTTCCCGCTCAATTGAGGGTAATGTCGCCAAACTACCGGGCATTGATATTCCATTAAAGGGCTTAAACGCACTTAAAATGCAATCGGGCGATGATAAAGAAACCATTAAAGCGCAAATTAACGCGTTTGAAACATCGCTGAAAGAACTACTGGCACAAAAAGAGGTTGCTGTTGATTTAGAAGGCAAAAAGCACGAAAAAGAAACCCTGTATCAAACGGTAATGGCGCACGAAGCCGCACTGAGTCAATTTGCTAAATACACCACTATGCTTGCTTCAATTGAGGCGCAAGAGTTATTGCTATCACAACTTGAAAGCGAACAAGATGAGGTAGAAGGGTTACTCAGCGAAGTGCAAAACGCCGTTGCCACCATTGCCGATAGACGTTCAATCATTAAAGCTAACCGCGATATGCTAGCACGCCAAAGTGCCCGTTTAGCGCAAGTAAAATCAGAACGTATTGACCATACCCTTGATTTTTATTCTGGTAAATCAACGCCCTACCCAATTGATATCGCCATTGATTTTGATAACTTAGCCGATTTAATTCATGGCTTTAATAAAGACTGTCATGAGCTAAGAAATTTTGCGGTTAATGTATCAAACACCTACCTGCATATTTACAACGCAGGCTTAACAAAATTCGATGGCGAAACCGACGAATACGTAAAATATCAAAAAGTGATTAATGCATATCATAACCTTGATAACGAGCAACAAGCGGTAGAACGCCAAGCGCGTGTGGCATTGACCGAAGTAGCTGCCACCATTAAAGGGCTGCGCGAAGATTTAGATCGCCTGCGCCGTGAAATGAACAGCTTTAATAGCGGCATTAGCCAGCACCGTATTTCAAACTTAAAGAGCTTTAAAATTGAAGTACTGCCGCGCAAACAGCTTATTGAAAGTATTGATACCATTATCTCTACCTCAAATAAGCTTGATAACGGCGACACGCTCGATTTACTTAGCCAACAAGCGTTTGATGAAAAAGAGATTAATCGCGCAAAAGACCACTTAATTGAGCTTGCCACCGGCAATGGCGGTTTAACCTTAAGTGATTTATTTGATATTCGCTTTGTCGTGGTCAACCGCGCGGGCGAGCAAGATACCTTTGATAAAATCGATTCTGCTGGTTCAAACGGTACCCGTATCACCATAAAGCTATTGTGCGGCATGTTATTTATTCGCTACTTATTGGCAGATAAAGAACAAAGCAAATACCGTATTCCAATCTACATTGATGAAGCAGCTGATATCGACCCGCAAAACCAGCAAGCGATTATTGAAACCGCTTACAGTTTTGGTTTCGTCCCGCTATTTGCCTCGGTTAAGCCGCAGGTAAGCTGCGAATACATCGTACCTATTCGTACAGTAAGCGATGGTAAACAAAACTGGGTGGATGAAAACGACTGGATTGAAGTAAGCGATACTGAAAGTAATTTAGCTGCAAGCTAATTTAACCAGGGCTCTAATTATTTAAAAGCGGCACAAAATAAGTGCCGCTTTTTGTTTCGTTCTCTTTTACCTATATTCGCCTCGGTTAAACCGCAGGTAAGCTGCGAATATATCGTACCTATTCGTACAGTAAGCGATGGTAAACAAAACTGGGGAGATGAAAACGACTGGATTGAAGTTAGCGACACTGAAAGTAATTTAGCAGCAAGCTAATTTAACCAGAGCGCAAATTATTTAAAAGCGGCACAAAATAAGTGCCGCTTTTTGTTTTAAATTGTTGAGTTCTTCGCAGTTCTTGCGTATTTTGGTCACAATTTTGTTGTAAAACCGTTAATTATGTTTAATACACTTCTGCCTTTTATTTTTATTTCGGCATACAGTCATATTTACTTTGATAGCTTAAAAAAAGATGCACTCTGTTATATTTTTAAGCCGTTAACCACCATTTTGATCATTTGCCTTGCCTATATGCAAACTAACACCTTTACCCCTGTTCACTATTGGGTATTTGGCGGGTTAGTCTTCTCACTTATTGGCGACATATTCTTAATGCTGAAAAAAGATTACTTTTTGCAAGGGCTTATCGCGTTTTTTATCGCCCATGTTGCTTATGTAATCGCCTTTACTGATACCGAAGGGTTTGAATTTAATGGCTGGTTGCTACTCTTTTTATTAGCCTATGCTGGGGTATTAATTGCCGTTTTAAATAAACATTTAGGTAAGTTGCGTATTCCAGTTTATGCCTATGCAACGGCACTGACGTTAATGGTGCTTACAAGCTACAACTTCTTCCAGCTATCGTGGCACTACATGAGCCTTTACGCCTTTGTTGGTGCGCTGTTTTTTATGGTGTCGGACTCAATTTTGGCGTATCGCCGTTTTGTTAAAGAATATGCGTGGAGCCAACCTGCTATTTTAGCGACTTACTACATCGCGCAAAGTATGATTGCACTTAGCTTAACCAATTAGCCTTGAACGGTTTTATAGAATAACGAGTATTAACAAGGAATGTTTTAAATGAATGCCGTATTTTGCTTCGATGGCACCTGCAACGAACCCAGTGATGTCGATGATGTATTTTACAACAGCAGCATCAGCAATATTTTAAAAACCCATATCTTTTGCGGTGGTGATTTAATTAATATAAGCCACGCCTTTGAACAGCAAAAAAGTTTTTATTACGCAGGCATTGGCACCTACGGCAATTGGTTAAGCCAAGTGTTTAATACCATGTTTGCGCCAGAGTACGCTGACTTAGAAAGCATTTACAAGCAAGCCTATAATGACTACCTCACTCTTAGGGGTGATGACCACATTTTTATTTTTGGTTTTAGCCGCGGCGCCGCAATTGCAAGGCGCTTTGCCAGCAAACTCACTGAGCAAGGGCGAAAAATCACTTTTTTAGGTGTATACGACACTGTTGCGTCTATCGGCATGCCCGATTTAAGCGCACACACTCAGCCTGCAAGCGATGTGGTTTTTGAAAACAACAGTGTAAGCCCGCTAATTCAACAGGCAGTGCATTTAGTTGCTATAGATGAACGCCGAATTGCTTTTCAACCCCTGCTGATGGCACCGGGTGCTAATGTAAAAGAAGTGTGGTTTGCAGGTGTGCATGCAGATATTGGCGGCGGCTTTTGGCACGATGGTCTTGCCGATATTTGCCTAAGCTATATGCTTGAAGAGGCAAAGCGCTTTGGTTTACAAGTGCTTGAACTTCATCAAGTCGATTACTCAAAACTTAGTGAGAATGAGGTATCCATCGGCTCTGACGATATCGCCATTTTCCCGCAAATTGATGCCCCACTTCACCAAAAAGAACGCACCGGCTTTATGTCATCAAAAACCTTAAACCCAAGGCAAGTGCGCGTTGATTGTATGGAAGACTGTATGCCGCTGGTACACTACAGCGTAGTTGAACGTTTTCAAGCTATCGCCGATTACCGTCCAATTGCCCTTCGCAATAAGCCATTTCAGTTGTTATTACCTAATGGAAAACGCAGTGGGATGATTTTTGGAATAGAGGGTATGAGGGAATATTCGGTTTTATAGTTTAAGACTATAGCAAAGCATGCTTCCATGCGGGTATCTTGCGCCATCCATGGCGCCCTCGTTCATTCTTTTTAAACGGCCAAAAAGAACGAACCAAGAAAAAGCCGACCCAAAATCAAACTGATTCTTCAAAACTGTATTTCAAGTTTAACTTGTAACGTGCACGATGCAAGACCTGACCCCAATTCACATTAAGGTTGAAACTTGTTTTCGCTGCTATAGCTGCATATTCAACAACTTGTTCTTCAGTGTGATAAACTATTTCACTCTTTAATATGTCGAGTGTTTCGTGAATCCACTCTATGCTTATTGATATAAGTTCTGCCAGAAAACCATAAAACTGCTTTGCATTTGGTGGATATAAAAGATCAATTTCTGTCTCAAAGACTTTTTGAACTCCATCTTTACATATATAAGAATTTATTCCTGATTCGATTACTGCTCGGTAGCACTCATAAGTAAGGTAATCATCATTCTCTCGAGTAGCATCTCTAAATATGTGCGGATGCCATTGCACCGCTCGCTCTAATATTTTCTGATCAATGTGACCAGCTCCTTTATTTCTGATATGTGAAATAAACTCTAAATCCTTCCTTAATTTACGTGTTTTAGAAACAAAGTCACTATCACCTTTTATTCTAATTTTATTAATTGCATCCTTTAGGTTGTGCAGAGACACAAATACATTCAAAGTCGCTCGAATTTGAAACGCTAAGCTATCTTTATCTGCTGAAGTTAAGTGAATATCTTTTTCGAAAGTTAGCAACTCATTTAGAATGATCTTTAAACCAACATAATCTGCTTTTCTAGATATTTGATATTTATCTTTACTCAATCGCCTATAACCTAAAGTTGAAAATAACGCCGCATTCAGCGGCTTGTCCGCTGCAATGTTTTGTTATGTGCGCGTTTAATAAGATACTTACCACAAAACTTATAAAAACTACTTTTGAGATTTTTTTCCAACAGATAAAATTGAAAATAGGGACCAACCATAAATTTTTTACATTCCCCCGTGCTTAGTGAAACCTGCATTCTCAATGCGACTATAAACGCCATTTTTGTTGAGTCGCTTAAAGTATCATGAAGAAAAGGAATCTCCATTACTTCATCTGCATCCACGTTAAACTCGTAAAAGTCTGATGATTGCAACTTTCTAGCACCCTTATCTATTGAATCAGATTGCCAAGTTGTACTGTTATCGCTCTGAGCCCAGCAAACGTCCCTGATTGTAATGTCTCGTGAATCTCTGTTAGTGATTCGAATAACGCAGTTTGGCTTAGATAGGCGAAGAGGGTGATTCCATGACTGATCACTCTCGAAAAATATATGCCTATCCTTATATGCTTGATCAAGCTGTTTCAATTCTCGATCTTCTTTTCGCCATTTAATATTAAGCCTAATAGCAATCAAGGCGAGCACGGCACTTACCCAAGGTGCAAACTTGACTATCAGATCCAATCATTACTCCTTAGCACATAACGCCCAATTAACAGGCTAAAAATTGTTGGCTAAATATGCGACGAAGGAGCAAAAGCCAACTGTTTTTTGTCCTTGTTTAATTGCTTGTTAGCTGGTAGCCCACTGAACACCAAAGAAAAGAGCTCCAAATTTTTCATAAGCTAAGTAAATAGTTGTTATAATCAGAATTCCCCCCATTCCCACATACGTGTAATCGAACGTAGCCAAGCGATAATTAAGTTCAGTGTTGCGCTTTTTAGATACAAGTCTTTTAGCACCAGTAAATAAGACATAGATGCCCATTGATAATTGGGAAATAAGCATCAAAGGTAAGAAAAATTTATTAGAGCTATCTGATTTTAGGACTACGTCACTCCATTCAGCTGCTTGAAATCCATCTTTATAGCCTTTTATACGACCATTAATAGAGAACTTGCTTTCTTGATTTCCGCTGAATAGTATATTAATTAAACCTCCATCACCTGATTCTATTGCTTCGTCACCAATAATATTTATGAATAAACAACCTTCCTCTCCATTTTCTTCCAGTGAAAATTGTAAAGTTTCTCTTGAGGTTTTAATGAATCTAGCTTGAAAGATATTTGTATTTTTATTAGGACATAATCGTAGCCTGTCTGTTGCAGAAAACATTGATTTATCGAGGTAGTTATTTCCTGCATTCCAGAGCAAAACATCTGTAGAATATAGGTTATCGATTTTATTTTTTTTCCAAAGAAGAGTTAGATCGCCCGTTTTATCAGTGACTTCAGCTAATAATCGCGGAGTCTGTGTTGCATATTTAGGCTCCACTTCGGATTTAGCCGAAAAATAAAGTATTACAGAAACACTTATACCTATTAGGATCCCTGTTAGTGGGTGTTTAATGATTTTATTGAACAATTTACATACTCCATACTTTTCTACCAGCTAACAGCTTATTAGTGCGCATTTCGATTTAAGGAAGTTATCCACAACCTAAAACTTGCATACTAATAAGTAATTTTATTTAATATTTTCAGTAGATTATCAGTAGTTTTTTGCCCTAGCAATTTATAATTGGGTTTAGATAATCGAGTCATTACTTAATCGAGCCATCTTATGACCGTTATGTAATTTCACTCTTAATAATTTCTAACTTTAAATCAATAGATTATGTTTTAACTTTAGATAATCGCGCCAAACAAGATTTTACATAACGTGCCATATTAATAAGCAAAAGTGTCGGCTGGTTGTGTGTATGCTTATTGACATTGGTTTTGTCAGAGAGCGTAATTCGCTCTGAGCTGCCTTAAAGCGACTAATCATGTTATGGACCTGAATTAATAATTCATCCATGAAGCTTGGTTCCATCGGTCATCTCGATAATCGCTCCTGCATTATTCTAATGCCCTACGTCCATGCAGGTCACATACCTCACTTCCTCAAGCTGCGAAGCTTAAATGATTCTAGGCTTCCTACCTTTCACCCTTCGGGCCAGCTACGCTGTTCAAAAATATTCCATATATTTTTGTCGGTCTCTCGTCACCCCTTTAATCAAACCTGAAAACGGACTTTAAATGAATAATGCGAGACAGGGAGCGAAGCGGTCGAGCAAGCCATGTACAACAGGGATGTTGATTCATGGCGTTTATGTTCACATTTAAATTCTGTTTGAAGAGTTAGTTTGATTTAGGGGCGCCGAGGGATTCCAAAGGGAGACTGGCGATAGCCTCCCTTTGGCTGCTGTCGCCAGCGCGACAAATATACGGCAAATAGAACTCAGTTGCTGAGAGAAAATGTCATTCCTCATTTCAGCGTTCATTAAAATGATTTGAAACCAATTCACGTAGCATTCTAATTGTCCTAACAGGCAAAAGTTAATTGAATTAGTTAATACAAGAGAACACTTCGCCAGCGCGACAACTCTGCTTCTACTCACACAAAAGTCACGACTTTACTCGCTGACTAATGCCAATAAAACTCAACATCAAAAACCCCAACTTATCCCTTGGAAATCCCCTCTCAATCCTCTAGTATTACTGCCTAACCGTGTAAAAAAGTATTTCAATGAAATCATTCCCTTCGCTTTATTTCACAAACTTATTTTTGATTGGTGGAACGGGTTTACTCACCACTTACCTAGCGCTTTATTTAGGCCAACAGAATGTCTCCACATTTTGGATTGGTTTACTCACTTCTTTTTATTATTTAGGTTTGTTACTTGGCTCTAAATTAGGTTACCACTTAATTAAATCGGTTGGTCATATTCGTACCTTTGTCGCAAGTACCGCTGCGGTTACTGCCTGTGTGGCGGCGCATGCGTTAAGTGACAATATTTACCTCTGGTTGGCACTTCGCTTAATTGTTGGTCTTAGCATGATGTGTAATTACATGGTGTTAGAAAGCTGGCTGAATGAGCAAGCAGCTCCTGAATCCCGTGGCCGGGTGTTTTCGTTTTATATGATCACCTCTTACCTTGGTATGGTGCTTGGTCAATTAGCGCTATCGCGTTTTCCAGAGCTAGGCTATGCCCCGCTCTTTTTAGTCTGTATGGCGTTGTCGCTTGGTATTATTCCAATTTCTATTACTCGGCGTATTCACCCTAAACCGCTCAAACCAATTCAAGTGAGTTTATTTGGCTATTTTAAAAAAGTGCCACAGTCGCTTACAGCGGTGCATTTTGCAGGCATTATTAATGGTAGTTTTTATGGTTTGGCACCTACGTTTGCAAGCCTTTCGGGCTTTAGCGCCCAAGAAATTGCATTATTTATGTCAATCACCATTTTTGCAGGTTTACTCGCACAGTGGCCGATGGGTGTTATTTCCGACAAAATTCGCCGCAGTATTTTAATTCGCAGTAACGCGGTTGCCATTGGTGTGGTGAGTTTGGCCTTATTTTTATTGCCACTTACTCAGTATGTCGCTTATGCCCTAACTTTTGCCTTTGGCTTATTTGCATTTACGCTCTACCCGCTTTCATCTGCGCTAGCAAACTCGCGTGTAGAAGATGAAGACCGTGTAGGTGTATCATCTGCCTTACTGATTATGTTTGGCGCAGGCGCCGCGATTGGTTCGGCCGTGAATGCGCAAATTATGGCGTTTTTTGGTCACCAAGCTTTGTATGGTTCAACTGCGGTGCTCACTGTGGTGATGTTTGCACTGCTAAGCTTTATTAACTCTAAGCAAAAAGCGGAACAACCCGAGCCAAGCGATTATGTGGTGGGTACATCCGATGTAACCGCATCGCCACTGGCTGCAACTATGGATCCGCGTATTGAAGAAACCACTGCGCACGAGCAATTGCTGGTAGTAGATGAGGAAAACACTCACTCTCAAGAAGATTTAGACGATGAAGAGTTTGATGACCAAGAGTTTACTAAGCAGCAACAGCCAGATTTAGATGCAAGTTCACAGCAAACCCTAAAAGCAAATGAAGATAATAAAACTCAAGCTTCAAGCTAACTTATTTAAATAACAAAAAAGCCCGCATTTAGCGGGCTTCTTACTTTTGGAAAAATGTATTACTTCACTTTCCACGTGATTTCATCGCCTGCGCGAATTGGTACAACTACGTCATCGCCTAGTGGGTATGACTCTGGTACTTGCCACGTGTCTTTTTCAAGTGTCACTGTGTCGGTATTGCGTGGTAAACCGTAGAAATCTGGGCCATTAAAGCTCGCAAACGCTTCTAACTTATCAAGTGCACCAGCTTCTTCAAATGCTTCTGCGTATAGCTCAAGTGCAGCGTGCGCAGTGTAAGAACCAGCACAACCACATGACGCTTCTTTTTTATCTTTTAGGTGCGGCGCTGAATCCGTACCTAAGAAGAACTTTTTGCTGCCGCTTGTTGCCGCTTTAATTAACGCTTCTTGGTGAATATTGCGCTTTAAAATTGGTAAACAGTAATAATGTGGACGAATGCCACCTGCTAGCATGTGGTTACGGTTATACAGTAAGTGGTGCGCTGTAATCGTTGCTGCAACATTGTCACCTGCTGCCGCGACAAACTCTGCCGCATCTTTCGTAGTAATGTGCTCAAGTACAATCTTAAGATTTGGGAAATCATCCACAATTTTGCACAGAATGTTTTCGATAAATACTTTTTCGCGGTCAAAAATATCAATGCTTGAATCAGTCACTTCACCGTGAATAAGTAACAACATACCTACTTCAGCCATGGCTTCAAATACCGAGTACATGCCTTCAATTGAGGTTACGCCTGAATCTGAGTTAGTTGTTGCGCCTGCTGGGTATAATTTAGCAGCAACAATTTTACCGCTCGCTTTCGCTTTTTTAATTTCTTCTGGCGTTGTTTTATCTGTTAGATATAACACCATTAACGGCTCAAAATTGCTGTTATTGTGCGCTTGAATTCGCTCGTAGTAGCTAAGGGCAGAATCAGTACAAGTTGCTGGTGGTACAAGGTTAGGCATAATAATCGCGCGACCCATGTAACGGCTTACGTCACGAACGGTGTCTTTTAACTGGTCGCCATCACGTAAGTGAATGTGCCAATCGTCTGGGCGAGTAATGGTTAATTTAGCAGTTGTGTCTGTCATGATCCTACCTTTTATTGACGGTGAGCGGACGAACGTCCGATTGTGTTGATCTTATTGACTTGTGATGCTGCTGTAAAGCGCTAGCATCGAGGTTTATCGATAATAATTGTATACAATATCCCTTTTTGATAAGTTAGCGCACACATTAATAAAAATAGAGACCAAAAATGAAACTAACACGCGCTACTTCTCTGTTATTAACAGGGTTACTTGCTTCGGGTTGTGCATCGACAATCAACGAGCCAACAGCCACCCTTTTACAAAGCCCTATCACAATTAACACACAAGCTTATTGGCAATTAGGTTTAACCAGCAGTGACTTTGATGCCCTAGTTACCAATTTAAACGCTGGCGCCGACATTAATGAAACCCTTTATGCCCTGCGCGGTTTTAGCTATTTTGGCAATACGAAGAATTTAACAGCTGAGCAATTAACAGCACTAGACAGCGCGTTGTTTGCCCGTATGCAAACCATCACTAAAGACGACTATCGCGCCATCGAAAACTACGCGGTAACGCTTTACCGTTATTACTACTTTGATGATTTAAAAGATAAATTAGCTAAACACTTACCTTTATTACCAAATGTAGCGCTTAGCGATACAAGCCCGCTTGCAGCACAATATGCTAAGTGGGAACAACTTCGCGCTATTGGCTTTTTAGCATTTGAAGCGCGAAGTGAAGATGAGATTAAACAAGCGGTACTTGCACAAACTAAGTGGCAGCAAGAATTACTCGACTTGCTTCAAACCGACAACAGCTGGCAGCAAGCGCACGCGGCTTGGGCACTTGGTTACATCCATTATATTTTAGATGACGAAGCAGCAGAAAAAACACTTGATGAAAAAGTGTGGGCGGCACTTGAGCAAAACCCAAAAACAAATAAAGAGTTTATTTTCTCACAGCGTTATTTAGTTAATAGCTTCCGCGGTAAATCAGCTTGTGATGAGGAGTTTAAAGGCCGCTGCAGCGAAACAACACTTGATGATGCCCTGCCGATTAACCATAAATGTTCCGATTCGTTGTTTATTCGCGCACAAACTTTGACCACCGAGCAACTTAATATCAGCTGCGAGCGTTTAATTTCGCAAGAATCACATTTCCATGACGTATACGCCACCAACCGCCAGCCTGTGCCTAACGATTTTAATGAAGCGCTGCGCGTTGTAATTTTTGATAACTACACAGGTTACAACCAGCACGGCCAAATGATTTTTGATATCAGCACCGACAATGGCGGTATGTACATTGAAGGTAAGCCAAGCAAACCAGGTAACCAAGCTACTTTCTATTCTTTTAAAGCTTTTTGGAAAGAAGATTTTTCGGTTTGGAACCTAAACCACGAATACGTGCACTACTTAGATGGCCGTTTTAATAAATACGATGGTTTTGGCCACTTTCCAAGCCACTTAGTATGGTGGAGCGAAGGTGGTGCTGAATTAATTGCAAAGAGTAAAAGCAATGACCGCGTGAATAAGTTGCTGCACGAAACAGAGCAAGCAAAATGGCCTACTTTGCGTGAAGTCTTTGACACTACCTACCAAGATGGTTCAAAACGTGTTTATCAGTGGTCGTATTTAGCGCACCGTTATTTATCAGAAAATGCCATAGATGATTATCGTCAGTTAGCGCACTTTTTACGTACTGACTACTTTGATGGCTACAGTGAACTGCTTGACAGTTTAGTGGCTAAACACAGTGATAAGTTCGCACACTATTTAGCAAGCTATAAGCAAACTAATCCACACCAAGAAGCGGCGCAGAAAGAAAAGCCAAATAGACTATATCGTTATTTATATCGCGATTATTTAATGCCTAAAACGCTTAAAATTAACGCCGAGCATAATCATATTTTATAAAGGCAAAACAAACTTTTATTGAGCAAAAGTGCTTGCTGAGTTACATTTGTGTTAATTTCTAATAACACACGGCTAGCAAGCGCTTTTATGCAGTATTCATCGGGCGATAATGTAGACGCAATTACCACCAGAGCTAATCAGTTAAGTATTATTAACGAGTTTGCCTCGTCGCTCATTCGTATTGTTGATCTCGACGAGCTCTACGACTACGTGACGCATCAAGTAGTTAAACGCCTCGGTTTTGATGAATGCTCCATTTTTATCGCCGATTTAGAAAAGCGAATACTCAACCAAGTCTCATCCATTCATAAACACAACGATATTGAAAACGAACAGCTCGCGATTTCGATTTCAGAAGGTATTTGCGGCCATGTGTTTGAAACCGGCTGCGCCGAAATTATTAGCGACGTATCACAAGACAAGCGTTACTTAGATATTAGCGGCAACGTGCTTTCGGAAATATGTGTACCACTAGTTTACGACGGCCAAGTGCTTGGCGTAATTGATTGCGAACATCCTGAGAAAGACTACTACACAGCCGATCACTTAAGTATTTTAACAACTGTGGCGTCCATGCTTAGCGCTAAAATTGATCAGTGTAAAACGGTTGCCAATCTTACCGATACTATTAATCAGCTTAACTACGCACAGCTGCTTGAAAAAGGCATGTTGCAAATTGCTAACTTAAGTTCAGATTCGCAGACCATGGACAGTTTTTATACTGGCCTGCACGACATTGTTAAAACCCTACTGCCTGCCGAAAATTTGTTTATTGGCTATTACAATAAGCAAACCCGTGGCTTAGAAATTCCTTACATTATTGAGCATGGCGTAGAGCGTATTACGTTAAAACGCTTTAGCAATGCGCAAATACAAAAAACCGCATCGGTTTATGCCATCAATAAGCAACAAGCCGTGCTAATCAATGGCGATGAATACCAACGCCATATTGATAACGGTGACTTTGATTTAATTGGTGCACAGCCTAATTCTTGGCTTGGTGTACCGTTTGAATTAAACGACGAGCTATCGGGCATTATTGTGGTGCAGAGTTACAACCACAGCGTTAGCTACACCGAGCACGACAAAGACTTATTAACTTATATTAGCCAACAAATTCGCCTTGTAATTAATCGCGTTTTTGCCGAGCAAGCATTGCAACACAAAGTAATGCACGACGAACTCACGGGCATTGCCAACCGCGCATTGTTAATTGACCATTTAACCCTTGCTATTAACGCACTTGGTCGTAGTAATAACCCTAAAATTCATGCCCTGCTCTATTTAGACTTTGATCGTTTTAAAATGATTAACGATACCTTAGGCCATCAAGTCGGGGATAAGTTTTTAGTTAAGATCTGCAACATTATTGGTCAATGTATTCGCGAAACCGATACCTTTGCACGCTTAGGTGGCGACGAGTTTGCTATTTTACTGTGTGATATTTTTGGCGCTGAAGACGTTACACCTGTAATTGAGCGCATAAAGCTCGCGCTGAAAGATCCTATTTTAATTGACGACCATTTACTGCAAGCATCAACCAGCATTGGTGTTGCCTTTGCCAACAAAGACACCGACGAAGCCTATAAAATTTTGCAACGCGCCGATGCAGCCATGTATCAGGCTAAATCACTTGGCCGAGGCAAAGTACAGTTTTTTAACGACACCATGCGACAAAAACTGAAAGGCGCAGCACTGTTAGAAAGCGATATTCAAAGTGGTATGAACAAACACGAGTTTGCGCTTTTCTATCAGCCTATTTTTACCATTCAAACGGGCGAAATTATTGGTTTTGAAGCCTTAGTGCGTTGGCATCACCCTGAACGTGGGTTTATTTCACCTGCTGATTTTATTCCACTAGCAGAAGAAACCGGACAAATCCTCGCCCTTGATTTACATATTTTAGAACTTGCGGCAAAACAATTACGCCTTTGGCACGGCACATTACCTGAAGACTTTAAAGTGACCGTAAATGTATCGTCTAAGCATTTCTCAACGTTAGAGTTTGCTGATTTTATTCAGCGTCTTTACTTTGAGTACAAACTACCATTAGGCAGTTTATGCATTGAAATTACTGAATCGGGGCTAATTGAAAACCTTTCCCTTGCGACAGAAATAATTGAAAAGCTGAAAACCTGCGGCGTAAAACTGTGTTTAGATGACTTTGGTACCGGTTATTCGGCACTCGGTTATTTGCATCAATTACCTATTCATATTTTAAAAATTGATAAAAGCTTTATTGATAATCTTAACTGCGGCGAAAACCACCCATTGGTTGATGCTATTTTAACGCTTGCCAGCGCCCTTGAATTTGACGTGGTAGCTGAAGGAATTGAAACACAAACTCAGCTCGATGTGCTGAAACAAACTAAATGCCAATATGGCCAAGGCTTTTTGGTAGCAAAACCTATGCCTGCAAAACAAGCTTTTACCTTTTTAACCACAGGAAAACTGAGTTAATCCAAACTCAGTTTCCCTGCATATCACACGTGACTTAAGCGAGTTCTTGTCTGAGCTCTTTTGCTGCGGTTACCATGTTTTTAAGTGCTGCTTGGGTTTCTTGCCAGCCACGGGTTTTTAAGCCGCAATCTGGATTTATCCAAAGACGTTCCACCGGCACTTTTTTCGCAGCCTCTTTCATCAACTGTTTAATCCACGTTACCTCTGGAATATTCGGACTGTGAATATCATAAACGCCAGGGCCTATCTCATTAGGATAATCAAAATCTTCAAATGCGTTAAGTAATTCCATATTTGAACGTGACGTTTCAATCGTAATGACATCTGCATCCATATCGGCAATCGCCGCGATAATATCGTTAAATTCGGCATAACACATATGGGTGTGAATTTGCGTGCTGTCGCTTACGCCAGATGCCGATACACGAAACGCATACGCCGCCCAGTTTAAATAGTTTTGCCACTTAGACGCTTTTAACGGCAAGCCTTCCCGAAATGCAGGTTCATCAATTTGAATAATGTTTATGCCCGCTTTTTCTAAATCAACCACTTCGTCGCGCAGCGCCAGCGCTATTTGATTGGCAATTGTTGGTTTATCAAGATCATCGCGGATAAACGACCAAAACAAAATGGTGACAGGGCCTGTTAACATGCCTTTCATCTGTTTATTAGTAAGTGATTGTGCATATTCGGTCCAGTTAACCGTCATCGGGTGTTTGCGGCTTATATCGCCCCAAATTACCGGTGGCTTAACACAGCGAGAGCCATACGATTGCACCCAGCCAAATTGTGTAAACGCAAAGCCTTCGAGCAATTCGCCAAAATACTCCACCATATCATTACGCTCTGCTTCGCCGTGAACTAACACATCAAGGTCCACAGCTTCTTGCTGTGCAACAGCATAAGAAATTTCATTTTGCATTTGAGCCGTGTAATCAGCTTCGCTAATATTACCGGCTTTAAAATCGCGACGCGCCTCACGGATAGCCGTTGTTTGTGGGAAAGAGCCGATAGTAGTCGTTGGTAAAATAGGTAAACCAAGCGCTTGCTTTTGAACCAACTGACGTTTAGCAAAAGGGCTCGTACGCTCACCATCTTGCTTGGTTAGGCTATCAAGGCGTAACTTCACTGCGGCATCGTTTACACGAAGCGATTTAGCACGCGCTTTCACTGGCGCTGAATAGTCAATGAGCGAAGTTACATCCCCCGACAGCAAGGCCTGTTTCAATAACGATAATTCGTGCCCTTTTTGTTTTGCAAATGCAAGCCAGGATTTAATTTCACCATCAAGCGTTGTTTCTAAGGCTAAATCAACAGGCGTATGCAACAACGAACACGAAGGCGCTAACCAAACATGCTCACGTGATGAAACGAGCGATTGTATTTGGTTGTAAACCGCTTCGAGATCCGCTTTCCAAATATTACGGCCGTTGATAACACCTAAAGACAATACTTTGTCTTTAGCTATGCGCTCGTTAATCTTCTCTATATCTTGCGCTTCGGCAACCAAATCAAAATGCACGCCGTCTACTGGGTATGTTGCAATATCAGCTAGGTAGTTTTCAACTGAACCAAAATACGTTGCCAGCAGCAGCTTTACACCTTGCCCTTGCAGTTTATTAAAACTGGCTGTAAGCGCATACAGGTATTCTGGCGTTAGTTCTAACGCTAAAATGGGCTCATCTATTTGCACCCATTCAACACCTAAATCAGCTAATTCACTCAATACATGTTGATACGCTGTCAGTAGACGTGGCAGCAGGGCTAACTTATCAAATTCGCCGACAGTTTTTGCCAAATGCAAATAAGTTACCGGACCAACCAATACAGGTTTCACCTGATGACCGAGCGCTTGCGCTTCTTTTACCTGATCAAATAGCTCTGTAAAGCTAATTTCAAATGTTTGATTTTCAGTCAGTTCAGGTACGATGTAGTGATAGTTGGTATTAAACCACTTGGTCATTTCACTTGCAGCGCATGCACAACCAGTCGGTGCTCTGCCGCGCCCAATGCGAAACAAGGTGTCTAAATCTACCGTTTGTGTTTCATTTTGGTGACGCGTTGGTACCACGCCGAACAGCAAAGAGGTACTAAGTACATGGTCGTACCATGCAAAATCCCCTACTGGCAACAACTCAACACCTTGGCTTTGCTGTAGTTGCCAATTGTCTTTGCGAATTGCTTGTCCTCGCTCTTGCAGTTCTGTGAGTGAACTCTCATTTCGCCAATAGGCCTCAACCGCCTTTTTAAGTTCGCGCTTTTTCCCGATACGTGGAAAACCTAAGTTGTGAATTGTAATTGCCATCTTGATATCCTTTTATTTAAGACGTTTAGATGGCTAAATATTAGTGGTAAACTTAATTCAACAAAATCGCAAGTTTTTCCAATTTAACTTGAAATAAATTAATACAAAATAGAAAAGTAAAGTTTCACATATAAACCAAACACCAATTGACAGCGCTATCATAATCTATACATATATATAAAATAGAAATTTATTATTAAAATGACGACGATATGTACAAATCAACATTGAAACATGAAAAATAAACAGCTAGTATCAAATCTCTCTCACGGTCGTTCAAGTTTAATATGAGTATTCCTAAAGATGATTGATGTAAAACACCTTAAAACCATCGCAACCCTTAAAGAGACAGGGTCTTTGGTTAATACCGCACGAGAGCTTTTTCTAACCCAATCTGCTTTATCTCACCAAATCAAAGATTTAGAAAACAAACTCGATTGCCAGTTGTTTGAGCGTAAAACACACCCCGTACGTTTTACCCCACAAGGTATGTTGTTGTTAGAGCTTGCTAACGATGTACTGCCAAAAGTGGAAGCAACCAAATGCAGATTAAAAGAGAGCTTAAACCAACCTATCTCGCAATTGCGTTTAAGCGTTGAATGCCATGCGTGTTTTCATTGGTTATTGCCAACAATTAAAGAATTTAACAACTTTTGGCCGGATATTAAGGTGGATTACGAGCGAGGTTTTAGCTACGACGCCATTCCGGAGCTGTTAAACGATGAGTTGGATTTAGTACTTACATCGGATATTCGTGAAACAGAGCGCCTTGAGTTCGCACATTTATTTGATTTTAAGTTAAAGCTAATTGTCAGCCCAGATCATCCGCTAGCTAAAAAAGCCTATGTAACCGCGCTTGATTTAAAAGACGAAACGATTATTTCGTATCCGATCCCACGCGAAAGACAAGATATTTTTAAGCACTTTATTCAAAATGCGCGTTTCGACGGCACCTTAAAAACCGTTGACCAAGGCTTGCTTATTTTTCAGCTTGTAAGCGCCGGTATGGGTGTGGCTGCTTTACCAGATTGGCTAGTAACCCCTTATGAAAGCCAAGGATTAATTAAGTCAATTCCATTAGGTGCGCTTGGTTTATCACGCCCGATGTATTTAGCGATGAAAAAAACCATGAGCGAAAACCCGGTTTATCGCCACTTTTTAAATACCTGTAAACAAAAAAAGGGTTAGCACATGCTAACCCTTTTATCTATTTAACTACAAATTAGCTTTCTAGTTCTTCATTAATTTGCTCTTCGCCACTTAATAACATTGCAAGCCAGCGCCCTTCTTCACTGTTTTCAAGGGCAATTTTCACAACCATGGTAAGCGGTACAGACAGCAACATGCCAACCGTGCCAAGTAACCAGCCCCAAAACAATAATGATAAAAACACGACAAGTGGTGATAAGCCTAAACCTTTACCCATAAAGCGTGGCTCAATCATATTGCCCATTACGGTGTTAATTGCCATGTAACCAATGCCAATTAAACCTGCAACGCCAGGTCCTTGCAGTACAACAGCCAGTAATACCGCCGGAATTGCCGCAATGATAGAACCAATATTAGGAATATAATTTAAGAAAAACGCCAGCACGCCCCACAAAATAAAGTAGTCGATGCCAAATGCCCAAAGCATTACCGTAACCAAAACACCGGTCGCTAAACTAACCAGTGTTTTGATAGCGAGATATGAATTAACCGAGTCTAAAAATAGGTCGATTTGTTTTTGCTTCATATCGGGATCATCAAGGGCTAAATGCACTTTTTTACCAATGTAAGGCGCTTCAACAAGCATAAATACAACGGTTAAAATAATTAAAAACAAGTCAGCCATTACGCCACCAACACCCGCGAGTGTATTCGCAGCAAGATCGATAAGTTTGCCGGGATCTAAAAACGACATAATGCGATCTTTATCGATCAAAATATTATACTCGGCCAACATGGTTAATAGGCCTGAGAACTCGGTTTGTAGCTGCTCTTTATACACGGGAACATTTTGTGAAAAGCCATTTACCGATTGACCAACAAGCCCTGCCAGACTGACCACGATTAACATTATCAGTAAAATAACCAGTGTAATTGCTGCGCCTTTTGGTACGCGATAACGTCCCATTAAATTAATCAACGGACTACAAATAATGGCAATAAATACGGAGAGTAAAAACGGAACGACAATTGCGCTTGCTAATTTCAAGCCGGCTAAAACAACGATTAAGGCCGCAAAAATCAATAAACTTTTACTGGCACCAGTAAAATTGGGCTGAACCATAGCTATCCTTAGTTCGTATTATCACTTTGTTCTAATTAGCGCTATGCTACATTATAAGCGTGGCAAATAGGAAGCTATTTGATTTATCTATGAATATTTTAATCACTGGGGCCACAGGCCTAATTGGCTCACACTTGTGTAAGCACTTAGCAAACCATCATAAGTTAATGGTGCTAACCCGCAAAAAAGAAAAAGCGTTTACCATTTTGGGACACCATGTAAATGCGTTTGAAACCCTTGAAGATATTGACTTTAACCAGCTAGATATTGTGATTAATCTTGCCGGCGAACCGATAGCCGACAAGCGCTGGAGCAAAACTCAAAAACACAAAATTGAATCTAGCCGCTGGCACATTACTGAACAAATCACCGACAAAATAAACGCAGCAGATAACCCACCACATACTTTTATTTCGGGCAGTGCCATAGGCTATTACGGCAGGCAGACCGAGCCGGTTGATGAACAGAATAACCAACCTTTTGATGAATACAGTCATTATCTTTGTAAACAGTGGGAAACGCTTGCCAAAAAAGCACAATCGGATAAAACCCGCGTGTGTATTTTGCGCACCGGTGTGGTGCTTGCAAAACACGGTGGCGCACTGAAAAAAATGGTACCGCCATTTCAGTTTTGCCTAGGCGGCCCTATTGCAGATGGTACACAGCAAATGTCGTGGATCCACATTAACGACATGGTAAACATTATTCTGTTTTTAATCGAAAACAAATCGCTAAACGGAGTGTTTAACGCAACGGCGCCTAATCCGGTGTCGAATAATCAATTCTCCGAAAGCCTGAGTGAAACGTTAGAAAAACCTAACTTTTTTAGAATGCCTGAATTTGTATTGCGATTAATGTTTGGTGAGATGGCTGATTTACTGATATTTGGTCAAGCAGTTAAACCAAAAGCGCTGCAAGACGCAGATTTTAAATTTCATTTTCCACATTTAAAGCCTGCGCTTGAAAATATATTAGGTGGGCGATAACGCCCACTTTTTTATAGCGCCCTAACAAGCCCTTGGGTGTTTTTTCGCAGCGTTTTTGCCACTAAACTATAGCCAAGCACAGCTACGAATAAGGCACCAACTACAGGCCCGTAAAGCCACATTGTTGGATGCAAATTACCAATTTGCTCAAACATACGGTACTGCACAACGAGTAATGCAATATCGCTAAACAGTGCTGCTGCAATGCCGGCAAATAAACCAAGCAATACAAATTCGTAAAGCACCGCGTTTTTAATAAGCTTAGCTTTAGCCCCAAGGGTTCGCAATATCACCACTTCTTGCATGCGGTCGTGCAAACTTGCCTGCACTTGCGACACCAATACTAACGCACCGCAAATCACCACAATAATCAGTACAAAACTAATGGCCGTTGCTACTTGGTCGATAGTTGAACGCACCTGCTTTATCATTGAATCTACATCAATAATGCTCACACTAGGGTGATTGCGCACCAGTTGCTGCAACGCACGTTTAGATTCGGTCGGTGTGCTAATGGCAGAAATATACGTTGCCGGAAATTGTGACAGCACTTTAGGACTTAAAATAATAAAGAAGTTGGGCTGCATGGTAGACCAGTTCACCTCACGCAGGCTGGTAATTTTGGCACTAAAACGCTGTGAGCCAATTAAAAACTCAAGCTCATCGCCAATTTTCACACCTAACCGCTCAGCCATAGATTGCTCCATGGAAAGCTCGTTGGCATCTGGGTTTAACCACTCACCTTCAACAATTTCATTGTGTTTCGGCAAGGTATCACGCCATGTTAAGTTAAGCTCGCGACCAACACCCGAGCGCGCTTCTTCATCGCGTTTTTCGTTTTCTTGCGCCGATACAGAACGTGCTACTTGCTCACCGTTAATGCTATTTACGCGACCACGCACCACCGCATAAAAATCGGTTTGCTGAATATTGTTTTCGGCTAAGAAATCGGCGATATCACTGCGTTCATATTCGCTAATATTTACCAAAAAGCCATTTGGCGCGTTTTCAGGTAGTTGCGATTGCCAATCGGCAATTAAATCGTTCTTCATTACTACTAAAAATAAAATGAGCTTGATTGCAAGTGCAAAGCTAATTACTTGCACCGCATTGGCATTAGCGCGTTTTTGCAGCGACGCAATTGCCAAAGACCAGCTATTACTTGGCTTTAATCCCAGTTTACGTGACGAGGTAAACAGTAATCGACTTAAACCAAATAACATACCCGCTAAAAGCGCACATGAGACAAACATAATCCCGGCAATCACGACACTGCGACTAAATAAACACATCAAGCCAAACACAGTAAGTGTTGCAAGTAACAAGTGCAGTTTTGATACTTTAAGGGAATCCCCTAAATTACGGCGAAGCACGCGCATTGGTGGAATATCAAATAAGTCCATTAACGGTTTTAGCGAGAACATAACGGCGCAGATCAAGCCGGTAAAGGTGGCCAGTCCAAGCGGCCAAAGTGATGCTGGCGGCAGGGCTTTACCCATTTTTTCACTCAGCACATCGATTGCGATAACTTGTAAAATAAAACCGAGTAACAAACCAATAATGACCGAAAACACCGTCACTAACAGTAAATGCACAATGTAGATATTACGAATAGTCGTGCGCGAACCGCCCAGTGTTTTCATCATTGCAACGGGGTCGTACTGACGCTCACAGTAGCGCCTTGCAGACACGGCAATAGCTACCGCCGCTAGCATAATGCCGAGCAAGCCTGCCAGTAATAAAAATCGCTCAGCGCGGTTTACAGAATCAGATACTGGACCTTGACGGTCTTTTACGCCATACCAACGCTGGTTTTCAAGCAATTGCGGTTTGAGCCAAGCGTAATAATCATTAAGTTGCTGCTCGGTGCCGGCATATAAATAACGATAAGAAACACGGCTGCCCGGTTGGATCACTTGTGTTTTTTCAACATCGGCGATATTCATTAATACTCGACGCGAACTTGAGAAAATCGCAAATGGTGCATCAGGTTCTTCAGCGAGGATTTTTTCTGCAATGAAATTGGCTTCGCCAATTTCAACCACGTCCCCTACTTCAATATTTAAGCTGTAAAAAACCGTATCAGACAACCATATATTGCCAGGTGCTGGGTGTGCATCGGTAACATATTCAGGCCCTTCAAAGCTGTCTTTAAGTTTTAATTGGCCTTTTAATGGGTAGCCTTCGTCGGTTGCCTTAATATATGCAATTTGCATTTCATCGTTGGCAAACAGCATGCTATCAAAACCATACCAAGTGGCCGTTTGCAGGCCGTCATCAATCGCTTTTGTGAGGAATTCTTGTGGTAGTTTGTGGTTACTTTGCAAACCACGGTCAGCGGCAATAAATTCGCTGCTTTTTTGATTGATAGAAAGACCGATGCGATCGGTGATTGAAGACAATGTCATTACCGTCATCACAGCGAGCGCAATCGCCAATAAAATAATATTGAGTTCGCCTCGTTTTAATTCTTGGCGAAATAATTTATACGCTAATTTAGCCCACATCAGCCTGTACTCCGATACGGTCATCGATTAATTGGCCTGCGTCTATATGCAGTGTGCGTTGGCACTTTTCAGCAAGGTGTTCATCGTGCGTAACCAACACTAAGGTAGTGCCGGCGACTTTATTTAAATCAAATAAAAGTTCTTCAATGATGCGGCCATTTTTACTATCAAGATTAGCCGATGGTTCATCTGCGAACAGCACTTTCGGTTCACCAATATAGGCGCGCGCTATGGCAACACGCTGCTGCTCACCACCCGATAATTGCGATGGAAAATGATGTAAACGGTGTGAAAGCCCTACTTTTTCAAGCAATTCTTTGGCTTTTTCTTCAGCATTTGTTTCACCTGCAAGCTCTGCCGGTAGCATTACGTTTTCAAGCGCCGTTAGGCTTTGTACCAACATAAACGATTGGAAAATAAAACCGACGCTCTTCGCACGCACCGCAGCACGCTGCTCTTCATCTAAATTATGTAATGGTTCGCCATCTAAAAATATTTCACCTTGGGTGACGCTATCAAGACCTGCAAGTAGCGCAAGCAAGGTAGATTTACCTGAGCCCGATGCTCCGACAATCGCAATTGACTCGCCTGGCTTGACATTAAAACTGATGCCAGAGAGGATAGTTAGGTCGCCATCAAGTGTTGCGACAGTTTTTTCAAGGTCTTTGACCTGAATCACATTCATTTGCGAAAGCTTATTCATAGGACTCTCAATGTTGTTACGTAGTTTATTCGTTATCTTACTTGTTATTAGTTACACGGCAATCGCCAACACCGATCACACTGATGGTAAAAGCGACAAAAATCAAGTAACTAAATTACTTATCTTAGGTGACAGCTTAAGCGCAGGCTATGGTTTAAAACAAGAACAAGCGTGGCCTCAGTTGTTACAAAATGCGTACAACCAAGAAAAATCCCCTATCACATTGATAAATGCAAGTATTAGCGGTGAAACCAGTGGTGGTGTATTGCAACGTCTTCCCGCTTTATTAGATGAACATTCGCCAAACTGGGTATTAGTAGAAATAGGCGGTAACGACGGTTTACGCGGCTACCCGGTGAAATTACTAAAGAAAAATTTACGCCAAATTATCGATAAAAGCTTAGCTGCGAACGCAAACGTCATTTTAATGGAAGTAGCTATTACCCCTAACCTCGGCAAGCGCTACGCAACACTGTTTCAAAACGCCTATAAGCAAGTCGCAAATGAAAAATCTGTACCAACCATTCCATTTTTTATTGAATCGGTTGTGACCAAGCCTGAGCTTATGCTACCCGATGGCATTCACCCTAACGCAAAAGCACAACCTTTATTAGTAGAGATAATGAAACAACATTTTGCAGATCTAATTTTAAATAATTAATGATTAGTAAGAATTGGCTTATATTTGCAATAACGTTAACTGACAAAATACAGCGTTCGAATTTAACCAAGCTGTTGAGTAAAAGAATACTCATTTGGGTGACTTAGCTGGATTGTTTTAAATACGTTTATTTTTTGAGTTATTAAATTAATGAGTCTTAGTTTTGAGCGCCGAGAAAAAATCCGCTCGTTGTTTAGACGAAGAACACATGTATTCGATGTATTAGGTAAAACAATAATTCCTCGTACGTAACCAGTTATTTCGAACTAAAGCAGCAAACACTTTCATTAAATCGTATATTTATCACGCAGTTAAACTTTGACTAGTTGCTTTTACATAAATCCGAGAATACACTAGCAACAAATGTCGGCATATAGCGCAGCTTGGTAGCGCACTGTCATGGGGTGTCAGGGGTCGCAGGTTCAAATCCTGCTATGCCGACCATTCTTTTCAAAGACTTACACCCATTTCTCTTTTCTCAATATTTCCAAAAAGCTTTCCGAGTAGCCAATTAGTAGCCAGTAACATGTTATTTTTATGCCTTTAATGTTTCTTGCTAAGGCTATATGATTATCCTTAAAGACCATTCAAAAGGACTAGGATATGAAAAAAGTCGTCATTGGATTAACAGCCATACTATTAACCGCTTGTAACTCTACTGCGCCAACTGTACAGACACAGAATATTTCAATGCCCCAACTTGAAACAACAAATATCGCTACGTTAGGCGAAAGAATGTTGATGCAAGCTAAAGGCTTTTCGGCAAATTCCGTTACTGTAAGTTCTGGTGAAGGGTATGGCACAAGACTATCAGCTGGGAAATATTGTGAACGCTCTAAAGGTTCAAACAGATATTATAGTGACAATAATCAAGCTATTGGTTTAAAAAACGGATATGGTCAAGTTGTAAGTTACTCAAACTTCATCACTTATAATAGAAGAAAGAATGAAGTCTGTGCTGCTACTATGAGCTGCTATAGCTCCAATGAAATATCGATCAAGTTCACTCCAAACGATTATTGTTTAGCTCAGGACTCTTTACAACAAGTAATCGAGTATAACGGTAGGAACGGAAAAGTATTAAATTTTACATATCGTGAATTTAGTGGTGATATGATAAGAAATTCTTATACGACCGACTTTACTGTCGATCTTGAACATGGCGATATGGTTATGTACAAAGGTGCACAAATAAAAATAGAAAGCGCAACGAATAGCCAAATAAAATATAAGCTCATAAAGAACTTTAACACATTGCTTTGACCTATCGCGCGTATCGGTTGCGAAACTCTAATATGATGTCCGAAAATGCCCTATAAGTATTGGGCAATTTTTTGATAACTTCTTAGATGATTTCGTAGCCCCCAAATACCAGAAAAGCCTTTTCGTTGTAAGTATCTAAAAAGCCTGTGTCTAGTCCACTCATTATCCCAATTTGTCTTAATACCCTGTAAATTAAGATATTCAACAACGCTTTGATAGCTGGGGCTACTTTTGTGGAGTGAAGTACTCAGCAAGGCAACCAAGGATGTGAAAATTATTTGGTCATTGTTTGTAAACTTTTTGATACTAATACCTCCAGCGTTAACATGCTAATTATACCCTATTGGAGTATTTGGTGAACTTGATTAGAGAGGTTTCTTAACTTTTGAGTTGCTCCAAAGATACATAAACTCTACCCTATTAGTCACTCTTATTATTATCTAAGTTTAATAAAAGTTAACTAACCATCTTAACCAATAATGTTGTTATTCGAATAAATATAAGTGTTCTAGGCTGGTTAAGGTTTGATCATTATAAGTTAACCAACACCTAACCAATTAACCACAAAAAAGCCGCTATCAAAAAGATGCGGCTAATAGTTAGCTTGATTTGTTAATTAATTTCTTCAGCTTTTCTATTTTCATAGCTGGTCTAGTTTTATGAAGCATTGCATGGCAGTTGGGGCAAACAGGTTTTAAGTCTTTTACTGGGTCTACTTCATACTCATCCCCAATTGTTGATATATCAACTTCATGGTGTACGTGTATAAATTCTTTGCCTAGATCCCCGTACATCTTCTCAAAATCAAAAGAACATACTGAACAATTATAACCATGTTCTTGTAAGCATGCTTTTCTTGCATTCACATTTCTTTCATAAGCATTTACTAGGATTTGTTTTACCGTTCCTTCTTTGTACACAGTGTTACTGTCGACTTCGTTAATATCATTTGTATCGCAATCGAACGGTACATATATTCCGCCTTTTTTAACTGAAGCTGTTTTCCCCAAGCCATTTAAAAATGCATCAAGCTTAGTTTTTAATAACTTAAACTCTTTACTATCCTCATCAACAATCCTAAAAAAGGAAGCCAAGTTAGAAGCACTTGAGTCTCCACCCAGCCCTCGTCCATCATATTCTTGTACTGTTTGTCGTTTATACCTGATGAACTTTCTAGGTGCAAAAACGTCAATTTCTGGGAAATAATACCAATGATAAAACTGACCTAAGGTCTTAAAAGCTTGGGAATCTTTAAATTCACCAACTTTTGAGAAAATTTGTGCATTTTCAAAAGCTTCTTCAAAAGAGTTTATCAGTTCCAACTTTTCGGGAGTTGATGCTTTAAAACCTTGCCGTTTACAGTAGAGATCAGCAATAGCTAAAAAATAAACCTTAGTAAATGAATTTGGGTAGTCTGTTGTCTTAAAGGATTGTTTATCGTTAAAGATATTACAAAATTTTTCGAGTTCTGATTTACTAACAGGCTTTGGTTTATTTGGATTACTTTCTAATGTAAGAACAATTTTTTGTTTTTCCAAATCAACAAAATATGTAAAACCTTTATTTTGTTTAAGCGTTTTCCATTTTCTATTTTGAACAGAATGGGCAAACTCTAAAAACTCTTTAACGGTGAACATCCTTTTACCTCAATATTATAGTTTTAAATCATACTCCTAAATAATATAACTATTTTCAAGGTGATTAGCCTCAAACAATGAGGCTAATCAAAAAGTCACTTAGGTTCTACAAACTTATAAAACGTCATATTGCCCCTCGCCTTTCGGCTGGTGGCGTAACCGTCCTTAGTGAGCTGTTTAAGCGCTTTCCCTATTTGTGAGCTATGATGCCCTTGTAGCTTTTCGTCATCCTTAGCTAATTCACCAGCGGTAAATTCACCTAGTTTTAAAGGTATGCTTGTCATCGAGCTTACGTACACATCGCGCAAGTAATTGTATATTGCCCCTTTATCTTGGTATTCATCATTTAAGGTTTGTGCTTGTTTTATCGTTTTGTCACTTAACATCCAACCATGATCACTTAAATACATTTGCTTAACCTCAGCCCAAAACTGCAAAAGAAGCTCAGGCTTTGGCTGTTTAATTGCGCCAGTACCGTCATACTCCCAGCCTAGTAATTCATTAGCCTTGTCTACGTCTGCTGGTTTCAGCATTTCTATCACAAAGAAGCGGCTACTACCTGTTTCATCTTTTAAGAAATCAGTGCCGTTTACAGTCGCAATAAAACTTGTTTGCCTTGGCTTTTGAATATCATTTCTACCGTATGGAGGGCGCACTGTATCAAGCGATTTAGTAATAAATGCCTTTAAACTACCTTGTGAATTTTTATTGGTGCGTTCTAATTCACCTAGTTCAACTATCCACGATTTAATATTTCGTAAAACGCTGTCTTTGTTGTCTGGGTTTAATTCTTCCCCCTCTTTAAACGCATTGTCAGCAATGTTTGCAATACGCGTTATAAAAGCGGTTTTTCTAAAAGACTGATCACCCTGCAACACTGGAACAAGCTTACTATTAAAGGGCTTTTCATAAACACTTGCTACACAACCCACCAGCCAGTGGCGCATTACGGTATTTGCAAAATTTGGGTGCTTTGCATTTAAACAACTAATTACATTATCAACTCGTTTAACTCCATCCCAATTAACACCGTCTAACAATTCTTTTATTGGGTGAAACTTGTTTCTGCGGCAAAGTGGAACTAAATGATCGTCTATTGCTTGCTTTGGTAGTCCTGTTTGGCTGGCGATACTTATCAACCTGCTTCGCACATCATCAAAATCAGTTGCAAGCGGTTCTCCCCACTCGTTTGAAATATCAACATCAAACGTCAACATATTAAAACGTAATTGAACGCCCAAAAAGCTAGTTACATCACTTAAATTCGCATGTGTATTAAGCACTGTAACTTTGCCCTTTGCATTTACCCTAGTGTTACTAAAGCATAGTTCTTCAACCCCTGTTTCTTCTGGTATATCTATAGCTTCTTGATTGCTAGGAATGGGCAAGTTACCAATTTTATCAAACATAATTAGCCCCCTTTCCATATAGGCTTTGTTTAAGCTCGCTACTTTTCATGTGATCGGCAAACACTTTTTTATTATGTTTATCAATTTCGGGAAACATTACAGCAAGTCCTTTAATTGCTGCTTTTTCATCTCCAGCAAAAGCGCGAATACATAGAAAATCAAATTTATCGAGTGCTTGCCCTGTAGCGCATGGGTCGTTTTGATGATGTGAGAAATAGCGAAGCTTACCATCGGTATGGCTTGCTAAAATATATGCACCTGCTTTGTTACTGGTTGCTTCTGGTGGCAAATAGGCTTTGCCTTGCCGTTTATACCCATAGCTACTGAGTAGCGATTCCCAGTCATACCCCTTATTTACCGCATCAATAACAGAAACTTGATTACCTATTAAACGTTCGTTATAGCTTGGCTTAATCGGCTTCAATATAGCCGCTTCTTGTTGTGCTAATTGTTCCTCTGCTAGCGTTTGGTTGAACATCTTTGCATCATTAAACAAATCCGTTTCAAGTAAGTTTAGCGGCTTACCAGTATTAATTTTGTACTCGTATTTATCGCCAGAATAACGCACTGGTAAATACATAATTTGTTGGGGACGGTTGCTACAATCATCCGCATTTAGCAAGTAACATAAATAGCGCTGTATTATCTCCCAGTCATCAAAACATAAGGCATTGGCTAGCTGTATGTATATACGGTATCGGTTGCCCTTTCCTTGCTGTTGGTGGCTTGCTGTGGTGTGAATAATATAGGACTCAATACCAAGTGATTCTAGTAAATCACTTAGGCTTTGAATGGTATCGTTAGTGTTGTCTGCATCTATACGTAATAACGTAAAGTTATCATGTGCTAACACGGTTTCTTTTCGTTTATTAGGCGCATCATTAGCAGCAATAACTTCTGAATGGGCTTTAGCATCTTGATAATGTAATTCACCCAAATATTTGGGTTTTTCAGCTTTTAGCGCCAGCTCATGCCAACCAATTAAGCTAAAGTTATTTGTTTCTTGATGTGAAACGGCTGTTAAAAAATAAAGCATGGTATATACTCCATAGAGCTGGTGGCCTGTCGACCAAAACTTAGCCACCAGCAATTCAAAACATTAGAAAGTCGCTTTTAGGTTATCCTTGGCGGCTTTTTCTTTATTTAAAATCACCTGTTCGCTTGTCATATAAACAAAATCAACTAGTTGATTAGGTGTTGTCTTAGTTTGTGGGCAAAAACACTTCTTGTGTTCTAACATAAACTTACATTGCTTTTTCTTTAACTTTGAAACAATTGAATGCAAGTTATGAATCCCAATATAACGAGCCTGTCGAGTGTTTATGCTGTTCCCGCACAACATTAAGCGCTTCACATAGCACCACTGCTTCTCTATGTTGTATGGGGCAGGAAAACCTAGCTCTCTGCATCTAGGTTCAATGATGTGAGGGTTGTTAAGATTTTCCATTATTTACCCCTCCTTAGACGCTAGCCATGCATCTAAATCTGCTTTGCGATAAACACAGCAACGGGCAGTTAATCTAATTTTAGGGGGGAAAAGAGGATCATTTTCACCTAAACGCCAGAGTGTGACTTTGCTAATACCTAAATAATTTGCCGCATCTTTAAGTCTAAGGTTTTGAACTAAATTAAAGTGTTTCATAAAAGAAACCTCCATTGATTAAAGGAGGTTACATGATGTTAGTTTTCAATAATTGAATCGGCGATCAAAAGTGTACGAGTACCATTTATTTTAGTTTTCTTAAAAATATTGGATCATCCTCCAAATCAAAGAAGTCCATGTTGCCCACATCAATTTTTAGATCATTTCGACTACTTCTTTTCGGACTAGCAGCTTTGTTAACTAAATCTACCAAACAATTTTGACTATCTGATACAGCGCTCCGAACCCAATTCACATCGTAAATTAGCAAGTATGAATGTGGAATTCGACTGTAGCCTGCTTTCTGGCTAGCCATATATAAACCTTGAATGAGATGAAGAACTTTTTTTACTTTTTCGAAACTTCTTTCATGATGCCTTACAGCCTGTTTGCAATCTACAGCGGCTTTTGGCAACTTATTATAATTTGCTGAATGAAGATCATCGTAACTCTCATTAACACGCCCAAAAAAAGAATTTACTTTCGATCCATTCAGAAGTTTCTCTTCTGCAATGAATTCTTCTTCTCTTTTCTTGTAAAACTGAAAACTTCGTACAATAAATTGAGAAAAGGTATACTCTACTTTTTCTGTGTATTCCTTATAACTTTCAAAATCTTTATATGCTTGCCATAACACAAACGCTCTTGAAAGCTTCTCGTTTCCTTTTCTAATAGATGATTCTATACGCGGCCATTCTCGATTCGACATACATTTCTTGATAAGGTCACTTTTATAATTTCTTCCCTTCAGAACCGCCAACTGAAAAGCTTCTTCAAGCCTCTTTCTTGCTGTCTCACTTTCAGGATGTGCAATAAACGAAAGGTATTCGATATTCATTCGTATCGTTTTTGGTATTTTTAAAGTCTCATCATAATTATTTGGAAAAACTCTTAATTCACGAAAGTTATCTAAGTTATTACTCAAAGTTAGTCTATTTATACGTTCATCCATTCTTAGTTTCCTTTCTTTGAATACTATCCCAGTTAGTATTAATGCTTTCCAAAATTCTAGCTGTATCTTGTTCATCATGCCGCAAATAATTCGCGGCTATCATTGATCCGTCTTTATGCCCAACTAGTGCGGCAATAGTTAACACAGGCACACCTTTAGCCACTAAGGTCGAAATAAAGTTATGCCTAAATGAATACAAATCTAAGTCGCTAGTAATACCACCAAGCGCTTTTACTTGCTTCCAGTGCGTAAGATGAGCTTTTCGCTCAAGCTTTAAACCAGTTCGTTCTGAGGCAAATAAAAACCCTTTTTCGGGTTGCCCAAGTTGATCTGCCCAATTAGCTAACACTGCTTTTAATTCTCCCGTTACAGGAAACTTTACCTTTTTACTGTTTTCAGCTTTTTTAGTTTTGCTTGGAGTAAAGTTTAATGTGGTCGTAGAGTTAAAAATATTGTGGTGTAAGTTTTCCCATTTAAGCCCGTAAATATCTGCTGGGCGCATTCCTGTTAAACGTGCAATGTGGCAGAACGGAATAAACCAATGTGGATAGGTAACATTATCAAGACTAGCTAAGTGCTTTTTACCATGTTTAATGCTTCGCGCACGTTGCTGCTTTAATTGTTCACCATACAAAGTAAGCCCTTTTTCAACATTAGCTTTGTCTTGCTCGCTTATAATGTCACGTTTCGCCTCAAGTTGTTCTTGATGCTTTTCTTGCTTTTCTTGTTCATTAATTGTGAGTTGAGGCAATGAGTAACTTTTTATTGGGTTGTTACTTAAAACAGGCAAAGTATTTGTATCTGGTGATTGTGCGGCATAATTTAGCATTGCTTTAAACGCGCCATAGTCACGCACTAACGTAGAACGCATAACACCTTTTTTTCTGCGCTTGTTATACCAAGTCAAAATATCAGCACTTGTAATTTTATCCATATCACGGCTGAACAAGTGGCTAAAATTTCTCTTTATGCCTTTGAGAGTATCGCTACCTGCGCGAAAGTTATCTTGTTTGTATGGCGTATAAATAGCTTCAAAAAATTCACCTGTGTTTAAGTATCTATTTGCTTCTTTTGCTTGCTGTTCAGCTATTTGTTTAATGGCTTCTTGTTCTTTGACTGTAAGGGGGTCTTTTCCCTCTTTTAATCGTGTACGCCATAACATAGCCGTTTCTGCTGCTTGTTGAGGTTTGACTACATCATCTGCTATTGTGGCTGTTCTGCGTTTTCCTGTTAGGTCGGTATAACGTAAACGCCACGCACCACCTTTGTTTTGCTTTTTGAAGTGAAACCCAGCTATTTTTTCACAGCCAAGTTGATCGCCATTCACTGCGGTTTTACAAAAACTATTTAACTTAGCAAGCGTGATACTGGTTAATTCTGCCATTCCATTTCCAAACGAGTAGCCAATTAGTAGCCACTATATAGGAATTATTGGCTACTTCAAGCAATTTCGTGAAACAACAGAATTAATAAAAACCTTTACAAATCAATATTTAACTTTGATTATCAACAACTAAAAACTGTCATGGGGTGTCAGGGGTCGCAGGTTCAAATCCTGCTATGCCGACCATTCTTTTCTCACCCTATTCAGATACTTCGAACTTTTAAATAAGTAAAAAATATCAAACTATCAATTTCAAATTTAGTCAAAAAACTCTGCTTTTAACCACTATAAAACTTCATAAACCGTTTGTTTCAAATCAACAATCCTTGACTATTTACCCTACTGCTTTAAGTTATTTATACTATCGGGGTTGATTATTTAAAGGACTAAACCATGCCGGGTGCATTTGCACACATTACAGCGGTTAATTTCGCGACCGAAAATAAATCGCTACACCAATTAGCCATACCCAAAAAAGCCAAATTAATTTTAAGTAAAAACCAAAAATATCTGGAATTAGGCTGTGTTTCACCAGACTACCCTTATTTGGTGGTGGGTTTAGATAAAAAGCTACAAAATAAATGGGCTGATCTTATGCATTACGAGCGCACAGGAGACGTCATTAAAGCCGCTATTGCCTATTGCAAAACTCTGGAAGGAATCACGCAAGAAAAATCATTTGCTTGGCTGTGTGGCTATATGGCTCACGTTGCCGCAGACATTACTATTCACCCTGTCGTTGAATTAAAGGTGGGGCCGTACGAGCAAAACCAAAAAGCACATAGAGTTTGTGAAATGAATCAAGATGCCTTTATTTGGCAACGGCTTAATCTTGGCGAAATTGGTTATGCGGATCGGGTCGAGCTAAATATTGGCTCGTGCACTAATGCAAATAACGAATTGGATGACGATATAAAGCAAATTTGGCGTGTTTGTTTAGAGCAAACTCACCCTGAATATACAAAAAATGTAGCACCTGATTTTGATGCATGGCATTCAGGGTTTCAGTTCGTGGTGAATAATGCTGAAGAGAGCCACCGGCTTTTTCCTTGGGCGCGACACGTGGGTGTTGACCATGGTCTAACCTATCCAATGTTTGAAGAAGTCGATTTAGATTTCATTACACAACTTGATACGCCTCACGGCAAAATGCATTACAACGATGTGTTTGATTTAGCTATTGAAAATATCAAGCTCTATATTAGCGTTATCGCCAACAGTGTGTTTGAAGATATACCTTGCGACGCGATTTGTAATTGGAATTTAGATACTGGGAAAGACGAAACGAATAAGTTAACTGCATGGGAGCACTAAGATGAAACACCTTATTTTAATTATGGGTATGCTCTTTTGCATAGCATGTGCCAACAAGCCAAATGAGTATGAGCCTGAAAGAATGGCGGATCTAGCGTCACAATTAAAAGATATTGCAGCAGCTCTAGACGGCACATTAAAGTTTAGCGACACACATTACACTGAAGGGAAGCAGTTGCTCCAAGACGCAATTGATAATGATGCCAACCGGTTAGTACCGTTTAACCAATTCCAGATTCACGTTATTATTGATAAAAACAACGCAGCCTTACTGCTTTGTGATAACAATACCTTACTAATTGAAGATGCCGGCTGTACGGCGCAATCGGATGTGCAACATTGGCGCCAGCCTAACAATGAGTGCAAAGCAACTTTAGCGTTAAGCCAAGTATGTAACTAAAGATACTAGATATAAAAAACGCAGCCTATTGGCTGCGTTTTTTTTAATTTGCGAATTAGTTTTTGGCTTTCGCTTTAGATTTTGGTTTTGCTTTCGCCTTTGATTCTTCTACCCACTTGCCATCAACGAATTGTGCTGTCCAACCAGTTGCTTTACCCTCAACTTCAGACATTACATATTGTGATTTAGCTTTGCGGCTATAGCGGATAATCGCGTCATTACCATCTGGATCTTTCTCTGGCGCGTCTGCTAAGTAATAAAACTTAGGTGAAATACGATCGCGAAAACGTTTTAACTCAGAAACTTTAGGCGCTCGCGTTTCACGTGATTTCGGGAACGTTGACGCAGCCATAAAGATACCTGATGCGCCGTCACGTAGTACAAAGTACGCTTCCGACTTTTCACACGGTAACTCTGGTAGGTGAACCGGATCTTCTTTCGGAGGAGCAGCTTCACCATTTTTAAGCAACTTACGGGTATTTTTACATTCTTCGTTAGTACAGCCAAAGTATTTACCAAAACGACCCGACTTTAATTGCATTTCAGACTGACACTTGTCGCATTCGATAACAGGGCCGTCGTACCCTTTAATTTTAAAGCTACCGCTTTCAATTAAATAGCCATCACAGTCTGGGTTATTACCACACACATGCAATTTTCGCGTTTCGTCAATGAGGTAAGAATCCATCGCTGTTTCGCATTTAGGACAGCGTTTCATCTGACGAAGCACTTCTGTTTCTTCGTCTTCCACATCTGCGGCAACTGCTTCTTCACCGGGTACCAAATTCATCGTTTGCGTACAACGTTCTTTAGGTGGCAATGCGTAACCAGTACACCCTAAGAACACACCTGTGGAGGCGGTGCGAATGCCCATATTGCGACTACATGTAGGACACGACAAATCGATTTCAACCACTTGGTTGGTGCGCATGCCACCTTCGTTTTCATCAGAACTGGCTTTATCTAAGTTTGCTGAGAACTCTTGGTAGAACTTATCAAGAACGTGTGTCCACTCACGCTCGCCTTCTGCGATATCATCTAAACGCTCTTCCATTTTCGCAGTGAAATCGAAATTCATTAAATCGCTAAAGCTTTCAACCAAGCGTTCATTAACAATTTCACCCATTTTTTCTGCAAAGAAGCGACGATTTTCTACACGCACATAACCACGGTCTTGAATAGTAGAGATAATTGATGCATACGTAGATGGACGACCAATACCACGTTTTTCAAGCTCACGTACCAAGCTCGCTTCACTAAAACGTGCAGGAGGCTTGGTAAAGTGTTGTTTAGGATCCAGTTCAACAAGTTTTAATACATCACCCGTTTTAACCTCAGGCAACGCTTGTTCTTCTTGGTTTTTCTTTTTAACTGACGGCTGAACGCGAGTCCAACCATCAAACTTAAGTACTCGACCCTTGGCTTTTAATTCATAGTCATTAGCCGCAAGAGTAATTGTTGTTAAGTCATACTCCGCTGGTGTCATTTGGCATGCTACAAACTGACGCCAAATTAGCTCATACAGTTTCTTCGCGTCAGCCTCTACACCGTCTAAATGGCCCGACAAAATAGCAACATTAGATGGACGAATTGCTTCGTGCGCCTCTTGCGCACCATCTTTTGACGAATAACGAATTGGCGAGTCAGGTAAATATTTATCACCAAACTCATTTTCGATATAGCCTCTACAAGCCTCTACAGCGTCATTTGATAAATTTGTAGAGTCAGTACGCATATACGTAATAAAACCAGCCTCATAGAGCCTCTGAGCGAGCATCATCGTCTTTTTAACGCCGTAACCTAAGCGCGTACTCGCTGCCTGCTGCATTGTTGAGGTAATAAATGGCGCTGATGGTTTGCTTTTGCTTGGTTTTTGTTCGGTTGCTGCAACCTTGTATTCTGCTGCTTTTAATTTAGCAACGGCTTCATCTGCATCTGATTTATTCTTTGGTTCAAATGCCTTGCCTAAATATTTTGCTACCGCAAAACGAATTTGATCTTCATGAGATTTCAGCTCTGCGTGAATATCCCAAAATTCTTCCGGAATGAACGCTTTAATTTCACGTTCACGTTCAACTAATAAACGTACTGCTACCGATTGTACTCGACCTGCTGACAAACCGCGTGCTACTTTCGCCCAAAGTAACGGTGACACCATAAAGCCAACAACACGGTCGAGAAAACGACGCGCTTGCTGCGCGTTGACCATGTCGGTATTTAATTGGCCTGGTTCAGCAAAAGCATTCTGAATCGCGTTTTTAGTGATTTCATTAAATACAACGCGTTTATACTTTGACTCATCGCCACCGATAACCTGCTCAAGGTGCCAAGCGATTGCTTCCCCTTCTCTATCCAAATCGGTTGCGAGATAAACGTAGTCAGCGTCTTTTGCGAGTTTTTGTAATTCAGCAACAACCTTTTCTTTACCAGGAAGCACTTCATAATGTGGTTGCCACCCTTTATTAGGGTCAATACCCATACGCGCAACTAAATTCGCATAATCTTTTTCTTTGCGATATTTAGCCTTTTCTTCTGGCGACATTTTGCGTACTTCAGCTGGCGATTTAGTAGCGGCTTTGTTCGCTTTACCAGATGTTGGCAGATCACGAATGTGGCCAACACTGGATTTTACGACGAAATCCTTGCCCAAATATTTATTGATTGTTTTCGCCTTGGCTGGTGACTCAACAATAACTAACGACTTACCCATATTTGCCTATTTTTACTTACGCAGTGCGATTTAATTTGTTAACCCATTTAGGGCGCTATTATTAAAGGTATATCGACAAAGTGCCAGCCTGACAAGCATATTTTTAAAAAACTCACTATTTTTATATGTGTTAGCGCTAAAAATACACGGCTTGATTAAAATTTAACTAAAAAAAAGGCTCTTGCAATTAACAAGAGCCTTACTATTAGGTGAGGTTAAATAGATTTTCTATATTAACCTGCATCATTTACAGTCATATGCGCTTCAGATGTTACACCTTTAGGTGTAACAAAAGTCACTTTTAAAAGTCCTGAAGTTTTCTTATTCGGAGTACCTTCTCTACTGACGCTCACAGTAACCTTGTCAGGGAGCGTACTGTTGGTATTCTGCAGGACTTTACTGTTTGTACCAGAAAAGTCGCCATTATCTGACTCTGTTGTTATCTGTGTACCAGCAGGTAAAGGGTTACCATAAATATCAGAGTAATAAAAAATTGGTGCAAGACCTGAGATACCTATTGATAATGGAAGATCACGCACCATACAAACCCCAGCAGTAGCATCATATGTTGCATTGGCACCATCACACTCCATCGGCGTATCTGCATTATTGTCATCATCCACTTGTATTCTTCTAGGCGATAAATCTACCGACTTAACATCACAATACTCAACCCAAATCGGAGCGTCATCAGTTCCTCTGTTGACTCTTAGAGATGGATCTGAAGGTTCTAGCTCCAAAAGGAAGTCATGTAATGGGTCTTCCTCATAAGCCCACGCAACACCACTTGTTGAACTATTAGGTTGCAAATATCGAACGTTTTGACATGTAGCAACAATTCCACCGAGATTTAAATTTCTGCCATCTTCAGTCGTAAAGTTAAGGTGACTAGCTAACGTATCTTTAGGAATAGCGAAACGTCCAAATGCGGAGCTACCAGACATTACAATTTCAAGGTTACGTCTTAGGTGAACTAAACTGCGATTGCATTTACCTGCCGCTTCTGCTGCTTCACTACAAGACGTACCGTTATATATACCGTCGGCAGGATCCCACTTGCCATTGTCATTAGAATCATCAAAGTTTGCTAGGAACTCTTCTAATTCACCACCGTTTGTAGTGGTAGCAGTACAATTAACATAGTTTCCATTGGCGTCTTTTTCAGAGCAATCAACATCTCCATCAAAAACACCGTTTTCGTTATTGTCTAGAAACGCTTCTGACAGGTCATAAAGCGGATAAAACTCACCTTCATCAAAAACGCCGTTGCCATTTCTATCAATAAAACTTTCGTTACCTACTGCTGTAGCAAGGATAGTAGCCCGTGCACCTAGCGGTACACCACGTTCGTCACTTGGTGTGTTACTAGTATTATCGTTTGCTCTATTTAAACCATAAATACAAGGTGCAGGGTTCCCAAAGTATAAATCACAATTTCTTTCGCCTGTATTTGGGTTTAAATCGCTTAATTTGTTGCCCCAAACTGATTCAGTGTAAGGTTTCGGATTCTGACTTCTCCACTGCACAACGCACGCACCATCGACAGTTTCACATTGTTGTAAAGGAGTGAATTCTTCTCCGTCCATTGAACCGATGGCTCCGCCTTCAGCACGCAAATGAACAGAAGTCCCATCAGGAACAGGATTATTAAAGTGATCCGCCATGAAAACGCTAATATTGACTAATTCACCATTATGTTCTAACGCTTCCACATTCACCTTTTCAGCAGAAATCGTGAAGCTATCATTATCTGGCAGGCCTGAAGTAATAGTTAAGAGATCAGAAACACTTGAGATCTGTGAATCGAGATCACTAAGCCAAGATTTCCACTCGGACATACTGAATCGCTTGGGTTACTTTGACAACGGTCATAAATTTCTTTCCAACAAGTAACATCATCTTCTGGATAGCTTGCAGGAATTTGGTCTGTCGGAACAAAGCATGCATGTACACGCAGCGGCATTGCAACAGTGCCTGCAGTAACTGTAACAAATGCAATTCCTTCACTATTTGTATCTACCGATTTTCTGTTGAGTGTTACACCACCATTGTATGAACTTAATTTAAAGTCTAATCGACTATTTGATACTGGTTGACGCAGTTCATCTTTCAACTTAAATGATATTTCTGACGACTCACTACGGTTTTTACCACCACTGCCTTTCAATGCAATGACTGAATCTGTTGAATTTACAAACTCAATAGACGCAACAGATGAACTTGATAAGGGTAATGTTGTACTAATTGTTTTACCATTTAGCACTGCGGTAACTGTATCCTCTGGATTTCCATTACACCCTAACGAACGATAGGTTGCTTCGGCTTTGCCACCGATGCTCGTAACTACAGAATCTAACTCAGCGCTATTTGCTTGAGTACAGTTAGAATTGAACTCAACGTCAAGTGGTAATGTTAAAGGCGTTCCATCTGGATTCGTTAGCGATACAGTTATCACTGTTGTTGCACCTGATGCCAATGCCTGATATTCACTCGAGCTACCAGGCTTTAAGTCTAATCCGTTATCTATGGACATAGTAAACTCTGCTAGACCGACATTAAACGATTTAGTCGCTGAAACATTTTTTGCTGTCGCAGTAATCGTGCCAGCTTCATTCTTGCTGCCTGGCTGCAACGTTAAAAGTGCTACACCAAAATTATCGGTAACAGCAGCTCCTGACTCAGGAGAAAGCTTGCCGACAGTTGTATCAACATTAACGAGTAAACCGTTAAAACCATCACCTGTGTTTGAATTTACAGCTGATACAAAAACAGTAGCAACTTTATCAGATGAAATATCTCTTGTTATTACAGTACACCCTGAACTTGGGTCTGTTGGATCTAACTTTACTAAATCTCGAGCTGTTGCCCAATCTTCATTACAATCTATCAATAGTTTAATATCAATAGCTGCTTCTGCTGTATCTTCAGATGCATCATCACCCGACGAGTAATAAAACGCAGATTGCCTAACTTCTTCACCGTCTAGAGTCGCAGTGACTTTTCCCGCCCCTTTTAAGTCACCAGAACTCAATTGAACACTTGCTTTTCCGTCAGAATTAAGAGCTGCTGTGCCTGTTTCAGATAAGATTCTGCCAGTATATTCTGTTGTAAAGACAACTATACCGCTAGTTAACGCAACACCGTCTTGAGTTACTGTAGCGGTAACAACCCCCAAATTATCTTTAGTAACTGGGTTAGACTCAGTAAAAGAGCTTCCGTTTTTATCTACAACCTGAAGCGTTAGAACTTTGTCTCCAACTGTTCCTGAATCACCGCCATCTCCCAAGCTTGTAAAAGTCAGTAAGACTTCTAAATTTTCGTCTAGGTCGATCGGATTATACACTGCTGTTACTTGACCTGAACCTGCTATCGAGCCAGCTCTAAGCGTAATTTCGGCTACGCCTTCAGAATTAGTTTGCGCAGTGCCGATTTCGGGATCTAGCGTCCCAACTGTACCACTATCGAATTCAGCTAGGTTAAACGTGATTAATTGATTTGCATACGCTTTACCATTTTTGGTTAAAGTAGCCTTTAACAAACCAGGTTGAGCAGCAGATACTTGAGAAATACCATTCCCACCATCTGTTGAGTGAAGAGTAACTTTAAGTTCGTAGCTATTCGCTGAACCACCAACATCTGGTGACTCTAAGCTACCACCACCGCCACATGCTGTTAGCATAAAACTACACAGCAGAGCGAAGAGTAATCGGATCGAAGGCATGACTTCTCCCTTGCATTAAAATTATAATTAGAGTTATTCAGTCTATATTAAACTAATAATCCAACAAAAATCATAGCATTTTTAAAAAAACTTACCGTATTTCCTTTAAATTTTTATGTTCACTGGTAGGCTATGCAGAAAATCACAATAAATATACATACTAAATTATGACATCCACTATTTCACAACCTAAAGGTTTGGGGTTAACAGGCAAGATCCTCATCGGTATGGTTTTAGGTATTATCACCGGCTTTTTGTTCAAAGCGCTAATGGGCGAATCGGGCGATTTCACTCTAACTGCGGGTGAGTTTACGTTTTCATTTAAAGGCTTTTTTGTTGACGGTATTTTCCATATTGGCGGTCAAATATTTGTTAATAGTTTAAAGATGTTAGTCGTACCTTTAGTATTTATCTCGCTTGTGTGTGGTACGTGTAGCTTAAGCGACCCTAAAAAATTAGGTCGTTTAGGTGGCAAGTCAATTGGTTTGTACCTTCTTACGACTGCCATTGCGATTACCATTGCAATGACCCTAGCGCTTGTAATCAATCCCGGTGAAGGCATTAATATGCCAAGTTCATCTACGTTTGATGCGAAGCAAGCCCCGACTCTTGTTGATGTTATTATTAACATGTTCCCAACCAACCCAATTAACGCAATGTCTAGCGGAAATATGCTACAAGTAATTGTGTTTGCACTATTATTTGGTATTGCAATGGCACTTAGCGGTGAGGCGGGAAAACGCTTAACGGCAGTGTTTGAAGATCTAAATACAATTATTTTAAAGCTAGTAACTATTCTAATGAATATTGCACCATACGGTGTGTTCTTTTTAATGGCGAAGCTATTTAGCTATATTGAAGGCGACTTAATCGTTAAACTTATCTTTTACTTCGGCACTGTTTTACTTGCGCTATTTATTCATGCATTAATTGTATACCCAGTACTACTTAAAACATTTACAGGGTTAAACCCACAAACATTCCTAAATAAAGTAAAAGAGTTGTCTATTTTTGCGTTTAGTACTTCAAGCTCAAGCGCAACTATGCCAGTAACGCTAGAAACAGCCACTAAAAAACTAGGGGCCGATAACAAAGTTGCTTCTTTCACAGTCCCCTTAGGTGCAACCATTAACATGGACGGCACCGCAATTATGCAAGGTGTTGCCACTGTATTCATCGCCCAGGTGTTTACTGTTGATTTAAGCTTTACCGATTACTTAATGGTTATCTTAACTGCAACACTTGCCTCTGTTGGCACTGCGGGCGTACCTGGTGTTGGATTGATTATGCTTGCGATGGTTCTTAACCAAGTAGGCTTACCAGTTGAAGGTATCGCCATTATTATAGGTGTAGATCGCCTGTTAGATATGACTCGCACCGCTGTTAACGTAACAGGAGATTGCATGGTTACGTGTATCGTTGCTAAGTCTGAAGGTGAATTTGACGATGCGGTATTTAACGATAGCGATGCCGGTAAAGAATTTGAAAATATGCGATAAGCGTCAGCGTATATTAAAAAGCCGCTAATTTTAGCGGCTTTTTTGTTGCAAGAGCTTAATTAATCTGAACTCGGGTTAAGAGGTTAACTAAACAACTGAAATATATGAACTATGTTGTTTCATACTTTCTACCTTGATAGCTTTTCTATCCCAAACTCAGGTTAATTATTAATGATATAGCTCTTTGCTTTTTGATAATAATTTGGCGATTACATTATCAATGATTCCTGTCACGCCTAATCCGAGTTTATCTGATAAACCTTTTTTGGTTTTATAGGTTATCTCAAGCAATTCGAATTGCTCATTTAACGCTAGCAATAAATCGTCACTTGTCTGGATCTCATCAACTAATCCTAACTTGTGTGCATCTGTACCAAACCAAGTTTCACCTGTCGCCACTTTTTCTACATTTAGGTTTGGCCTAGCAGATTGAACATGTTCGCGAAACAAGACATGAATTTGCTCTAGTTCTTGCTTAAATTTTTCACGGCCAATGTCATTATTTTCACCAAACATTGTTAGCGTACGTTTAAACTCACCGGCAGTGATTTGCTCGAACTCTACGTGATTTTTCTTTAGCAATTTATTGAAATTTGGTAACTGCGCAATAACACCTATGCTGCCAACCATAGCAAACGGGGCACAGACAAATTTATCTGATACGCAGGCCATCATATAACCACCACTTGCGGCAATTTTGTCTACACTAACAATAAGCTCAAGTTTTGCCTGTTTAAGGCGTGCTAATTGCGATGCTGCAAGTCCATAGCCATGCACTACGCCACCACCGCTTTCAAGCTTTAGGACCACTTTATCGCTTGGCTTTGCTACCTGAATAATCGCCGTCACTTCATTTCGCAGTGACTCGACTTCCTTCGCATCAACGCCGCCCTTAAAAGACAGTACAAATACTTTATTTAGGTTTTCGTTAGCAATGTCTTTAGATGCTTTTTTTTCGCTCTTCTCAAAATCTTTAAAAGCATTTTTATCAAGCGTTACACTTAATAGTGCTTTCTTTTGTTGATCTAACTTTTCGCTTAAGCTTTCGATCGCTAATTCACCTTTACTTGCTTTAGGTTTACTTGAGGCCCCCACAATCAACACAACAATAATGGCAAACGCAACTACAAATGTGACTGTTTTTGCGAGAAATAATCCGTATTCGTATAAAAATTCCAAACTTTAACTCCGTAATTAATGTTTCGCGTACTCTAAATAAAATCGAGGCAAAAAAAAAGCCGCACTAACGAGTGCGGCTTGGTATTGTGTTTAATATTATTCAGTTACAACAGTGGTATTTGTAACTTGTAGCATTAAGCCTCTACTCGCTAAGAATGACGCAATCTGGCTTTGCATTTCAGCATTGGCAGCTGCAGCATCCGCTGCCGTAACACCATACGCAGGCGCAGGCGTTAGTACTGAGCCATGATGACCTTTGGTAAACTTAACTAGGTAACTATTAGGAGCCTCAGTCATTTGTGACGTCGCTACCGGCGTAAGACCCATTAGCATGCCTGATGGCACAGTGCCCGATACCGGGTTAATTGTTGAATATGGTGGAATAACCGTGTCTGCTGGGTTACCCGCACCGTCACCAATTACGACATTTTGATATATCGCCGTGCCCTGTGACGCAACTTTACTTGCTAAAGAATTAGAGTCAGCTGCATCAACTGCGGTTTGAATAGCAAAAGCAAATTGACTAATCGTACCTGAAATATTCGCTAATTTTGCTGTTTCTTCAGCCTGTGCAAGCATAGTTGTATAAGCAACAAATGCACAACCAGCAAATTCACTTTGTGAGCCCGCGTAGTCAGCACATGCGGCCTTACCCTCATCAGAACTCATAAATGCAATAAATTCAGCAGACTCAGCTGTTCCCGCTCCCGCTAATACAGAACCTTTAATTACATTACCAAACGCGTTCGATTCAAGTAAAAAGCCCGCTAAACCACCGCTACCACTTGCAAGTGCTGCCGTGTTTACCTTAAATAGCGGGTCAATAAGAGCTGCTGTTTCTGGGCCTACTAAAGGAGCAACTGACTCATTTGCAGCAGCTAAGAAACCTGGCGCAACCACAGCACCAAGAGAGTGACCAACAAAGCTTACGTCTGTCGGATTGATTCCTTGTAGGTTTGTCGCCGCTAGTGATAAACGTAAGCCAAGTAAATCAGCCATTGATTGACGTAAATTATCACGCGCCACTAAGCTTGACGACAAATTCATGTAATGAAGTACATTACCGTCATCACCCGAAGCAAGAAAATCAACTGTGCCGTCATCATTAGCGTCGATACCACGCTCACCGTGTAATGGGTGGTCAATTGCTACCGTTACAAAACCTTGTAATGTAAGCGCAGCCGTAATAGCTAGCATACTTTCTTTTGTACTAGTAATACCGTGTTGTAATATAACAACCGGCCAACCTGTTGCTGGTTTTTCTAGCTCTCCGTATTCATTCATGCCAAGCTGATTTCTCACAGCATTAATCACCGTTAAGTCATCTGCTGGCGTTGTAACTTGAACTGGTACATTAGCATAGCTTTGAGGATACGGTAGCGGGTTATATTTAGTTAAGTGACGCTGCTCATCCAAGCCTAGATCACGCAATAACCCATTCGATGCGTTAAAGCAAATCGTATCTTTTTCATTAATTGGATTAGCTGAAATGTTGCCACCTTGAGCTGCAAAACCAGCTAATGTTGCCGCACCATCACATAACGCTTTCCAATATGTATTATTTAACGCAGAATCATCTGTGCCCTGTGGCTTTCTTAAGTAATGCGGTAATACAACTGAACCACGCTCGTACTTGATTTGATCAAAAACAGGCGAAGGCGGCTGCGCGCCTTGAGAGCGGAATAATACGTCACCTACAGTCATACCAGTAGATGGGCCCATCATAAGTTGTGGCATATTTTGTTGTGTAGCTGCACTCATTGCATACACATTTTTAACCATACTCATCACTGAGCCAGCTGATTGAATGCTCATTGCGCCAGTATAAATAATATCGTCTTTGGTCAAAGAGCCTGATTGAGTAACGATATTTTCATAGCTATTAATTACGCCTTGTAGGGCTTTTTGCTCATCAGTTACCAGTGGTAATGATTCAATATCGAGTTTAACTAAACCGTAAGTTTCTGAAGGTTCAAATGACTCACCGCTCGTATCACGTAGTGCTTTTGTCACAACGTTGATATATGCAGAGCCTTGATTAAATGGTTTAAGCGGAACAATCGCGATATTGTTGCCGCTAGCTTGTGCAACAAAATCAACACCAAATGTTAGCTCTTTAACGTACTTACACGCTAAACCCGCTTGTACTTGCGCACATTCTGTGTCAGTAATGCTTGCGCCCATTACAACTTCAAACAAACGCACTGAATCACCATTAACAGTGCTAGTGTCAAGCACTAGACCTGCAGGAACATCTAATGCGATTTGATAAGGTGATTGCGTTGACCAACCATCAAGGGCGCCTAAGGCCGTTTGTGGGTCAGCATAGTTAATTTCTTCGGCGGCTTCGCCTGGCATATTTAGTGTGCCGTCAGTTGTTCCTAAAAACAGTAAATCATTTGGCACTGACACGACGCCGTTTGACGGATCAAATGCGACAGTAGCTGCAGTCCTTGCAGGCGCGATTACTTCTGACTCATTTTTAACATCTTCTAAGCTCTCACCACAGCCGTATAACGCTGTAGCAATCGCCATTGTGAGTAGCACTTTTTTCATTTTATTGCTCCAAACCCGATCTTTTTTATTGTGTGTATTTGATATTAAACATCAAAAATTAATTTGTCGGTGGTTATTATTAAGACATTAGACCAGTTAAAGTTAACTTAAACAAAGCAATTTCTCCACCTAAATTTAAATAAATCACGAAACTATTTTACTTGACTATGGTATGATGGCGAAAAATTTTGAACACCTAAACTAATATGCATGATTATCAAGCAAGTAATGACGCGCTCAACAACAAAGTCATTCTCGTAACGGGTGCCGGTGATGGCATCGGTAAAGTTGCCGCAATTGAATTTGCAAAACACGGCGCAACGGTAATTTTATTAGGTAAAACAGTTGCAAAACTTGAAGCCGTATACGATGAAATTATCGCATTAGGCGCGCCCCAACCTGCAATTGTACCGCTCGATATGAAAGGCGCAACAAAACAACACTATCGTGATTTAGCAGCCACAATTGAAAATGAATTTGGTCGCCTTGACGGATTATTAAATAACGCATCTATCATTGGTTCATTAGGACCACTGGAGCATTTCTGCGTATCAACATTCGAAAACATTATGAAAGTGAACGTTACCGCACAAGCTGTGTTAACTAAGTCACTTTTTCCGCTGTTAAGAAAGTCTGATAACGCATCAATAATATTTACATCAAGTGGTGTTGGTCGCGAAGGAAGAGAGTTCTGGGGTGCTTACGCAATTTCAAAGTTTGCAACAGAAGGCATGATGCAAACTTGGTCTAAAGAAGTTGGTAAAACGAATATTCGTATCAACTGCATCAATCCAGGTGCAACACGCACAGCAATGCGTGCCATTGCGTTCCCTGGTGAAGATAAAGACAAGTTAAAAACACCAGCCGATTTAATGCCAATATACCTGTACTTAATGTCGGATGATTCAATTGGTGTTAATGGCCAATCGATTGACGCACAGCCTAAAGTATAAATTGCAAAACACATAAAAAATAGCGCAGTAATCTGCGCTATTTTTTTGCCTTTAAGCTTTGACTGTCTCGTGTTGGTTCGACATTGACCACGCATTTAGTAACGCCCTCACGAGCGACGCTAACGGAATTGCAAAGAAAACGCCCCAAAAACCCCACAAGCCACCAAAAAACAATACCGCAACAATGATGTAAACCGGGTGTAAGTCTACCGCTTCAGAAAACAGCAGTGGCACCAATAAGTTTCCATCTAACGCTTGAATAACACCATAAGCAATGATCACATACCAAAACTCACTACCCACACCAAATTGAAATAACGCCACAAGCGCTACGGGGATTGTTACCAGCGCCGCACCAACGAACGGAATAAGCACCGAGAAACCGACTAACGTGCCAAGTAACGCCGCATAGCGTAAGTCTAATATTGTAAAAGTAATAAACGTGGTTGAACCAACAATTAAAATTTCAAAAATTTTGCCACGTATGTAGTTCATAATTTGCTGGTTCATTTCCTGCCAAACCTGACTTATTAGTTTTCTCTCTTTTGGAATAAACTTTTCAAAACCCGCAAGTAGCAAATGTTTATCTTTCAACATAAAAAACACTAAAAGAGGCACAAGAATTAAATAAACTAACCAAGCCACCACATCTTTTAATGAATTAAGTGATGTAGATAGCACCGTTTGACCAATCGTCACTGCGTGCCCTTCCACAGACGATAATATCGATTTAACTTGCTCAGGGTTAACCAATTCAGGATAACTACTCGGAAGCGTCATTAAGTAGCCTTTCCCCTGCTCTAACATGGAAGGTAAATCTTGCACAAAATTTGATAATTGGTGCCATAACACTGGTATGATACCAACAACAATAGATACAACTAAACCGCTGAATATCAACATCACCAAAGTGCTAGAAATAACACGAGACACGCCCGTATGCATTAGTTTTTGTACCGGCCAATCTAATAGATATGCGATAACTAAAGCCACCATAACCGGAATAATATAAGTGCCAAAAAAATAAAATGCCGCAGCTAAACCCAGCGTCAGCATTAATAATGTAATTGAATTTGGATCTGAAAACTTGCGCGAGTACCACTGTTTAAAAATATGTAACACTAATTCGCTTCCTCAATGGGGTTAGTTACAGTTAATACATTAGATTGCCATGTATAGGTTCGCTGTTGGTTGTCAAGATAGCGAAATACATCGTTGAGCTGTGCATCTTGAGCAAACTTAAACACCACATAATTGGCCGTATTGTTTTGTTTTAATAGATATTTAAATTGAACAAATAATTGAGGACATTTAAGCCCTGTTAAATCTTTCATACAGAATAAAAAACATGTCTTTTACGCAATTAACGTTATCACAAAACGCATCGTGAAACAGCTTGATAAAGCAGTTACCACTCAGTAATTTACAAAGCGCAAGCATGTTTTTGATGATTATGCTAAATTCACAGTATACAAGCCGAATTTGATCATATTAGCTTTCTGTTTATGACAAAACAAAATAAAAAAAATGAACTACCGAAAAACCCCACGTTAAAAGACATTAACTGGTTTAAAAAACAGTTAAATTGGGGTGAACTCCCACCTTTTTATCATTTGGTGGCAGCTTCTGTTGGTGAAGCAGAAGGTGTATTTAGTCATGGCTTTGATAACGCGATTAAGCGTATTACCGATAAACGCAACTGGAACTTAGCACTCCTTGGTGGCGAAGAACTCGAAAACGGTGAAATTAAGTGCGATAACCCACCAAGACTTGCCCTTTATCAAGTATTCACTGAACGTGGCTTTGAACTTTTTGCCTTTCCTTATGCCAAAGACAAAGAAATCGACCAGTACGTAAAAGAAAATAAATTGATGGAATTTAAAGTATGGGATCCCCATGCAATGCGCAATGTGCTGCGAATTAATCAGCTCCATAAGTACATCCAGTTTTATTTTCAACGCGGTGATGAAGCAGACAAAGCGTTAATTCTGCATTCACATAAAATAGTGCATAAGACCATTGAATTTTTAAAGAGCGAACTAAACGTTATAAAAGTCTCGGGAGTGTCAATTAAAGAATACTACCAAAAAGCTGAACGCTCAGCCGACGCTTGTCAGGACGAACTTGCACTCGCTCATTTAATGGCAAATGAAATGCTACAAAAAAAGGAATAACATGCCAAAACCCAGCCTTTTAAAAAAGCTAACGTGCTTTTGTTTTGCACTTTCGCTTCCCGTTGTGGCACAAAGTAATTTTAAGTTACCCGATCTCGGCACCTCAGCAGTACAAGTATTATCAATCGAAAAAGAACGTGCCATCGGCGATGTTATGATGATGCAAGTGCGTGGCACCTCACGTGTAATGCAAGACCCCGCACTCGATGAATACCTTACCAATATTGGTAATCGTCTTGTTGCTCATGCTGATGACATTCGCTTCCCGTTTGAGTTTTTCTGGATTAATAGCAAAGATATAAATGCGTTTGCCTTCTACGGCGGTCATGTTGGCGTGCATACGGGCCTAATTATGAACGCCGATAACGAAAGCCAGCTGGCGTCAGTACTTGGACACGAAATCGCTCACGTAACACAACGTCACTTAGCAAGACGTTTACAACAAGCAAAAGACAATCAAGGACTCACCATTGCAGGGATGATAGCCGGCATTTTAACAACCATGATTGCCCCCGACGCAGGTATGGCTATTTTGGCTGCGAGCCAAACACAAGCGCAGCTAAGTCAGTTAACACACAGCCGAGGCGCAGAACAAGAAGCAGACCGCGTTGGCATGCAAACACTAAATAGCGCCGGATTTGATCCCAGAGAATCAAGCGAATTTTTAGCAAAACTTGCCGATCAAATGCGTCATATGCCCAAACCACCAGCATTCTTACTGACTCACCCATTACCCGATTCTCGTGTTTCAGATGTGCGTATGCGCGCACTTCAATACCCTGAACGCTTTATCGATTCGTCGTTAGATTTCTCGTTAGCAAAAGCACGCGTAATTGCACGCTACGGGCAAGAAAGCGCGAAAGCAGAACAAGAATTTCGTAAACATTTACGCATTAACCGTTTTGCACTTACCACAGCAGCAGAGTACGGCCTTGCCTTAACACTGATAGACCAAGAGAAATATGATGAAGCAAACGACCTGCTCACTAATTTAGAGAAAAAAGTACCGGGCAGCTTATTTATTCTTGATTCAAAAACCGATTTATTGCTCGGTCAGAAAAAATATGACGAAGCACTCGCCATGCTAAAAAAAGAGTATCAACGCCAACCTAATAATCAGGTGGTCACACTCAATTATGCCAATGCCGCCATAACAGCAGGCAAACTTGATTTAGCACACCAATTACTTAAGTACTTTTTGCTCGAAAAACCAGAACATGTATTAGGTAAAGAACTGCTAGCACAAACATATAAAGAGCAAGCTGACAAAGCGTCTTACCATGAATTAAGAGCCAGCATTTACACTGATTATGGCGCCTATGCTCAAGCTTCAAACGAAGTACAAAAAGCATTGAATCATGTGGATACGGAAGATGAAATTAAGCAGCAACGCTTAAAAGCGCGATTAAAAGAATATCGCCTAATGCAAAAAGAGCTCGCGAAACTTTAATTTCATCTTTAAGCACATTACAATCACGCAAAAAATAGATTTGAGAATCCTATGACTGTTAAAATTTTTCACAATCCTCGCTGTTCAAAATCACGTGAAACCCTTGCATTGCTTGAAGAAAATGCCGTTTCTCCTGAGATTGTTGAATATTTAAAAGACGTGCCAAGCGCGCAAGATATTAAGCAACTTTTATCCCTATTAAATTTTGATTCTGCGCGTCAATTAATGCGCACTAAAGAAACAATTTACAAAGAGCTTAATCTAAAAGATGAAACAAGCGAAGACGCATTAATTGATGCAATGGTTGCTAACCCTAAATTAATTGAGCGCCCAATCGTTATCAATAATGGCAAAGCAGCAATTGGCCGTCCACCTGAAAGCGTGCTTGCAATTATCTAATGTCTTATTTATTAGTGCTGTATCATTCTCGTACCGATTCAGTAAAAAATATGGCGTACGAGATCAGCGACGCAGCACAACACGCCGGCATCGACGTAAAAATTCGCTGTTTCAGCGATGATTCTGACGACCTAGTTGTGACCATTGACGAATTAAAAAATTGTGCGGGCCTTGCCTTTGGTAGTCCAACACGGTTTGGCATGATGGCCTCACCAGCAAAACAGTTTTGGGAAACTACTAGTGATTTATGGTTAGCCGGTCAATTGATTGATAAGCCCGCTGCTGTATTTACGTCATCAAGCAGTCAACATGGCGGTAATGAATCAACATTATTGTCAATGGCATTGCCTCTGTTGCATCACGGCATGCTGTTATGCGGCGTACCCTACGATGTGCCTGCGTTATCAGCCACGCAAACTGGTGGCACCCCGTACGGTGCAAGCCATGTATCCGGGCTTACAAATTCAAGTAATTTAAGTCAGGACGAAATCGCCATTTGCCAAAGTGTTGGCAATCGACTCGCTAAACTAATTAAGCAATTACAATGAGTAAAATAGAGAAACAAGCAATTACAAAGCGCTATCAAAAAATTGCGCTATTCGGTTACATTGGGTTATTAATTTTAATGCCAACCTGGTTACTTGGATTATCACCACGTGAAGGTTACAGTACAGGGTTTGTTATTGGCCTTTACATTGTGCCTTTATTACTGCCGCTCAAAGGCATTATTCAAGATAAACCCTACACCTACGCTTGGGCTAACTTTATTGTCATTATCTATTTTTTGCATGGCTTTACCTCCTTGTGGGTGGCGCAAAATGAGATGATTTTTGTTTTGCTTGAGCTGCTTTTTGCCAGTTGTATGTTTATTGGTTGTACATACTACGCTCGCTATCGTGGCCAAGAGTTAGGGCTTAAAATTAGAAAGCTAAAAGAAGAGCTTGCTGAAGAAAAAGCAGCCTTTGAAGATAAAGAATAAAAAAGCGGCAAAGATGCCGCTTTTTTTAAATCTCTCAGTAACAATTACTTATCTAATGTTTCAAGCAGTGAGTTAAACCAAGGTGCCGCCACAGGCAAAGGATCAAAGTGTTCGCTCGCATCGACCTTTAACAGATCTATCACTTCATTTCCTTGCAACTCAATGAGTAACTCTCTAAATTTTCTGCCAGCACCACAGTAAGTTTCGCCATAACTACTGTCTCCCATTGCTATCACAGCAAATGGCTTATTAGAAATTAACGGAAACTCCGATTTAAGGGCCAAATACAAAGATTCGAGTTCAAAAGGAATATCCCCCTGCCCGGTTGTTGATGTAACTACCAAAATCACATCACTTGAAACAAAGTCAGCGATACTGCCTGGGTTATAGAGTTCAAATCCATGACCTTTTGACTGTGCAATTGACTCTAGTTGTTCGGCAAGGGCTTCTGCCCCCCCGTAAACGGTACCAATGAAACACTTAATATTTGCCATTTTCTCTCCTAGCGTTAGTTCCCTAAACCAACTTCATTAATGTGTAATGCTTCACATCTTTAACCTTGCAAATGAAGTAGTTAACTTACTCCCAAATTAATAAAGCTGGCACTAAAACAGTTTAGGCAATCAGGTGTTATTTTAGCAACCGATAATCTTTCTCTTCACCTGGCCAGCCTAAGCGCTTAAATAATTCAAGCTCCGGTTCGCCTATCGAGGCCTCAATATAAATTGTCTGCCTACTAAAGGGATGCTCAAAAGTGAGTTCTTTAGCAAATAACATCAAGCGATTTAAGCCAAACTCTTGCTGGAAAAAATGATTCTGCTTGTTATCACCGTAATTTGCATCATTCAAAATAGGATGATTAATATGGTTTAAATGACGCCTAATTTGGTGCTTACGGCCAGTTTTTGGTAAACACTCTACCAGTGAATAACGCACTGTTGGAAACTTACCTAGTGGTTTATTGATCACAGCTTGGTGTAAACACTTAAAGTCGGTTTGTGCTTCTTGCGCTGGTTTTTCTTTATCGGCAAACTTATCGGCAATCTTATCGTGTTTGTATTTGAGTGCATGATCCACATGTAACGACTCTGGCGCAAAACCACGGGTTAGCGCTAAGTACCGCTTGCTGATCTTATGCTCTGAAAAGAGTGAACTTGCGGTACGCGCTACATCACTACTTAAACCAAATAACAACACGCCAGAAGTAGGCCTGTCTAACCGATGAAGCGGAAACACATGTTGATCAATTTGGTCGCGTAGCATCTGCATCGCAAAATGAGTTTCACATTTATCTAAAAAAGAGCGATGCACTAATAAACCCGACGGTTTATCAATCGCAATAAAGTGTTCATCACGATATAAAATCGGTAATTCACCAAACATTAATTAAGCGCCTTATCTAATTTTTTAATCACATCAATCACTTTTGGATAATCGCCTAACATTTGCTCTGCCATCGGCGTGATATTGGCACCTTTTGGCAACGGTTGATTTGCGGCAACGAGTTGCTTCATTTTGATAATAAATACAAATTGTAACCACTGTTCAAACCGCATTGTGTCATAGCAAAATGGCGCAGTAGATGCGAATGCTGCAGTATTTGGTGGTGTGTTTGACCACAGTTGATGTACTTTTAACGTGTCACTTAATTCGTCGAGCAGTTGAATGATCATATCGGTGTTATATTACTTAGCTATTCACGTATTTTATCAAAACTTCGCTGCTTTTCATTGTATAATGAGCAAAATGCTCGAATGGATAATTATTAATGCAACACACTATCTCAAGCCTTGGCGAACTTCTTGATAATGCAGGCACCACATGGCGCGTTTTTGACATGGGTCGCCGCATTCAAAAAATTGATAAGCAAACATTTTCGCAAATAGAAAATAATCAAATCCCCTATCCATTTCCATTGCAACAACATGCGTTTTTAGCGATTCAATTTTGGAATAGCCACGAGACAGAAACGCCCTACATTTGGTTTTTGAAAATGCCGCTCGACGAACAAAGTAAACTGGTTCAAGCAAGCCGCAATCATTTTGCATCAATGGTACTCGAGGCACTTGGAAATCAACTTACGGGCAATGACGAGGCGCAAAGCCAGCTCGATAATAACCCGTATGTGTTTACACCAAACGCAAATAAACTCGCGGCGTTTAATGCCATTATTAAAAAAGAACTAAAACAAAGCGCATCAGCCTACTATGAACATGTAGAACTTTATTTTAGCGGTAAGCTTGGTTTTAATGAATGGCAGCAACTTGGCTTGCAAGGCATAGCTGATTTTGCAATGCGCTTAACAGATACCAATCAAGACAACTTAATAAAAGCATTAGATCAGTTACCACAGCCCGTTGTTAATTCATTGGCTGCAACCCTTGAACACAGTGCAATTTCGGTTGCTTTAACTGAAGCGTTGTTCGTTCAGTTTGAAAACGCTGTTAAACAACAAAACAGTGAAAATATCATTAACTACTTACGCATGATGTCAAATACTTCTGCCACGGGTATTTTAGAACGTGCTGTCGAAAAGTTAGTAACGACACCAACCTTGCTTAACCTTGATATCGTGTTAACGCTCACAGGGCGCTGCTGGCATGTGCTCGAAAATCATGTTGTCGCTCTTATGGATTACCTCGCATCAGAACACGACCAAGATGTTTTTGCTGGCATTTTTGCTGATCTTGTTGCAATTCCAAGTTTACGCCCTCATATGTTAGCAATGATCCGAATGCAAAATAGAAGCGAAGCCCTTTCGCGTGCAATTGGAAAACTATTTCAACAATAATTATTAGGTAACGTTATGGCGTCAATTTGGCTTATTCTGGCTGTTGCTACACTGATCTACTTATTTTGGCTTGACCGACAAGCTGCTGAAAGTGCAAGAGAATATGCCAATCGCCATAGCGAAAAACTGAATGTACAGTTTCTTAGTATTGCGTGTACCAAAAAACGTATTGGTATTTTAAAAAATGGAAAACCAGGGCTTAAATCAACTTTTGTTTGGGAGTTTTCGAGTAATGGCGAAGACAGTTACAATGGCGTCGTTAATTTAGAAAATGATAAAGTAGTTAGTGTTGATGTGCCGCCACATAAAATAAACTAATTTTTAGTACGTCAGAAAAAGCTAAGGCGCAACAAAATGCCGCGCCTCAAATTCGAAAAAACATCCATTTTTCCTTGGTTATCCATCACCATTTATGCTTTCGCACATCCATTTCTCATCCATTGAAGGAAACCAATCCATGCTTCCCTAGCTATCCTTGTCCCAATTCCTACCCTCATCCTGAGGTGTCCTCTTTGCTCCTAGCCTTTCCCTGTATTTTGGTTTTTCCTAAACCGTCCTTTAAACGCTCCTGCGTTTATCCCTTTTGCATCTTTGCAAAACACTAACTCATTTAGTGCACCGCCATCCCTGCATCCTTGTCCTTTGTTCCCTTGATACGCCCTGTATCTAAGCCTAAATTCCATTCCTTGGCATAAAACATACTTCCTGTATGTTTGCTTCCTTGTTGATGTTAATAATAGTGAGAATTTGTGACTAATGTAATGAGGTAAATTGATTCTAAATTTATTAATCTTTTGTACATATTATAATTTTTCTTTTATTACATAGAGTTAAATGAAAATAAGTGCTATTTACAGCACTTAAAGCATCACAAACTCACATCATTGTGAGATATTTCCTACACACTATTTGTCAGAAAGCGACTTAGCCCTTTTGCTTAACAAACAATTTTCCAGACACTTTGGTAAATGTAAGTTCAGTTTCACCTTGGTAACCTTCACTTATAAATAAATCGTGAAAACGTTCCTGTGTAATAAACACCGCACTTGCTTGCGCCCCATCAGATTTAACAACATCATCAATTGCCCTTAATAAGTAGCGGCCGATACCTTGGTGTTGCACATGAGGATCGACTGCAAATAAGCTAATAAAGCAGCAATCAGAGAAGCTTGCGACGGCTTGGTGGATTGCTTTTTCTTTTTCGATAAGCTGATTGGTAGATAATACCCCGGTGTTGAGCATTAATTTTAAGCGCCAATGCCATACTCTGTCCGCAGCTAAAGCATCATTGGCTTTTTGCACACAGCTAACTGCGAGCAAATTGTCACCAGCAAATACGCCGATAATATGCTGATGGCTTTGCCAAAAGCTGGCTAGCTCTTCACGTATTAATAAGCGGAGTTTTTTCTCGTAAGCACCTTTATTTGCTTTATCGTATCCCAAGATTTGCTGAAATAACTCATCATCGTGATACGCTTGATACAATACACTTGCTGCGATTTTGCAGTCTTCTGCGGTTAAATAGCTGGCTTTTAATTCGGTATCTAACGCTGGGGTTGCTAATGTTTCATCGGCCATAGTATCTTCCTTTATTATTATTGTTCACACTTCAAGTTAGCACATTATTTGAGCTATTCTATAGTTATAGCGTTAAAACAACCTTCTTTAGCAAACATAGGAGCAATATTATGGAATCAGGTTCACATGCAATGAATGATCTGTTTTCACAACTTGGGCTTGATTCAACAGATGAAGCGATTGAACAGTTTATCGCTACCCATAAAATTTCACCAAGCCTAATACTTGCCGATGCGCCATTTTGGAGCCAAAGCCAAGCGAGCTTTATTAAAGAATCAATCGAGCAAGATGCTGATTGGTGTGAAATTATCGATCAACTCGATAGCCTGCTCCGTTAGATTACAGTAAAATTGCCCAATGGTTTTAAAAGGGCACATTTATGCAAGATATCGTCATCGCAACTATCAGTAAGCTGTTAGCTGCCAACAAGCAACCCAACGTTGCACTCGTAAAAGCAAATTTACCTCAACCGGTGCCAATGCCTATCATTATTGATGTGCTTGCACGTTATAAACAAAATCCAAGCGATTTTGAACGTCAAACACTAAAGCAAGTGCAACAGCCAGAACAAACCTCAAGTGCGTCGCAAACGCAACTCGATCGTATCGAAGCTAAGCTCGATAAGTTATTATCCCTGCTAGAAAATAAATAATCCCATGTACATTGTCGACCTTACCTTTGATTGCTATCAAGACACCACACTCGATGCAGCTGAACAAGCCATAGTGCGTTTAGTTAATGCACTGCGCTTTAATGGCCAAATTATCGGGGAAGAATTTCCAACAACGCTAAAAGATGGCTTTTTTATTACCCGTGTTATGTGCCCAGAAGAAGACGCACTGCACCCATTAAATCACAGTCCATTTGTAAAATTTAGCTTAGAGAAACTCAATGAAGCTGGCTTATTACAGCCGAAAGTAAAAGTAATTGGGCAAGATATTCATTCTAATGGCTCTGACGCTTGTTCATCGCCATCAAGCTATATTTTATATACTACCTATTTGCATACCTGTAGCCCGCTTTACTGTGGTGACGACTTTATGCCCGTACCACTCTATAAAGTGCCTGCAGTTGCCAATGGTGACTTTAAAGCTCTGTTAAAGTGGCAAGAAGATTGGCAAGCCTGCGACCAAATTCAAATTAATGGTGCAACACGCTGTGAATTTGCAGCAATTAAAGAACTAGCCGATATTGATAGTGACCTTTTTAGACGCGGTATGGATTTATCAAAGCGCATTCGCTTCCTTACAAAAAAACCAGTGTATTACTATTTATACCGAGTGGGCGGGTTATCAAAAGAGCAAGAGCTTTCGCGTAAATGCCCAAAATGTTGCGGTGATTGGCGTTTAGAAGAGCCATGGTTTGGCTTGTTCGATTTTCGCTGTGATACCTGTGAGCTAGTATCTAATATTTCATGGGACTTTCAGTAATTTCAATACAGTAATAAGGCGCAAAGCGCGCCTTATTGTAGTAATTACATTAGGGTCTGTTGAACTTTGCTGTTCTATTTTTGTTCTTTTTGAGCGTGCTTTTATCTCGGCGCTCGATGTGTGGCCTAGCAATCTAAGCGAATATCGAGCAGAGCTTAAGCGTCCTGCTCACGCCCCTTACCTACATTTGTTTAGGCAACAATGAGAAAAGTGCGCTCAAAAGAACCATTCGGCGACAGAGCGAAAAGTTTGACTGCTGCTACTTCAATTTTTCAACGTACGTGATGGTGATTTGGCTCGCAAGCACGACCACATAATTAATCACCTTGGTATTACACGTTATTGTGCGTAGTAGAGACCAGAGCAGTCAGCTAAAAATGCTTCCATTGAGTCTGCTAGTTTATGGTGTGGTTCTTTGCCCAGGTATTCAAGCCAGATACTTGCATCCTCTAATTTCATTACAAGTAGCAAATCATCTTCTTCACAGGTTGCAAAAAACACCGTATCGGCCTGTTTTAATCGGCGCTTCATAAGCACATGGCCGGTTATGTTTTGCTGTAAACGATCAAAGTCTTGTTCGCTCCAAGCTTGCAACAAACAAAGATTATGCTCTTGATAGCTGGCAAATAAATTATCGCTGTAAAAACTGCCAAAATAGGCCTGAAGCGCCGCTGGAAATTGTGTTTCAAGGGCTTTTTCTAACGCCTGCATATTGCCGTTTTGCGCCACTTGCTGCCAAGCAACCGAATCATTTTCGACACTATTTGGTATTTCACATGGACTTGGCCAATCGCTATCGTGAAACACGCGTGGCGCCTGTCCTGTTTTTTGCTGTGCTAATTGCGTAATTTCCGTGTACACGCGTTGTAAGTTTTCGCTAATTGACATACTGCCTTTGCCCAATTTATTCGTTACAATAGTTAATTATTTTACCGATTTTAATCTGATTATGTCACATTACCAAGACGCGCCTGAATTAAAAGGTGCATTACTCGGACAACAAACCGAATATAAAGACAGTTACGATGCATCGTTACTGTTTCCCATTGCACGAAAACTTAATCGCGATGATTTAAATATCGATGAAAGTGCATTGCCATTTAAAGGCGAAGATACATGGACAGGCTATGAGCTTTCTTGGTTAAATCGAAAAGGTAAGCCAGTCGTTGCAGTTGCTGAGTTCATTTTCCCAGCCACCAGCAGCCATATTATTGAATCAAAGTCATTTAAACTGTATTTAAACAGCTTTAACCAAACTAAATTTGATTCTATGGTGCAGGTTCAGCAAATTCTAACCAGCGATTTATCTAAATCGGCAAATTGCGATGTGGTTGTAAAACTTTTCAATGCCGACGATTTCGATTGCTTAATGCCAACCCCGTTTACTGGCACGTGTTTAGATGACTTAGATATTGAAGTAAGTGAATACGATCTCAATACCGAGCTACTCAAAACCGATGCGAGCAATGAGATTGTGACTGAAACACTGTATAGCCATTTATTAAAGTCTAACTGCTTGATTACATCACAGCCAGATTGGGCATCAGTGGTGATCCGCTACACCGGCAAAAAAATATGCCATGAGAGTTTACTCAAGTACCTTATTTCATTTAGAAATCATAACGAATTTCACGAACAATGTGTCGAGCGCTTGTTTTGCGATATTCAGAATAAGTTTTCGATGACGCAACTTGAAGTATTTGCACGCTATACGCGTCGTGGTGGATTAGATATCAACCCGTATCGCTCTACCGATTTTGCGACAACGCAATTTAAGTTAAAAAGTAACCGCCAATAAGCGGTTACTTAAACTATCTTTATTTTTCTGTGGTTTTTGCGCGCTCAGGCACATTTAAGCCACAGACATCGATGTAATTTGCTTGGTGGTGAAACCAAGGTTCCGGGCGATTGCGTCGTGATTCAATATACTGCTTAAAACTATCACTGTTGGTTTTCATCACTTCAATATTATGTGCTGGCGAATCGCTTAAATCTGCTGCGACAACAAAATTGCGAATTGGATTAAAGCTAGCATCTTCAATAGTCGTTTTTGCTTTTCTATCTAGTCGTTGAATATGCTCAATACCCGTTACAACACGTCCAAACGATGTGATATTTAAATCTAAATAACGGTGATTGCCCAAAATCACGTAAAACTCTGTACCACCACTATCAAGCTCGTTGCCTCTTGCCATGGCAAAATTTCCAATACAGTGGGTTTGCCATGTTTGGGTGCCCGCCGCATTTTGCGCCACAGCAAAACCATTTAAAAAGCCAGTTTTATCAGCATAACCATCTTGTGGATCCACAAGCTGAATCGCGATTGGCTTTTGTGTTGTTTTTGTAAATTCCGCGGCGATGGATTTGCTGGCTGTTTTCGGCTGTTTCTTTTCTGAAATATCACCACCTTGCGCAACAAAGCCCTCGACAAAACGATAAATATTTAAGTCTTTATAAAACCCTTCTCGTACTAACTTCTTAAAGTTAGCAACGTGATTAGGAGCGAGCAAGGGGTTTAGTTCAATTACTACATCGCCAGTGTTTAGCGATAGTATTAACGTGTTTTCTAAATCGAGCGCACGCCATTCACTTTGGCTTGATTGTGCTATCACTTTGGCAGGTGATAATGGCTTATCATTGCTTTGGCTTGCTGTGCTGGTAACAGCCAACGCGCTTACAACCAGCGATATTAGGGTTTTTCTTATCATTATTAGTCCCAATCAAATTTATATAAAATATCGAGCGAATCATTTAGGCCACTAATCGCTTCAATATACAGTTTTGGTAGTAATTGATAGCGCACTGCAACTTCGCTCATCGAATCAAATATCCCAATACTGTATCGCACTTGAATGCCAGGCGCGACATAACCTGAGATCTCTACTTTGGTTTCTTCACCACTGCCGCGAGATGATAACGACACATCTTCAATACCGATTGCTTCACCGATTTTTGTAATACTGCCCTCACCACGTGCAAGACCGCGCGATAATAAAAGCTGAGTTAACATGCCATCACTCGATGAATTAGAATCGCTAAGCGGACGCCCTGACAATAAATAAGACAGCGCCATAGCTTGATCCATTTTGGGATCTGAAAATACTTCAAGGCGTGGTTGTTCAACACCACCTGTAAGTTTTATGCCGGCAATAACACCGTCTTCAGTAAGGTCAGGATTACGAATGGCTCTTACATTTAGTAACGGTTTATCAACCGCACCATTAAAGGCGATTTGCCCTTTTTCGATTTGTAGCTCCTGCCCTAACCCGCGATAGTAACCTTCTAATAACGCCACTTCACCCGTTGCAATCAACGGCGTATCGCCTACTTGTTTAAACAGCACATCGCCCTTTAACTTTGAACGTAAACCAAACGAATCAATACGCACATTGTCATCAATGACAACTGAAAGGTCGATACCGTAGCGAATTGGTAACGGTTTCTTTGTTTGTTTAGCAGCATCGACAATAACTTCATCATCGGAAACACTTACAGCACCTTCAGGTAGTTCTTTTACTTTAATGCGGCCATCAACGACACGTACTTGCCCTGAGATATTGGCGAATTGCTGTTCATAGGTCATATTAATATTTGGTGATATTGCAAACCACAAATTAGGCTCAAGGGCGATTTTAAAACCATTGCCTTTAATATTAGCACTTGCACTCGGTTCGCCTTGCCAATTTGCTTGGCCATCAAGCGCTAAGCTGCCTTTATTACTATCAAATAATTCGCCGTTGAGATTAGCACTGTGATCATTAAAGTTTATAGCCATATTGCCTTGTTCAATGCTCAGTGGTGTCCATGGCGCGAGAAACGCAAGTCCTTGCAGAGCGAGTTTTCCGTTTACTTGTGGCGAAAACGCGCTGCCTGATAAGGTAACATCGGCATTAAGTTCACCGTCGAGCTTATCAATTTGCTGGCTAAAGCCGGTTAAATTACTAAAGTCGAGTGCTTGTAATTGTATTTTGCCGGTTAACGCACGTTTTCCGGTCACATCAGTAATATCGATATCACTAATAATGTTGCCGAGCACGGACGATGCTAAGTTTGCGTCTAGCGTTACGTTTTTTTGGTCCGCCTTAGCGTTCAAATAAAACTGTTCGATTGGTACTTGCGTTTTAATAAAGCTTTCGTTGATTGCAAAATTAACATCGCTGGATTTGATCTCACTATTTAAACTCAATAATTTGCCATTTTGCCAAAGTGCATCTAAATGACCGACTAATTGGCCTGTAGGCGTTATGGTTTTAGGAAGCGCTAACGTTAATACAGAAAGATCAAAGTGCGTTAATGCTAACGATAATTCACCTTGCTCGGCCGATGCGGTTAAAGGTTTTAAACAAAAGGCTGTATTGGTGCCTTGCCAGCAATGTTCGCTAACATTAACTTGCCCAGAGTTTACGTGATAACTGAAATCTATCGCTTGCTGATTGGTTAAATTGATTTTTTGATTTTTAAGCGCCAGCTTATTTACGCTACCAGCATATTGGTTGTTGATTAAACCACCGTTAATTTGTGATTTTGCATTTACTGTTTCAGATTCTAACGATAGCTTAGCCAAATGTTGCTTTAAGTCGCCCTCTATCAAAACGGAAACCGCATGAATTGGCTGCTCATCAAGTGAGATCCCTTTGGCATCAAATGCAATCTTACTTAAATAATTTTTTGCAACATCAACATGGCCTTCACTGCTTAGCGCATCAATTCGGTACTCTTCAAATGCCAACTGTTTTAAGTTTGCTTGCCAGCGCGCTTTTGGTTTTTCGAGTTCGCCGGTAATTTTAAACTCAGCGTTTCCGTGTCCTGACAACCTTGGGTCAAGCGTATCGGGGTTTACTAAATTCAGGTTACCTGAAATATCCCACTCTTTTGTTATTTCACCGTGTAACGTTAATTGGTTTTTGTCACTGGTAATCTGTAACTGAGATATTGACGCTTTTAGGCTATCATCAACTTTCATCGCAATAATCGCATCGATAGGCGCATTATTTATCTGACCGGCAACTGCAAATTCCGGAATATCGAGTTGCCACTCGTTACCATTTGCGCGTACCGCCAAGTCACCTTTTAGCGCTAAATTAGAGGCAACCGAAGGCAAAAATTCCTCAGTACTAATATTCTCAGATAATACTGAAATAGAGGCATCAACCCCTTGTTGCCAATTGACCTTACCCGCGAGTGTTAATGTACTTTTTTCACTTTCGATACCCAAGCGTTCAATATTGAGTTCAGAGAAGTTACCTTTGCCCTCACCATCAATCGCAAGCTTTGGCATATCTGTAACACTTAGCTTTGTGTTCAAACTATAATCAAAAGCGGTCAAATCGCCTTTTGCACTAACGCTTGCATCATCTACGGCGATTGTTTTATCGTCTTGTACTAGCTCTAAGTGATTTGATAAAACGCTCAGTTCAAACGGTAATTGCTCATTCAGCAGCGATGCACTGCCATTAAGCGATGCACTGTATAAACCCGTTAATTCACTGCTTATTGTTAATGCTCTTAAATCACCTTCAAGATTCGCCTTAATAGCATGCTTTGGATGTTTAACGGTTGCGTTTAAGCTTATTGGGTTATGGTTCGCTAGTGATAACGCGCCTTTCAGTGCCGCACTGATGTCCTGGTAATCAAGGCTTAAGTGAATAACATTTAAATCACTTGCTTGCTGCTTTGCCTGCAACGATACATTGCGGATCACTTGCGATGCGTCTGCTTGAACCAGCTCAAATTGCGATACACGCAGTGCGCTTATTTGCCAATCAAGTGGGGTTTCAAAGTGCAGTGGCGATATTTTTGGCATCGTTATTGGCGATGTTGTTTTTGTAGCGCTGGTTTCTTTATTTTGTGCAGGCAACGCTAACTTAATCTTATTTACTGCTAAGCGTTCAACGGTCAGTTCACTCTTTTGCGCATTAAGTTGGGTAAAAAACTCACTGACATCAAGCGCCAACTCGCCTTGAGTAAAACGAAATGATTTTATTGAAAATGTTTTTACCGCTAGCGACATTGGCAGCTCTATTTTGCCAAGTGGCGATTGCGTATCAGGCTCTTGGGTATTTTTATTTGCTGTTAACTCAACCGCGACAGATTGTGCATTAAACTGCTTCACACATATCGCCGCACAACTATAAAAACGCACATCAAGCTGCGCATTAACTAACGTAAGCGCTAACTGTTCATTTTTATAATTAACGCTAAACTGACCGCCGCGTAACAAAGGATCGTCTTTCATGGAAATAGAAAGATTAGGTACGAGTTTGTTTGCACCATAAACTATCAGTTGATTACCAACACCACTGAATACCAGCGCGACTAATCCAATAAGCAGTACTAACAAAGACCAAAATAGATTACGAAACACGCGTATAACCGTTTTCGTTAGCGGGGTTTTAGTTACCGTTTCACTCATATTTCTGGCCCTATGGTAATACTAAAGCGACCTGTACGCGTGTCATCAGTAACAGCAAAGGCATAATCAATTCGTACCGGGCCAATTGGCGTTAACCATCGCAAACCAAGGCCTGTACCTACCTGAATTTTATCTTCGAAATCGTTGGTTGCAGTACCGGCGTCAATAAATAACGCGGCCCGCCAATTCGGTAAAAAGCGATAGTTATATTCGGCACTGGTAGTCGCTAAGTACTGCCCACCAACAACTTGATCATTAATTTTTGGTGCCACTGACTCGTAACGATAACCGCGAATACTTTTATCACCACCAGCAAAAAAGCGCATCGAAATTGGCACATCATTAATATCGTCAGTGATTATGGCGCCTATATTAATGCGGCCAAATAGCATATGACGCTCAGCAAAAGTGGCAAGGCGTTGACCTAATAACTGCACTTTTACTAAGTCTGTATCGGATGCGAGGCTTTCACTGGCAAATTCGGTGGAAATTAACAACTGCTCACCCCAATATGGCGTAGTTCCACCTAACGTACGTTTTCTTGCGTAACTAATACCCGGTAGTACCATATTGCTGTGATAATGCATGCTGTCTATTTCGTAATTTTCGATTTCATACTTTAAAAACGCGGTACGGATCCAATTACTGTCTGTAAGCCATTGTCGTTGTGCTTGCACCGTTGCTTTTCGAGATAGTTTATTATCATCATAAATATAACCCGCGCCAAAACGCCAAACATCATTATTTGGATCGTTCACCGGAATGGTATAGCTAATACGTGCTTGTGGGTCTACTTGACTGGCTTCAATGTTGGTTTCAAGGTAATGGCCATTTTCGCTGATCCATGGTTTAGTCCATTTAAACCGTAACTTTAAACCGTTATCGTCGGTGCTTACGCCACCACCGACCTCGAAACTGTTCTCAGGTTTATGCAGCAGTTGCACGATAACCGAGATCTCACCATTTTCACGATTAATAATATCGGGATAAACACGCACACTTTTAAAGTAAGGCATGTTTGACAGTTGAATATTAAAATCAGTTACCGTGTTGTTATCATATGGATTGCCAACAACCATTGGATTTAAACGGTGCACCAACTCGTACGCTTTTATTTCTTTATCTAGCACAACAGGGCCAAATTTATAGCGAATTCCCGAATCCACATGTAAGCGAATAATCGCGCTGTAAGTACCACGGCGTACTTCAATGGCATGCTTTAACCACTTTGTGTCAAAATAACCATATTCGAAAAGCACTGAGCTGATCTGGCTTTTTGCTTTTTCATACGCGCTATGATTAAGCGCCTGACCAACCGCCAAGTTAAGTTTTTTAATCTGTTCGTTAATTTCTTTTTGCTTTGCAGCGTCACCGAAAATCTGAATATCGAGCTGGCTAATTTGTGTCACCGTTTTTGCATCGACATTAACAACGAGGCGTACTTGCCCGCCGTCATCTTGTGCTTTAACGTCAATGGTTGGTAAGTAATAACCAAACGGTTTTAACGCATTTTGCGTAAGCGTTTTGGCTTTTTTAATGATGCTTGGAGAAAATGACTGTTGTTTGAGTTCATTTAAATATAACTCGACGTTGCGTTTTAGCCCGTCGTTGTCTGTTTTTACAGTAATGCTCGAAACAATTGGCGATGCCAATACTGAGCAAGAGAACAAACATAACACTGTAAAAATAATAATGCTGCGGAACAATTTATACTCAATTAATTTTAATTATGAATTCGGAGGCGATTGATTCTATAAACGCGTATCAACCTTTAGTTATTGAAGCTCACGTAAATTACAAGGCGAAACATCAAACTCCGTAATAGAAATACGCTCAACGAGCACAAAAATAGAACGTCAAAAATCAACCGTACCTATTCTAACCTGCCAAAATGTGCGAATAAACAAAAACATTCACGATTACATATTTACCCCGTTTCACGCACGCAGTAAACTTAGCGCTATAAATTATTACGTGAGTACCTTGATGGATTTTCCAACAGACGACAATGGGCAAATTTTGGCCGAGATGCACCAAGAAGGTGTCGATTTAACCAAGACACACACGCTAGACTTTTTTATTCTTTTTGAAAAAGTCAGTGATGCAGACAAGTTTGCCAAAGTTATTAGCGAGGACGATCTTGCACCTAATACCAAACAACAAAAATGCCCAGACACGGGTGTGTTTGAAGTGTTAGTGAGTGTTGAAATGGTACCGAACCATCAGCTTATTACTGATTTAGAGAACTACCTAGAATCGGTTGCCAATCCGCTCAATGGCTACGGCGACGGTTGGGGTATTTTAGCTGAGTAAGTAAGCTAATAGCGTTAGTAAGAATGTTAACTTGCTAACGCTAAGCCAGCAGAATTACGCCACATTAATGGTGTTTCGCCCTGCTTCTTTTGAACGATATAGTGCTTTATCGGCGTCTTCAATCCACTGTTCGTATTTTGTATATTTACCGTCAAACTGCGCAATACCTATGCTTATAGTAAGCGTGATTTCCGACTCTTCGTAATGGATCACCGCATCTTCTATGGTTTTACGCAAGCGTTCGGCAAATACTTTGGCGCCATCTAATTCGGTATCAACTAACGTTACAGCAAATTCTTCACCGCCATAACGCCCTGCTACATCCGACTCGCGCAGCACTTTTTTCAACGTTTGTGACACAAAACACAGCGCCGCATCGCCACCTTGGTGACCAAATAAATCATTGATCTTTTTAAAGTGATCAATATCGAACATTAGCAAGCAACTTTTTGCCTGACTGCGTTGCTGACGCTTAAATTCTTTTGAAAAGCTTTCTTCCCAAAAACCACGGTTATAAAGGTTCGTTAACCTATCAACTCGGCTTAACTCTTCAAGTTTTGCGTTCGCTTGTTCAAGCTCTAGTTTGTTAACTGCCTCGTCAGTCACATCGTAAATAATCACGCACAAGTGAGAGACTTCGCCTGTGGTGTTCGTCAGCGGAATAAGAGTGCCATTTTGGTACATGTAATCCGCTTTACCGGTGATTGGTCGGTAATTTTTAAACTTAAAAATATACGGATGTTGTTCCCAAATGGTGAAAGAACGGGTTTTTAACACAAATACCGATTCGGCCTTCGAGCGAAACCATGTTTCATCGATGCCTGGGAAAGCATCAAATACGTCTTTACCTTTTACCGCACTGGGTAACAAACCAGAATGAGCTTCCATAAAGCCATTCCAAACACAAATATTGTATTTTCTGTCTAACACCACCAAACCGACGTCTATGGTGTTAAACATATCCATCATCCAGTGAATTTCATTGAGTTCAAAGTCTACGCTCATAGTGTTAGTCTTCTAATAAGTATTGTGTTTTAAACTTGAGTGTTTTTAATGAGTCTTCAGTGAATAACAGCATTAGATCACAGTTTACGTTGTGATTTTCAATGCCGTAGCTGATCTCAATTGCTAACGTGCGCTGCCAACGGTCTTGGTTAGTACTGACTAAATCGGCTACGTTACAATGCTGCCCCATTACCACAGGGTGCCCTTGTGAAAAGTGCATATCAAGCTGCTTAGCAAGTCCCGTTAATACTGCGCCAATGAGAATATTCCCCACATCCATTAACAGTTCTAGTTCTACTTTTTGATTCAGTTCACCTTCGTAATTCATTAAAGATGCGATTTCAACAAAACTTGAATCATTGAGTAGTAACAATGCTTCACCCGATACGCCACCGCCTATAAAGCCCTGACATACACCAGATGTGGACGCATTGGTATCGATTGATTGCAGCGCCATTGAAAGCTCATTGACTTCCAATACGTTAACGTTGGGAATAGGCAGTTCAACAAAGACATTAAGCAAACGTGCTAATAAGTTACCCGCTTGCCCCATCGCTACGTTAGTGATCTCTTGATAGATATCTCGCAGTTCAGGATCGAGTTGCTCGCCAAGAGAATGCTGCAAGCGTTCGCGCATGGCTTTATCTTTAATGCCATGCTTTTCAATAATCTCTTCCAGCTTAGCGCCATCACACGGCTTAGTTATAAAGTCAATTGCCCCCAGTGCCATCACTCGTTCATGAGCTGTTGGCTGAATATCACCAGACACCACCACCACCAGCACATGCAAATTCTCTGCTTTAATTGCTTGCAGCACTTCGTAGCCGTCCATTTGTGGCATATTAAGATCGAGGAACAGAATTTCAGGTTGAATCGCTTTTATTTGCTCTAAACAATGAAGACCATTTTCAGCGTATTCAATTTGTATGTCCCAATCATCTGGTAGCGAACGAGCGAGCTGTCGCCGCGCCAAACGAGAGTCATCACATATTAAAACTGGGGTTGCCATACTATCACTCTTATTTTTTGTCTTTATAAGTTTAGAGCAGGAAGTAGGTTTTAACTAGCACTGCATGAAATCTACGACTATTGTGCTAAAAATTGTAACAAATTACAAAAGTTTCGTTCACAAAGTTACCAATTTAATCAAATTGTAACGTGTTGAACTGTTCGCTCAAAGCCGCTAACAGATAAGTATTATTATCACTTTATCAGTGTCTTACACGTGTGCTAAATTAACATTACTTATAGCAGAAACTGTGTTTTTATTATGTTAAAAAATTTAATGACGTTAACGGGTTTAATTAGCGCATCTCTTTTGTCTTTAAACCTAGCGGCAGCGCAATATCAATTACCTCTGAATCAAACTGATTCTGGTAAAATTTCAGCCAACAGTAAAATGCTTACATTACGTGGTAATGCGGTTGAGCTAGGACAACAAGCGCCCGATTTCAAAGCGGCAAACAATAAATTTGCACCTGTCTCTTTAAGCGACTTTGAAGGAAAAGCAGTACTTATTAGCACAGTACCAAGCCTAGACACCGGTGTGTGTAGCTTACAAACAAAACACTTCAATGATAAGTTTGCAGCGAATTACAGTGACGTGGTGATGCTTACTATCAGTATGGATTTACCATTTGCACAAAGCCGCTTTTGTAAGGCCGAAAACATTACCCAAATGAATACATTATCAGACGCGGTATGGCGTGAGTTTGCCCAAAACTATGGCTTGCTAATCCAAGATATGGGGTTATTAGCGCGCGGTGTGATCATCTTAGATAAAGACCACAAGATTGTTTACAAGCAGTTAGTGGCTAATTTAGCGAAAGAACCTGATTATGTCTCAGTAGAGTCAGCTCTTAAGAAGTTATAATTAACGTTCAGATATAAAAAAACCGCCGAGATGGCGGTTTTTTTAATTTATTGGGTATTAGCCCAGTAAATCTGCAAGTTGTGCACTTACTGCTTCAACTGCTTGTGTACCATCTAATTTGTGGTACTGCGTGTTACCTGCGTCTGCTTCAGCACGGTAGTAATCAACTAACGGCTTAGTTTGTTCGTGGTAAATTGCTAAACGCTTACGTACTGTTTCTTCTACGTCGTCATCACGAATAATTAAGTCTTCGCCTGTTACGTCGTCTTTACCCTCTGTTTTAGGTGGGTTGTAAACAACGTGATAAACACGACCAGAACCTGGGTGTACACGACGGCCGCCCATACGTTCAACAATGATTTCATCTGCAACGTCAAACTCAATACAGTGATCAACTGTAATGCCGTTTTCTTTCATTGCATCTGCTTGAGGAATTGTGCGAGGGAAACCATCTAATAGGAAACCGTTTTCACAGTCAGCTTTAGCAACACGCTCTTTTACTAGGCCAATGATAATTTCATCAGAAACAAGCTGACCTGCATCCATTACTTTTTTAGCTTCAAGACCAAGTGGTGTACCCTCTTTAATCGCAGCGCGTAACATATCGCCTGTCGAAATTTGTGGGATACCGTACTTATCCATTAAAAATTGTGCTTGCGTACCTTTACCTGCACCTGGCGCTCCTAAAAGAATAATGCGCATGACTTTTCCTCAAGATGTTTTTTAATTGGGGGAATTCTTTCACAGTGGCAGTTGATTCTCAATAGTGATTAGCCAAAAGTTTAACCTTTGTTTAACCAAGTAACTGCAAAGCCATTATTTCGCGTATTTTTGCTTAAGGGCTGGCGAGCTTTGTTTAGGGTCTGTTGACCTTTCAAGTTCGTTTTTGCAGCAGTTTAATTGGGTTTTATACAAGGCAGAGGCTGCGTGGCATAGTTATTCTATGTGAGTCAGCAGATAACACAGTAGAAAAGCCAATCAAGCGCTGCCGAACGGTTCTTTTGAGCGCACTTTTCTCATTGTTGCTCGATATTCGCTTAGATTGCTAATAATCAAGCTAAAAATATAAAGGAGCTTAAGTCAAAGCGAAATAAATAGCGCCGTGTTATGCCAAAGTCTCAGGCCAAACACTTGCTTTTACAACATGCTGCTTTAAGCTGGTTTAAATAATAATCAATTATAAGGAACACCTATGCAATCTGTCGTTATTGTACTGCTCGGCATTATCGGCATGCTGTTTGGCTGGTTTGTCTATTCTAAGTTTATTGCAAGTCGTATTTTCCAAATGGATGACAAGTACATTACCCCTGCTCATCAAATTAATGATGGCGTTGACTTTGTACCAACCAAAAAAGTAGTACTTTGGGGTCACCACTTTACCTCTGTTGCTGGTGCTGCACCGATTGTTGGTCCTGCCATTGCGGTTTATTGGGGCTGGGTACCCGCTGTTATTTGGGTAGTACTCGGGACTATTTTCTTTGCTGGTGTTCACGATATGGGCGCACTTTGGGCGAGCAGTCGCCACAAAGGCAAATCAATTGGTGCATTATCAGAAGAAGTTATCGGTAAACGCACCCGCGCTTTATTTATGATTGTGGTATTTTTAGTGCTGTTAATGGTTAACGCGGTATTTGGCGTGGTGATTGCCAACTCATTTGTTAGCCAACCAACTGCAGTATTGCCAGCCTGGGCTGCGATTGTGTTTGCCTTAATTATTGGTCAATTAATTCGCCGCAACTTTAACTTAGTGTTTTTGTGTTTGTTGGGAGTAGTCGCCCTTTACTTAACCGTGTATGCAGGTAGCGAAATGCCATTGGCACTGCCAAAAGAAATGTTCGGGTTAAGTGACAAAGCTAACTGGATAATCATTCTATTTATTTATGCTGCGGTTGCGTCATTATTACCTGTGTGGGTGCTGCTACAACCTCGTGACTTTATTAATGGTGTTCAATTATTGGTGGGGTTAGTGTTACTTTACGGCGCCGTATTTATGTTTATGCCTGACATTACCGCACCTGCCTTTAATAGCGAAGTTGCAGATTCTACGCCCAGTATTATCCCACTATTATTCGTTACGATTGCCTGTGGTGCGGTATCTGGTTTCCACGGTATTGTGTCGAGCGGCACCAGTTCTAAACAATTAGATAAAGATACCGATGCACGGTTCGTTGGTTATTTAGGTGCGGTTGGTGAAGGTTCGCTTGCCCTTATTACCATTGTTGCTGTCAGTGGTGTGACACTCGCAATGAGCCCGCAGGGTGGCACGAAGTGTATAGCCATCTCGGTGCTGGCAGTGTTGGCGCATTTATTCAAGGTGGCTCAAACCTAATTTTCCAAGGTTGGGGCATTCCATCTGAACTCGCGTCTACCTTACTTGCAGTAATGGTGGTGTTATTTGCCGGTACCACAATGGACTCGGGCGTCAGGTTACAACGCTATATCATTCAAGAATGGGGTGAAATTTACCAAATCAGTGCGTTTAAAAATGGCATTATTGCAACCTTAGTGGCGGTTGCCTGTTGTTTACTATTGGCCTTTGGCGCAGGTGGCTCCTCAGGTTCAGGTGGCATGATCATTTGGCCATTATTCGGCTCAACTAACCAAATCCTTGCCAGTTTAACACTGTTAGTTATTTCTGTGATGTTAATAAAGATGGGGCGACCTGCTCGTTACACATTAGTGCCCATGCTATTTGTGCTAGTGATGGCATTTTTCGCCGGCATACTTAAACTGCAAGAATACTACAGTGCGGGTAATTGGTTATTAGTTACCTTAGATATTATTGTGTTAGTCGTGTGTGTTTTAGTAATGCTCGAAGCGTGGACAGTTATCAAAGCGCAAAAGCAGCAGTTAGCGCCAACGACCGAAGAAAATGACTAATTTAACGACTAAACACTTACAATAAAAAAGGGCGCTAAACGCCCTTTTCTTTTAACCCGATTGGTTACTTGCTTAAATCTAACATGAGTTTGTTTAAGCGAGATACAAAGCCTGCAGGGTCTTTCAAGCTGCCACGCTCTGCTAGTAATGCTTGGTCAAGCAGTACATCAGCCCATTGTGCAAAGTTGTCTTCATCTTGCACATCATTTAAGTGCTTAACAAGTTGATGCTCTGGGTTTAACTCAAACACTGGCTTAGTTTCAGGTGCTTGTTGACCAATTTGCTCCATTAGCTTTTGCATTTGCGAGCTCATGTCGTGTTCATCGGCAACCACACAGGCTGGCGAGTCTGTTAAACGGTGAGTAAAGCGCACTTCTTTCACTTTATCACCCAGCGCTGTTTTAACACGCTCAATTAAGCCTTCGACTTCTTTTTCAGACGCTTCTTGCTCTTTCTTGCTCTCTTCGTCATCCAGATCACCAAGGTCTAAATCACCACGGGTGATTGATGCAAGCTGTTTACCGTCAAATTCCGTCAGATGACTCATCATCCATTCATCAACACGGTCTGAAAGCAATAGCACTTCAATGCCTTTCTTACGGAAGATCTCAAGGTGTGGAGAACTTTTCGCTGCTTGGAAGCTATCAGCCACAACATAATAAATCTTATCTTGACCTTCTTTCATGCGTGCAATGTATTGTTCAAGCGATACATTTTGTGTCTCAAGATCAGAATCTGTAGAAGCAAAGCGTAGTAACTTAGCAATGGCTTCTTTGTTCGCCATATCTTCAGCTGGACCTTCTTTAATCACTTGGCCAAACTCATTCCAGAATGTTTGGTATTCTTCTGGCTTGTTTTTACCCATGCGATCAAGCATCTTAAGCACACGCGATGTACAGCCTTTACGAATTGCTTGCGTTACTTTGTTATCTTGTAAAATTTCACGCGACACATTAAGTGGAAGGTCATTTGAATCTAGTAAGCCTTTAACAAAGCGTAAGTAGTTAGGCATAAACTGCTCAGCATCATCCATAATGAATACGCGTTGCACATACAGTTTTAAACCGTGTTGACGTTCGCGATTCCACATATCAAATGGCGCTTTTTTAGGAATATAAAGTAGGCTTGTGTACTCTGTTTTACCTTCTACTTTATTGTGAGCCCATGTTAGTGGCTCTTCCCAATCGTGACCAACGTGCTTATAGAATTCTTTGTATTCTTCATCAGAAATTTCTGATTTATCACGTGTCCAAAGCGCTGTTGCTTTGTTAATTGCTTGCCACTCACCTGGCGTTGCTGGAATTTTCTCGCCATCAGGACCTTCTGACTCTTCCGTTGGCGCTTGATACATTTCCACTGGAATTGATACGTGATCTGAGTATTTAGTTACGATTGAACGTAAACGGAACTCTTCTAAAAATTCTTTTTCATCGTCACGTAAGTGCAGAATAATTTCAGTACCACGCTCGGCTTTTTCAATATCCGCTAGCGTGTATTCGCCTTCACCTTGTGAATGCCATTCAGTTGCTTGCGCTTCACCCGCTTTACGAGTGCGCACTGTCACACTATCAGCAACGATAAACGCTGAATAAAAACCCACACCAAACTGACCAATTAGTTGTGAATCACGTGCTTGGTCGCCCGTTAAGTTTTGGAAAAATTCAGCCGTGCCTGATTTTGCGATAGTACCAAGTGAACTAATCACTTCTTCGCGACTCATACCAATACCGTTATCTGAAATAGTTACGGTGTTTGCATCTTTGTCAGCGCTAATACGAACGCGTAACTCGCCATTACCTTCGTAAAGGTCGTTATTCTCTAGTGCGAGAAAGCGCAGTTTATCTGCTGCGTCGGATGCGTTTGAAACAAGTTCACGTAGAAAAATCTCTTTATTTGAATAAAGAGAGTGGATCATAAGCTGTAGAAGTTGCTTTACTTCGGTTTGAAAACCAAATGTTTCTTTTTGGGCAGACATTGAAAACTCCGTCAAAATCTTAGGTTTTTGCTATATTGCAATTTGATATAGGGTTGAGTTTTGAGATTTCAAGAGCAAACGTTCAAATCCGAAATAGTTGCCGAAATTAAGCGCAATCAGATTTACGCTTGTTTTAAATATTCCCCGTAAACGATACAATCACCGACTAAGCTGTATTGAGTTAATAACAACAATGACAATCGCAATTCGTACTCTGATTTTTATACTAATTATTTGTTGCACAGCCTTCGTTTATTCAGCGATCCATAATCGCAATGTGCAATTAAATCACTTTGATTTTCTCTCAAGTCATCAAATTTTATCGCTGGAAGAAAAACCTGCGCTCAACGATTGGTATTTTTTTGCTTATCCATTTAACAATTACCGCTATGGGCTATCAAACAAGGAAAAAGTTGATGGTAAATCAAGCGTATTTCTAATTAATAAACTGCCTAGTAAAGAGGGTATTGCAACCATTAAACAAACGATCGATGCAAAGCCGTATGAAAATAAAAGAATTGAGTTATCAGGTTACGTGAAAGCCAGTAATTTAGATGGTGAAGCCTTACTGCGACTTTATTTAATTGATAATGAAGACAGCATTACTCGTCGTGCTGAAGCGAAGTTTATTGGCACTAACAGCGACCTTGAGTGGCAACGTTTTTCAGTAGTTGCAGATATTACACCCGACATATCGGCATTATTATACTCTGGTGTCCTTCAAGGCTCAGGGCAAGTGTGGTTCGATAAATTTCAAATTAGCGAAGCGCCAAATGATGCAAAAGATACGAGCACCCCTTTTGGTTATGTTAGGCCAAAAGATGATGCCCCAAGCAAAGAACGCACAAAATATTTAAATATTGTTGGATACAACACAACGCCATTTGGTGAATTTACCCTAGGGTCTCAATCTATTGATCTATCAACCTGGAAGATCAGTGACGAACTCAATGGCGAATACCAAGCACGAAATGATGGCGACACCCTATTGCTCGAAAGTGTAATTGATAACCCTGACTTTGGTGTGCTGTTAAAACGATTTAACTTCAATGCGCCACGTGCCAAAAAAGAAAACGTCACCGGAATAACGTTTCGCGCACAAATCAAACACCAATTTGTAAAGTCAATGGCAAGTATTTGGATGCGCATCGAGGACAAAGACAATAATTCCCTAGCATTTGATAACTTACGTTATACAAGTAGCGGTGGAACAAGAGACTGGCGCGACGTTGAGGTAACACTGCCCATTACAGATGAAGCCACCATAGTGTCGTTTGGTGCCTTACTTATTAGTAAAGGTAAGCTTTGGCTACGTAATCCACACATTGAATATACCTACGAGCCTATCGCACACAATACACAGTTATTAGCAAAGCCAAGTAATCTCAGCTTTGAATAATTGGCTCATTTAGTAACTTAGTGTATGTTATAGCAAAATTGGAAAACTCAAACTCCTTATGAAATTAACATCAGGCGTAAGCCAACTTGTTGAAGCCTTGCGCTGCTTGCCTGGCATCGGCCCAAAATCAGCGCAACGTATTGCATTTCACCTGTTAGAACATGATCGCGATGGCGGTCGTCAATTAGGTCAAAGTTTAACGTTTGCAATGGAAAACGTTGGCCATTGTAAAACTTGCCGAACTTTTTGCGAAACCGATCAATGTGATATTTGCTTAAGTACAAAACGCCAAGATTCAGGTCTGTTATGTGTCGTTGAATCACCAACGGATATTCTAGCGATTGAGCAAACGGGGCAATTTCAAGGCCGTTACTTTGTTTTAATGGGTCACTTATCGCCACTTGACGGCATCGGACCAATTGAACTTGGTCTGGATGTGTTTGAGCAACAACTAAAGTCGGGCACCATTGAAGAAGTTATCTTAGCGACAAACCCAACGGTAGAAGGTGAGACAACGGCGCATTATATTGCCGATATGTGTGCTAAAAATAACATTAGTGCATCACGTATTGCCCATGGCGTACCGGTTGGTGGTGAACTTGATTTAGTGGACGGTATGACACTCTCCCATGCATTTTCAGGCAGAAAGAAAGTCAATTAGCCTGAACAAAATAAATACAAAAAAGCCCGCAATGCGGGCTTTTTTGTTTTAACTTTGGCGTAAAATTTTTAGTTTAGTAACTTAGATTCAATACGTTGCGCTGCAACATAACAAATTAGTTTAACAATAGCGCCGTAGTAAAACGTCAAAATTGATACCGCAAATGCGGGCCCAATTACACTGCTAAACTCTTGTGCACTAATATTTGATGCCATTGCTACCCAACCAATCAAGGTCGTAATGCCGCCACACCACAAAGCAGAATTTCCTAATACCGAAAAAACACGCTTTGATTGCACGAGTTCTCGCTCACTAAAGCTTCTTTCATCACTTACCACGCAACCGAATGCAAAGGTAAACTCTTGCCAAGACGTAGCAGCAATAGCAAAAAAGATAGCTGGAGGAAACACCAACATTGCTGATGGCACATCAATAAACGCGGTTACATCCGCACCCATAACCATGCCAAATAGCATCATCGACATAAACACAATTAGACTTAAAATAAACATGATTAACCCTCTTTGAGTTGTTGGCATAAAACGGTAGGCTAGATTAAACGTTTGCTGCCAATACCAATATTGAATCGCAATCGGCGCGAAGCCTTGTTGTTGTTTTAAATAATACGTTTCTTCTAAATCGCCAATTACCGCATCGCGTATTGACGCAGGTAAGCACCAGCTCAGCAGTTTATTAGCTAGCACCATTTCGTGTTTGTTTTTAAGCGGAGATGAACTATGCATAACGTGCTAACTTACTTAACTGCACACCTTGCCATAAGGTATCAAGTGCATTTTTAGCACGATTAAGCGCCTGCTTTCCTTGACCGGTTACAGCATAAAATTTCTTTGCTCTACCACCTCGTTCAGCAATCGCTTCTCCTTGCGAACTTGTTAACAAACCTTTTTTTTCAAGGCGTTCCAAAGTGGTATACAAGGCCCCTACACTCACATCGCGATCAATTGCTTCAATTAGCATGTCGCGAATAGACACCCCGTATGCATTGTCATTGAGTTTTAAAATGGCAAGCATCACCATTTGTTCAAACTCACCTAGAAACTTCTCTTTCATTGCTATTTAAATATATTATTTTTATCACAATGTAGAATAAATAATTCAACCCGTCCAATTAATCCTACAATGTAGTATTAATATACGAATAAAGCGTGAGATAAGATAACCCGCATTAAACGTAGTGAGTACACTAAACACCCCGAGTCTAGTTTGAATAGCACTAACAAATTCAATGACTTATGGAAAATTTAACGCAAATAATAAAGCCAAGCGTGGTTTTAACAGCCTGGCTTCGCTTGATGTATATTTTGTTATTTTTGACTTAGTATATTTTGCAACTCAACAATTTGGGTTGGTGTTAAATCGACCGTGTTCAAAAGGTGTTTTAACGCATGAAAAGGTCCATCCGACTCATCGCCTTCAAATTTAAACTTAAATACTTGAGCCTGCTTTTCACCGTCACTCAAAACAAATACATTGCTACCGCTTTGTGACGACCAAGCTTCATCGGCGTGTATTTCGATATGCTTTTCAATATCGCCCTCACCACTTTTAAATGCAAATACCTTCAATCCTTCATCATGTTCAACCTCAAGGTTACGTAATAACTCTCGCACCTTTTCTTGTTTTTCAGATGGTAAACCCGCAACTGCATCTTCAATTTGCTGCTCACTCGGCTTGCCATCGAACTGTATCTTAATCGGCGTTGTTGCCCCATCACTTATCAGTTCAATATCGGTTTTGTATTCAATAACTTTTACTTTTTTCTCTGTATCACCCGCCACCGCTGTAGTACATGCAAGTGCTAATGCCGCTAATGGTAAAAAACGTGTTTTTTTAAGTAACATGGTTAATTCCTTGTTTAATTGGTTTTGTTGTTAACTCTGTTTGTTGCTAAGGAATTTTCATGCCAAAAGCATAATCGACTGATTTAAAATGATTTTTCTATTTTTTGATAATTTTAACGAAATTGAGTTTACCTATATGCGGGTCGCATATCCTGATATCAGGAATTACAGTACAAAAACGGTGAGCACTCTTTTAATGCTTAATTACATTTGAGTAGTAACTATATAACTTTCAATGTGTTGTATAGTTATTCTTAATTTAGGCATTAGCTGATAATCTGGTACAAAGTTTGAATTAAGATATGACCACGTGTTATTTACATTCGATAAAAAAGGAAGCCTTCTTTGAGTATCAGAAAACTGTTAATTATTACTTTAGTTGTGTTGTTTGCCAGCGTCGCATTAATTCAAACGGCACTCACTATGTATTTTAAGCAGCAAATCGAAAGTGAGATTTTAAGTAAAAGTGAAGTATTAACAGAAAAAATATTAGCCTCGACCAAAGATAAGGTTCGTAAAAAGCTAATCGAAATTGCCCCAAAAAGTGGGGATAACAGCGATATGAAATTTGAATTTCATATCGCTGCAGAATCCGATAGCGATGCTCATGCAGCATCTAACGCGCACGAAAACAGTGCCACGGTTGTAAAACGCCATGTGGTAATTGATAAAGATAACGAACGCAGTATTGAAATTATTAGTCAGAATGCAGAGCAGATTGAAGCGGTGTTTATGGCGGTAGACGACTTAGACAATATGCAAGTACATCGTCAAATTAGTACCGAATACCTTACCGACAGTGCGAGCTTTGAACGCTTTACGCAGTCAATTCTTTGGAGTATCGCTATTTCCTCTGCTCTTGCATTGCTACTGGCACTTTGGCTTACCAACAAAATCACGCGGCCAATTAATCAGCTAGTGCAAGCGATGGATGAGCTAGATAACGATAAACTCGGAATTCAAATTCCTGCTAAAGGTGTAACCGAACTTAAGCGTTGTGCACAGCAGTTTAATTCAATGAGCAGCAAACTGGCCGAATTCGCTAAAGTACAGCACCAAATAGAACAGAAAAAACACTTAGCGCAGCTCGGTGAATTAAGTCGCGGTATTGCCCATGCACTTCGTAACCCTGTTCACACCCTAAACTTAACCATAGACCAATATTTTAAAGCCCCTGAAACAGAGCGCACTAAGCTAGAACAAATTGCGCATACTAAAATCGAGCATATTGATAAAAATATTAATGCACTTTTAACCCTCTCCAAAGATAAAGTCGACAGAAGCACTGAGGTACCGCTTGCTGCCGTACTAACGGATATAAAGCTCGAACTATTATCAGAAAATACACCCATTAACATCAATTGCGATAACAGTATTAAACTCGTTGGCCTCGAAACCGAAGTACGCAGTATTTTACACACGCTTATCGTCAATGGTATTGAATCAGGCGGCGAAAACAACGTTATTGATATTGATGTAAATACACATGAAAAAACGGTAAACGTTGATATTAATGACAAAGGTAAAGGTGTAAATTCAGCTATTAAAGCGCAATTATTCCAACCGCATGTAAGCGACAAGCCAGATGGTGCCGGCATCGGCCTTTACCTCGCTAAACAGGTTATCAATTTGTATTACGCGGGCGATATTCAACTTATTAACACCAGTCAAAATGGTAGTCACTTTCGCGCAATGTTTAAAAGAGAAGTTTAATGGATAACGTACATATTCTATTAGTTGAGGACGATGCTGCTCAAAATGAGTTAATCGCTGCAATGCTAAGTGCTGAGGGGTTTACCGTCACAGCAACATTTAGCGTGGAAGAAGCAATTGTGGCACTTAAAGCAGATAATCGCATTAGCTTAATTTTTAGCGATTGGAAATTGGGCCAATTAAGCGGGCTTGAATTATTAGAGTTTACGCGAAAAAACAACTTCCCTGTGGGTATAGTTATTGCCACAGCTTATGGCTCAATTGATCATGCAGCCCTTGCCATAGAAAAAGGCGCGGATGACTATTTAGCAAAGCCATTTCAACGGCAAGAGCTATTACTTGCACTCGCCAAAGCAAATAAAGCAAATCAGTTACGTTTAACCAACCAAACGCTTAACAATCAACTGAGTCAACAAGACAGTATGGTCGATTTGATTGGTAGCGCCCCATGTATGCAAAAGGTTTTTCAACGTATTGAAAAAGTGGCTTCCACTAACGCAACCGTTTTAATTAGTGGAGAAAGCGGAACCGGAAAAGAGCTTGCTGCCCGTGCACTTCATAAAATTTCACCGCGCAAAAATAGCCCATTTATTGCGATTAACTGTGGCGCAATTCCTGAATCCATTGCCGAAGCTGAATTATTTGGCGCCAAAAAAGGGGCATTTACTGGTGCTAATCAAGATAAACTCGGCAAATTTGCCGCGGCCGACGGCGGTACGTTATTTTTAGATGAAGTGGCGGAGCTTAGCCCGCAATTACAAACTAAATTACTGCGCTTTTTACAAGAAGGGGTGATCACTCCGTTAGGCTGTCACCAAGAAGTGGCGCTTGATGTGCGTGTGATTGCAGCAAGCCATAAACAATTGTTGGCGCAAGTTGAAGAAGGCCTGTTTCGTGAAGATTTGTATTATCGCTTAAACGTTGTGCCTATTCATATGCCAGCGCTGCGTGAGCGAAGTGAAGACATCGGCAAACTTATTCATTACTTCAAAGACAAATTTAGCCAGCAATATGGTGGAAATATTGAACCATTAAGTGCGCACACACTAAAACAACTATTAAGCTACCCGTGGCCTGGTAATGTTAGGCAGCTATCAAATTGCATTGAGCGCTACGCCCTACTTGGCGATGAAGACGAACTATTAGAGAGCCTTACACACGAAAACGGGCAACTCCAGCAAGGCGATCAATATATTTTGCCAAGTGAGGGAATAGATTGGCATCAGTTTGAACGCGATATTTTATTACAGTCGCTTAAACGCTGTGAAAATAATAAAACTGCAGCCGCAAAATTATTAGGGCTAAGTTACAAAGCCTTTTTATATCGACTCGAAAAACACCAAATTTGACCGCTTATCATTAAATTTCACATTGTGTATGTTTTTGCATTAAGCTAAAGCCACATTTACTCGAAGGTTAGGAGCGACAATGAGTGGCACAACGATGATTGTAATGATCGTATTTGTCTCAGTAGGTTTTGGCGTATTGGCAGATATGTACAACAAGCACATTAAATTTAAAGAGAAGACGTTAAAACACAATCAAGCAAGTGATGCACAAACAGAAGATTTAAAACAACAAATCACCAAGCTAACTGAACGTGTTCAAGTACTCGAAAAAATTGTAACGGACGATGGCTACCAAGTAGCGAAAGAAATCAATAAGTTATAAAAAAAGCGCTAAGTGTTTTACTTAGCGCTTTTTTGTTTTGCATCGGTTACTTATTTTACGCTAGACGATAAACCAGCGCCTTTAAATTTGCACCTTCTGGCTCTTCAAAACGCGGAGCTGCTGGTAGTCTTTCAACAAAGCTCAGTCGCCCTTCGGTGGCATCACTTATCATCTCGATAAACAGGTTTTCTGATACATCAGGGCTGTTAGCACATAACAATAGCTGCGTATTGCTGTGGCATAAATCCGGCAAACGACGTAAGATTTTTTGATAATCTTTGGTTAGTACGAAACTGCCTTTTTGAAAACTCGGCGGATCAACCACAATTAAATCAAACGGCGCGGCCTTTTTTAATTTACCAAATGACTTCAAAATATCGTGAGGTAAATAACTAATATTTTCCGCCACGTTATTTAATCGATGATTATCAGCCCCCGTACGCAACACTGATTTATTCATATCCATATTGATAACTTGTTGAGCGCCACCTAATTTAGCGACAACCGAAAACGCACAGGTATATGAAAACAAGTTAAGTACTTTTGCATCGTGACTATTATTTTTAACAAACGCCCTGCCCTCACGCATATCAGGAAAAATACCCGTATTTTGCGTTTTGGTTAGTTGTACCCAATATTTGGCGCCAAGTTCAGCAACTTCAAATCGGTCTTGCACCTCACCAAACGGCACAGACACTTGCGTATCACGTCCGGCACGATACTGAAACACAAGCCCTTTTGCGTTAAATCCGCCAGTTTGCTGCGCTTGCCAAACGGCTTCTGTTAGTGCGTTTTGCGTTGTTTCATCAATTGCGTTGTAGCACGCAAGAAATAAATACGGCGGGTACCAATCTAAATTGATGAAATTAGTTTCACCTTGGCTATCACCACGGCCATGATAAACACGGCACACTTCATCATTAAACGGTGCGCCTTTGGCAATAGCGCTTAGTAAATTGGTTAAATCGATATTAGGCATTTATTAATTCTTGATGTAATTGTTGAATTTGATCGCGTACGCTTGCTGCCTTTTCAAACTCAAGGTCTCTGGCAAACGTCAACATTTCAGATTCAAGCTGTTTAATTTTCTTGTTAATTTCATCGGCTGATAAAATTTCAGCGGTCGCTTTACTAACCGTTCTCTTGCTTGCTTTAGGCGCATCATCAACTTGCTCACCCACGTCCATAATGTCGGTGATTTTCTTATTCAGGGCTTGTGGCGTAATGCCGTTATCTAAATTGTATTGGTGCTGAATACTGCGTCTACGTTCGGTTTCGTCAATCGCGCGCTTCATCGAATCTGTTATGCGATCCGCATATAAAATTGCACGACCGTTAATGTGACGGGCAGCACGACCGATGGTCTGGATAAGCGATCGGGTTGAACGCAAGAAACCTTCTTTGTCAGCATCTAAAATCGCCACCAAAGACACTTCTGGCATATCTAACCCTTCACGAAGCAAGTTAATTCCGACCAGCACATCGAATACGCCTGCACGTAAATCACGAATAATTTCAACGCGTTCAACGGTATCTATATCAGAGTGTAGGTAACGCACTTTTACATCGTGATCATTTAAATAATCAGATAAATCCTCAGCCATGCGTTTGGTTAATGTGGTAACTAATACACGCTCGTTTAGCTCAACACGCTTATAGATTTCAGACAATAAATCATCCACTTGCGTTCCGACTGGGCGAATTTCAAGTTCAGGATCTAATAGGCCAGTTGGACGAATAACCTGCTCGGCTACTTCATTATTGGAGCGCTCTAATTCATAATCCCCAGGCGTTGCCGAGACATAAATCGTTTGCGGCGAAATCGCTTCGAATTCTTCAAACTTTAACGGACGATTATCGAGTGCCGATGGTAAACGAAAGCCATATTCCACAAGGTTTTCTTTACGACTGCGATCGCCACGATACATTGCGCCTACTTGCGATACAGTTACATGTGATTCATCAATAATCATTAAGGCTTCATCAGGCAAGTAATCAAGCAATGTCGGTGGCGGCTCGCCAGGTGCTCGACCCGATAAATAACGTGAGTAGTTTTCAATACCCGAGCAATACCCCAGCTCGCTCATCATTTCAATATCGTATTGGGTGCGCTGTGCAACGCGTTGCTCTTCAACTAAACGGTTATTATCAAGTAACTGTTTACGACGAATTTTCAACTCTTCTTTAATGTTGTCTATTGCCGCTAAAATCTTTTCACGCGGCGTTACATAGTGGGTTTTCGGGTAAATCGTGGCGCGAATAATATGCCGTTCCACCGCGCCTGTAAGTGGATCAAAAATACTTAAGCGGTCAACTTCGTCGTCAAACATTTCAACGCGAATAGCCATGGTTTCAGATTCAGCAGGGAAAATATCAATTACTTCACCGCGCACACGATATGTACCACGTTGAAAATCAATGTCATTGCGGGTGTATTGCAGTTCAGCAAGTCGGCGCAGTAAATCGCGCTGATCTATGGTGTCACCTTGTTTTATCAGTAACATCATCTTTAAATAAGAGTCAGGATCGCCCAAACCGTAAATAGCCGAAACTGATGCAACAATAATAACGTCTTGTCGCTCAAGCAACGCTTTGGTCGCAGATAAACGCATTTGTTCGATGTGGTCGTTTATTGAAGCGTCTTTCTCTATAAAGGTATCACTTGCAACGACGTACGCTTCTGGCTGGTAATAGTCGTAGTAAGAAACAAAGTACTCCACGGCATTCTCAGGAAAGAATTCTTTCATCTCACCGTATAGCTGAGCTGCTAGGGTTTTGTTATGCGCCAAAATAATAGTCGGGCGATTTAGCTCTGCAATAACGTTAGCCATGGTAAAGGTTTTACCTGTACCGGTAGCACCCAGTAAGGTTTGGTGGGCCAATCCTGCTTCGAGTCCATCAACTAGTTGCGCGATGGCAGTTGGTTGATCGCCATTGGGTTTAAAGGGCGATACCAATTTGAAATCTGAAACATCTTCTTTACTCATATTTCCCTCTAAACAGTGTGTGGCACAATACTATTATGGCATTTGGTTAACTGCTTTTTAAACCATGTGTATGAAACACATGCTGTGAATAAGTTACCCACTAACGCACCAATAAATAGCCCTTGTAAGTCGCCGATTAAACTACCGACATAGGCAAATGGCAAATAAAACACAAATAAGCGTACAATACTAAGTACCAGCGCGTGCATTGGCTTGTGTAATGCGTTTAATGATGAATTAGTTAAAATTATAATACCCTGCAAACCGTAGCCTAACGGTAAAATGTAGATAAACAGTTTTATCACATCGATAACACTTTGCTCTTCAGCAAATATATGGCTTATCACACCACTTAACGCGATAAGCACTAGGTAAATAACGAACTGCCATATAAGTACAAACTTCAGGCTCGCCATATAAGCTGCCTCAACACGGTCGTAACGATTTGCACCGAAATTTTGGCTAATAAAAGGTGGTAGTGTCATAGAAAGTGCTAACACCACAATACTGGCGATTGATTCGATACGACTTCCCACACCAAATGCCGCCACCGCATGCGCGCCATAGCTGGCGACAATCGCAGTCATTATTGCCATTGCTATCGGCGTTAGCATATTTGCACTGGCTGCGGGTACGCCAATTTTTAGCATTTTTACCGTTGCGGTCATTACACTTTGCTGGCACTTTTCCCAAGCCACAAGTTTGCGCTTAATAATCAGCAGATAAAGAATAAAGGCAACACCAAATGACCAGGCAATCACACTCGCAATCGCAGCACCTTTAATGCCCATGGCAGGCACTGGTCCAAAACCAAAAATTAAAATAGGGTCCAAGATTGCGTTTATCACCCCCGCCCCGCCCATAATAATGCTGGGTGTTTTAGTATCGCCGCTAGCACGCAAAACGGCGTTACCAATCATTGGGGTAATAAGTAGCGCGCTGCCGATAAACCAAACCGTCATATAATCACGAATATAAACCAGCAGTTCTGGTGTCGCGCCAAGTAATGTAAAAATCGGTGTGATCAGTAAATAGCCAATAAATGACGTCACCACAACTAACAATGCAGACACGATTAATGCGACTGCACCATCGAAACGCGCTTCAGCGTGATTATTTGCACCAAGTGCTTTAGCAATTATTGCCGATGTGGCGATACTGAGGCCTATTGCAAGGCTGATAACCGTAAATGTAACCGGAAAGGTAAAACTAATTGCAGCAAGTTGTTCTGTGCCCAACATACTGACAAAAAAAGTATCGACAATATTAAACAACATTAAGGTGATCATGCCGAAAATCATTGGCACGGTCATTTTAACAAGTGTTTTTTCAATCGGCGCTTCGAGAAGCGATGCGGCGCTATTTGCTGATTGCGATTTAGACTGTTGCATGAGGACCCTTATATAAGCACCGCAACATTCTAATGAAATGAGCGCGTTGATACCATCGCAAATTAACTTTTTACAAACCCGCCCAACCAATGTAAACAAAAAGTAAACCAAAAGAATTTTACATTTACATTTGATTTATATAAATACACTGATATTCCGATAGATACTCAGTTAGTAACAGCTAACAACCACTACTCCGACTAGTTTTTACACAACAACTTGCGCAATAAATATACCGAGATTACATTTCGAACAATTTTCAACCAAAAACCATCAAATAAATTAAGCCATTGAATTTATTAATAAATATTTTTTATTTGAAAACTATTGCATTTCTCTTACAACCGATAAATAAAGGGCTTGGTTATGTTCTCAAAGATTCATAAACAGAGTTATCCACAGATTTAGTGGATAACTAAATGTAGCCCTTTATTAATCAGCGATTACAAAAATAAATATGTCATAGAGTGCGCTAATATCAGTATCAAAAAAATTGCCAAGAAAAATATTGATACTTTTTCACTAGTGATTAATTCATTAATCGTTAGGTAAATTAAAATACTTATTATTAGAACCGATCGCGCGTTTTATTTGCTCTTAGCTCTTAGCTCTTAGCTCTTAGCTCTTATATAAGTATAAAGCGATTTACAATCGAGTATGTCTTTTTATTAGTGTCTTATAAGCGAAACACATACGTTATAAGTTCCCAATCACACTTATCGTTATACTAGGCATAACGTATTGTTTTTTAGCATTACACGTTTTCACTAGTTTAATTGTTCTGCTCTAAATCCTAAATACCATGAGTATTCGTGCCTCTTTGCTTCTTTATAAACTCGAGTTTGGGATATAGCGCCACAGTTTTACATTAGCCTGTCAGTTCAGTGAAGCAAATAAGTCACAAAGTATTCATAAATGTCCGCTTTAGCATTTAAATCTAAAAGCACAATTAGAAGTATGTGAACTTAAGTCTGCGCTCTATTGTGAATTCGACTCAGTAATAAATAGCTTTTAAATATTTACTGGTAATCGTTAATTACTTAAATGTGTTAAAAGTAAAAACCAAGTTCAGTGTTTATATCATCCGTAAGCACAATTTTAAGGCAAAAAATGAATAGCAAGGTGGCGAGTGTCTAATTTTTTAACTTTAGATACTTCATTTTGATATGTAATTTCCATTATTTTTAAAACACTAATGAACAAATAACACACGAAAGCAGTTAAAAAACTAGCAAGTTGCACAACAAATATGCATTCAAACCACTTTTTTAACTTTCTTAATTAATAGTTGTTGACACTTCCCCATGCTGTCATTAATATTTCGCCCCGTTGAGAACAACGCCATTCCCCCTTAGCTCAGTTGGTTAGAGCGACGGACTGTTAATCCGCAGGTCCCCCGTTCGAGTCGGGGAGGGGGAGCCAAGTTCTTAGCATTTAACGATTCCCCCTTAGCTCAGTTGGTTAGAGCGACGGACTGTTAATCCGCAGGTCCCCCGTTCGAGTCGGGGAGGGGGAGCCAATCGTTAATCTACTTTAAGTATGCTTGTTCCCCCTTAGCTC
>NZ_PQCB01000016.1:0-16835 GCF_002964745.1 Pseudoalteromonas sp. T1lg24 | reverse complement strand
TCCCCCGTTCGAGTCGGGGAGGGGGAGCCAAAGCACACTACCCTATTGTTGTTCCCCCTTAGCTCAGTTGGTTAGAGCGACGGACTGTTAATCCGCAGGTCCCCCGTTCGAGTCGGGGAGGGGGAGCCAAATCTTATCTTTCTATATAACATTTTATTACCTTTATTAGACTTTTCTTAGAATATAACTTACCATTTCATAAGTGATTTTTTGTATTAGTGACAGAGCTTTGGTCTTGCATAGCTGACAAGTATGCCGGTCTATCGTTGTCCCCTATTTCATTTAATACAATCTACCAATTAATACAGCGTGAGATAAGAAAAACCATGGCAGGATTAACTCGCTTTATTACAATCCAAGTATTTTTTTGCTTGCTAGCAACAGCACTTACTGGATATATGCTTAATTCAGCGTTGCATCAATATGCAAACTCGCAACAATTAAAAGTGCAAAGAGCAATCGACCTTGAACTCTCTCAAGTAACGACTGAGCAAGATATCGAAGCATTCGCAAAGAACATAAAATTACAGTACAACCTTGATAAATTAGTCATTAAAGACAAAGAAAATGAAACTGTTTTCAGCAATCAAGGCAACTTAAACTACCTGCCCTTTTTAGTAAAACACCTACAAAATTACAAACCGTTTATCCGCTCTCAACATGGCGCGGGAAGCGATTTAGGTCTTAAAATCGAGTTTACGCTGCGTCTACAGCAAACCGCTGAAATCGTACAAAATGCATTTTTGATTTTATTTTTAATAATTTTAGTGCTCACCCTAGTGCCTTTTATCACCTTAAAGTTGACTTTAATGCAAGCGTCAAATCGTATGGGCGACGCCATTTCAAATATGGTCGATAAGTACATTGAAAATGACAGTAAAGACGGCAAACTCGACTCATCGCTAGCTGATAACGCAGTGAGCAATATTTTTCCGAGCATTGTTCGCTTAAATGGCTTTTTAAAACGCAAGCAAAAAGACATTGAATCCTCTGCCCTTGATATTAAACGCGAAGCATACAAAGACACGGTAACAGGACTAGGCAACCGTAATTTATTTATTGAGCACTACGAACACCAAATCGAAAACGCCGACAAACCATGTTTCGGTACCCTTGCCGTTATTCGCTGTACCGAATTGAACTTAATAAACCAAACGCGCGGTTATCAGCAAGGCGATGAATACATTAAAGATGTGTCAGATCTCATCACCCAAGCTATTGGCACTTACTCTGGCAGCACCAGTTATCGCTTAAATAGTTCAGACTTCGCAGTACTGTTAATCAACGTACCGATTAAAGAAGCAGAAAAACTTGGCGAAGTACTGCAAAGTAAATTCACTGAATTTCAACAACACGTTGAACTTACCAGTGTCGCAAATACCGGTATTGTGTCTTTTGAAACGGGCAAGCCACTTAGCCCGCTATTGGCGCAAGTAGATACTGCTCTTAGCCTTGCGCAAAGTAAAACTACAAATGGCTACCATATTCAAAAAGAAAGCGACATTATTGATAATGTTTCAGCAAGTTTTGGTAATCAAAATTGGCGTCAAGTAATTGATGATGTATTAAACAACAATCGCATTCAGCTAATGATCCAAACCATTATGCCAACCAGTCGTAGTGCTAAGGCCTACTCTGAGATATTCGCGCGTTTTAAAACGTCTGACGAACACATTTTGCCGACCTCTTCGTTCTTAGCAATGAGTGAAAAACTCAATCAACACGCACATGTGGACCGTCTTGTTATCGAAGAAGCAATTAATGCAATTAAAACGCGTAACTTGAACGACCAGTTTTTCGGGGTTAACGTATCGGCGAAAAGCGCTCACGACGAGCAGTTTTCGATTTGGCTTGAACGTCGCTTACTAAAAGATAATGCCATTGCCGCCAAATTAATTTTTGAAGTGAGTGAATTCGGTTTACAGCAAAATGTTAAAGCATCAAAACGCTTTATTGATATGATCCACCGTGTAGGTGCGCGTATTACCGTTGAACGTTTTGGTGTTGGCTTAACCTCATTTAAGTTTTTCCGCGATTTAAAACCTGATTTTATCAAAATGGATGCAACCTACACGCGCGGTTTAGAAGAAGATAAAAACAACCAGTACTTTATGCGTTTAATGGTTGATTTGGCCCACCGCATTGGCGTTACAGTACTTGCCGAAGGGGTCGAAAGCCAAGAAGAAAAACACATTATTGAACAACTGTGTTTAGATGGTGCACAAGGCTATTACATCGAAAAGCCGAAAGAGATTTAATTTACACCATTTAAAAAGGGGCTTTATCGCCCCTTTTTAACGCCACAATTACCTTTTGTTTAAATTTCACACTAAACTCCCCCACACTACTTTAACAATTGAAACTGAATGAGATTTGTTTAGCGGAATAAGTTGAGCTTTAATCCGAAAATTTGGATAATAAGCGTCAAATGTAGCGCATATAAGATTTCAATGACCGAATACCTACTGTTACTCATTGCCACAGTATTAGTAAACAACTTTGTTTTGGTACAATTTTTAGGCCTGTGCCCGTTTATGGGTGTGTCTGGCAAGCTGGATACCGCAATTGGTATGTCTCTTGCGACCACTTTTGTACTCACTTTGGCATCAGTCACCAGTTACCTCGTAAATCAATATATTCTTATACCGCTAGAGCTCACTTTTCTGCGCACTATGAGCTTTATTTTAGTGATCGCAGTTGTTGTGCAATTTACCGAAATGGTGGTACGTAAAACCAGCCCGACACTGTATCGCTTGCTGGGTATATTTTTACCGTTAATCACCACAAACTGTGCGGTACTTGGCGTAGCGCTATTAAACACCCGTGAGCAACACTCATTTTTACAATCGGCAATTTACGGCTTTGGCGCCGCAGTCGGTTTTTCATTGGTACTTGTTTTATTTGCCGCAATGCGCGAGCGTTTAGCGGCAGCAGACGTGCCAGCCCCATTTAAAGGCGCGTCTATCGCCATGATCACAGCCGGTTTAATGTCGTTGGCATTTCTTGGCTTCACCGGACTGGTAAAACTGTAAATGACTTTATTCTACGCCCTACTCGCCTTAGGCGGTTTAGCGCTGTTATTTGGCGCAATTCTTGGCTTTGCCGCAATTCGCTATAAAATTGAAGGCAACCCTATCGTCGAACAAATCGATGAAATACTACCGCAAACGCAATGCGGTCAGTGTGGCTACCCAGGCTGTCGCCCTTATGCAGAAGCCATTGCTAATGGTGATGACGTTAACAAGTGCCCACCGGGGGGCGAAGCCACAGTACAAAAGCTCGCAGATTTAATGGGAGTTGAAGCCAAACCGCTTGCTGGCGGCGAAGAAAAAGAACCGATTAAAACAGTTGCCTACATTCGAGAAGATGAATGTATTGGCTGTACTAAATGCATTCAAGCATGTCCTGTTGATGCCATTGTCGGCGCAACACGCCAAATGCACACGGTATTAATTGACGAATGTACAGGGTGCGATCTGTGCGTTGAACCTTGTCCGGTAGACTGCATCGACATGGTGCCAGTTAAAACCACAAGTAAAAACTGGAAATGGGACTTACAAGCCATTCCAGTAACAAATATCGATTAGAGGTTGTTGGTGGAATCTATTTTAGAACAAATTGAACGTGGTAAGCTTTGGTCGATTCCGGGCGGTGTACACCCTGCCCCGAATAAAGCGAGTTCAACACAACAACCAATTAAGCGCTTACCGTTACCTGAAAGTTTAACTATTCCGCTTAAGCAACACATTGGCGATAACGGACGTTTGCTCGTTAAAACGGGTGATCGTGTATTAAAAGGTCAAGCCTTAACCGAGCCCGCAGGCCACTGGAGCGTACCTGTACACGCGCCAACCTCTGGTACTATCAGCGAAATCGCGATGAAGCCAACCACACACCCAAGTGCATTGCCTGAGCCGAGTGTAGTATTACTGCCAGATGGTCAAGACACATGGTGTGAACTATCTCCATGGCCTGACTTTTATGCCAAATCTGACCAAGAGATTGTAACCCGTATTCACAATGCCGGTATCAGTGGTATGGGCGGTGCGGGTTTTCCTGCGTATGTTAAAGCCCAACCTAAAAATGAAATTGAATTTCTAATCATTAACGGTGTTGAATGCGAGCCATATATCAGCGCCGATGACATGCTGATGCGTGAGCATGCTAGCGAGTTAATAAAAGGCATTGAGGTATTACGCAAACTTTATCAGCCAACCAAAATTTTAATTGGTATTGAAGACGATAAGCCTGAAGCGATCGCAGCACTGAAAAAAGCGTGTGAAAATGACCACTATACGCAAGTATGCCCGGTGCCAACTAAATACCCATCGGGCGGTGAAAAGCAACTTATTCAACTGTTAACGTCAAAGCACGTACCACAAGGTGGGATCCCATCTGATATTGGTATGGTGGTGCATAATGTCGGTACTATTTTCGCTATTTATCAGGCCATATACGAAGGTAAGCCGCTTATTGAGCGTGTTGTAACGGTGACGGGTGAAACAATTTCAACACCGGGTAATGTTTGGAGTTTACTCGGTACACCAATCAAGTTCTTGCTCGAGCAAAGCGGTTTTCAGCCACAGCAGTGGCAACGTGTAATTATGGGCGGTCCAATGATGGGCTTTACCTTACCGAGCGTACGCCTTCCAATAATAAAAACCAGTAACTGCGTGCTCGCGCCGAGCGAACATGAAATGCCGATGCCCGGTGAAGAAAAAGCCTGTATTCGCTGCAGTGCGTGCGCCGACGCCTGCCCTGCTACACTACTACCACAGCAACTACAATGGTTTGCCAAAAGTAAAGAATACGACAAGTTAGAAGAACATAACTTATTTGACTGTATTGAATGCGGTGCGTGTGCCTATGTGTGTCCAAGTGAAATTCCGCTGGTGCAATATTACCGTGTTGCCAAGGCTGAAATTCGTCAAGAGCGCGAAGATAAGATTAAAGCGGAACGTGCCAAAGAACGTTTTGAAGCACGTAATGAGCGTTTGAAGCGCGAACAAGAAGAACGCCAAAACCGACATAAACGCGCGGCAACACGAACGAACGATGACGCTAAGTCTAAAGTTGAAGAAGCCTCGAAACGAGTTTCATCAAATGATAAAAGTGCAGCTGTTCAAGCCGCTTTAGCGCGCGCTAAAGCAAAACGTTCAGATAATGGTGAGCCAGATAATTCTGAAATGGCAAAGCTGCGTGAAGAGCGAAAAGCACAAGCTCGCGCATATAAAGAAGAAAAACCAGCAGCGACAAGTAAAGACAGTAAAAAAGATGCCGTTGCAGCTGCAATAGCACGTGCAAAAGCGAAAAAAGCTGAGCAAACAAACGAGCAAGATGTAAAAGATAATACGAGCGACCCGCGTAAAGCAGCCGTCGCCGCAGCAATAGCTCGCGCCAAAGCTAAAAAAGAAGCGAAAGGTTCCGATGACGCTGCCAATAATAGCGCTACTATTGATACGGACACATCGAGCGATAACGATCCACGTAAAGCAGCTGTTGCCGCTGCTATTGCTCGTGCAAAGGCTAAAAAGGCTGCACAGCAGGCTGAAGAACCATCAACTGAAGCGCTAGATGAAACCAAAACTCAAGACGCAAGCGAAAGCACCGCTGATGATCCACGTAAAGCCGCTGTTGCCGCTGCTATTGCTCGTGCAAAAGCCAAAAAGGCAGCAAAGCAGGCTGAAGAATCATCAGTTGAAGCGCTTGACGAAACCAAAGCTCAAGACGCAAACGAAAGCGCCGATGATGATCCGCGTAAAGCCGCAGTCGCTGCCGCTATTGCTCGTGCTAAAGCTAAAAAAGCAGCCAAGCAAGCGGCTGAGCAAAACGACATACCACAATCTAACGATAACGATGTGGAGCAACAAGATAACCTAGCTGCAGTTGAGACAACTGAGAAACCAAAGCTCGATGCTGAAGCGAAGAAAAAGGCAGCGATAGCCGCTGCAATCGCAAAGGCTAAAGCCAAAAAAGCGCAACAAGATAAAGGGTCGGAATAACGTGCAATTATCCTTAAGCAGCTCGCCACACAAACACAGCCATAAGTCGCTCGGTGCGCTTATGCTCAAAGTTGCCTTTGCAGCAAGCCTAGGCATTGCCTGTCAGGCTTACTTTTTTGGCTTTGGTGTAATTATTCAATTATTGCTAGCAATTATCACGGCAATTGCGGCCGAAGCCTTTGTGCTAAAACTACGCAAGCGTAATGTAAAATCAGCGCTAAGCGATTATAGCGCGGTACTTACTGCCGTGTTACTTGCAATCAGTATACCGCCGCTTGCGCCTTGGTGGGTGATTGTTATTGGTACCGCATTTGCCATTATTTTCGTTAAACAACTGTATGGTGGCCTTGGTTTTAATTTATTTAACCCAGCGATGGCAGGCTATGTGCTGTTGTTGATTTCATTTCCGGTGCAAATGACAACATGGTCGCCTCCCATTGAACTTGCATTTAATCAACATACCTTGTTAGATGAAATTAGCGTGATCTTTACCGGCATAACCCAAAGCGGACTCACAACAGAGCAGTTAAGACTCGGCGTAGATGGCGTGTCTATGGCAACCCCTCTCGATACGCTAAAAATTAGTCTTAGCAAAGGGCTCACTACTTCAGAAAGTTTGCAAAACCCAATTTTTGGCGAACTTGCTGGTATTGGTTGGCAATGGGTTAATCTAGCATACCTATTAGGCGGCATTTATTTATTAAAAGCGCGGGTTATTAACTGGCATATTCCAGTAAGCTTTTTAGCTAGCCTTGCAATTTGTGCCAGCATTGGTGTGATGTTTCACCCAGGTGTTAGTACTGGCCCTGTGCTTCATTTATTTAGTGGCGCAACCATGCTAGCGGCATTTTTTATTGCCACCGATCCGGTGTCTGCATCAACAACGAATAAAGGCCGTTTAATTTACGGTGCCTTAATTGGCCTACTGGTTTACCTTATTCGTACTTATGGTGGATACCCTGACGCTGTTGCGTTTTCAGTATTGTTACTCAATATGGCGGTGCCTTTAATTGACTTCTACACGCAGCCAAAAGTGTATGGCGCTAAGGAGCAATAATGTTATCTAAATCAATTTCTAAAAACGCACTAATTTTAGGCGCGTTTGCGATTGCCAGCACTGCGGTAGTAACCCTAACTTACATCGCAACTAAGCCTGCAATTGAACACAATAAACAGCAAAAACTAATGACAACATTAGGCCAAGTTATTAGTGAAAATGACTACGACAACACACTTTATTTAGACTGTGCGCAGATTAAAGAAGATTATTTAAATCACGCGAGTGTTACCAAAGTGTATCGTGCTAAAAGTGGTGATAAGCCAGTCGCGGTGGTCCTGCAATCAACCGCACCAGATGGTTACAGTGGTAATATTGAAATTCTTTCTGCCATTTATATTGATGGCACAATAGCTGGTGTACGTGTTATTGAACACAAGGAAACGCCAGGGCTTGGTGATAAGGTAGAAATTCGTCGCTCAGACTGGATAACCAGTTTTGATGGCAAACGCCCTACTTCAATTAAAGATACGTCATGGGCAGTAAAAAAGGATGGTGGTCAATTTGATGCATTTACAGGTGCAACAATAACGCCTCGCGCCGTGATTAATGCCGTTAAACGTGCAAGTCTTTATACCCAAAATCAGCATCAAGCACTGTTTAATCAAGATAATTTATGCGGAGTAAATAATGACTGAACAACTGCGCGATATAATTAACCAAGGACTGTGGAAAAATAACCCAGCATTGGTACAACTGCTTGGTTTATGCCCATTACTGGCAGTATCGGCGACCGTAACCAATGCGCTTGGTTTAGGATTAGCCACTTTGTTTGTATTGTTAGGGTCAAACGTCACCGTAGCAATAGTACGAGAATGGGTTCCAAAAGAAATTCGCATTCCGGTATTTGTGATGATCATCGCAGCCTTTGTAACCATGATTGAACTATTAATGAATGCTTTTAGTCACGAGCTGTACTTATCACTGGGTATTTTCATTCCATTAATCGTTACTAACTGCGCCATTATTGGTCGCGCCGAAGCATTTGCCTCTAAAAATTCAGTGCCTCTTGCAGCATTTGATGGTTTGATGATGGGACTCGGTTTTTTAGCTGTGTTAGTGCTATTAGGCGCGATGCGCGAATTATTAGGCCAAGGTACTTTATTTGATGGTGCACATTTACTGCTGGGTGACTGGGCAAAAGTGTTACGCATTGAAATAATGCAAACCGAAACAAAGTTTTTACTTGCGATTCTATCGCCAGGTGCTTTCTTAGGCATGGGCTTGCTTATTGCGTTAAAAAATTACATTGACGCCAAACAGCAATCACAACAAGACGAACCAATTACTGAAAAAGCGCCACGCGCACGTGTAACAAGCCTGGACTAAGCACATGAATAAAACAAAACGTCGCGAAATATTAGAGCGTTTACGCGCAGACAATCCAGAGCCTAAATCAGAATTAGAATACTCAAATCCGTTTGAATTATTGGTTGCAGTTACGTTATCAGCTCAAGCAACTGACGTTGGCGTAAATAAAGCAACACGTAAGCTATTTCCCGTAGCCAATACGCCAGAATCCATTGTTGCATTAGGCGTTGAAGGCCTCAAAGAATACATAAAAACCATTGGCCTTTATAACTCAAAAGCTAACAATGTTTATAAACTTAGCCAAATATTAATTGAAAAGCATAACAGCCAAGTACCTGAAAGTTTAGAGGCGTTAGTTGCCCTACCCGGTGTTGGCCGCAAAACTGCAAATGTTGTTTTAAACTGTGCTTTTGGTTGGCCAACAATTGCAGTCGACACCCATATTTTCCGTGTATCAAACCGTACTAAATTCGCCATGGGTAAAGACGTTGATGCAGTAGAAGCAAAACTAGAAAAAGTAGTGCCCGCCGAATTTAAAGTAGACGTGCACCACTGGCTTATTCTGCACGGCCGTTATGTGTGTGTAGCGCGAAAGCCCAAATGCGGCAGCTGTTTAATTGAAGACCTGTGTGAATTTAAAGATAAGATTGATTTGTAGTTCAGGTGTATTTAATAAAATAAAAAGGGCATTTAAAATGCCCTTTTTTGCGAGTATTTCACGTAAATAAAGTGATTAAGCACTTACAACGAGGTTGGTGCTCTCAACTTCATTTAATACCACAGTAGCTGCGCGCTTAAAGAAGTTAAAATCTGTTGCCGTACATGAAGTATATGCGCCCATCATAGTTGAGATAATAAGGTCACCATTTTCCAGTTTAGGTAACATAATCTCTTCACGGATCACATCAATGCTGTCGCATGTTGGACCTGCAAGTACCGACATAAAACGCTCACCGGTTGTTTGCGCTGAATCAATTTGATATTTAGCTTCGTCAAACATTAAACCGCTAAACGAGCCGTATAAGCCGTCATCCAAGTAATACCATGTTTTGCCGCCACGTACCGCTTGCCCCATTACCGAAGCAATATTGGTTACTGCCGTTGCCACAATAAAACGCCCAGGTTCTGCAATCACGCGTACTGTTTCTGGTAATTGTGCTAATGCATTACGAATAGGTGCACAAAAGTCAGCAATATTTGGCACTTCTGGTGTGTATTTCACAGGGAAACCACCACCAATATCAAGTGTACTCAGTGCAGGTAAACCCGCATCAATTACCGCCAACATTATGTGATGGCATTTGGTAATCGCATCGGCATATTTCACACCACTTTTGGTTTGTGAGCCAACATGGAACGATAGCCCTTTAATGCGAATACCTAAATCAAATGCATGTTGAATGAGTGTTATAGCATCTTCAGGTAAGCAACCGAATTTTTTCGATAAGTCTGCCAATACCTCAGGGTTTGGAAAGCTAACGCGCACCAATAACTCAACTTGATCTTTGTATTTTTCAAACTTATCAATTTCGTTGACGTTATCAACCACAAACACATTGCAGCCATACGCAAGTGCATGTGAAATATCAATATCACGCTTAATTGGGTGCGTTTGAATTGTACGCTCGCTCGGTACACCGACCGATTGTACAAGGTCAACTTCACCGTTTGTTGCTAAATCAAAATACGCACCTTCCGCAAGCAACGTAGTTACAACAGCTGGGTGTGGTAATGGCTTTAGCGCATAGTGCAAATCAACATTCGGTAATGCGGCCTGTAACGCACGATATTGTGTTCTGATCAGATCACAATCTAGCACCATAAGCGGTGAACCAAATTGAGCAACTAATTGTTCAGCTTGTGGTTTTTCAATTACTAAACCGTGACAAGCATCAACATTGGTAATAGGGGCCATTACAGGTGTTAAAGACATAGCGATTCTCCGAGCAGTGTCGATAAAACTAAACTAATCAAATAAACTCATTATGAGTTCGAGCGAGTTAAACATACTTAAACATTCAAGTTCACTCTTGGATAGTTGCTCTATCGCCTTGCTGCAATAAATTGCAATGTACTCGGATTGGCTATCAACAAGAAGCGTGCGAATAATAAATCAGATTTTTTTAGATGCAATCTTTTTTTATTAAAATTTAATAAAAATATTTAAAATGAATTTAAAACTTTAAATATCAATTATCTATGGCGTTTTATAAAAAGTAATAATCAAGCGTACTCAGATCAATCGTAATGCTTCGCGCGTAGTAACATTTAACGCGGTTTAATTAAGGGAACTGCTATTTAGCGTTATTTGCAGAACCCTATTTAATTAAAGTGTGCGATAAATATCGCCTTCCCTACTCGCCATATCGCTCAATAATATTTTACCTTTACTTACATCAAAGCTCTTAAATTGATGTAAACGTAGCTTATTAACCGGCTGAGTGTTATCTAACGGCCTAATATTTAAATATTCACCACTTTCTTCTGTCGTCACAAAATAAACAATGCCATTGTCAATTTTTGCATGATAGAACTCAGTCGGTAATGCAAATTCAGTACTTGTTAGTTGCGTCTCATGTAACGCTAAATTGGTATCAACGCGATAAATAAGATTACTGTTATGCTCGATTAAGTAGTTTAAATGCGGGTTTTCGCTGTCGTGTAAACTATATGTCCAACGTTCAGATCGTTTACTTTTACCCTCTTTACTTAAATCCAGTAACTGCAATTCAGGTATGCCATTTTTCACTATGGTTAAACCAAGTTGGCCGTCGCTATGCCAGTCCATAGCAATAAATGGATGCTCACTTTCATGAAGTAAAAATGAATGCGATAGCGATGTTAACGTTTCGCCATTAAGTAAATCTAATGGTAAGTAATAGACCTGATTATTAACACCCAATGCTAACTGCTGATCATCGGTTGAAATTGCTATACTGTTAATTGAGTAGTTGGCATTAAAGTTTGAAACAGGCTCGACCATTTGAGAGTCTGGATTTACTCGATAAATTTGCATACGCCCACTTCGCTTTGATGCAAACAAATAATGATTATTAAAATGAAGTAGCGCAGGCGCAAAATCTGCAACCGTAGAGTTGTATAATGCACTTTCCTTTACGCCCCCAAGCCAACGCAAGTTAACCGCGTTTAGGCTTGTAGCAAATAGTAAGTTATTATTGGGTAAGCGCTTGATACGATATGACAGTGCCTCATTGCTATCGACAACACGTTCAATGTTATTTCCGTTAAAATCACTTTGTACTATTTGCTGTGTGTTGGCGTCTGAAAAATAATAAAGTTTACTTGAATCGTGATGCCAAATTGCTTCATAGGCTGGTCGACTAAACTTAATGCCAACCTCGGTTTTGTGGGTGGTTAAGTTAAGCGCTAAAAGTTGCGTTTTATGGTCATTATCGGTGCTCATAATTAAGAGCTTTTCGCCATTCGGTGAAATATCAATGTGGTGATGCCCCCAACCTTTTGGCTCTGGCTGCGGTAAAATTTGGTGTGTTTTAGTTTTTATATCAAATGAGTATATTTGATTGGGCCAAAAATTTTGGGGCTGAGCGGTATAATAAATCACATTGTGCTGATGATGATAATCCAGATCTTTTATGCGCTTATCACTGCAATCAAATAGCTGCTCTGTTTGTTTGCTGAATGCCGACTTATTTGGCGCTATCGATACATTCGCTTGATAGACACCACACTGGCTTTGCGTCTTATCCAAGTAAATAATTTTGGCATTATCCGCCGTATTTGTATCGATTACCGAGATTATCTCACTTATCGATGTATCTAATTTAACCCGCTGTGTTAACAAGGATTCGGTATCTTTAAACCACAATTGCGATTGGCTACGGTCATCGTTTTGTTTAATAAAGAAAAGTTGACGGTTATTGGCATGCATATAATGGTATTGTTCAATTCCCGGCACACGGGTAAGCGGCATTGCCGCGCGCAATGAAGCCTCATTTTTAGGCCATATTGTTGACCATAAAATAACGATTATTACCACAAAAAGCACCACACTTGCACTCACAAAAAGCCATCGATCAGTATGTGAAGCAATAACACTTGGTAAAGTCGAGTTGCTTAGTACGTTTTGATTTTGTGTTGGCTGATAAAGTGACACATCACAAACAAAGCGATAGCCCCTTTTAGGAACTGTTTGAATATATCGTGGGCTTTTCGCGTTATCACCCAACGCCTTTCGCAAGTTACCAATAAGCTTATTTATTGCATTATCTGTCACTAACGAACCAGCCCATAAATGGTTAAGCAGATCGTCTCGGGTTAAAATTTCATTCGGTTTTGCAATAAATAAAGCTAGTAACTCAAACAGTTTAGGTTCTAACGTCACATCTGACTGACCGTTTAATGTTAATAAACGTGCCTGTTTAGCATCAAAAATAAACTCGCCAAATTGGATCATAACCTTTTAAAACTAAAGAAATATAACGGCTAATAACTCTATCATAGCGATGATACAAATAAATACTATTAGACTATAAAACATTGAAAAAACGAGTAAATTCACTTTTTCGTCACTTTTTTTCCTAACAATTTCATTCTTTAATTCAATCACTACGGCATGCTACAGGAAATTATAAAAACCACGTTAGGAAAAAACTTATGCGTAACCCAATCTTTTTTATCTGCGCTTTAATGATTTTATTTACAACAAGCATTTGTGCAAAAGTAAGAGGTGAAGCCAAGCTGGACGGCCTTTATTCAACGATTTTATCTGAACAGCGTGAGTTGTTAGTCCATCTGCCAAATAGTTATGGGTTAAATGCAACGCAACGTTATCCCGTACTTTTTTTAACCGACGGGCTGCGAAACTTTAACCATGTTTCTGGTACGCTTGATCTACTCAATCAATCTCACGAAGCCCAAGCGATGATTGTGGTGGCTATTAAAAATACACATCGCACACGTGATTTAACACCAACTTACAATGAAAGTTTCAACCAATGGGGGATTTCCGGCGGTGCTGATAAATTTCTCAGCTTTATCGAAAAAGAACTTATTCCGCACATTGACAAACAGTATCGTACCAGCGACTTTAGAGTACTCTCTGGCCACTCGCTTGGTGGGTTATTTTCAATTTATGCACTGCATACTAAACCACAATTATTCCAAGCATATTTTGCCTTTAGCCCAAGCTTATGGTGGCATGATGGTGTCATGGTTCAATCGGCAAAACAGTTTTATATCAATAACAACAATTTAAATCGTTATTTATACCTAAATTTAGCCGATGAAGACGGCCAAATGCTAACTTCATACGAAGAATATTTAACGATTATTGAACAACATAAACCACAAGGCTTTCACTATCATAGCGATATTAATACGCGTGAAAACCACAGCACTTCAGCAATGGTAGGCAATAATATTGCACTGACAAATTTATACCGCTTATTACAATGCGACAGTAAAGCGCTAGCCAAAGGTATCGACGCTATAAAGAGTTGTTTTTCAGAACTATCTCAACGTTACGATGCACAGCTACAACCTAATTACACAGCTTACAGTAATGCAGCGCACGCGGCGCAAAAAAGTGGTGCTACAGCAAACACAATCGATATTTACCGTGCGGCAATTAAGCAGTTTCCTTATATCTCAGACGCATACTTTCGTTTAGCATATGTCTATCACTCAACGAATCAAAATGAAAAAGCGCTTGAAACCATTAACAAAGCCTTGAGCGTTAGCGAGCAAGAAAATGCAGAAAACAACAAAATAAAAGCGTTGCGCGATTTTATTGTAAATAATTTAAAAGCAGCCAAATAAGCTAGCCTTGCTCCGGCGCTAGCAATTTATTTAAAGGCTTTGTCCGCAAAGCCTTTAAAAATACTGTTCTGAGCCCAATAATCTATAACAGTAAATTCCTTTTTTACGCCTAACAATCAGCAACAATTTTGTTAAGCGTAAAAATATAAAACCTGTTTATAGGGGCACATATGCGTTTGTTACACACCATGATCCGTGTTGCGGATTTAGATAAGTCTGTTGAGTTTTATACCAAAGTACTCGGTATGAAAGAGCTGCGACGGTCTGAAAATACTGAGTACCGTTATACATTGGCATTTGTTGGTTATGGCGACGAAAAAGACAATGCGGTTATTGAGTTAACCTACAACTGGGATACCGACAGCTACGATCATGGCAATGCATTTGGTCACTTAGCCATTGAATATGATGACATTTACGCTGCGTGCGAAGAGATCAAAGCGCTAGGTGGTGTTGTATCGCGCGAGCCAGGCCCCGTAAAGGGCGGCACAACTGAAATTGCCTTTGTCAAAGACCCTGATGGTTACTCTATTGAACTAATACAAAATAAATTTAAGTAGTAGCCAATTGGCTATCGGTTAGCTCACGAAAATCACTGAGCTAACCAAACCAACAGATATAGTCTTGTGTTACACCACCACTGCGCCTAAGTAGTTTAGCAATGACGCTTGTGCCATGGGTTAATTTTAAAACCCGTCAAATCCACTCGACGGGGATCTAATCCACCTAAATCGATATCGGTCAGATCGCAGCCCGTTAACTTAAATTGTCGCCAACTTTCCGGTGAAAATTCACCGCCACTCAGATCCGAGCCAGACAAAGACGCATCTTGTAAATTAGCGCCAATCCAGCGGTTATTATTGAGCTTACATTTTTCAATGCATTGATTATCGAAATTCGCATACGATAAATTGCAGTTAGTCATTTCAACACTACAAAAATAGTTTCGGTATGATATTTGATTTGCAAAACTCGTTCTGAAAAAGTCCGCGCCTTTGAGATCACAATGATTAAACTTAGCACCAAAACAATTTGCACCAATAAACGAGCAAAGAGACAACTGACAACTGACAACTGACAACTGACAACTAATAAACTGAACATCTTGCAATTTGGCATATGAAAAATCACACCCTATTTCATCGCCTTGCTCTATAAATACACACTCAATAAATTGCGTATCTTGCAGTTGTGTACGTGAAAAGTTGCAGCGCAAAAAATGACATTGATTAGGGTCTGTTGACCTTTCAAGTTCGTTTTTGCAGCAGTTTAATTAGGTTTTATACAAGGCAGAGGCTGCGTGGCATAGTTATTCTATGTGAGTCAGCCGATAACACAGTAGAAAAGCCAATCAAGCGCTGCCGAATGGTTCTTTTGAGCGCACTTTTCTCATTGTTGCTCGATATTTGCTTAGATTACTAGGCCACACATCGAGCGCCGCGATAAAAGCACGCTCAAAAAGAACAAAAATAGAACAGCAAAGGTCAACAGACCCTAAACACACTATGAGTTAAATCTTGTTGAGAGAAATCTTTTTCAATATAAGTCTGCTGTTCAAACATGCCGTTGTCCATTAATTTAATTAGCGGCAGATTAACATTAGAGAAAGATTATTCAATAAAAATAACTCTCTAAAATACAACAACTTAAAACAGCTCAAATCTGGATTTTAAGACACCTATTTAACGTCTGGAAGCAATAAAATAATTCAAGCCAAGAAACCGAGCTGAAAAATAATTTATGCGCTTAAAAGCGATTCTAGCGTTGATTTAAAAAATTAATTAACGGTTGGCTTTATTTAATTATTAACAACCAGTAAGTACTTGTTGATACACAGGTGGCGTGTTGGCTGATGCGGCTTGGGTATAACGAAAATAGCAATTATCATCGCTTATTTGCGTATCTCCATCAAAATCCCAACCAATATAGGTGAATCTAATACCTTGATATTGGATCTGCAGATCGTCTGATAAGTTAATGCGCTTCTCAATATCTGTGTTATCCAAGTAGCCCCACATTAGTCGCGTCTCAAACGAGCCGTTATTATCAAGATCAACGTCGAAGAGATCAGGTCGCCCGGGAACGGCTTGTGTTGAGTAGCTTTTCATTAAAGATTTGTAGTGAACAAGATCATTGGCTTGTTCAACGCTTACTTGTATTTGATTGATTACTTCACTACGCGCATCACTCGAGAGTCCCATAAACCTTGGCATAGCAGTAACAGCTAATACACCGAGTATTACAATGACAATAATCAATTCTATAAGCGTAAATCCATGTGATTTCATAACAGCGTTAAATCAATAAGAACTTGGACGTTTATAATATAGCAATTATCTGATAATTCGAAATTAAATGAGGGGTTACTTGATTTAGATACAAAGAAATTAAGAAGAGCAAATTAAGAATAAGTGGCGTCCCCTAGGGGATTCGAACCCCTGTTACCGCCGTGAAAGGGCGGTGTCCTAGGCCTCTAGACGAAGGGGACGCAGTATCTTTAAGATAATGTGTCACTAGGACTGGTTATTTACACTCTTACCATACGAGCTTTTAATGACTCACCGCACTCTTTTAACACTAAGCTTAAAAGCAAGTGGCGTCCCCTAGGGGATTCGAACCCCTGTTACCGCCGTGAAAGGGCGGTGTCCTAGGCCTCTAGACGAAGG
>NZ_PQCB01000002.1:0-74354 GCF_002964745.1 Pseudoalteromonas sp. T1lg24 | reverse complement strand
TCGTTCCCCGTGTTGGTGGAGGCGCATTATAGAGAGATCCGAATTTGGATCAACCCCTATTTCAAACTTTTTTTAGTTTTTTGGATCGTTAGGGCGAAATATGTACAAAACAGCTCATTTTTGTACGTTTTTGGCCGTTTAATGGGCTTTTTAAACTTAACTTAAATAATTTTACCGCTTATTTGTTCTGATATTATTGCCTTGTGAGCAAAGTAAGATAAGATAAGCATGAACATTTGTTAATTTTATGTTTAATTTGTGTAATTCGGAATCTTTAAAATGAGTTCATCGCAACAAAAATCATTAATAATAATTTTTATCGCATCTCTTATCGGCTATGCCGTAGTTCATTTTGCATTATCATCAGTACTTACAAGTTCATCTTTGGCTATTGCTGTAGGCATTTTGATTGGTGGTGTTCTTGCAACCTTCTCTGCTCATGGTGTAACTGAAAAGAAAGAAGCAAGTAAATCACTTTATGTTGGTAATTTACCTTATAAGGCAAACGAAGCGGTTGTTAGAAGTTTATTTGAACAACATGGGAAAATATTCTCTGTTCGCCTATTAAAGGATAAGCATACTGGTAAACGTCGCGGCTTTGGATTTGTAGAAGTCGCAGAAAAGGATGCCGATAAAATTATCTCGGCATTAAATGATAAAGAGTTTCAACAGCGCACCTTAAAAGTACGTGAAGCGAAACAAAAGTCAGATGACAATAATTCTTTGGATGATAGTGTTAATCATTAATCACTGAGATTTGTAATTTAGTCTGTTCTAAAGCAGCCGTAGCATAATAATCTACCGGCTGCTTTTTATTATCTTCTACATTACACTCGCCAATGAGACTCGATACACGATTCGCGATCGCCTCACCAGAATCGAGTAGTTGTAAATCATGCCTTATTAACTGTTTAAGTTCATTTGCGATAATTGGAAAATGCGTACACCCCAGAACTAAGTGATCAATTTCACTATTTATTGCTAGTTTATCGAGTTCTTTAGCTAACGCTTGCATATCTAATGTATTAAACCAGAACTTGTATTCAGCTAACCTTACTAGTTCGCTAGAACCATATAAGTCAACTTCACAGCTTCTTGCAAAATCATCAATTAATGTTGCGGTGTATTCATTTGCAACTGTGGCCGGCGTTGCTAATACGCCAATTCTTTTGCTTAGGGATTTCTCTGCAGCTGGTTTAATTGCTGGTACAACGCCTACTATTGGAAAATCAAATTGTGCGCGAAGTTGCACTAATGTTTGTGTGCTCGCGGTATTACAGGCAACAACTAGAATATCGACAGGCTCAATTTCTTTCATAAATTGAGTTAACAGACTAGTGATACGCTGCGTTAAAAATTGAGAAGAGCGTTTTCCGTACGGCAGGTATTTGTTGTCCATAAGATAACTGAATTTTGCACTCGGTAAACTCGCTTGAATATGTTCAAGTACCGATGTGCCACCAATGCCAGAATCAAATACAACAATGTGCTTAGCCAAACTACCCGACCTAATACGTTATTAACCCGAGTAGTTTGCCATAGATTTTTTAATTCACAAGCGATGGCCTAGCTTTCTTTTTGTTGCTTTTGATTTAGCTGTTCAAAAAAGCTAGTACTGTAATCCAACAGACTCTCTTTATTAGCCTGCTGTTGATTCAACCAAGTTAATAATTGCGTCAATTGATTCTCAATATTGAGTGGCTTCGCTTTGTCATAACTTTCTTTTAGCCCTTCATTTGTTGGTTCAAATTGCTTAGCAATTTCTCGACCTGGTTGCGTCGTTTGGTATTCTCGCACACTTGCTCTAACTTCTGTTTGCTGCAAGTTCATCGACATGGCCACCAATTGAGGAGAGTCCAAGTTTAGATTTTTTGCTTGCTCAAACGCTTCATCAAGGGAGCCATTAAAGAACTCGTTACTAACTTCTTGCAATTCTGACATAAGTTCATTAATTGCTGCTACTTCATCTTCATTCAAATCACCTTCGACTGAAAATGAGTAAGCTTGAGAACTCGACTGAGTAGACGAATAACTCAACGACTCGCCTTCTTCGCTCTTGTTATATGATAACTGCTCTGATGAACTGAACTGGCTATTATAAGTAAGCTTAATAATATCACCTTCAGCTGTTTTAATTTCAAAGCTTGCACCATTATCTAACTGATAAAAGTTTTGACCATTAAAAGCGGCATCAGAAGGACCTTTTTTGTCTGGGTTGAATATCGATTGCTCAAACTCATCCAAACCGTCAAAAATTAACTCTCGACTTTTCTCAATACCTTGCTCAATTTCGTCGGTATACAGCTCACTGTCTTTTAATTCCTCAACAGCCTCTCCAATTCCTTGTTCGACGCCTTTGCGTGCTTGCTCAAACATGTTGGTAAGCTTGTCATTATCAGCTCCGTCTGCTTTCGCACCTAAAATAGCGCCTTTAACAAAAGATAATACATTCTTTGCAATTTCTTCAAAGTCGAATAAGTCTTCAGGCTTGGTAGGCTCAACTTTACTTTCAAATGGCATTGCTCCCATCATTTTCTGATACGAGATCTGACTTGCAATTGTTAGTCGTTGAGACATGGTAAAAACGTCTTTAGACGATGCGTTTTGTGCTATTTCGTTTGGTTTATTTTGAGAAAAACCATACTTGCTTTCAGGTTGATACCCCAATCCACCCACTTTCATAATCATTGCCTCCATTTCAGAATGCCTACTTATCGACCAAATAGTGAACAACTTAAGTGTTAATCATTAATTTAAGCACTATTCGTTTTCCTTCTATAATGGTAATGCCCACTTAGTTAAGTATGTTATTCGATATTGTGAGGCGGAGTTTTCTGATGCAGCCCTTCTAAATCGATAAATAATAACGTGATTAGCAATCAAAAAAGCCCGCGTAAATGATTCGCTATTTAAGTGAGTCAGTATAAGTATGTCACATTTTTTCTATGCTATAACTGGACAAAGAAAAACCACAACCTACAATAGCGCGACTCGCACACTAGAGGTTAAAAAGCATATGCCTGTAATTCAAATAGATACTTCACAATACGACGAACAACTTGCTGAAAAAGAACAACGTATCAGCCAACAATTTGCGCAGTTTAACGCGCCAAAATTAGAAGTATTTGCGTCTGAAGCAAAAAATTACAGACAACGTGCTGAGTTTCGCGTGTGGCATGAAGGTGAAGATTTATTTCACATTATGTTTGACCCAGAAACAAAAGAGAAAATCAGAGTTGATCAGTTTGATCCTGCAGCACCATTAATTTGTGAATTAATGCCACGTTTGTTAGATCTGCTAAAGCCGAATGAAATTTTACGTCGTAAACTCTTCCAAATTGATTATTTGTCGACATTAAGCGGGCAAATTCTTGTTAGCTTGATTTATCACAAGCAACTTGATGACGAATGGGTAAACGAGGCTAATAAACTAAAGGCGTTACTAAAAGAAGAGTTCAATATCGATTTTATTGGCCGAGCTCGCAAGCAAAAAATTGTGCTTGGTGAAGAATATGTCATCGAAAAGCTGAATGTAGATAATCGTGAACTTGTTTATCAGCAAGTTGAAAATAGCTTTACTCAGCCAAACGCCAAGCTAAACGAGCAAATGCTCGAGTGGGCAATTGATGTCTCAAAACCTCTTAATAACGACTTGCTGGAACTTTATTGTGGTAACGGTAACTTTTCAATTGCGTTAGCGCCAAGCTTTAATCGCGTACTTGCCACCGAAATTTCCAAGTCTTCGGTTAAGTCCGCGCAATTTAATATTGCCGAAAACAAAATCAACAACCTCGATATAATCCGTATGTCGAGTGAAGAGTTCACTATGGCAATGAATGGTGAAAAAGAGTTTTCCCGCTTAAACGGAATCGACCTTAAAAGTTACAACTGTCAAAGTATATTAGTTGATCCGCCACGTGCAGGTTTAGATAAAGACACCACTGATTTAGTGCAAGGATATGACAACATTATCTATATTTCATGTAACCCAGATACGCTGGAAAGAGATTTGCAGCAACTAACTGAAACTCATACCATCGCGCGTTTTGCCATTTTTGATCAGTTCCCGTATACCCATCATATCGAATCCGGCGTATTTTTAACGCGCAAGTAAAACATCCATCAAAAAAAGCAGCTATTTAGCTGCTTTTTTTTCTTTGGTATAGCTTGATGCCCCTTTAGCAATATAACGCAATTGCCAAATAATACGCTCGGTAAGTTGCTCACGCTGTGGCTTAGTGAGATCAAGCGCTTCAGCGCCTGCGTTAAATACTAACGTAACCATTGCTTCTGCTTGTATATACGCATGATTAGCATCACAACCAGTCTCGTTTTCTAAATAATGCGCGAGTTCTAGAATAAAGTGCTTAATTTCACGAGCAACTGCCGCCCTAAAAGCTTTTGATGTACCCGAACGCTCTCGCAATAATAAACGGAACTGGTTACTCGACTCATCAATAAACTCCATAAACGTCAACACAGATATATTGATAATACTGCCACCGCTTTCAATACGGCGGCGAGCCTGACGCATCAATTGACGCAACATCAAGCCTGCTTCATCAACTAAGGTTAACCCAAGCTCATTCATATCTTTAAAGTGGCGATAAAAAGACGTAGGTGCAATTCCCGCTTCACGTGCGACCTCACGTAAACTTAGATTCGAAAAGCTATGCTCAGCACTCAGCTGGTTAAAAGCCGCTGCAATTAAAGCCTGTCTTGTCTTTTCTTTTTGTTGTGCGCGAATACCCGACATACGTCCCCCATCTAATTTGCACGCAGTTTACCACAGAAAAAATATTTATGAATTTTGTCGAATTCACTTGATAAAAAGGCCATATAAAACTATTTTAGCGTACAAGTGTACGCTGAGATTTTTAAGAATGAAAAAACCACCTATTATTTGGCTTAATACCCTCTTTTTTACCATCACTTTTTTGGCTGCTGTTACTATCGTGCCCTGGTACGGTCTAGCGTATGGCTACAGTAGCGCAAACTGGATCGCATTTATTGCGTGTATGTTTTATTGCGGTTTATCAATTACTGCCGGTTATCACCGTTTATGGGCGCACAAAACGTATGAAACCCATCCTGTGATTGAGTTTATTTTTGCCATCGGCGGTGCGTTCTCAATTCAAAATAGCGCGTTACATTGGAGTTCAGATCACCGCTTACATCATGGTAAAGTTGATGACGCTGAACACGATCCTTACGCAGCGACTCGCGGATTTTGGTACAGTCACATTGGTTGGATGCTGCGCGAATATCAAGCACATAGATACAACGACTACTCAAACTGCCGAGATTTACAAAAAAATCGTATTGTGATGTGGCAACATAAACATTATTTGGCACTTACCCTGATCACCAACTTTGGTATCCCATTAGTGCTTGGTCTGATGTTTGGCAATGTATGGGGAATGTTACTTCTTGCGGGTTTATTACGTTTAGTACTGAGCCAACACTTCACCTTTTTCATTAATTCACTGGCACATATTTGCGGTTCTCGCCCTTACACTGAATCAAACACCGCCCGCGATAATGGCTTTTTAGCGTTATTCACATACGGTGAGGGGTATCATAACTTCCATCATATTTTTGCATCTGATTACCGCAATGGTATCCGATGGTGGCATTACGATCCGACAAAATGGCTGATAAAATCATTGTCATTTTTAGGATTAGCCTCAAAGTTACGCAAAACACCGCAAGAGCGAATTGAACGTGCAAAAGCGGCAACGTTAATGGAAAAAACCAAGCGCACCTTGCTTGAAAAGCAAGACAGTCATGTGCAATTAGATAAACTGCAGCACGAATATGAGTTGTTATTAAGTAAAATACAGCACTATTATAAAGTAAGAAAACGCTTACTAGAGATGCGCAAAAACAAAGTGATACAGCAATGTGAGCAATCACAATTGAAAAAGCAGTATAATGACATTAAAGCGTCTTTAATAAACCAACAACAAAACTGGCTGGCGTTAAACAAAGCCTTAATTAAAGGGCTCGCAATAAACTAGTTAAAGGAACACTCTGTGACAAAAAAACAAGCGACTAAAAAACAGTATGATTATGATGCCATTATAATTGGTACTGGCCCTGGTGGTGAGGGTACTGCTATGAACCTTGCGAAAAGTGGCAAGCGCGTAGCGGTTGTTGAAAAACAACCGAAAGTGGGTGGTGGTTGTGCTCACTGGGGTACAATTCCATCAAAAGCACTGCGCCACTCGGTTAGTCGCTTGATTGAGTTTAATTCAAACCCGCTGTTTAATTCACAAGCTCACAGAGAGCGCATGACCTACCCAGATATTTTAGATCATGCGAGTAACGTAATTTCAAAGCAGGTTAATTTACGCACCAGCTTTTATGATCGCAACCGTATTACGCTAATTCATGGCGAGGCGAGCTTTGTTGATAAAAATACGATTTCAATTTTAAAAGACGACGGTTCGAGCGAGTCATTATCAGCGCAAACAATTGTCATTGCGACGGGCTCTCGCCCTTATCGCCCTGCTGAAATCGACTTTAATCATAAACGCGTTTACGACAGCGATACCATTTTGGGCCTCAAGCACGACCCTCGTCACATTATTATTTACGGTGCAGGTGTGATTGGCTGTGAGTACGCTTCTATTTTTCGCGGCCTAGGCGCAAAAGTAGATCTCATAAACACCCGTGATCGCCTACTCGCTTTCCTTGATGCAGAAACATCTGATTCATTAAGTTACCACTTTTGGAATAGCGGTATTCTAATTCGCCATAACGAAGAGTTTAAAAAAGTAGAAACCCGCGATGATTGCGTCATTATGCATATGCAATCAGGTAAAAAAATGCAAGCTGACTGCCTACTGTTTGCCAACGGCCGAACAGGTAACACCGACAAGCTTAACTTATCAGCGATTGGTTTAAGCTCAGATAGCCGTGGCAATTTGAAAGTAAATGAAAACTATCAAACTGAAGTGGAAAATGTATACGCTGTTGGCGATGTAATTGGTTATCCAAGCCTTGCAAGTGCGGCATTTGATCAAGGTCGAATCGCAGCAGATGCCATCACCACTGGCGAATGTAATAAGAAACTAATTCGTGATATTCCAAGCGGTATTTATACTATTCCAGAAATTAGTTCCGTTGGTCGCTCTGAGCAAGAGTTAACGGCAGCAAAAGTACCTTATGAAGTAGGTCGCGCACAGTTTAAGCACTTAGCTCGCGCACAAATTGCCGGTACAGAAGTTGGTAGTCTAAAAATCCTATTCCATATCGAAACAAAAGAGATTTTAGGTATTCACGTGTTTGGTGAGCGTGCCGCTGAGATCATTCACATTGGGCAAGCAGTAATGGAACAAAAAAATGGTGGCAACACCATAGAATACTTTGTTAATACAACATTTAACTACCCAACCATGGCAGAAGCTTATCGAGTAGCTGCCCTTAACGGATTGAATCGGTTAATTAAATAAAGCAAAAAGGCACTTTATGTCAGGTTTATTACAAACATTCACATAAAGTGCCGCTTTTTTAAACTAATGCTTGAGATCGTGTAAAATTATTGTAAACTTAAAAGCCTAAAAAAATAATAATAGGCTGTTAAGTATGAAAACCCCCACTCTATTACTTGCCTCAGCACTATCTTTGTTTTCTGTAAGCAGTTTTGCGGACTATTCAACTGCAAAGTATTATGAAAAACAGGGAGATGTTGAAAAATATGTGAGCGAACTAACCAAGATTGCAAAACTTGGTCATGTTAATGCGCAATACGATCTCGCAACTGCCTATTTAAATGGTCAAGGCGTCGAAAAAGATATTACCAAAGCCTACGCTTGGTACTTATTAGCTAAAGATTTTGGCCACCCACAAGCGCAAGACAAATATCGCGAATTGCGTAAGCAAGTACCTTCGCGCCGTGAAGCAAAAGAAGCATATATCGACTTAAAAGATAGCTTTGGTAAAAAGCTTCATGATTTACGCTATGCGCCTATTTCAAAGCATACCAATTTCTTTCCTGAGCGCGCTAAATTATTAGAACGTGTAGAACCTGAAATCGATGGCAACACTCGTTCAGCGTCTAAAGCTTGGGTAACAATTGGCTATAATGTCAACGAAAGTGGGGTCGTTGAAGATAGCCGAATTCTAGCATCATTTCCAAAAGGAGTTATCGACGAAGCTGCTTTAGAAGCAGTGAAAAAATGGAAATTCGAGCCAGATGTAAGCCCAACAGGTGAACCGCGTCGCGTATTTGATCTGGTTGCTTCATTTACGCTTGGCTCTGAAAATAGCAAAGTTAAACGTGAATTTGAGCGCGCACTTACTGAATACAAAACCAAGCTTGTCGAGCTTGCAGATAAAGGTAACAGTGTTGCACAAAATCGCTATGCATTAATGTTAGAACACGGTGTACTTGAAAAAGCATCAGAAAACGAGCATATCGATTGGTATTACAAAGCCGCTATTAATGGCAATCATGATGCACAAATGCGCTTAATGCACTGTTTTGAAAATGGTGAAGGTTGCCAACCTGATGAAGAAAAAGCATTTAACTGGTTACAACGTGCTTCAGAATCTGGCAACGAACGCGCGCAATATCAACTAGCACGCATCATGCTAAATTACGGCAGCATTCATTATGATGTTGAAACCGCTGCCGAAATGCTAAAAACCGCAGCGCATAGCCAGTATTTACCGGCAATGATCGAATATTCTCGCTTACTTGCGTTTTCTGACGTTGCTGAGTTACGTGACGCACAAAGTGCAATTAAATATGCAGAGTTAGCGCGTGCGGTTGATAATAATCACCCAGTGCTATTATCAGTACTTGGTAGCGCGCACTCTGAACTAGGCCTGTACAAGAAGGTCAAGTGTTACTACAACAAGCACTGAATGAAGCGAATAATCGTAGCTGGCCAGCGCAAAACTACATTAAGTTAATTGAACTTAGTGAAGCATCAATGATGGCTGATACTACATCTGATTCTTACTAAGCTTATCGGCGAGCCGAGTTGGCTCTGGTAAGCGATATTTAGTGATACATTGAAGAGCAAGCTGCAAAGCTTGCTCTTTTGTTATTAAGTGACCAGGCGAAACAAAGAGCGGCTTCACCTTATCCCGTGAACGCACAACATAACCACTCTTCTTATCATTAATCACCAGATCTGAAATCGACCCTTTTGTTAACTCCGGCTCATCAAATTTACCAACCAAACAGCTTTTCGCAATGCCTAGTGTCGGCATATTTAAAATAACGCCTATATGACTCGCTACTCCGAGCCCTAACGGATGCGCAATCCCCTGACCATCAAACATTAAAACATCAGGTGAAATTTTAAGTTGCGCAAGCGCATTTAGTATTGCGCCACCTTCTCGAAAGCTTAATACACCGGGAATATATGGAATTACGGTCTGCGCTTCATATACAGTCAGCTCAACCACTTTTAGACTAGGAAAGCTGAGCACCACAATGGCAGCTCGTGTTGTTTTACCCTTGTTAGGAAATGCAACATCAATACCCGCAATGTATCGCACAAGGTTTTGCATTGGTGTTAATTTAACTTTAGCAGCTAATTCTTGTTGAATTAACCTCGCATTGGCAACGCTGCCAGGCCAAGTAATAGAATCTGTAATCGCCATAAAGAAAAAAGCCTTGCTAGTGCAAGGCTCTGTACATTATTTGTTGTGGTACTGTTTACTTAGTTCACCTACCGAGTTGATAAACACTCCAGCGTTTTCAGGGTCAACTTCTGGTGTAATACCATGGCCTAAGTTAAATACATGACCAGTTCCGTCACCATAGCCCTCTAGAATGCGCTGTACTTCTTGACGAATACGCTCAGGCGTACCATGAAGCATTGCAGGATCCATATTACCCTGTAGCGCTACTTTATCACCGATACGACGACGCGCGTCAGCAATATCAACAGTCCAATCAAGGCCTACTGCATCACAACCTGTTGCTGCGATCGCTTCTAGGTTTAAACCGCCATTCTTAGTGAATAGAGTAACAGGTACTTTACGACCATCGTTTTCACGAATTAACCCATCTACAATTTTCTGCATGTAAGTTAATGAGAACTCTTTGTAATCGCGCGGCGATAATACACCACCCCATGAATCAAAAATCATCAGCGATTGCGCACCGGCTTTAACTTGTGCGTTAAGGTAACTAATAACTGAATCAGCAAGCTTATCGAGTAGCATGTGCAAAATCTCAGGCTCTGAGAAAGCCATTTTTTTAATTTTGCCAAATGTTTTACTGCTACCACCTTCAATCATATAAGTCGCAAGTGTCCAAGGCGAACCTGAAAAACCAATTAACGGTACTTCACCTTTTAATTCACGGCGAATTGTACGCACGGCATTCATCACATAGCCCAGTTCATCTTCTGGATCTGGAATAGGTAGATTAGCAACGTCGGCCATTGACTGAATTGGACGTTCAAATTTAGGGCCTTCACCTGTTTCAAAGTATAAGCCTAAACCCATCGCATCAGGGATCGTCAAAATATCACTGAAAAGAATCGCTGCATCCAGTGGATAACGACGTAGTGGCTGAAGCGTTACTTCGCAAGCAAGTTCAGCATTTTTACATAAGCTCATAAAGTCGCCAGCTTGCGCGCGTGTTGCACGGTATTCTGGTAAATAACGTCCAGCCTGACGCATCATCCATACTGGAGTTTGATCTACAGGTTGTTTAAGTAGCGCACGTAAATAGCGATCGTTCTTTAATTCACTCATGGTAGTGTAAAACCTAAAAAATAAAACTGCGCGAATTGTATCATTTAGAACGCTAACTAACTATGCGAAAGATCAAGCGCTAACGCTTTAAATGCGTAATTATTCATCTTTTTACCCTTATTTTGCTATTAATCGCCTATTTTTGAAATTTAACGTTGTTAAAATGAAAATAGTTTGTTATAAAATAGATACAAAAATAAGAGCTTGAATTAATCAAGTCAGAAAAAGTTTTATAACCACCCTATTGGGTGGTTTTTTCTTTTTATGCACATTGAAAATAAAGAACTTTTTCTAAGCACAAAATAGCATATTAAAAATACTCATAACTATCAGCAACTTAATCTAATCTTAATTAAATATGTTAAAAATCAGTTGACCTTTCATCAAGATTTCATTGTTATAGCTATTAGATTGAAGTAAAGGGACAAATATATGCTTACGAGATTAGAAAAAGCCAAAGAAGAATGGGGTGGAGCTCACTCAGCAATCGATAACTGGTTGCAAGAGCGTCAAGATTTACTCGTAATTTACTGTAAGCTTGCAGGTTTACCTCCCTATGAACGAAGCGACCAAGCGCTACCGCAAAAGTCTGAAATCCTTGAGTTTTGTCAGATTCTGATGGACTACCTATCTGCGGGTCATTTTGAGATTTACGATAACTTAGTGAAGGCATGCGCTGAAAAAGGCCCAGAAAGCCTTAAACTTGCACAATCGCTTTATCCGCAAATTTCAGCTTCAACAGATATAGCACTTAGCTTTAACGATGATTACGCCAACGCAAAAGAAAAAAGCTTAATGCCTAAGTTTGACGAAGACCTTTCAACATTAGGCCAAGTTCTTGAGCAACGCTTCGAACTTGAAGATGAGCTTATTGAGAATCTATACACTCATCACAGTGAATAAATGGCGTTAATTAACGCCATTTTAATTTCTGCAAATTAGCCCAAACAAACACATGTTAAAGCTATTATCAATAAGCTTCTCAACATCCAACATATTTGTCTGCTCGTGACTTAAGTAAAGCACTGTATTAATAAGGCTTTGTTGAATATGCATTGCAATAAAGTCAGTTGGCAAAGCCACAAAGTTACCTTGCTGTTTTTGCAATTCAATATACTCAGTCAAAAAATAAAAGACACTATTCAAAACACCTTGTTTAAAGTCCATTTCAAGCCATGGACTAGCATAATAAATAGTAAAAAATGAAAACTTTTCTGGATTATCAAGCCCCCATTTTATTACGCTTCGCCACACACTTAATGCCTGCTCATTGCTATTGATTGCATTACTTAACTGTAAACTTGCCACCAACTCCTGCTTCAGGCTTAAATACAGAGCTTCTACTAACACCTTCTTATTTTCAAAGTGATGAAATAACGTTCCTGTCGCTACACCAGCATGCTTTGCAATGCTCGCGGTCGATGTTTCAGAGATACCTTGTGCAACAAATAGTGTTAATGCCGCGTCCAGTAAGTTTTGTTTTTTTGAGTTACCCATTTAACGTACAAACAACTTTGTTAATAATGACTTTGCCAATCCCTTAAATTTTAAAATAAGCTTAACGCGCGGTAACCATAATGGTGTTTTTAATACTGTACGCTTATGGCAAAACGTTTCAAACCCTTCACGACCATGGTAATTGCCAACGCCCGACTCGCCTATTCCACCAAATGGTGCATCATCGGCCCCCACATGCATTAAGGTATCATTAATACATACCCCGCCACTGTGTGTTTGCTGCAAAACCTGATTAATCGCCAACTTATCCTTGGACATAATATAAAGCGCCAATGGACGCGCTTTGTTATTGATATAGTTTATCGTTTCGCTAAGTTCACTGTAGGCAATTACGGGTAACACAGGTCCAAATATTTCACTCTGACAGGCCAGCATTTGCTCATTCACATCAACCAGTAATTGTGGTGGCATAATGCGATTTTGCACGTCAATTTCATAGCCTTTAGGCGATAACACGCGAGCACCTTTACTTTTTGCATCATCTAACAAGGCTTGCAGTCGTTCAAACTGCGCTAAATTGATAACGGCACCGTACTCATCATTGAACTTATCAACATCATATAAAGCAGCGAATCTTTCTAAATAAGTCTGACAAAATGCTAAATGCTGAGATTGTTCAACAAGCACGTAATCAGGCGCAACACAAATTTGACCCGCATTAACCGATTTACCAAGAATAATCGCATCAGCCGCCTTTTCTAAATCAGAATCAGGCGTAATCACTACCGGAGATTTTCCGCCAAGCTCCAAGGTATTCGGTATTAATCGTTCGGCACACGACTTTGCCACTAAGCGCCCGACAGACGTCGAGCCAGTAAAAAACACATGATCAAAAGGAAGCTGAGTAAATTTAGCGGCGACATCAGGCTCACCCTCAATAATCGTCACGCTATCGCTTAGCGATGAAAAAATCTTACGTAATACCTGATTAGTAAATGGCGTATACTCGCTAAGTTTAACCATTATTTTGTTCCCAGCCGCCAACGCCGTTGCAATTGGCCCAATACTTAAAAATACAGGGAAATTCCAAGGCACAATTACACCCACCACACCTTTAGATTGTTTGTGAACATAAATGGATGATGGCGCGAGCAGCAAACCAGCACTGCGCCTTTCTGGTTTTAACCATGTTTTTAAGTGCTTTAAGGTATAATTAACATGCTGAACACTCGGTAATATATCCGCCATCAAACTATCAAAATCAGGGCGCTTTCCATAGTCTCGGTTTAATGCAACTAGCAAACTTTGCTGGTTTTCAATCAGCGCATTTTTCAAGCTATTAAGTAAGGTTTTACGCTCAATTAAAGTTGGCTGTTTATTCGTAAGGTATTGTTCTTTTAGTGTTGAAAATGATGCTTCAAGATCAATCGCATTAACATCTTGTTGTGCTGATGCATCGACAGACTCAATGTTAACTGGGTGTGAGGTGGATGAATTCATAAAAGTTCTAAACCAAATAAAAAACCGACTGATTAGTCAGTTTAATTTAGAGCAATAATTCAACAAAGGCAAATAAAAAAGCCACCCAACTTGGGTGGCTTTTTAAAACTGGTAATTAAAATTACTCAGAAGCAGCTTCTTTTTCAGCTTCAGGCTGAACTACTTTTAAAAGCTCAACTTCAAAAATTAGCGTTGAGTTTGCAGGGATCTTACCAAGATCACGCTCGCCGTACGCAAGTTCAGAAGGGATAAAGAACTTGTACTTTGAACCTTCTGCCATAAGTTGAACACCTTCAGTCCAACCTTTAATAACGCGATTTAGTGGGAAAGTAATTGGCTCACCGTGAGAGTAAGAGCTATCAAACTCAGTACCGTCAATTAATGTACCTTTATAGTGAACTTCAACCGTATCTGTTGCTAACGGCTTCTTACCTTCACCTTCAGAAAGAATTTGATACTGAAGACCTGAGTCAGTTGTTACAACGCCGTCTTTTTTGCCGTTTTCAGCTAAGAAAGCAACGCCTTGTGCTTTAACTTCTTCAGCTTTTGCTTGCGCCGCAGCTTGCTGCTTTTCAGCAACTTCAGTATTTAGTTTCGTTAGAAGCTCTTTAATTTCTTCTTCTGTTAGCTGTGATTTACCCGCTAGAGACTCTTCTAAACCAGCAACGATAAGTGCTTTATCTAGTTCAAAACCAACTTCAGTTTTACCTTCTAGATCTTTCTTAACAAACTCACCGATTGAAGCGCCAAGACCATATGCTTGTTTTTGTACTTCGGTCTCTAATTTTACTTCAGCTTTCGGTGCTTCTTTATTACATGCAGCAAGTGCAAGCACTGATGCAGCAACGAATGAAAGTTTAAATACTTTTTTCATCTTTTTCTCCGGCAAATAAAATGCCTTTTATCTACAATTATCTAAGTTAAAATTAAATGAGTTACATGATAGGCTGACAAACATCGATGTAAAACACAAATAATGACGACAAAGACGTTAACCTGAGACAACGCCGATAATTATTATCTGTAACTACCTTGTTCTCAAAACTCGTCCTAGTCTAACCTCTCACAGTCTAAGAGTTAAGGGAAATTAGATTAAAAATGAAGCCATTTAGTATAACTTTATTAATTTTTATCCTATTTACCTTAACGGCGTGCGATAACACCGATGTCGTACCAAACAATGCGCAAGAACATGCTGTACAAGGCAGTTACGCAGCGGCCCTTAACTCCAATGGTAGCCTTGCAGTTGTCTCCTCTATCAATCATGGCATTTCAGTATGGAATTTGAATGACAATGCATTGCTTTACCAATGGAGCCACCAACAAAGCGAAGACAACCTCGTTCTCGCTATAGACATTAGTGATGATAATAAGTTCGCCGTTACAGCAGATCGCACTAACTTTGCTGTCTGGAGCTTAGAAAATGGTGAGAATATCGGCTTTTGGAAAATCCAAGAATCGAGCATTCGCGATATAGCTATCAGCAATAACGGCCGTTACGTGCTTTATGGACGAGGTGACGGAAAAGTAATTCATATCGATCTAACTACTGGTCGCAGAATCGAATTTTTGGGTCACACCGAAAAAATTAACGCCGTCGATTTATCACCCAATGGCTATTACGCGCTAACTGGTGCAAATGACTACACCGCATATTTGTGGGATACCCGCAGCGCACAGGTAGTTCACCGTTTTAATCATCCAAGTCGCGTAACCCAAGTAAGTTTAGACCGAGAAGGCCGCAGAGCCTTTACCGCCGACAGTAAAAAACAAGCAAGTGTATGGAATTTACAAACAGGCGAACAAATTAGTAACCTGCAATTCAGAGCACGACAAAAAGTATTTAGCGCTGTGCGCTTTAGCCCCGATGCTAATCAACTACTTACAGGTTCGCCGGCTCGCACCATTGCATTATGGGATGCAAACTCAGGAAAAGAGCTACAAACATGGCAAGTAGCACCGCGCAAAGACTCGCGCCCAAAATCAGCAGTAGTATATGACATCGCTTTTAGCGATAATGGGCAGATTATCAGTGAAAGTTCTAACGGTTTATCTGAAACATGGCAAATGAACAAATAACCAGTCTTGAAGCGCGTATTACCGAACTTGAAACAAAGGTAGCGTACCAAGATGAAACTATCGATATTTTAAATGACGAGCTAAAGCAGCATCAAATGGCGATGGCAAAAATGACCCGTCAAATTGAGTTGGTAGGTGAAAAGCTAAAAGAAATGAAACCGTCTTCGGTAGTCGGTGAAGAGCATGAAACCCCGCCACCGCATTACTAAATTGACGTTAAGCCTGATCACTCAGGCTTAAATACACCAATTACTTGTTCAAACTGGCGTGTAGACGCTTGAACTTGGCCTTCAGCCTGCGTCATAGTATGACCACATTCAACACACTCTACTTTTTCAACATCCATTTCTTTGTATAGCATCATAGTATCTTGCTTTTTACATTCTGGGCAGGTTGCCCCTGCGATAAAACGTTTTTTCTGTTTCATGGTTTTCAAATTAATCTCAATGTTGATAAAGCGATTTTAACAAACAACACTGATTACTTGATATACTAGCGCAAGAAAAGTTTTCAAAAATGCTTACTAAATGATTCAAATCTCTAATCTAGAATTACTGCGTGGTGGCAAGCCACTATTAAAAAATACCAATGCAACCCTCTTTCCAGGCCACAAAGTAGGTCTTGTTGGCAATAATGGCTGTGGTAAATCAAGCCTGTTTGCACTTATTCGCAATGAGCTATCACCAGATATGGGCGAATGTAGTATTCCTAAAGAGTGGCGTATTGCATCAGTAAAACAAGAAACGCCCGGATTAGATATTTCAGCACTAGAGTATGTGCTGCAAGGTTACGAAGAGTATTACGCACTGCGAGAGCAACTTCATGTAGCCGAACGTACCAACGACGGCGCAAAACAAGCTGAGCTTCACCTTGCTTTAGAAGAACTACAAGCCTATCACATTGAGGCCAAAGCGGGTGAGTTACTGCATGGTTTAGGCTTTTCGCAGCAGCAAATATCTCTGCCGGTAAAATCATTTTCGGGTGGTTGGCGCATGCGCTTAAACCTTGCCCAAGCGTTATTACAAGAAGCAGATTTACTACTGCTGGATGAGCCAACCAACCACTTAGATTTAGATGCGGTTTACTGGCTAGAAAAGTTTTTGAAAACCTACTCAGGTACATTAGTGCTAATATCACACGACCGTGAATTCTTAGATGCCATTGTCGGCGAAATCTGGCACGTTTATCAGCAGCAAATTCACACTTACAAAGGTAACTACAGCCAGTTTGAGCGCATTAAGGCTGAAAAACTAGCTCAGCAGCAAAGTAACTTTGAAAAGCAACAAGAGCAAATAGCGCACTTAGAAAACTTTATTCGCCGCTTTAAGGCCAAAGCCAGCAAAGCCAAACAAGCGCAAAGTCGTGTTAAAGCACTCGAGCGAATGGAAAAACTGGCGCCAGCACATATCGACTCGCCATTTAACTTTAGTTTTAAAGAGCCACCTAGCTTACCAAACCCACTTATTTCTTTAGAAAAAGTGAAAGCGGGTTATGGCGATGTCACCATTTTACAAGACATCAAACTAAACCTTGTTCCAGGTAGCCGCATTGCACTACTTGGTAAAAACGGCGCGGGTAAATCAACGTTAATCAAATTATTAGCAGGCGAGTTAAACGCGCAATCAGGCGAATTTGTGCACCACCAAGGCTTGCGTATAGGTTACTTTGCGCAGCATCAACTCGAATCGCTCGACCCAAGTGCATCGGCCATTTTGCATTTGCAACGTCAGGATAACAAAGCGACAGAGCAAGAACTAAGAGACTTTCTTGGTTGCTTTGCGTTTCATGGCGACAAAGCGCTTGAGCCTGTAGCGCCATTCTCTGGTGGCGAAAAAGCACGTTTAGTACTGGCATTATTGGTGTATCAAAAACCTAACATCTTGCTACTCGATGAACCAACCAACCACTTAGATCTTGAAATGCGTCATGCTCTCGTAATGGCACTGCAAGGGTTTGAAGGGGCAATGGTTACGGTATCGCACGATCGTCATTTATTAAAAAACACTTCAGATCAGTTTTATTTAGTGGATAGCGGTCAAGTAACTCAACTTGGTTACGAGATTGAAGATTACTACGCATGGCTTGCCAACAAAGACGTTGCTAAAACACCTGAAAGTGATACAGCACCAGTTGAAAGTAAACCTAACAAGGTGCAAAACCGCAAAGAGCAAAAACGCCTCGAAGCTGAATTTAGAAAACAAATGCAGCCATTAAAGCGCGAAATTGAAAAACTTGAAAAGCAGTTAGAAACAGTTAGTGATGCGCTGCAAAACGTTGAAAGCGCGCTAGCGGACGCCAGCATCTATCAAGATGAAAATAAGGCAGAACTTAATAAACAGCTAGCGGAACAGGCCAAACTTGCGCCACAGCTCAATGAGATTGAAGAAAGTCTGCTTGAAAAGCTCGAAACACTTGAACAAGAGGAAGCTGACTTTGCAGCCCAATTTGCAGAGTAGCAACCTCTGGCAGTTTGCTTTGCAGTATTACAGTAAAAGCGCGCGTAGCCGCGCGCTTTTACTGCTGCAAGATAAATACGCTGCCAATATCAATTTGTGCTTACTACTTAAATACCTCTCCCACCAAAACATAATCGTAAGCACCTCAACCATTGCCGTATTACATGCACACGTTACGGAATTTAGCCAAAACTACACTCAGCCGCTTCGCCAAATACGAGCCAACTTCAAACAGTCGTTGCAAACAATGGAAAATTACTCAGTATTGCGAACCCATATGCTCAATGCCGAGTTAGAGCTTGAAAAGCAAGAACAGCAATTGCTAGTAGACGCCTTTAATCGCGCAACAGCAAACGATTCGCCTCCCACCTGCCCGCTTAAATACTACCTAGAAAACATTTTAGCAGTGCCAAAAACTGACCTAGATCAAACATTAACTCAACTTGCGTAACACGCGTAAATACGCGGGATAAATATTGATCTAAGTCATGATCATTATGCTCACCTTATTCTATTCTCTTTCGTGTTGACGTTAGAGGAGAAACACAATGAGCAATTTATTTAGAGACTTTTTCCAGGACCCTGTGCTCTTTTTATCATTTGGCATTTTAGGTGTTGTTATTGTTCTTTGCCTTTTCTACGTAGGCTTCTTTATCAATAAGATTAAGAACGATCAGCCTAGCGAGTCATAACTAGTTTTATAAAATTTGATAATGTGGGCTTTAGCCGGCATTTGAAAAACCCTGTTAGAATTAAGCACGACGCACTAAAGCATCAAACTAGGCAACTAGTTTGGTGCTTTATTTTTTCTAATACCAATTTGGATAATTAAGTGCTCTATTGTGAGGCAATAAAACCGCGCTGGTAGCAAGGCAATCACTTCGCTGTAAAGCTGCGCTACATGAAAAACTTTAACGCGGTTAGCAACAGGTTTAATGCTTCAAAATGAATAATTATAATTGCGAATTGGTATGATACACTGAACAAATATTTTTCTTTTGTACACAGCCATGGATCAAAACTTTAAGCCAGCTTGGTGGATGACCAATCGGCACGCACAAACCATTTTACCGCGCTTTTTTCGCCCAAACCTTACCGTTGATTACAATATTGAAGAAATCACTACGCCCGATCACGACTTTCTGCAACTGATCTGGAGTTCTCAGCATATTGCTGCCGACGACAAACCGTTAGCAATTGTGCTGCATGGCTTAGAAGGAAATATTGATAGTTTCTACGCTAAAGGCATGATGAAAGCCTTAACTTTAGCCGGTTTTGATGTTGTGTTATTACACTTTAGAAACTGTGGACAAAAAGCTAATTTGCAGGCACGCGCCTATCACAGCGGTGAAACCAGCGATTTGCATTTTTTGGTTAATACATTAAAACAACGCTTTCCAAATAAGCCATTAATGGCCGTTGGCTTTTCACTCGGAGGCAATGTATTAACCAAGTACCTAGGTGAGTATGAAGACGAATGTCAGCTAGATGCCGCAGCCGTTGTTTCAGCCCCGTTTGCCTTAGCATCATCATGTAAAGTGATTCAAAAAAGTTGCTTTAAGCTTTATCAAAAATATTTACTGGATAGGCTAAAAAAGTCCACAGCAAGAAAGCTTGATAACATTAAAGAATCAATTAATTTAACGGCAAAGCAACTAGAAAACATTTACGATTTATGGGAATTTGACAATAAAGTAACAGCCCCATTACATGGTTTTATAGATGCGGCCGATTACTACCTAAAATCAAGCGGCAAACAGTATTTAAAACGCATCACAACTCCCACTTTAGTGATTCATGCAAAAGATGACCCTATGTTGTCACAAGAAGCTATTCCGCAAAAAGAAGACGTAAGCAACGCGGTTAAACTGATGGTTTCCAAGCAAGGTGGACATGTTGGCTTTATAAGCGGTAAAAACCCATTTAAGCCGATTTTTTGGCTAGAGCAGCAAGTTCCCCATTTTTTCCAGCAACAACTTTTAGGCAAATTAAAATGATCGTTCCGATTGAACAAATTGACCCAGATACTCTGACTAATTTAATTAAAGAGTTTGTTCTGCGAGAAGGCACTGACTACGGTGAAGAAGAGGCAGCACTCAACTTAAAAGTTGAGCAAGTGAGAGCACAGCTCAAAATTGGCACAGCGGTATTAGTGTTTTCTGAATTACACGAAACGATTAATATTATGCCAGCCAGTGACTTTGAATCACACCCAGATTATGAATAGAAAAGGCAGCGCCTTTTCTATTTTTTAACTTTTCACTTTCTTACTCACAACTTTCGATTACCAACAGCTCTCAACATTTCTATCGCGATTCTATTGCTTTACTCATTAAAGCAAGCACAATAAAGAAAACAACGACACAGAATCCACTATGAAATATCTAATAAAAACAAGCTTAATCGCAAGTGCCATAATGGCAACCTTCACAGCAGGTGCAACCCAATACACAGCATCAGAAAAAGCAGTAAAACTCGCACAAGAGAACTTATTAATCGACACCCATATCGATGTACCTTACCGCATTTACCACAAATGGGATGATGTCTCAAAAGCCACGGAAGGTGGGGATTTTGACTATCCTAGAGGTGTAAAAGGCGGTTTAAATGTGCCTTTTATGTCGATTTACATTCCAGCAAACCTCGAATTTGAAGGCAAAGGGAAAAGTTATCAACTAGCCAATCAATTAATTGATGGCATGGAAGCATTAGCACAACGTGCACCAGATAAATTTGCTATTGCAACCAGTACTGCCGACGTTGAAGCACAATTTAAGCAAGGATTAATGTCACTTGCTATGGGCATGGAAAACGGCTCGCCAATGGAAGGGGAAATGGCAAACCTAAAGCATTTCTTTGACCGTGGTGTGCGTTACATTACCCTTGCGCACTCACAAAGCAACCATATTTCTGACTCGTCCTATGATATTCGTCGTAAGTGGAAGGGGTTAAGCCCGTTTGGCAAAGATCTAGTAAAAGAAATGAATAAAATCGGCATGCTGATTGATGTTTCACATATTTCAGACGATGCGTTTTATCAAGTTATGGAATTATCTGAAGTGCCTGTGATTGCATCGCACTCATCACTTCGTAAATATACGCCGGGTTTTGAGCGCAATATGGATGACAAAATGCTGCTTGCTCTCAAAGAAAACGGCGGTGTTATTCAGATTAACTTTGGTTCAAGCTTTGTAACCTCTGCAGCGGGTGCTTGGGGCGATAAAATGAAAGCAGCCCGTAAACAAGCCAAAGAGACTTTCGGCGAAAATAGTTCACAAGTAAAAGATTTCAGAAAAGCATACAGTGCTAAAAACCCATACCCGTTTGCAAGTTTAGAGCAAGTGCTGAATCATATTGACCATGTAGTAAAACTAATTGGTATTGATTATGTCGGTATTGGTTCTGACTACGACGGCGTTGGCGACTCACTGCCAATCGGTTTGAAAGACGTAGCAAGCTACCCTAACCTAGTGCAAGGTTTATTAGATCGCGGCTACTCTGATAAAGATATTATTAAGTTATTAGGCGGTAACACAATGCGTGTTTGGCGCGAAGCCGAAAGCTACGCTAAAAAGCACTAACGCTTATAAATGTTAGGCGGCATTGTGTCGCCTGACTTTCTCAGCAAGTGTTAAAACAGGAAGTGAACATTTTGAATAGCAACTTTGAAGCACTCTCATTAACACTGCAACAAGCTATTTTAGCGACGCTTTTACAATACCCGAATTGCAAACTCAACGCGCTTTTTAACCAGTTAAAGCAACAAAAGCTGCTGCACACCCTAGATTCAAACCCAGAGCAAAACCTGTTTAAGCAAAACTTTCTGGTAATGAATGCCCTATTCAACCTTCAACATGATGCAAAAGAGTTAGGGTATAGTTTAATTATTGAATCAATCAATATAAAGCTTGTTAAGTATCAAGAAAACCAAGTCACAAATCATAACTCTGCGCTTTCAGAGTATTATTTAAACTTTAACAATATCGCTATCTCAAACGATGAAATAAACCAGTTACTGGATAACTTTTGGCAGTACTACGCTGAACATAGCACAATAACATCAGATAATTTAACTACAGCGTTTAACACGCTTGGCTTAGCTCGTGACGCTAATTTGAAACAGGTAAAGCGTGCTTGGTATAAAATCGCACTCGCATCACATCCAGATAGACAAGATAACCAGCATACTAGTGACTACATTACAGCAAACCATGCCTATCAGCTACTGGTAAAACATTTCACGCAAAGTAAGTAACTCTTAATGCAGCTGATACCCATTGAGCCTGAAAAACTTTCTTTAGCTCTTTTACTCGAAGCCGATCCAAACATTGAAAAAGTACAGGCCTATTTAGCAAATGGCATCTGCTTTGCCGCAGTTATCGATAATACTGTAATTGCTGCTTGTATCTTTCAACGACGCTCACGCATCTCTATCGAACTAATGAATATTGCGGTGCAGCCAACATATCAAGCGCAGGGGGTCGGCTCTAAATTGCTGGCATATGCGATTGCCGAGATAAAATACAAAGGCGTTGAAATTATTGAATTAGGGACTGGAACTTTTGGTCATCAACTTAGCTTTTATCAAAAATTAGGATTTCGTGTTGAAAGTGTGATTAAAAACCACTTTTTAGACAACTACCCTGAGCCAATTTTCGAAAATGGAATTCAGCACAAAGATATGCTCAGGCTAACCCTTTGTTTGAAAGATATTTCATAGCAAATTAATAGTTTACGACTTATTGAATTCAACTTAACGCGATATTAAGCACTAATGATAATTTGCCGGAAAGTTTAGAAGCTTTAAATATAAAGGAATAATTTCTAGAGAAGAAAACTATCTAAATAAACTGAAAAGTTGAAATATTAAGAAATAGTTAAAGGAGCCGGATGTGACACGCGTTGGGCACCAACGACGACCGTAGGGCGAAATAAACTATTTATAAAGATTTAAAAATTGAGAGTATTAAGAAATGGTTGCGGGAGCCGGATGTGATACGCGTTGGGCACCAACGACGACCGTAGGGCGAAATAAACTATTTATAAAAATTTAAAAGTTGGGAGTATTAAGAAATGGTTGCGGGAGCCGGATTTGAACCGACGACCTTCGGGTTATGAGCCCGACGAGCTACCAGGCTGCTCCATCCCGCGTCAGAATGGTTCACGAATGTGAACAAGCCTTAGAAGTTTTAATTCATTCTAAAAGAATTGGCTACCAAAGAGTTGGTTGCGGGAGCCGGATTTGAACCGACGACCTTCGGGTTATGAGCCCGACGAGCTACCAGGCTGCTCCATCCCGCGCCTGTATTCTTAAGCTTTGCTGCTTAAGTGAGGCGCTATAATAAGGATTTATGACAGTTATGCAAGTTTTTTCTTTTAAAAACTGTTTAACCGCTCAAATTAGCATCAACGCTTATGCGGTTTGATCATTTCTTGCCAAGGGTAACTTTGATCGCCCGTAATAATAAAGTCAGGGTTTTCAGTCGTTTCGCGCTGGTTATAGGTAATAGGATTGAATTCCGCATCAAAAAGCTTACCACCTGCCATTTCCACAATTATTTGTGATGCGCCAGTGTCCCACTCTCCAGTTGGCCCTATTCGCATAAAAGCATCAGCACGTCCTTCAGCGATTGCACACGCTTTTAATGAGCATGAACCTAATGGCAATGTATCAAACTCTGAGTCAATGTACTGACTTACCGTTGCAATATTTTGTCGCCTACTGACAGCTAACTTTAATTGAGATTGCTTTTGAACTTGCAGCTGAACATCTTCGCCATTTTCACGTTTAAATGAACCAACACCTTGCATCGCCCAATATGTAACCCCTTCGGTTGGCCAAAAAATAACACCAAACACCGGTTTATTATTTTCAACAAGCGCAATGTTTACTGCAAAGTCGCCACTTTTAAGCACAAACTCACCTGTGCCATCTAGCGGATCGAGTAGCCAGTATCGCTGCCACGACTCACGGTCTGAGAGCGCAGGAATTGGTGTTTCTTCAGACATAATCGGGATATCTGGTGCTAGCGCTTTTAAACCCGCTAATAGCACCTCATTTGCCGCTAAATCTGCTTTTGTTACAGGCGTGTTATCTGACTTTTCACATAGTTGAATGTCATCTTGATGGTATACATCTAAAATAGCGTCACCTGCTTGTCGCGCTATTTCAATACAAGGCTCAATAAATTCTTTCATTCGGTACTACTGTAAATTAAATTAAGATAAATACTGTTTTGCTAATAATAGTGCAGCAACGCTGCGCGCTTCGGTAAAGTCGGTTTGCTGTAATAGTGTTTGCCAATCGCTTAACGGCCACTTAACAACTTCAAGTGGTTCAGGTTCATCCCCCTCTAACTTCTCGGGGTATAAATCTTGCGCCAACAATATGTGCATTTTAGCGTTAAAATAACTCGGAGCTAACGATACTAACTTTAGCTCAGCAAGTTGCTTTGCACCAAATCCAGCCTCTTCTTTTAGCTCACGATTACCAGCTTGCACCGCTGTTTCACCAGGATCAATTAGACCTTTTGGGAACCCGAGTTGATAGTCGTGTGTACCTGCACAGTACTCTCGCACTAATATTAGATTATTTTCACTATCCACAGGCACTACAAGCACCGCACCTCGGCCCCCGCCTTTTACCCTTTCATATTGCCTTTTAACGCCATTTGAAAAAGTTAAGTCCATCGCTTCTACCGTAAACAATTTACTGTGCGACACTTCGGTAACATTTGTAATTTGGGGGAGTGTTAATCCTTTGTTCTCGGCCATCTTGAAACTCTGTTAAACTACAGTCTAAATTTATAATAAAACTTTTAAACTAAAAAACCTATGTTAAATTGGCAGGAAATCGATACCGTTTTATTTGATATGGACGGCACATTATTAGACCTTCATTTCGATAACCATTATTGGCTTGAACTAATCCCACAAAAACTTGCAGAAAAACACGGTATCACTAAGCAACAAGCGTTTGCACAGCTGTCAGAAAAATACCAACAAGTGGAAGGACAAATACAGTGGTATTGCTTAGATTATTGGCAGCAGGAACTCGATTTGCCAATTGTCGAGTTAAAGCAAGAAATTAAGCACTTAATTAGCATTCGAGAAGACGTGCCTGACTTTTTAAAAGCGCTTAAAGAAGCCGGAAAAAAACTTATTTTACTGACCAATGCGCATCCAGATAGCCTGTCACTCAAAATTGAACAAACAGCTTTTGATGTGCATTTAGATGCGCTTATTTCAACCCATGAGTTTGGCGTAAGTAAAGAATCTCAGCGCTTGTGGCAACAAGTGGAGCAACAGCTTGGCTTTGATAAAACCAGAACTTTGTTTGTAGATGACAGCTTGCCTGTGCTTGATGCGGCAAAACAGTTTGGTATTAAACACCTTCTTGCAGTTGCAAACCCAGATTCCACCAAAGCAACCCGCACTATTGATAACTACTTATCAATTGAAGACTACCGCACTCTACTGCCAATAACTTAACTCATAAAAAAAGGCCACATTAGTGGCCTTTTTGTACTCTTTAATTTGGTTTATAACTTACGCTGGGTAGCGAGCCTCTAAGCCTTTGTATACCAGCTCAGCAAAGTTCTCTTGATTAATGTCGAGTGATTTAACTACTTCAACTAAGTGTTCGTTATCTTCTTGACCGTTCCACACTTTAATGTAGCTGCCATCTTTATAGCCATGATCTTGGCGGAAAAAGTTAAGTGTGTTTTTACCAACATAACCACGATATAAATCGTCGATATCCATACCAATTTGCGCCATACAACCGGCAAATGCAGCCGCATCAAATGTCTTGTTTGCTACGGCACTTGCAGCAAGTAGTTCTAGAGTTTGCTTAAAATCATCAGCTTGAGTCGGCTTTTCTAGTTCAGCAGTTAATTGCTCTGCTAACTCTTGATAACTTGTTTCGCCATCGATTCGAAGCGATAAACCAAAGTGGAAAATATCTACCAGCTCAAGAATTACTTGTTCAGTGTCAGGTGTTTGTTTCTTCCACCACTTCCAACCGTAGTGGTCTAGCATTTCAGCACACTCAACCCAAATCGCACGATACCACTCAAATCCCTGATTAAACCACTGGGCATGGACTTTAGTATTCATCGCGTTTTGCATTTCTAGCATAGTGCAAATTTTGTTTACATTGGCAGACATAATCTTTCTCTAAAATTAAATTGGGCTTAGTGTATCAAAAAGCGATTACTGTCTCAGCTCAAAATCACACTGTGATTTCTTCACATAACGCGCATCAAAGGTTTCACCCGTATTAAATTCAAGGCGCATTGATGACAAATCAAAACGAGAGTGTGGGTAGCGGTCAATCCACTGCATAGTGGCTTGACAAATTTCCTCTAACTTATAGATACGAAAGGTATCGACCACAACAACCGCCTGCTCAGGCTCAAGGTAACTGCGCACAATATTTTCACTCCACGCAGTTTGTGAGTAGTTTTGCGTTAAAAAATAAGTCAGATCAGAGTTATCTAATCCCGAACCCAAAGTGCTCACATTATTGCTGGCTTTTTGAGCGAACTGTGTAAGTGACTGACCACTATTAACAATTTCTTCGCGCTCACCTGGTCCGCAACGACGTGTTGTGAATTTAACGGTGCCATCAGAGCTGTAACATTTACGCTGAACTTTCTCAGCTTGGGCAAAAAAAGGTAATAAAAGAATGCTTATCGCTAGTAAAATCTTCATTGTTATTCTCAACTAGTACGAACTATAGGATTTTGCCAAATTTTTTAGGAACAAATCAAGTGTTAGCATGTTGTTTACATCAGTTTCACAAAGATAAAACCAACAAAACAGATTAACTATTTGTTCTCAAAACGATTGTAATCAAAGATTCCGTATTCAATTTGTAAATTCTGTTTGGCTGTTTTATGCAGAATGTCGCTATAACGCCAAAATTCGGGATCTGTACGCCTAATTGCGAACTGCGTTTTTAGCTGAATGTAGTCTTTCTCTGTTTTCACCTTGCTAAATTGCGTTACAAACTCATTCACCTGATGCTGCTCAAGATAAAACAGCACCGCAGGGTAATCACCAATAAAACCATTTACCAAACTTGCTGTGTCTTCGCGTGGTGCACGCTGCGCACCTTCGTTAAGTAAGCTTGAAATATTAAAGTGTGCATTATGATGCAGCAGACTAAAAGCTTTATGCTGGCCTTGTTGCTTAACTAAAATAAACGAGATTTGTGCAAGTTGCTGCACTGCCGCATTTGGCAGCGAATTAAGCTCCCCAAGTGCTTGGCTGATTTCATCATTTGCCAGCTTATGTCGCGTATTTAACACTGCTGACAAATGCTGCTTAATATTGCTGTAAAGTTCCGCTTTTGGCGCATTAGTTTGATATTTAATGCCTGTTTCTTGGTTAAACTGGGCATTAGACTCTAAATGCTCAACTAAATTTTTGGGCGCTTTTCGATACCAATGATTGCGTACCTTTCTGCGCTCTTCTAACGGCAAAAACGCTAAGAAGTTTTGCTCACCTTCCATACGTAAAAAGTCCATATATAGGCGAGTTACCAACTGATGCCCAACGTTACCGTACACATCAAACCCAGCCACCAGCAAATAATGAATGCGTTCAAATAAGCTGTAATCAAGTACCCACATGGTTTTTGGTGCTTGCCCAACTAACCCTTTAACTACAGTGGCACTATCAAAATGGCGGAAAATAGTCAGTGCGGCATTATCATTATGCCCTTCACCTTGCCAAAGCAGCGACATATCAAGCCCTTTACCACCAGAAAACGACTCATTCATTTTCGCTGTTTTACGCGCTAAAAACTTAGCTTGTAGTCTGGCATATTTAACCCAACTGCTAATTGGCAGCGCATTACTTTGCTCCTCTGCCGGCATTGCCAATAAATCATCTACTTGATGAAAAAACTCATCCATATTGGCATTGGCAACACGTTTGGGTTCAACAAATGCCACCCAAAAGTGGTCATTAATTACATTTAGCGCCACTTGGCCACGACAAACCGGCCCTTTAATAAAACCCATAATAATGGTTTGTGAATGGTCGAGTAAAAATTGGTACTTCACTTTGGTCGGGATCTGAGCAAAGCTTTTAAATGGGTTGGAGGCAACATCTACTGCATAGCTAGGCAATTCCGACACGGTATAATCCGTTGCAATAAACAGCTGATGCAATCGCGCTAACTCTTTGTTATCCAGAGCTAATGGAATATGATTTTTCGCCAAAATGCTGGCCTGATTACGCTGTAAGCGATAATACACTCGCGCAACGTTTGGCTCATCAAATGGTCTGCGTGTTGCGATTACATCAATCGGTTTGCCCGGTGGTGTTGTCGAACGCACCAGCTTATAAAAATGCTGCTCTTTAGCGTTACTGAAATAAATATTTGTTAAAAACCAGTGCTCATAAATATAGCGCGCCATAAGTTGATGCTTAGCTGGTGCTTGGTTTAAAAATGCTTCCCACTTTTCAACCTGCTGTGCAGTAAATTGGTCCACCGGCGCTAAATTGGTCATTTTTGCGCCCTGCATTAACCAATGCTGCAGCACGTTAAATTCGCTATCATCAACGGCAGGAAAACCATAAGGCATACCCAGTGATGGTTGATGCTCAGAGACTTGCTGATAGCTTTCAATACTGGCACAGGTCGCCGTTCTATCTAGCGAAAAATCATATTCATCACCAAGCTGCGCCACTTGTGGCAACGGGTTTGATTTTTTAACAAGTAATGTATTGTAGAGCAAACTTGCTGCAAGGTTGTTCGCAGGTGACTCGGGGTATTCGTTTAAAACCGGTGAAAAACCAAGTTCTCGCCATTCAGACGTTGAATCGGCATCAATAAATAATCGGTGCGGCTTTGCTGCGACTAATCGCGTGCCATCGTAAACGAGTTCTTTGCTAATACCGCGATCAATACCGGCTGCCGATGTTAACTTTAACTGGCAAGGTGCATCATAACAGCCGTGACACACTACACAACGGCTTTCTAATACGGGTTTTACCGCACTCTGATAAAATTGCCCATCACTGCTATGATGCGCAACTATTCGTTGTTTTACTTCGGGTTTGCCATATTTGTTATGCCAGTTATTGACCGCCAAAGCTGTACAGCCAGAAACCACAATTATGAAAAATAAAACAACGAACTTTTTCATTTACTCAACGTCCTCGTCATCAAGTCCTAAATCAAACTCAGGAGCAAATTCCAACCATGGTGAAATAAACTGTTGCTCGTTTTCGCTACAAACCATCACCGCTAATTGCGGGCCTTTTTTAAGGTGCAATTGCACTGATTCAATATTTGTCACTGCACGCTGCCAATCTGCTATTACGTCGTTAAACGCGTAATCTGTTAGAAATACCGTATGTGTTTCTTCATCAGTAATTTTTTGGCACATTTCAGCCATTACCATTTCGGTAAGTGCCACTGAAACAAAAAACGCAGGTTCTGAGTCTTGCGTTATAGGCATATCAGGCGCCAAAAAAAACACTGGAATATCTATATTTTCGGTCGCTAGCGTATCATCTGCCATATTGTTCTCGTATTAAATTTGGGTAATTGCCGATATGATAGCAAAATAGTTGAATTTTTTGGCGCTTTTAGCCATTGTGTTGACAGTTTAGAGGCATTTCTCAAGGAAATTTAATGACCAGTGTAATTGATAACTTCTTCTCAACTATTGGTATTTTGTTACTTATACTCGCGTTATTAGCAGTGTTTGTTATTGTGATATTTAATACACTCGTTAAGTATCGCAATTATGTGATTAACGCTTTTGCACAAATTGATGTGCAGCTACACCGACGTCATGACTTAATCCCAAATTTAGTCAACACCTGCCAAGCTTACTTAAAACATGAAAGCAGTACGCTTGAGCAAGTCACCAAAGCGCGAAATGCCGCGTTAAGTTATTTAGAGCAGGCAAAACAAGCCCCAAACAATGGCGCACTGATTAAACAATTAGCTAACGCTGAAAACACCTTAACGCAGGCTCTTTCAGGTTTACAAATTACTATTGAGGATTACCCTGAATTAAAAGCCAACGAAACGGTAAAAGATTTACATGAAGAGCTGGTTTCAACAGAAAATAAAATAGCCTTTGCGCGCCAAGCTTATAACGATGAAGTTATGCAATATAACACCTACAAACAAAGCTTTCCAAACAACTTAGTCGCAGCTAAATTTGGCCACAAAAATGATGCCAGCGTGTTAGAGCTAGAAAAAACCAGTATACGACAAGCCCCCTCTGTACAACTTTAATTAATGAAAAACTTTTTTCAGCAACAAGCTGCAAACCGGCGTGCCAGCGCTATGCTGGTTTGCTTATTTTGCATTGCCGTTGGCCTAATTGTGTTGCTTGCACAATGGTTTTTTGGTCTTATTTTCGATGCCCGAATAGCCAGTAATCTAAACCTTATTTTGTACCAAGGTTGGGATGTATTTCGTGCACAAAATCCATATCAATGGCATATTCCATCAGCACTCGTTACTGCAATACTTATTTTTACTACGGGCATTTATAAATACCGCCAACTGCGTACGGGTGGCAGCAAAATTGCTGAGCAATTAGGTGCAACACGTATACAGCCCAACACCTTTCATCCGTTAGAAAAGCAATTGCTCAATGTGGTTGAGGAAATGGCAATAGCAGCACGTACCACAGTACCTCGCGTTTACCTACAATTGCATCATAGCCAAGTAAACGCATTTGCGGCGGGTCATAACAGCCATAATGCGGTGATTACGGTAACCCGAGGTGCACTTGAAAAACTAACCCGTGACGAACTACAAGCGGTTGTCGCCCATGAATTTAGTCATATTGTTAATGGTGATATAAAACTGAATAACCGATTAGTTGCAGCTACCTTTGCTATTAGTTTTATCGGTTTAGCAGGTGAGTGGATACTCGAGCGTGCCGCCGCTGCAGGGCGTGGTAACGCTAAAGGCTCTGGAGGCTTGGAGTTAGTAATTGCACTTATGCTTATTTGTTACGGCTATATTGGCACATTAATGGCCGATTTTATTAAAGCCGCAATTTGCCGTCGCCGCGAATATCTAGCGGATGCCAGTGCCTGTCAGTTTAATCGTAATCCCGCAGCGCTCGCAGATGCGCTGAAAGTAGCCGCAGGACTTCGAAAGCCACATCGCAATGCTCACTTTCATCAATACAGCCATTTATTTTTTAATCAAATAAGAACCCCTTGGGTAAGTTCATTTTCGACTCATCCGCCAATTGTGAAGCGAATTGCTAAGCTAGACCCAAGTTGGCAGCCGCCAAGTGCTGGTTTTCGTGAAAGGCCGAGTGTTGCCAACTACCAAGCAATGCAATTAAGCGCAACACGCGAGTTTTTAACTGAAAACAGCACGCCTATAATCAATCAAACCATCACTGCCGATACCAGTCATTTATCAGACAAACTATCGCATTTAGTACACGACCCTTACGCGTGTTTTACACTTATTCCGCTGTTATTAATTAGTGACGAGTTTGAGTTACGAAATTTACAACTAAATTGCTTATTATCATCACACTACGTTGATGCGTATACCCTTGATTGCGCCGAAAGCGAACTTGCTAAATTATCTGAAAACGAACGCTTTCAACTTATCGAGTTAGCATCGCCAAGTATTACCAGCCTAGGGGAAAAACAAAAACACGACTTCACTGAGTTGTGCTGGCAAATTGTTAAGCAAAAAAATCTAGCGCCTAAAACGAATACCAGGCAACGCAATCAGTATTTAATTACTTGGTTGTATTTAGAAATTATCTTAATGCAAGTCACTAAAGCGAAACGTACCCTTGCCGTTACCACTCGTAATAGCAAAAAACTGATTCTCGCATGGCGGTACTTTGTGAGTTTAATTGCAGCGATTGGTCACGAATCTGAACATGAGCAACAGCAAGCGTTTAAAGCAACATGTCAGCAATTTAATATGAAAGGGTTGGAGGTAATTGAGTTTAAACTTTTTGATATTGAGCACGCACATCAGTTTTTTGCTGTACTCACTCGTTTACCACTGAAAAATCGCAATGCTTTTTTGCAAGCTATCGAGTTTACAGCTAAATGGGATAATCAATTAACCGAGGCGGAGCAAACCATGCTTTACAGCTTTGCGCTGTTACTTGATTTACCCAGCCCTGTAGAGCGTTAAATTACCAAGGCAACACTTCGCCATTCGAGTGCCAAAAAGTGCCTGTATTATTTAAATTTAGCTCATCAATACGCGTAATTAAACGACTAGCAGCAAGCTCTGGTGTGATATCGCCAGCAAAGCCGACCATTGCGGTTTGTACAAAACCTGGATGTAAGATTGCTAGGCTAACATCACGCGATGCAAGTTCAATCGCCATACTTTTACTCGCGGCATTGAGCGCGGCTTTTGACATGCGATAACCAATATATGCACCTGAGCCATTATCTTCAATTGATCCCATACGGCTTGTGATCATTGCCACTTTGCTGCCAGCACGCAAGTTTGCTTGTAGTGCATGCGTCACGCGGACTGGTGCAACTGCATTAATATTAATTTGCTGCTCTAGGTTCGCAAAATCCATATTGCTTAGGCTTTCGTTATGAAACACACCCGCATTATTTATTAGAATATCAATTGCTTGATCACCAAGTTGCGTTTTAAGTTTGGCAATATCATCTGCATTTGCAACATCAACTCCCTCAATCACGTTTGCGCCACTTGCATTAAGTTTTTCACTTGCAGTGCGCACTACAGCAGTCACATTAAAACCTTGTTTAATATATTGCTCAACAAATGCAAGCCCGATACCGCGGTTTGCGCCCGTAATAACCACGTGTTGTGTCATAATTTTTTCCCAATAAAAAAGATACCAATAAACATTGGTATCTTTTAGATAAAATACAAGGTGTGTCTAGGGTTTACTAATCTTTAAAGTTTGTTTTTGCAACAAAAACCAATATCCCCTACCAAGTGTAGTTCATTGTTAAGCTTACCGTTCTTGGGTCGCCTGGAAATAGCTGACCGTAAGAGTAGCCACCAGTCCAATGATCTTTGTCGAGTAAGTTGTCAATTAACAAAGCAGCTTGCCACTTTGGTTGCGTAAAATAAACGCCTGCTTGTAAGATCGTGTATGAAGGTAATACAGCGTCGTCCGACGTATTGCGTTCATCAATAAAGGTTGCTCCACCAGCAATTTTCCAGGTGTCAGTAAGCGTATATTTACTCCACAAAGTCGCAGAATTCTTTGGTGCATTTTCTTTTTGCTCACCAATTAGCGTAGGGTCAGAATCTTCCGTAATTTCTGCTCGGTTGTAGGCGTAATTTGCAATTACAAGCCAGTCTTCGCTGATTTGGCCGTTTATATCAAACTCAAAGCCCTTAGCTTGTTCTTCACCACGTTGGCGATACACTCGGTATCCTAACTCGCCTGAACGCTCTAAGTCTTGAACTAGTACATTTTGTTTAGTGATTTGATACAAAGACGTTGTTAGTAACACTTTTTCATCAAACAGTTTTGTTTTATAGCCGACTTCGTATAAATAACTGTCAATCGGCCCAAATGGACCACCTTGTTCTTCCGTATTTAAAAACGTTGATGGCGGTTCAAAACCCGTAACCCAACTAGCGTACACACTAGAGTCTAACGACAGGTTATATACAACACCTAAGCGCGGTAAAATATCGCTATCTGAACTCTCATTGCCGTTAAGGTCTGTTAGTTTATAATCCTCACGACGTAAACTCGCAAGAATAGACAAGTCTTCAAACTTAATATGGTCTTGAATATATAAACCGTTACTTGTTAACCCTCCACCAAATTCAAACACATCACCTAAGTTGTAACTGTCTACATTAGGCTGTTGATATGTTGGATTCAAAATATCAAAAGTCCCTGCTGAGCGGCTCATTCTTTGCGAATTAACTTTATGATTATCAATATAATCACCACCTACAACAATATTGTGTTCGATATCGCCCGTGTATAGTTTGCCGGTTACATATGCTGTCACATTATCAGAGTCAGCATCAATATCGCGATCGGTATACCATACATTAAACACAGAATCAGAATCGGCAATGTAAGTTGCAGCTCGGTGCTCTACTAATTTTTGTTCACTGTCTAAATGCATGTATTTAAAGCCGAGTGACCAATAATCATTAAAGTGATGATCTAGAGTCAAACTTGCTGAAAGCGATGTAGTATCAAGTTTATCACCCGGCTGGTTTGACGAGAGTGACATAGGAATTTTTGAAAGGTCGGTCGCTCCCCTAAGGTTTGGCTGCCCTCGGTCAAGTAAGCCCTTACTATCAGAGTAAACTACTTCAAAGTTTAATTTTGTGTCTTGGCCAAGTAAGTAAGTTAAGCTTGGTGAGAGCAATAAACTTTTATTGAAAATATTGTCTCTAAATGTGTCTGAATCTTCATAACCACCGTTAAAGCGATACAATAAATCGTCACTGTGAGCGATTTGCCCTGTCGAATCTAATGCGATGTACTTATCTGAATAACTACCGACACGCGCACTAATATTATGACGACTTTCCGCAAGCGGTTTTTTAGTAACGGTATTAACGGTACCACCAGGACTTGCATCACCAAAAACAGCAGAAGCAGGTCCTTTAATTACTTCAACACGCTCAACGTGGGCAATTAATGTTTGGTTCCAAAAGTTATTATGAGTTCGCATTCCGTTAACCCGACGATCGTCCTGACTGCGAAAACCGCGAATTGTGATATCGTCATAAACAGAATATTCATTTGCGCCACTAACAAAAGGGGTTACGTCATTAAGACGCATCATAGCTTGGTCTTGAATCACTTCTTTTGTTACTGCACTTATTGATTGGGGAATTTCTAAAATATCTGCTGCTGTGCGCGTTACTGAATAGCTATAATCGGAGAAAGTGGATTGCGAGCTTCGACCTAAAATCTCAATTACTTCTATGTCTTTTAGATCTTTTTTAGTTTTTTGGCTGGTATCACTCGGTTCGTTAGCAAATACGATATGAGGTAACATTAAAATAGCTGATACAGCCAAAGCTAGGCGACTAAACTTCATATTAATCCTTAATAAAAAAACGTCGCGCAATATTGTAAATGCAAATCATTATCACTACAATACTTTAAATTTCAAATTGATACACAATGTGAGCTTCGTTTTATTGCGAGTAAGTGTAATAAATCGAGAAAATACAAATCGGGTTATTTCACAACAAGCCAAACATTATTAAACGTCGTTTTAAGAATGCAAGGAAGATTACTTAATGACAAAAAAGCAATGGTTTAGCTGGCATAGTCTAAGCGGCGTGTGGTTTGGTCTAATATTGTTTTTTATCTGCTGGACTGGCGCTTTTGCAACCATTTCATACGAATTAGACTGGCTATTTGATAATAAGGCTAGAGCACAGCCACAAGCTCATAATGTGAGTTTAGGTGAAGCCTATCAAAAGGTTCAAACACAGTTTCCAAACGCACAAATCGGTATTGCATTTTCTTCGGGAGAACCTTATTTTGCACACGACTTTGTAGTTAGATTTAAAGGTAAACCTTGGCAACATGTTTACGTTGACCCCGTTAATGGAGAAGTTACTGGAGTCACTAGCTTTTTAAATATTCAACGTTTCTTTCGTGACTTTCATATGCACTTTTTCGGCATATTCGATAGCATCGTCTCGTACTATTTGGTACTTATTTTTGCATTACCCTTATGTTTCTCAACCGTAAGTGCCGTTTATCTATATCAAGGATGGTGGAAAAAGTGGCTACAACTTTCATGGAATGGCGATAGTCGCGCAAAACTAGCCAGTTTGCATAAATTTTCTGGTGTTTGGAGTTTATGGTTCGCCGTAATAATTTCGCTGACTAGTATTTGGTACTTGTACGAATTTGTACGCATGGACTTAGTCGATGGCAAAACTGCATTTACAGATGTTGGTAACTTCGCCGTCAACCCTATAGCTGAGTTAGAAGCGCAAAATACGCAACCCTTATCAATTGTTACGCTAGAAAAAATAGCTCAAAATGCACGGCCCGATTTAGATATTAGAGCTATGAGATTCTCTGGTGGTTACTTTTATGTGGAGGGGCAGTCAGCTGATATCTTAGTACGTGATCGTGCCAATAAACTTTACATTAACCCATACAGTGGTGAAGTTGTTTATAACCAAACAGCATCAAGCCAAGGGCTCTATTGGCGTTTATCTGATACAGCAGATCCTCTTCATTTTGGCAATTTTGCTGGTTTGTGGGTTAAATTAGCATGGTTTGTTTGTGGTATTGCGTTATCATTTTTATCACTCAGCGGTAGCTACATGTATGTAAAACGACAAAGCAAATTAAGACGAAAAGAATCACAGCAAGGGGTTAAAACGTCATTAATAATTAGCTGCTGTTTACTCAGTTTGATTGGATATTATGCTTACATAACCATTATGAGCTATGGCGTTGCAGGGCAAACACCAAATTTACCAAGTGGCTCACTTTTATTCTTGTCGGTTTGGATTGTAGTGACGCTTGCTATTATTTCGTTTTGGATTAAATCGCTACTTAGCGTGTGTTTTACAGATACCAAATCGTTGTATCAACTAAAAACATTTAGTTGATACAACGTAATACTACTGAACTACATTTCAATCACAGATAGAAATCCGCCTTGTGGGTCGTTGATCACACTAAAACGACCAACATTGGGCACGTCGGTTGCAGGTACGCATACGGTACCACCCAGCTCCTCTACTTTTGCTAAGGTTTCATCACAATTGGTTACTTGGAAGTAAGTCATCCAGTGTGCTGGCATATCGCCCCACTCTTCATTCATTTCCAGCATGCCCGCAATTTCTTCATCACCTAACATAAAAATGGTGTATGGCATACCATCCATGTCTTCAACTTTATATTGCCAGCCGAATACAGATGAATAAAACTGTCGGCTTGCCTCTGCGTCTTTTGATGCAAGCTCGTTCCAACACACACTGCGCGCTTCATTTTTGATTTGTGAACCACAATGCTGATTACCTTGCCATATCGCAAACATTGCTCCGTTCGGCTCAAAGAACATCGCCATGCGCCCTGCATCCATAACATCATGAGGGCCAGCAATTACACGTGCACCTGCTTGCTTAGCTTTCTCAACGGTTTCGTCAACATTATCTACCGCAATATAATTTAGCCAATGACTTGGTACTTTTTGCTCTAAACGCTCTGCTTCCATTTGGTACATGGCACCAATATCTTTGCCATTAAGTTGCAGCATGGTGTAATACAAATCATCACCTATCGGCTGATCATCATGTTGCCAGTCAAATAGTTGAGTATAAAATGCCTTCGCTGACGCCCAATCGCGAGAGCATAATTCCGTCCAGCAAAATGTGCCTGCTTGGTGCTTTGTGTAACTTGCCATGTCTTTTTCCTTATTGTTTGTGAGCACTGTATTAAAGTTAACCAAGATATTCTAAAAAGCAATAAAAAAGCGAGGCTATTACTAACCTCGCTTTTACTCTAACCATTTAATTTTGTAGTTAAATTTTAAACCACTTTATTGCATTATCGAGCTCATCAGCTTGATGTGAAACCTGATTTGAGGCTTCAGAGTTAGCCAGTGAGCTATTTGCTAGTTCATCTGCATAGTCGCTGATTTGTACAATATTTTGGTTTATCTCTTGTGCCACAGTAGATTGCTGCTCAACCGCCACCGCAATGGTTGACGTCATCTCTGAGATTTCCTGAATATCGGCAATAATTTCAGCGAACGCTTTACCTGCTTTATCTGTTTGCTCAGCCGTTTCTAAACCTTGCGATTTGCACAATTCAATACTGTCGACAATGTTCGCAGTGCTTGATTGCAAGTCGGTAATGATCTGCGTAATTTCTTGCGTTGACTCTTGTGTTTTCACCGCAAGAGAGCGAACTTCATCAGCAACAACCGCAAAACCTCGACCTTGCTCACCCGCACGCGCGGCTTCAATCGCTGCATTTAACGCAAGTAGGTTAGTTTGCTCTGCGATGCCACGAATAACTTCCATCACAGCGTTAATTGCGTTGCTCTTTTCACGCAGTAAATTAACCTGCTCAGCAGATTCAACCAATTGATTACTCAATAAGGTCATTTGATCAACGGTTGTTTCTATTTGCTTCTGCCCAATCGTCGCGTTTTGTGAAACTGTATCAACACGGTTTGAGGTTGTTTCAGCATTAATAGCAATATCATGCGCTACTGCGCCCATTTCAGTTACCGCACTTGCAACTGTTTCAACTTCCGATTTTTGCTGAACCAGTTGCTGGCCACTCGATTCCACTACCTGCGCTACACGAGTCGATTCAGTATTTACAATTTCAACCGAGTGATGAATGGTTTGTAGTACGGATAAAAACTTCGCCATCAATTCATTCACACTATCGGCCAACATCGCCAACTCATCATTACCGTGTTTGCGAACCTTAATCGACAAGTCACCCGAATGCGCGATGCGGTCAATATCGTTAATAACACTATCAATTGACGTTGTAACAGAGCGTGTGATGGTAAATAAAAAGCCAACTAATGCGAATGCCAAAATTAAACTCAATGCAATTTGCTGCACTTTAGCATCTGCGTAGATATCTTCTTGAATAGCCTCTAACTCAACCCCTAGCGCTTCAAGTGATATTTTTAGCTTATCTTCGGTTTCTGCAACTTGGCTCTTTAAACCTGTTGTTTGGTTAAAGCCAATTGCAAGATAACGCTCAGACGCTTTTAAAAAAGCATTTTGATACTGCTTTAATAAGCTGATTAAATTTCTATCATTGCTGATAAGTAGCAGCTTTTCTAACTCAGCAACCGTACTGTTAATACGCGCAATGTATTTTTTGTCGCCTCGCATAATGAAATCTTTTTCACTTCGGCGAAGTTGCAGCACTAATACACTGATGTCTAGGCGATTAGTCGCTTTTGCTTGTTCTTCTAATTTATGAACGGCACCGCGTAGTTCTTTACGCAATCCCGCATTTTGGTTGTAACCATACTCAATGTACAGTTCATCTAAACTGACAAAATCACGCTCTAATGTTGATAGCATTTCTCTTGTATCAGCAAGCGCACGTGGAGTTACATCAAACTCAGATAGTTTTTGTTGTAGTTTAGTTAAGGCCGACTCAGCTTCATCGACTCGATTTACCAATTCTTGGCGGAAACCTGACGCTGGCTTCTCCAAGAACTTAACTTCAATACGCAATGTATCTGCGACAGCGCGCTCAGCAGCAATTAAATCTTCTGTAGCATCCACTAATACTTGCTTCTTCCCTGCAATATAAACATTTAATAACGTGAGAGCAGCCATTGAAACTACCGCGATCCCTGAAAGGATTTGCAACTTAGTTTTAATTTTTATGGCTTGAAACATTTTTACCTCTAAACTTCAGTGACGGTGGGGAAATTGTATAAGGCTTGATTAAACAATTTATTGTTCTAACGCATATATGTTGTCGACTAAAAACAGCATAGCTTTAGAATATTTGTAACATTTATTTAATCGAGGCCATTTAATACCTAAATTAGACACAACACAACCCGTTTTTAAAAAACTTATTTCTGAATCAAACACCTATGTTGCAAATGCAACAAACATTAATAACTTTAACTAATGCTAAAATGTTATTTTGCGAACTTCATCACAATGAGCGTCGTTAACCTCATCTCAACACACTTTTGTTATGCTAAATGAATGTTATGCTAGAGCCTGTTGATCTTTGCTGTGCTATCTACAAGTGTACTTTTCCACAGCATTACGAAGGATCACCTCATAACTTAATTTACAGCTCCCCCTGGGCTACCAAATAGAAATATGGAATTACACGATGAAATATAAATTTGCTTTGGCTGCACTCATTAGCAGCTTAATACCTGCCTCAGCACTTGCAGCGAGCAGCGCAAAAAACCTCGGCCCAGCGGTAGTCAAACCAGCACCAAAAGTTAGTATTGCTAGTCACGACGCTTTTTTCGATAAATTGCGCGCTCATTGCGGTAAGGCATACCAAGGAAAAGTAACGGTTGATAACCAAGATAATGGTTCTTTCAGCGGTAAAAAATTAGTAATGCATGTGCGTAAATGCAGTGACACAGAACTACAAATTCCATTTCATGTTGGTGACGATGCATCACGCACATGGATTATCACCAAAACTGGTTCAGGTTTAAGTTTAAAGCACGACCACCGCATGAGTAACGGTGAATACGATGTATCAACCATGTATGGCGGCCATACGGTTGATGCAGGCTGGCAACACGCACAATCTTTTCCTGCCGATCAATACTCAAAAGAGTTATTTGTAAAACAAGGAATACCACAATCAAATGGAAATACATGGCAAATTTTCATTTACCCAGAGACATATACCTATCGCTTAGTACGTGAAGGGCGCGAGTTTAGAGTAGACTTTGATTTAACTAACCCAATTACACCACCTGCTGCACCATGGGGCTATCAAGATTAACAGCGATATCCATTATGCTAGTTACGCAATGGGAAATAACGCGAGATGATGAAAAGCTAACAAAGTAGAACTTCCGTATGTAGTCAATCTACATCGAAAATTTTAACGCTGTTAGCATATTCTTTATTTCACTTGCATAATTAGCTACAGGTTAGTTCAGCAACTAATGGGCCTGGATTTGCTCTAGGCTCTGTTGGGAATTTTTCAAACGCTTGAATTCCCGACACAAACTTAAGATTAAATTTATCGCTTTTACACAGCGCTGCGCTGTGGCGCAACATAAATACAGATTGCTTAGCAAACTCTTGATAACTGCCTTCTCGAATAGACAGCTTGTATTTGTTATCAGCCAACTGTGTTTGGCGATAGTGCACTTTATGGTCAAAATCATACAGCGCTTGTACTTTTCCTTGGTCTTTTGCATGTAATGCCAATGATGCAAACAATACAGCTAATCCAACTAAAACCCTTGTCATACCGTTTCCTTTAATCGTATTCCTGAACTCAAAAACACATTACGTTTTAATTTACGTACTACTCATTATGCTGGTTCGCAATGAATCCCAAATTAATTGACACACAAAAGGCAATATCAAAAAGCATAAGATAAGCGCGCTTACACACGTTTTATTAAAATATATCAGTAAGTTAGATTGTTTTTAACTATGAGTTCAAGTTATCAACTTACGAATTCACTATACCAACTTCCAAATTATCAAACCACTCAAGAAACTCTTGTACTGCCTCACCTTTAAAGATCCGCCCGTGCTGTGGCGCCATCATGTCTATATCAAGTTCGCGTACGCGCGCAATCCAGTTCTTTTTCGCGCTATTAGACGGCATCCAGCGCTGGTGAAAGTAACGCATTTTATCGGCGTGTTTGGCAAAGTCTTCAACAAACATGGGGGCGTCTGGCTCTTCAAGCGAGCGCCAATATCACCGCTCATCAGAATTTTGGCTTCAGCATCATAAACATGAAAGTTACCCGAGGAATGTAAAAAATGGGCTGGAATAAAACGAAACGTCACACCATCTAAGCGCAACTCTTGTCCTTCATCGGGGATCGACTTATATTCAATATTATCCATACCAAAGTGGCGAATAAACCCTTCCCACAGCCAAGGCGCGTATAGCTTGGCATTTGGAATAGTTTTATCCCACAAACCCAGTGAAGAAATGATATCTGGGTCTTGGTGTGATGCAAATAAGGTAGTCACTTTCTCGAGTTCAGTATGACTTAATATGCCAGCTAACATCGCAGAAAATAACTCTATACCACCTGGATCTAACAACATGGTTTGCTGGTTAGTCACGATCATATATTGGTTGGTATCAATTATTTTTTCTGATTTTCCCTGATCCCGGCCAAATACAATCCATTTGTGATGTTTACCTTGGTATAAATCGGTCGATTTCATTTAAATACCCTTTCTAACTCATCGAGTGTGCTGAGGTTAGTCTCTATCGCGCCTTTAATACGCATTGCAGCGGAGCTTATATAGTCTGAAACAGATTCCAAACTGGCACAAAACTCACCTGCCTGTGATGCTTCTACACGCGACGTCACTGCGATGTATTCGGCTGCGCGCATTTGTTGTTCTATTTCTTCAAATTGCCACTGTAAGTTTTGCAATTCATGTTTAAGCGCTGTCATGGCATCTTTCACTTGCCCTGCCGCCTTGTGGTGTAATGCGCGACTTTGCGGATGCTCAAACAATGCAAGGCTATTAGCGAGGTGCTGCTCAAATTGACTAGCGCGCAAATGATGTAACGCGAGCCGAAATAACTGGCTGGCGTGTAAATTAATATGTTCTGTTGTTTGAATGGTGCGCCCGGAAAATTCGTTGATAAAATTGGTGATCGATTTGAAGCCTAAAGCAGCCTCCCCCGCCCTAATTGCGACAACTCTGGCGTTTTTGGAGGTAAGCGATAAGCTTTTTGCTTCAGTCAAAATCACTTCTAGTTGTGCCACAATTGTCGCCACGGTAATAAAGCACTTTATTTCCGGATGTTTTTTGATGCTATCCATAGAGATATTTAACGCTCAAGTAAGTACTTTCAAATATAGGAAATAAAAAAGAATTTTGCCGAGAAAAATGTAAATTTAGATTTATTACAGGCATAAAAAAGGCTCACAGGGATGTGAGCCGAAAGTGCATCATCAACAACTAATGCTTCAGGGAAATATCTAAACAAGAAATCTCTTTCTTGTATTTCAATAGACATAGCCGTTTTGAGGAAGTTCAAAAAAAGTTTAAATTAATTTTATAAAATGATCTGTGTTACTCAGTTACAAAGCTAAATATTAATACTGAAAAGATGATAATCACGCCGTAAACATACTGATATGGTTTCAGTTTTTCTCGCAAAAACACGCTTCCTACAATCATCGCAGCCACAATGCCAATCGCACGCTTTACCGCCTCAACAATACTGGCATCTAAATATCTGAGTGCACTAAATTGCAGTAGTACCGCAGCTGCAAAACCACACAAGCCAATCGCCCAATAGATTTTACACCCCCTTGGCAACAGCGCACTTTTTCGCCTAGTTACAAGCGAACAAAAAAGCACTAGGACCATAATTACGTTAACCCACAACGCATGAAAACTCACCGATGCATGTGGTAATACAAATTGATCGAGGCAAATACAGCCCGCCCAAGAAAATGCCGCGAGTAACATAAATCCAGCGCCCGGCTCTGTAATAGCAACCCCTTCACCAAGTAGGCGATATGTAGCGTAGGCGCAAATACCAATAATCGTGTACGCTTGCCAGCTAAGAATATTTGAAAAAACGACTGCATTAAGTAGCGCTGCAATCAAAGGCGTCAGCGCGAGCATGGGCAGCAAAATAGAAAAACGTCCACACCCAAGCGCCGAAATAAAGGATACCGCACCAAGCGCTGCCAACAAGCCACTTAGACTGGCAAACACATAATAAACCATTACTTGAGGCAACTGGGAAGAACCCGTGGCCAGCCAAAAAACTAAGTAAACAGGTAACGTGAACAAGCTAAAAACAAAACTAACGAGTAAAGGACTGTTATTTTCAACCAGACGTTTTCGACAAAAATCAAATAGCACCCACGCCAAACTTGCCAACAACAAAAACAACCAAGACAAAGTAATCTCCTTGTAGATGGATCTTTTTTAGCAACAATACGTATAAGCATATTATGTTGTTCAGAATAAGCTACTTATGAATCTACCAGTATTTCCATTACCAATATTTTTGTTGCCCGACGGTGTAACTCGACTACGTATTTTTGAGCCTCGCTATCTCAAAATGGTGTCGATTGCCTGCCAACAAAATGGTTTTGTGTTGTGTTTGTATGATCATCAAGCTGAGCTAAACGTGCCTAAACTCGGCGCCTGGGTTGATATTATTAACTTCTACCAGGAAGGCGAATTGCTGCATATTGATATCAAGGCGAAAAGCCTTGTGACCATCAAAAATGTAACTATGGATCAAGACAGTTTGCGTTTCGCTGATTGCAGCGAAGTGCCTCACTGGCCGCAGCAAAGCGAACAACAACACCACTCTGTGCTCGCCGCTAAGCTACATCATGTGTTTGAAGAGTTTCCTGAGCAGGCGTCTTTGTATCCTGAACCAAAGTTTGACGATATTAACTGGGTTTGTGCGCGGTTTTTAGAAATTTTGCCGCTGTCTTTCGAGAAAAAACAACTCTTTACTAACGCAGATAGTTTTACTCAAGCCGATGATTTTTTAAAAACTATTATTTTAGGTCAAGAAAACTGATCGCTTTTGTGCTCACTGCGTATTGTCTACTATGATTTTATTGTCAGAGCGCTATGATGATATCAACAACAACCAATAATCACCGATCTTCGATGAAGCAAAACGCAAATTTAGATGGGCAAGAAATTGACAGCAAAACGCTATCTAGCTGGCTAAATGACATAGCCGAGAAGCGTGACAAACAAGCATTTGCGCGCCTATTTAAATGGTTTTCACCCAAAATTTTAGGCTTTGGCAGAAAGCAATTTAACAACCCTGCGTTGGCGTCAGAGTTGCTGCAAGAAACAATGACCAACGTGTGGCGTAAGGCTCACCTGTACAACCAAGAGAAAGGTGCTGCGACAACGTGGGTCTACACAGTGATGCGTAATATTAGTTTTGATATGTTGCGCAAAGTGCAAGCCAATCACGAAGACACACTCAGCGATGATATTTGGCCATTAGCAGAAGCGCAAAATTCAGATGAACACGTGTTTGCCGACCACTTAATGGATAAGCAAATTTCACAGTATTTGAATCGCCTTCCTGATAACCAGAGACAAATTATTCAAGGCGTATATTTTCAAGATTTATCGCAAGAGCAATTAGCAAAAAATCTAAGCATTCCGTTAGGAACCGTTAAATCGCGACTGCGTTTAGCCCTAACAAAATTGAGACAGCACATAGGAGCAGACAATGATTAAGCACCATCCACAACTTTCACTGCTCAAAACCTATTGTGCCGGAGAATTACCAGCCTCAATTTCTGTTGTTATCGCCGCACATATTGAATTGTGCCCGCATTGCCAACAGCAAGTAGAAGCACTGACTGCTGAGGCAGCAAAAGGCGCATTTACGTACACCAATAATGACACCGACAACTGTGATTTACCGTCAGATATCGATTTAGATGCGTTAATCAACGATATTACGCTTGATGACAGTATTGATGATGTCGTTGCAGCGCAACCAATTGAGTTATCACTGAAAGAAAATAGCTATTACCTGCCTCAAGTGTTAAAAAATTTAGAGCTAAGCAGCTGGGCTAACTTAGGTAAACTATCGCGTTCGCGCATTGGGTTAGAAGACGCCAATTTGCACACTAGCTTGTTGCACATCGACCGTGGCGGCTCAGTGCCTGAACATACTCACAATGGCTTTGAAATTACACTATTATTAGATGGTAGTTTCAAAGACGATATGGGTGAGTATCATAAAGGCGACTTTATTTGGTTAGACGGAAAACATACACATAATCCAATTACAGAACACGGTTGCCTGTGCTTAACTGTTTCAAGTGATTCGCTGCACTTTACACAAGGCTTAAGCAAGTTACTTAATCCAATCGGTAAATTTATTTACTAGGAGGGAGCATGGTTACAGATAAGGATAAAATTATACTTGGTATAAGCGCCTGCTTAACAGGTGACCAAGTACGCTTTGACAAAAGCCATAAAAAATCTGATTTTTGCGTTAACCAGCTAGGAAAGTTTGTCGAGTATCAAAAATTTTGCCCTGAGGTTGCGGTTGGGTTGCCTGTGCCGCGCCCTACTATTAGGCAAATTAAGCGCGACGATATGATCCATGTTTCACGTCCCGATGGCAGCATGGACGTTACGCTAAAAATGAACGAATACGCTGAAAAATCAGCGAGTAAAATGTCGCACTTAAGTGGTTTTGTGTTTATGAAAGGCAGCCCAAGTTGCGGTATGGAGCGTGTAAAAGTGTACTATGAGCACGGCAAAGGTTGTGAACACGATGGCGTTGGTTTATTTGCTAAGCAAGTAATGGCGCTTAACCCAAATTTACCTTGTGAAGAAAATGGCCGACTTAACGACCCGCACCTACGCGAAAATTTTGTACTGCGAGTGTTTACCTACAAAAAATGGCAAAACCTTGTGGCATCAGGGCTTACGATACACAAGCTGACGACGTTCCATGGTCAACAAAAATATTTAGTTATGAGCCATAATGTAGCAGCGTATAAAGCCCTTGGCAGATTGCTTGGTGAAGAAAACGATTTACCAGTGGAAAAATTAGCTGATAAATACATTACGATGTTAATGCAGGCCCTTAAAAAGCCCGCATCCCGAAAAAATCACACGAATACCTTGCAACACCTTCAAGGTTATTTTAAAAAGCATCTAACTAAGCAGAATAAACAAGAACTTAGCGAAAACATTATCGCTTATCACGATGGTTTAGTGCCGTTAATGGTGCCACTCACTCTGATTAACCATCATTTGCAAAACTACCCAAATGATTATTTGGCAAACCAAGCTTATTTAGACCCTTATCCTAAGGATTTGAAACTCAGATACGGATTATAAATGAGTACTCTTTACTGGATTAGACGGGATTGTCGTTTAGACGATAATCCCGCTTTATTTTATGCATTACAGCAAAATTGCCAACATGCAGTGTTTATTACTGCCTATGAAACTTGGCAAGCTCACAATCATTCAGGCATTCAAATTGATTTTATTGAGCGTCATTTAAATTGGTTTAGCGACCAGCTTACCAAGCTCGGAATTAAAGTGAGCTTTATTGAATGCGATACCTTTGAGCAACAAATTGCCCAACTAACAGAGTTTTGCCAAGAAAATAACATTACTTCGGTAGTAGCTAACAGCGAACCGGAATTACGTGAAAAAATACGTGACAACAAAGCTGCGAAGCAACTGGAGCTAACGCTATACGATGCTGACACCATTTTGCCTTATGGCGCAGTGCTTAATAAACAAAATGAAATGTTCAAAGTTTTTACGCCATACAAAAAAGCATGGGTAAAAACGCTGCAGCAGCATGGCTTTAACCATAATTATCTTGCAGCAATTAAACAAAGTGAAGAAAGCCCTCATCAAGCCAGTAACATTACATTTAATTATGCTAAGCAAGATTCAAGTAAATGGCCTTTGGCACACGAGTTTATGCAACACGTGTTACCTCGCTTTATAAATGATAAAGTTATCGACTACGCGCGTGATCGAGATTTCCCAGCGATTAAAGGTACAAGTGGTATTTCACCTTACTTAACCATTGGCGCAATTAGCCCTAAAAGGGTTTTGTACGATCTATTATCCTATTACCCACACATGCTTGAAGATGTAAAAGCACCAATTTTTACTTGGCTAAACGAGCTAATTTGGCGTGAGTTTTATCGCAACTTGTTGCTGTCATTTCCAAATCTAAACAAATTGCACGACTTCCAAGGTAAATTTAAAGGCTTCGATTGGCCCAATGATCACGCTAAATTTACCGCTTGGTGTGAGGCAAAAACAGGATTTCCGATCGTTGATGCTGCTATGCGCCAGTTAAAGCAAACAGGTTGGATGCATAACCGCCTGCGTATGATTGTAGCAAGCTTTTTAACCAAACATTTATTGGTTGATTGGCGCTTAGGCGAAGCATTTTTTATGCAACACCTTATTGATGGCGACCTTGCCGCCAATAGCGGTGGCTGGCAATGGGCAGCAGGCACCGGCTGCGATGCACAACCTTATTTCAGAATTTTTAACCCAATAACGCAAAGTGAAAAGTTTGATCCTGACGGCAGCTTTATTCGTAAGTATTTACCAGAACTAGAGAATGTACCGCTTAAGTATATTCATCAACCACAAACCTATTTAAATTCGGTTGGCAATCACAGCTACTGGCCACAACTGGTAGATTTAAAAGAAGCCCGTTTACAGGCACTTGATTATTATCAGAAAGAGTTAAACAACGATGAGTAACACACAGCATATTGATGAATTTTTAACTATGTACAACAAGTTGGATCGCGCCAACTTGTCGCTACTGGCTAATATTTATCATCAAGATGTTGTGTTTATTGACCCATTGCACCGCATTGATGGCCTATCTGAACTCACCAAGTATTTTTCTAATCTGTACGAAAACTTAGACGCTGGGCGTTTTGAAATGAAAAAAGTACTGCAACAAGATAATACGGTTAGCCTCTACTGGACCATGTACTTCTCGCATAGCAAAATTAAAGCAGGCAAAGAAGTGTCATTTGACGGCAACAGTTACCTTGAGTATCGAGACGGCAAAGTCATTTTTCACCGCGATTATTTCAACGCTGCCGATATGCTTTATCAACATATTCCTGTACTTGGCGGGTTAATAAATTTAGTTAAAAAGCGTGCCACCGCATGAATACGGTACTAATTACAGGTGCCTCATCTGGCATTGGTGAATCACTCGCTAAATACTACGCGACTCAAGGTTTTACTGTATACGCGTGCGGACGCAACCAAGAGAAACTCGATAAGCTCGCAAGCGAATTTAACAGCATCATACCGCTGGTGTTTGATCTAAATGACAAGCAAGCCATATTTAGCGCGTTAGATAAAAACATCAAACTCGATCAAATCATATTAAACGCGGGTACCTGTGAATACATAGATAACGCAAAACAATTCGATGGTGATTTGTTTGCCCGCGTGATCAACACCAACCTTATTTCTGTTGGTTATTGTTTAGAGGCGTGGTTACCCCAGTTAAATGCGGGCGGGCAACTTGGTTTAATGAGTTCAAGTGCTGTTTACGTGCCACTTACTCGCTCACAAGCCTACGGTGCGTCAAAGGCTGGCGTAAGCTATTTAGCGAAAACTCTAAGCATTGATTTAGCACGCCACAATATTGGGGTCAGTACAATTCACCCAGGGTTTGTCGCAACCCCTCTAACCGATAAAAATGATTTCCCGATGCCTAGCCGTATTACCAGTGAACAAGCAGCGCAGGCAATCTATCGTGGTATGAAAAACAAACACTACGATATTCATTTTCCCAAACGCTTTACCTTAATACTTAAAACACTCGCACTGTTACCGTTTTTTATCTGGCGCAAACTTGCAATTAGGATGACAAAATAATGAAAAGAATAGCCATTATTGGCAGTGGTATCTCAGGCTTAACCTGCGCTTATTTACTATCAAAGAAGTACGATATCACCCTATTTGAAAAAAACGACTACATTGGCGGACACACAGCCACTGTTGATATTGAACATAATGGCGAAAAGCACGCAATTGATACCGGCTTTATTGTTTGTAATAACAAAACATACCCTAATTTTTTAAAGCTATTATCGCAAATTGGAGTTGCTTACAAAGATACTGAAATGAGCTTTAGCGTGCACAATGTGCAAAGCCAAATGGAATACAATGGCCACGGTCTCAATTCATTACTTGCACAGCGTTCAAATATTTTTAAACCTCGTTTTTGGTTGCTAATCAAAGACATTCTGCGCTTCAATAAACTCTGTAAGCAGCTACATCAAACCGATATAGATCCAGCGCTCACGCTCGGCGACTTTTTAGACCAACACGCCTTTAGCGATTTCTTTTGCCAGCATTATATTTTACCGATGGGCGCGGCTATTTGGTCCACCAGCTTACAAGAAATGCGAGACTTCGAGCTGAAATTCTTTGTTCGCTTTTTTTATAACCACGGCTTATTAAATATCAGCGATAGACCGCAATGGCATGTCATTAAAGGCGGCTCGCGAGAATACGTTAAGCCATTAACGCGCCGCTTCGCCGATAAAATTCGCCTCAACACCGATATTAAGCAAGTTACGCGCGGCAATACCGGTATTTCTTTAGAATTTGCAGATGGTACAACTCAAATATTCGATGACGTTGTATTTGCCTGTCATTCCGATCAGGCATTAAAACTACTAGGCGATGCGAGCGAGCAAGAACAATCAGTGCTCGGTAATATTCCTTACAGCAAGAATGAAGTGGTACTGCACACCGACATAAACATGTTGCCAAAACGCAAGCTTGCGTGGGCTAGCTGGAATTACCGTTTAGACAGTAATAACCCACGCCCTGCTGCAGTAACCTATAATATGAACATATTACAGGGACTTAAAACGGACACGACTTACTGTGTTACGCTCAATCAAACTGAACAAATTGATAAAAGCAAAATTTTACGCAGCTTTGTTTACCATCACCCAGTGTTTAATAAACAAAGTATGGCGGCGCAGCAGCAACGAGGCACAATTTGCGGCACCAATCACACACACTTTTGCGGTGCGTACTGGTATAACGGATTTCATGAAGATGGCGTTCGCAGTGCGCTCGACGTATGTAAACGCTTTGATTGCGAACTATAACTATGAATAGTGGCATATACTGCGGACAAGTAAGGCATAGACGCTTTTATCCTAAGCAACATGCCTTTAGCTATAGCATGTATATGCTGGCACTTGATTTAGACGAACTAGACTTAATCGCCACAACTAGCCGTTTGTTTAGCCTTAAAAAATTCGCGCCAATTAGCTTTTTTCAAGACGATTATATAAAAGGTGAACCGGGCAACTTAAAGCAACGTATTGCCAGTAAAGTTACACAGTTAGGTGGTAACTGGGATGGCACAAAAGTAACCTTTATGGGGCAATGTCGAAATTTCGGTATCTATTTTAGCCCTGCAAATTTTTTCTTTTGTTACGACCAAGATAATGTTTGTACAACCATGTTAGTTGAAGTTTCGAATACGCCTTGGTTAGAGCGTCACTACTATGTGGTGGATATTTCTAAGCAACAACGCATGGATAAAACATTTCATGTGTCGCCGTTTATGGATTTAGATATGCAATATGTATGGCGTGTAAAAGCGCCACAAGAAAAAGTACTTATTCATATCGAAAACCATAAATCAGAGAAAGTGTTTGACGCCACAGTAGCATTATCACGCTGCGAATTTTCGCGCAGAAATATGCTTAAAACATGGCTTAGTACACCAGCAATGACATTAAAAGTCGTCGCTGGCATTTACTGGCAAGCACTTAAGCTTTTTGCCAAACGCATCCCATTTATTGCGCACCCAAACGCGAGAGGATAATTATGGAGCAGCAAAGTACCAGCTCAACCAATCTAACGCAGGAAAACGAGTTATCGTGGTTTACATCACGCTGTCGCTCACTTGTTTTAAACGCACTGAATCAAATTGAAAATGCCGGCGTAGAAAGTGAAGAAAACGGTCAGATTACGTTTCTAGGAAACCAAGACAGTGAACTACGAGGCAAGTTAATAGTGCTTGATCCAAGCCTTTACATCGACTTTATTAAAGGCGGTAGCATTGCAGCAGCAGAAGGCTACCTCAAAAAGAAGTGGACATCACCCAACTTAACCGAGTTAATTCGTGTTTTTGCCCGCAGCAGCAGTACGCTCGACCAAGTAGAAGCTAAAAAATCGCTGTTAACTAAAATTAAAAACTTTTTGTTTCACTGGGGCAATGCCAATACACAATCTGGCTCAAAGAAAAACATTCTCGCCCATTATGATTTAGGTAACGAGCTCTACACCCGCTTTTTAGATAGCACGATGATGTACTCAAGCGCCATCTATTCAAATGAAGCAACTGACTTACATTCAGCACAACTTAATAAATTAAAAACCATTTGTGACAAGCTTAAACTCTCTGAAAGTGACCATTTAATTGAAATCGGTACCGGCTGGGGCGGATTAGCTATTTTTGCCGCTAAGAATTATGGCTGCAAGGTTACTACAACCACAATTTCTGACGCGCAATACGAGTACGCCGTCGAAAAAGTAAAAGCCGAAGGGTTAGAAGATAAAATTACATTACTGAAAAAAGATTACCGCTTACTGGAAGGTAAATACGACAAGCTGGTTTCAATCGAAATGATTGAAGCAGTTGGTCATAAGTTTATGGCGGAGTTTTTTGCTAAATGCAACAGCCTACTGAAAGACTCAGGCCTAATGCTCATCCAAGCAATTACCATTTTAGATGCCCGTTACGAACACTATCGCAATAACGTTGATTTTATTCAGCGCTACATTTTTCCTGGCGGCTGTTTACCGTCTAACGCGGTAATGAATCAGCACATTGCCGAACAAACTAATATGATGATCGATAACGTGGAAGACATTGGCTTACATTATGCGCGAACACTTTACGATTGGCGCATGAAATTTGATAACGCCTGGCCAGAGTTAACTCAATTTGGTTTTGATGAGCAATTTAAGCGTCTGTGGCACTTCTACTTATGTTATTGCGAAGGCGCATTCATTGAGCGCGTGATCAGTACCCATCAGCTCGTTATGCGTAAGCCTCATTATCGCGATAATCATGACCAGCAAATTTTGGCTTACTAACCTTGTTTTATTTCAGCTAGCTTGGTTTTGCTGTGCGCTACTCACAGCAAATGCCAGCTGGCTGACTCCATTAATCGTTGCTCTTCACTTTGCTTTATCGCCAACAAAACGAAGCGATGCAAAGCTATTACCCTTTGCCCTTTTTGGTTGTGTGATTGATTACATACTCTTTCAACTCAATGTGATTAGTTTTGCCGCAGAGCAATTTCCACTTTGGCTGCTATGCCTATGGGTTATGTTTGTACTTTCAATTAAGCATTCATTAAGTTGGTTAGGAAAGTGTAAGCTATGGCTAGTTGCCATCATTGGCGCATTTGGCGGTGCACTAAGTTACCTTGGTGCACTTAATTTTTCTGCCATCATCACATCTTTAAGCCAACTATCACTCTTTACTGTGTACGCAATTATTTGGGCGCTACTGCTGCCCGCATTGATCGTTTTTAAACAAAGGCTCGTAGAATCTAAACACAACTAACTGGATGTTAGCCATGTTTAAAACATTACTATTTGCGACCCTTTTATTCGCCCCAAGTCTGTTTGCGATACAAACAAGCCAACTCACTAAATACGGTGAAGGTGAAATGAAAGTGCTATTTTGGCACTTATACAAAGCCGAGCTATTTGGCAGCAAAACGCGTTACTCCTTTGACGACGCTAAACTCGCGCTTAAAATCACCTATTACCGCGATATAGACAAAGAGGACTTAATAGAAGCAACTGCAGACCAATGGCAACACATTGGCGTGACCCATCAAAACATACCCAAGTGGCTAGATGAACTCGCTACCATTTGGCCAAACATTAAAAAGAACGACATGCTGATTGTGACGCGCAATGAAGACAACAGCGCAAGCTTTTTCAATCACCAAGGGCTTTTAGGCACTGTAAACGATCCTGACTTTGGCGATGCATTCTTAAATATTTGGTTATCGGAAAAAACCACTCGCCCAAAATTGCGAGCAAAACTTGTTGGAGATAAAAAATGAAACGATTGCTAATTGTGGCACTAACCATATTAATTTCAGCATGTTCAAGCCCAGATATTAATGATTACACAAGTACTTCTCCCGACCTTAAATTAGAGCAATTCTTTAACGGTAAACTAACGGCTCACGGTGTAGTGCTTGACCGCTCAGGCGCATTAACACGACGCTTTAGCGTTGATTTAGTGGGTACGTGGCAATACGATAAAGGCAAACTAGAAGAATGGTTTGTTTATGACGACGGGGAAAAACAAACACGTACTTGGTATTTAGAAAACTTAGGTGACGGCAATTACAAAGGTACGGCCAATGATGTAGTAGGAACTGCGATGGGCACGGCTAAAGGCTCTGCACTTTATTGGCGTTATCAATTAGTCATTGACTATCAAGGCGAACCACTCGAAGTCACGCTAGACGATTGGATGTTTTTGATTAATGAAAAACGTCTGATCAACCGAACCGAAATTATTAAGTTTGGTATCAAAGTAGGTGAAGTCATTCTTACCATCGAGAAAGAGTAGTAAGTAGGTGTTAGATGCCGCGGCTCAAGCTAAAGCATCTACAAACTCAAGCATAAAAGCAAGTTTAAGCAGCCTGCTCGCTGTGTTTCTGACTTAAATCGACCACTTTCAAGCTGGTTTGAATATCAGACCAATGCAACAACTCAATACGGCCTGACTCGTCCTCCACCAGCACAGTGCAGTTTTCTATCCAATCACCGTCATTACAATACAAAATGCCATCGATTTTTTTAATGTCTGGTTGATGAATATGACCGCAAATAATGCCATCGACACCTTGCTTTTTCGCTTCGTGCACAGCGGCTTTTTCAAACGCAGCGATTGCTTGGCGTGCTTTATGAATTCGGTTTTTAATCCAAGACGCAAGCGACCAATAGTGACTGCCGAATAAGCGCCGCACACGATTGTGCCAACGATTCAAAAACAGTAAAAAATCGTATGCGCTATCGCCAATAATACTGATCAGTTTGCTATAACGTGTTGCAGAATCAAAATCATCGCCATGCACAAGCAAAAAACGCTTACCAGTTTTGGCTGTGTGAATAAAACTGCGATGCACTTCAACATTCATAAATGCTTCGCCAACATAAGCGCGAAAGGTTTCATCATGGTTGCCGGGAATATAAATAACACGTGTGCCAGAGTTAGCTTTGTTGCGAATACACTCTAACACTTGATAATGGCTTGGTTGCCAGTAAAATTGTCGTTTCATCGACCATAAATCAATTATATCGCCAACTAAGTAAAGCACATCGCATTCTGTATTGGTGAGAAAATCCAGTAAGAATTCAGCCTTACAGTCTTTGTAACCCAAATGCACATCTGAGATCCAAATACAGGAATAATATTGCTTTGCCATATTCGCGCTTCCTTATGTGTAATAAGTCTTACGCTAAAAACATCCGATGACAAATTAGCGGCACTTATAAGAAAGCTTTATGACAACAAATCAATTTGCCAGAACTTTTCGTTTTCTTCTAAAAGGCATATTTTGAAACAACAGCATCATTCCTGACATACAAAACAATACAGCAACAGCGGCAAAACTAATTAATAATGGATTATTAAAATCTTCACGCTCGTCATAATCCATTATGTGCAGCATCCAAAAGAAATCAAAAATACGCCAAATAGTGCTACGTACAGTAATTACCTGACCCGAATCAGCTTGTATATACAATGTAGTGTTAACATTATCCGCAAAGTCTATACGCCAAATATTGCTTTTATAACCGACCTCTCTCGGTCCTTCTTTTAACAGTGATGCGGTCGCGTCTATGGTTTGGCTATCAGCCAAGTAATGAGCTTTTGCCTGTCTGATAATTTGCTGTTTATTAGGTGCCTCGAGTTTCTCTCCCGTTTCGCCATGCAAGTAAACTCGCTCTTTATGGCCGACTAATTCAATTACAGGAGTCCCTAAGAAGTGTATGAAATTGACATTTTTCAGTCCGATATTGTATTGCTTAAAGTTATCAAAATTTCTTGTATATACATCTTGCGAGAAAGGATTTTCTAACTGTCGTTTGGCAAGGTGTTTACCGTGTACATACTCCAGTGGAATCGCACTCATAACTAAGCCACCCAATAACCATGCGAATACTTGTAACGCGAGTAAATAACCTAACCATTTGTGGCACTTACGCGCCCATTTAAACCACGATTTTTTCATTATTGTTCTCGTTATTGGGTTTTTCCGCTCGTAATATCGTCTTCGCGAAACTAGAGATAAAAGCCAATCTAATGTAAAGTTAGCGATTAAGCAATTACAGAGAAAACATCAATGTCAGATATTCAGTTTCTTAATGTCGACCTAGAAATCGAGTCAAAACAAGATATTGCCCAATTAGTTTCAGACTTGGGTAAGTCGGCTATGGTTCTTCACTACGACAAAGATGAAACTCGTCAGTTGGCGCGTATAGAGGCAAACATTGACGTAACTTCTCCTGACAGTGCAATTAATCACTTATGTGAATTGATCGAATCCTGTTCTCGCAACGCTTTAAAGCAATGGCTTAGCTGTACAAGACGCACATTCGATATTGGCTTTCAAAGTGGTAAAAAACCAAAGTGTTTTAACCAGGCGCTTCACGCCGATACTCTGCTTAGAATTTCAGCCATAGGCGCCGGCATTGAAATCACACTTTATCCGGTTGAGTAACTCGTTCACAAACACCACCCGCGAGATTGATCACAGTGAATTACAACCTACTCACTGTGATTAAAACCACTAAAAGTAATCACTTTCACTTACCTTTATTGAATATTATCCAATCGCAATACCGCAACGTGCCGCAACTAATTTCAAGCACAACAATCAATTAACGCATCGGCTCTCAATAAAAATTATAAATAACACGTCATACATTCCTTTTTGGAATAACAAAGCACTTTCTATTATTTTTTTCTTTGCCATGACATCGTTATATTTCACCATCAGAGAAGCTTAAAAAGGTGTGTTGTTACTAGATGTATAACAAGCACCGTTAAGAAATGTATAAACCATTTGGTGGTCGAGGAAAAAATTCCATGTTGTTAAGTCAACTTTCTGCGCAAGCGAGTCCGCTTACGCCAGAGCAAGTACAGAAGTTACAAGCGCTTACTGCTGAACTGAACCCAATTCAACAAGCTTGGGTGAGTGGTTACTTAGCAGCAAATGCCAATACAGCAGCATTATCAGGTCAGGTTGCGGGCGCAGCACCACAAGCAGGCGAAGCTGCGGCATTAACCATTCTTTATGGTTCACAAACAGGTAATGCCAAAGGCGTCGCTAACCAGCTAAAAGCAGCAGCTGAAGCGAAAGGTCTAGCGGTTAAGCTTGTAAATATGGCTGACTATAAGCCAGCTCAACTTAAGAAAGAGAAGTTTATTGCTGTTGCTGTTTCTACTTATGGTGAGGGTGAGCCACCAGAAGACGCTGAAAATCTACATGCGTTCTTAGCTTCGAAAAAAGCGCCTAAACTAGATGGTGTTAAAGTGGCGGTTATCGGTTTAGGTGACTCAAGCTACGAATTCTTCTGCCAAACGGCGATTGATTTTGAAGAGCGCTTTAAAGCACTAGGCGCAGAAACTGTGGTTACGCGTGCTGATTTAGACGTTGATTATGAAGACCAAGCAGCAGCTTGGATCGGTGGTGCGGTTGATGCATTCGAACCTGAGCTAAAAGCACAATCACAAGGTTCAGCACAAGTTATTCCTATGGCTGGCTTCGGTGCAGCACCAGCGCAAAGCCAATACACTAAGCAAAACCCATTTGCGGCTGAGCTAAGTGTGGTACAAAAGATCACAGGTCGCGACTCAACTAAAGATGTACGTCACATTGAGATTTCATTAGAAGGCTCTGACATCACGTATCTTCCAGGTGATTCTTTAGGTGTTTATTTCTTAAATGACGAAGCACTTGTTGATGAAACGCTGGCACTATTAAACATTGATGGCGCGACTGAAATCACGTTAGGTGAAGAAACGTTATCAATTCGCACAGCACTTATTGAAAAACTAGAGCTAACTCAGTCTTACCCTGGTTTCGTTGAAAAGTACGCACAAGCGACTAACAACGCAGAGCTATTAAAGCTAGTTGAAGATAAAGCAGCAATGCGTGAATACATCGAAGCACGTCAAATCTTCGATATCATTAAGCAAAACCCAAGCGATATTAGCGCACAAGATTTAGCAAATAGCCTACGTAAGCTACAAGCGCGTTTATATTCAATTGCGTCAAGCCAAGCTGAAGTGGAAGAAGAAGTACACTTAACGGTTGGTTTAGTCGAGTTTGATGCCTTTGGTGAAAAACACTTTGGCGGTTGTTCAAGCTATCTTGCACACCGTGCAGAAGAAGGCGTACAAGTTAAAGTATTTAGCGAGCATAACGACAACTTCCGTTTACCAAGCGACGATAACACTCCAGTTATCATGGTTGGCCCAGGTACAGGTATTGCGCCTTTCCGCGCATTCTTGCAAGAGCGTGATGCACGTGAAGCGGAAGGTGATAACTGGTTATTCTTCGGTAACCCGCACTTCACGCAAGATTTCTTATATCAAGTAGAGATCCAAGGTTATGTGAAGTCTGGTCTACTAAACAAAGTAGACCTAGCATTTAGCCGCGAGCAAGCAGAAAAAGTATACGTGCAAGACCGTCTTCGCGAGAAAGGCGAAGAAGTATTTGCATGGTTAGAAAAAGGTGCACATTTCTATATTTGTGGTGACGCAAACCCGCATGGCGAAAGACGTTCACCAAGCACTTATCGACATTGTTAAAGCCCATGGTGGCAAAGATGACGAGCAAGCTGAAAGCTACCTTAAGGAGCTTCGCAGCAACAACCGTTATCAAAAAGACGTGTACTAACAGCTTGTTAGTACACCACACTGACCGTCACAGTAGAATTTTAGGATAAGCCATGAGCACAGATTACAAACCTAACAGCAAGCTAGACCCAAATGCTAAGTTTGCTGATAACGAAAGATTAAAAACGCAAAGTAACTTTTTACGCGGTACCATTGAAGCGGATCTAAAAGACCAACTTACCGGTGGTTTTACAGCGGATAACTTCCAGCTAATCCGTTTCCACGGTATGTACCAGCAAGACGACCGTGATATTCGTCCAGAGCGTACTAAGCAAAAGCTTGAGCCAATGCATAACGTGATGCTTCGCGCACGTATGCCAGGCGGTATTATCACACCTAAGCAGTGGTTAGCGATTGATGAGTTTGCTGGCGATAAAACCATTTATGGCAGTATTCGTTTAACAACACGTCAAACATTCCAGTTCCACGGTGTGTTAAAGCCGGGCATTAAAGAAATGCACCAAATGCTAAACAGCGTTGGCATTGACTCAATTGCAACTGCCGGTGACGTTAACCGTAACGTACTATGTACGACTAACCCAGTTGAGTCTGAGTTACACCAAGAAGCATACGAGTGGGCCGCTAAGATTTCTGAGCACTTATTACCACACACTAAAGCGTATGCTGAAATTTGGTTAAACGGTGAAAAGACAGAAACAACAAAAGAGCCAATTTTAGGGTCTACTTACTTACCACGTAAGTTCAAAACCACGGTTACGATTCCACCAAACAACGAAGTAGACGTTCACGCCAATGACCTTAACTTTGTTGCCATTGCTGACAACGGCAAACTAGTTGGTTTTAACGTACTTGTTGGTGGTGGTCTTGCGATGACCCACGGTGATGTAAACACTTACCCGCGCAAAGCGGATGATCTAGGTTTCATTCCGCTTGAGCACACACTAAAAATTGCAGAGCACGTCGTATCTGTTCAGCGTGACTGGGGTAATCGTGTTAACCGTAAGAACGCAAAAACTAAGTACACATTAGATACTTTCGGTACAGATGCGTTTAAAGCGGAAGTTGAAAATCGTGCTGGCGTTAAATTTGAAGAAAGCCGCCCTTATGAGTTCACTCACCGTGGTGACCGTATCGGTTGGGTAGAGGGTATTGATGGTAAGCACCACCTGACGCTGTTTATCCAAAGTGGTCGTATTCTTGATTACCCAGGTCAACCACTGAAAACAGGTTGTCGTAAGATTGCAGAAATTCACCAAGGTGACTTCCGCATGACAGCTAACCAAAACTTAATTGTTGCCGGTGTGCCTGCGGATCAAAAAGACATTATTGAAAAAATCGCGCGCGAGCACGGTTTAATTGACGACTCACACTCAGAGCAACGCTTTAACTCAATGGCATGTGTGGCATTACCGACTTGTCCACTTGCGATGGCTGAAGCTGAACGTTATTTACCTGAGCTTATCGAGAAAACAGAAGCTATTTTAGCGAAGCACGAAATTCCGAATGACGACATCATTATGCGTGTCGTAGGCTGCCCGAATGGTTGTGGTCGCGCCATGTTAGCTGAAATTGGTTTTGTCGGTAAAGGCCCAGGTAAATACAACGTTTACCTAGGTGGTAACCGTGAAGGTACGCGCGTACCTAAGCTTTACCTAGAAAATGTTGGGGAAGACGTTTACTTACCAGCATTAGATGAATTAATTGGCCAATGGGCCAAGGAGCGCAACGAAGGTGAATGTTTTGGTGACTTCGCTATCCGTAAGGAAATCGTTGCCGAAGTGAAAGTCTCTAAAACAGACTTCCACGCTTAATATTTTAAGGGCGGTTAGCCGCCCTCATTTGGAATTTATGCATGAGTGAATTTAAGCAAATATTAACGCTAGATAAAGACGTTCAGAATGCCATGCTTGCCGATGCAAATGGCATGCTAGCAGAGCTTTCGGCTGAAGAACGTGTTTTATGGGCGTTAGAAAATTTACCAAGCACACACTTTTTATCGTCTAGCTTTGGCATTCAAGCGGCTGTGATGTTACACCTAGTAACATCGCATAAAGCAGATATCCCGGTGGTTTTAACAGATACTGGTTATCTTTTCCCAGAAACTTATCAGTTTATTGATGAGCTTACTGAGCGATTGAAACTCAATCTGAAAGTGTATAAATCAGAACTGAGCCCTGCGTGGCAAGAAGCTAAGTTTGGTAAATTATGGGAACAAGGCGAACAAGGTATTAAACAATACAATACCTTAAATAAAGTTGAACCTATGACACGTGCATTGAAAGAACTCGATGCAGGTACTTGGTTTAGCGGTTTGCGTCGCCAACAATCATCGACTCGAGCAGATAAGCAAGTGCTTGAGATCAGTCGCGGTACCGTGAAGGTTTATCCAATTATTGATTGGCATAGCCGCGATGTGTATCAATACTTAACCAAGCACGATTTACCTTACCACCCGTTATGGGAACAAGGCTATGTGTCGATGGGTGATGTGCATACCACACGTAAGCTAGAGCCAGGTATGACCGAAGAAGAAACGCGTTTCTTTGGTTTAAATCGTGAGTGTGGCCTTCACACAGACGGCGGCGGTATTTAAGGTCGTTTTGCTAAAAAACGATGTGATACCTTAGGTAAATTATTTTTTGCCAACCATGTTAGGGTGAGCTTATCTAGCTCACCACTAACATACATTTGCGTAATTGCAGTATCAAATGCATCGCGTACTTTCTCATCTCTAAAGATAATCTGCGAACCGGCATTTGTGATAACGTCTAACGGTGTAAACTTATTTGTTAGCCCCAGCGGTTTAATAAAATGATAAAACTTCAGCCAATCAGCAACTAATACATCAATCTTATTTGCCACCAGCATCTTATTCACAGCGAGCTGATCGCCACTTTCAAAATAACGTGTATTTATGTCATTGATTAGTATTTGGAAGTCATGACCAAAGTTTAAACTTGCACCTGAAAAACTTGCTAACCTTGCACCTTTTAAATCAAGCACATGTTCAGCCTTAGCCCATCGATTGTCTTTACTTAAAATTGCACGATTGTAAAAGAACAAGCGATACTGAGACGGGTAACCGTCCCCAGTAAATGCACCTGTCCAATTTACTGCAATATCAACCCTTTGCTTTTCGTAGTAGCGTTTTATCGCATCGTTTGAAACATTGATGTAAGTCGGGCTGAACCCTGCTCTATTAAGCCCTGCAGACAAAAGCTGCTCGTATAAGCCAACATGGCGTTGATAGGAGCTTGCTTTGAAGTATGGAGTAAAGTTGCCAGCAGCGACTTTAATATCGCGGGCATACACATGAGCGTTAAAGCACAACAATAATAAACAAAAAAGTCTAATCACAAGTGCCACTAATAATGAGTGATAAATCATAGTATGGCTGATTATTTAATAATCTGCTGAGCTAACCTGTTAACCACTCTTTTTTCTTTGTTCCGCGGTAACCCAAATAAAAGTAAGGTACATTTTGGTTGGCAAAGATAAGATTAATCCAAGGGCATAACACCCTCCGCCAATCATCATGCCGGAGATACCCATACTTTGCTCAATATGCGCGACATTTATCAAATAATATCCAAGTCCTATTAAGCATAATCCAAGCACAATAACTACTTTAAGCAGCGTAATTAACGATTTTTCACTCATTTGCATATACCTCTGGCTAAGGTATATGCCAGCGCTAGATAAAATACCAGCGCTAAAACGCGGTTACTAGATGTAGATCAACTATCGTCGCTCAACCACCGCTGCGGTCATTCTTGAAATACAGGTAAGCTCACCGGCTTGGTTGGTAATTTTAACTTCCCACACAGAGGTACGTTTACCTAAGTGAACAGCTTTTGCTGTGGCATACACCATACCTTTGCGCGCCGCTTTAATATGATTCGCATTGATTTCTTGGCCTACGCAGTAGTACTTATCGGTATCTACAACAAAGTTTGCCGCGTAGCTTGCTACTGTTTCAGCTAGCACAACATTCGCGCCTCCGTGCAGCATACCAATAGGGTTGTGGTGATCAGGTGTAACTGGCATGCTAGCAACAAGATAATCGTCGCCAACTTCACATATTTCAATCCCTAACGTTTTCATTAAACTGCCTTTGCCATGCAAACCTTCATCTAGCTTATCGCATAACGCTTTATCTATTTCTTTATACCAAATCATTTATTGTTCCCTCGTATACAAAGCTAGGTACTTTTACAATCTCTAACAATTTCAAACAGGTCTGAACTTATCAATAGGTAGTTATTTCATTATCCTACTGTCAAAAAGGAATTAACATGAAAAAACTACTGCCTTTAGCCCTTTTATTTGCCTGCAATAGTGGCTTAGCAAGCGACACGATTCAACATCAAATCGATTTTGGTGTATCTGACCTTTATGACTTTGATGATAATTTTGTTGGGATTGCTTATACCTACGCCTTTGAAGATCTGGCATCGGCAAGTGGTCCTCACAATATTAAAACCTATCTAAATAGAATCAATACCCTCTCGACGCGAGCACTCGTACTGGATGATTTTTATGATATTGACGTCGAATACACACATTATTTCGACAATGCGTTGGTTGTTCGCTCTAACGTAGAGTATGCAAAAGATAACGATTTTAATAATGAATATTTAATGCTTAATGGCGAACTCGGTAACAATATCACCACTAATTTGCAGCTAGGTGTTGGCGTAACTTACTTATATCGTAACGAATCCGATGTTTTTGGTGTGCAAGACTCAAGTAATAACTGGCGATTAACCCCATATGTGCGCTATACCAAAATTGAACAAGGGCAAGGCTGGGATTTTGTATTTAAACAAATATCGGGGAAAGAAGATTATTATCAAGGACGGGCAGATTATTATATCAATGAGAATTGGTTTATTGGTATTCAAGCGCTGGCGCAAACCAATGAACTCGATAATAACAATTTTGAAGTGCAAACTCAGTATTGGTTTAATGAACACTTTTCATTTAACTTTGGTTTAGGTGCGGGGTTTGGAGATGATAGTTCAGGTTTAGACTCAGTGACCTTGCTGATGACTTCACGCTTTTAATTTAGAGTGCGCTTAACTTTATCAACGCGCACTCTAAAAGAGTTAATTTAGTAAAACTAATTGTTAGAGAAGCGATCATATTGCTTAGGTAACTCGTGCTGCTTTTCCTCGGCGCTAATATAAACAGTACTTTCAACTACTTTCCAAGAGCCCGTTGCGGTGTCGATTTCCCAATCGGTATGCGTTTCTAATTCGGTAATCGGAGTGTAAGTAACATCCATCGTCGCATTACAACCTGCTAAGGTTAGTGCAGATAAACCAAGTGCTATTGAGATTAATTTTTTCATGTTTCCCCCTTGTTGTTGCGATAAAGCATAAAACAATTTATCACTATCACTTTCACTAATTGATAAACGGCTAATCTAAATGTTGAGCGGCTGTGAATATAAACAAGGCGATCTCAGGTCTATGTATTTACGTAGTATAAAGTTTAACAAGGCGCCGATATGAACTACCTAATTTGCTTTAGCTTATTCTTACTAAGCTTTACCAATTCTGCACAAGAGCGTAAACCACAAACCAATCACATAGATTCAATCGTGCTTGGTTCGGGCTGCTTTTGGGGCGCAGAGAAACGCTATGAAGCACTTGATGGCGTAATTGATGCAGTGAGTGGCTATGCGGATGGCAGCGGCTTTAAAGCAACCTACCGTAATATCATTAAAAAAAGTAACAAGTACAACCCTAATAACTATGCCGAAGTCGTTAAAGTCACTTTTAATCGTAATGAAATTAGTCTAGAGCAAATTTTACAGCATTTTTATGAGCACCATGATCCGACACAGGTGAACCGTCAAGGTAACGATGTCGGCACACAATATCGCTCAACTATTTTATATAATTCAGAGCAACAAAAAACGCTCGCAATGGCGGTTACTAAACAATTCCAATCTCTACTTAGTCAGGCTGGTTTCGGCAAAATAGCCACCAGCATTAAGCCACTTGATACCTTTTATGCTGCGGAAGAATATCACCAAGATTACCTAGCCAAAAACCCTAATGGCTACTGCCCTGATTTGCGAACTGGTGTGACATTTAACCAACAAAAAATTGCCAAAAGTGACAATAGCGCATTACTAGAGGGTAAACAGATTTTAGTTATTGATGCACCTTTCTGTCCGTATTGTGAAAAATTTAAATCTGAGACAGCAACAGGTTATGCAGGGTCAATTCCGCTTACATTCAGAACAGCCGACCAACTTCATGACCTTGAAATTAAAACGCCTACATGGGCAACCCCCACCATTATTTTGTTAGAGCAAGGCAAAGAAGTATTTGCACGCCAAGGCTATGTGTCTCGCGATGAATTTTACAAAATAGTAGGGGCATTTAAACTGGGAAAAGGTGAAGCGTTTAATGTGGCATTTAATAAAGGCACCGATAACCGCTATTGCAAACAATATGAGATTTTTAAAAACACGCCGGATGGCGTATTTATCGATAAGCTAAGTGGCGCTAAGTTATTTGATACGCGTGACCGCTTTAACTCTAACAGTGGCTGGCTTTCATTCACCAAACCGGTTAAAGGTGCAGTATATGAAAAACCAGACCATAGCTTTGGCATGGTGCGTACTGAAATTCGTGCCGTTGAGTCAGACATTCATTTAGGCCATGTGTTTGATGATGGCCCAAATGGTCAACTGCGTTACTGCATCAATGCAACCGTATTAGAATTTGTGCCGCGTAGTTAACTTATTGTGTTAGCTAATACCGACTACATTGTCACCGCAGCTATATGAAATTATTTGGCTAACCTCTTGATAACTTAAGCCACTTTGCTGTTGCAATTCATTAAAGAAAGTTTGAATTGCAACCAACGACTTTTTAGTTTGTAAACCGCCATCAATAATCTTATGGCTGCGCAAATAGCTCTCACAATCTCGCGATAACAAAAAGGTATCTTTGCCTAATACACGAAGCGCATAAGGCCCAGTGTTACCACCTAAGCGTGCGCCATGCTTTTTAAGATACTGCCAAAGCCCAATAATGTCGTCACTTGGCCAATCTGCGATAAACTGACTAAAACTACCATGCTGACTTGCAACATCATGGATCATATAGGCATTGGCCTGCACCGTTTGTACTTTTTTATAGTTACGCACAATGCGTTCATCGCTAGCGGCTTTTTCCTGTTGTTCCGGCGACATCATTAGTAATGCCTCAACATCAAAACGCCAAAATACCTCTTCAAAGCCAGGCCACTTTTTCTCAATAACCGACCAATAAAATCCACTTTGAAAAATCTTTTTGGTAAATTCAGATAACCAAGCTGAATCTGGCAACTCTGCTATGCGCTTATTACTCACTGGTTTTGACAGCAACGCCTTTAATTGACGCTCACCGCCCTTTCGCTCGACTGCGCGAAGATAGATATCGTTAAACTTTTCCATAAATTACTGGCTTTAGAAAATTTGAACTAGCTTAACCCCAGTGCAAATTTAGATGCAAGACCAGTGCTAAAGAAAAGAGCACAGCTTGCACCAAAAAGTGGCATTTCCTATCGCTTTTCGTTTCTCAGGTTCAATCAAAAAATAATTCACCAATAGATTCAATTTATTACAAATAAAAAAAGATTGGCATATTAGATGAATATGCGTGACTGGATTATTTAACAGAAGACCTTACATGCACATTAAAATTGATGATTTATCCAGCCCCGCTGTGATTGCTCTGTTACAAGAACATTTAGATGATATGTACGCAACATCACCCGCTGAGAGTGTTCATGCACTTGACCTTAACGAACTTAAAAAAAGCAATATCACTTTTTTCAGCGCATGGCGTGATGATACCTTGCTTGGCTGTATTGCAATAAAACAGCTTTGCCCAAACCACGCTGAAATAAAGTCAATGCGCACCGCAAAGTACGCCCGTGGAGGCGGCGTCGCGTCACGCTTACTGCAACACACAATTGAGCTAGCAATTGATAAAGCCTATTTGTCACTTAGCCTTGAAACCGGCACGCAAGAGTACTTTTGTGCTGCACGCAATTTATATCTAAAGTTTGGATTTAATATCTGTGGTCCTTTCGCTGATTATCAAGAAGATCCACACAGCACGTTTATGACATTGCAGCTAAACACTGTTGCCTAGTTGCAACAGCTCAGTTTGAGAAATTTTGCTATTGGTATGCACGTTACTAATTAGCACAATACTAATATCAGGTAAGGCGGGTAAGTGCGTATTTTTCAGTTCTGTTAGCTCGCCGATACTTAAGCGCGCCATAGCACCAATTGCCATGCCTTGTTTTATCAACCCTTGCATCGCAGCAACACTGCCACTCATGGCAATCAACTTAAATTGCGTTCCCTGCTTGTGCAGGCCTTCAATTGCTGCGTGATGAAAACGGCAATCTTGCTGAAATGTAACCAGGGGCAAAGGCGTTTGCTCTAGTATTTTACAATCACCATTACTTACCCATACACCACTATCTTTAGCAATAATAATACCCTCTTCACTATCAAATGAGCGTGTTACTATGCCTAAATCGAGTTCACCATTGTCGAGCTGCTGTCGAATAATATTACTTGGTAAACAACGTATTTGTAGATCTAAACTTGGCCACAACTGATGCATTTTTTTTACTACGCTTGGCAAAATAGCATCGGCGTAATCATCAGGGCAACCTAACCGAATGCGTAACTTATTACGGTCCGTTTTAACGGCATTTAATGTGCTGTCGTAATGTGCAATAAGTTGTTTTGCATAACCAACAAGTTGATGCCCATCTTTTGACAAAATGAGATTGCGACCATTTTTTTCAAACAGCACCTTACCTAAATCCTGCTCGAGTTTTTTCATCTGCATACTAACTGCCGACTGAGTGCGATTAACCTGTTTAGCAGCGCGCGTTATGCTTCCAGTGTCGACAAATGCAAGTAAACTTTTAAGCGCATCAATTTCCATAACACATCAATTTAACTGATAGATAGTATAAGAATTATGCGCTATTCGATGCATAAATAACACGATAAATTATTGGCAAATAAACTAACTACCTAATTGAGAGTAACGCTAGATGGATTTATATATCGCCAATAAAAACTATTCGAGCTGGTCACTAAGAGCCTGGCTTGTAATGAAAAAATTCAATTTAATTTTCACTGAACACAACTTAAAATTAGAGACACCAAGTTTTAGCGATACCCTTGCCACCATTGCTCCCATCGCTAAAGTGCCTGTGTTAGTTGATGGTAGTACAACCATATGGGATTCGCTTGCAATCTGCGAATACATCAATGAAGCTTATTTATCTAATAAAGGTTGGCCAAGTGATCCGCAGCAACGTGCAAAAGCTCGGGCATTAGCGGCAGAAATGCATGCTGGTTTTAACTCATTACGCAATCAGTTACCTATGAATATACGCGCTAAGCGCAAAGTGGAACTGACAGCACAAAGCCAAAATGACATTGCGCGCATTGAGCAGATTTTTAGTGAACAACACACACTGTTTCAACATCAAGGCGGTTGGCTATTTGGTGATTGGGGAATTGTTGATGCCATGTTTGCGCCTATCGCGCTGCGTTTTAAAACCTATGGCATTTCATTAAATGCTCCTGCAACGGCTTATATGCACAAAGTATTGAGCTGTTCTGTACTTGCCGAGTGGGTAGATCTGGCTTTGCAGGAAACTGAGATTGTTCAAATGGATGAAGCGGGCGAAGAAATATAACTTAGCTTAATAAAAAAGGGGCTTTCGCCCCTTTAATATGTGTATTACTGCTCTAGTAAATCAATGAAGAACGCATACTCTAATGCAGTATCGTTTATGCGCTTAAAGCGACCTGATGCACCACCGTGACCTGCTTCCATATCCGTTTTGAATAGTAGTAGGTTATCGTTCGTCTTATATTCACGCAACTTAGCAACCCACTTCATAGGTTCAAAGTACTGTACTTGCGAGTCATGTAAGCCAGTCGTTACTAACAGGTTTGGATACGCTTGACGCTTAACCTGATCGTAAGGTGAGTAACTTAACATGTAGTCATAGTACGCTTTTTCATTCGGGTTCCCCCACTCATCATACTCGTTTGTAGTCAGTGGAATTGATTCATCAAGCATAGTGGTAACCACATCGACAAATGGTACGTGAGAAGCAACACCGCGATATAATTCTGGCGCTTGGTTAATCACAGCCCCCATTAATAAACCACCGGCACTGCCACCAACCGCAAATACTTTATCTTTTGCACCGTAACCTTGCTCTACAAGCGCTTTGGTTACGTCAACAAAGTCGTTGAAGGTATTTTTCTTGGTGAGTTTTTTACCATCTTCATACCAAGGGCGACCTAGCATTTGAGAGCCTCGAATATGGGCAATGGCGTAAACAAAACCACGATCAAGCAGGCTTAAACGTGACGTTGAGAAAGTCGGGTCGAAGGTTGCACCATACGAGCCATAGCCATATTGGTAAAGCGGGTTAGTGCCATCTTTTTTAAACTTATCTTTATGATAAACCAGCGATACAGGTACTTTTTTACCATCGCGTGCCGTTACCATAATGCGTTCAGATACATAGTTATCAGAGTTAAAGTCACCTAATACTTTCTGTTCTTTTAGTACAGTTTTCTTACCGTCTTCTAACGTATATTCAATTACACTAGAAGGCGTTGTCATACTGGTGTAATACAAACGAACAGATTCATTATCAAGTTCATTGTTACCGTACATACCTGCAGCAAATGCAGTATCTTTAAAGTCCAGGTTAAACTCTTTGCCTGAGTCTAGCTTACGCACAGTGACATTCGTTAAACCATTCTCACGCTCTTGATAAACTAAGTGATTATCAAATAACGTAATATCTTCAAGTTTTACGTTATCACGCGCAGGGATAACTTCTTGCCAATGCGCCTTATCACCTACTTTACTTGCATCAACTTTCATTAAACGAAAGTTAACCGCATCTAGGTTAGTAGTAATGTAAAAATCGTTATTTAACTTAGCAATACTGTATTCGTGTTTGTCTTCACGGGGAATAAAACGCGTTGGCTTCGCCTTAGCGTCGTTCGCATCGATAATTGATACACCGCGTGCTTCAGTACTTGAATGGTGAATGTAAACTAAACTGCTGTCTTTACTCTTACTAATATAAGTGTAGTAAGCTTTGTTTTTCTCTTCATACACTAGCTCATCACTGCTTTGGTCCGTTCCCAGCACATGGCGGTAAACCTGATAACCAAGCAAGGTTTGCGGGTCTTTTTTGATGTAGTACAAGAAGGTGTTGTCGTTACCCCAAACAATATTGCCTGAAGTACCTTCAATTTCATCTTTTAAGTATTCGCCTGTAGTTAAGTCTTTTATGCGAATAGTGTAAATACGACGACTTAATGTATCTTCGCCATACGCCAGTAAATTATCGTTTTCACTTACAGTTAGCGTGCTAACACTAAAATAATCGTGTGCTTTTGCCAATTCGTTAACATCTAACAGTACTTGCTTATCAGTACCTGCTAAATCTTTTGCGCGCGTATATACGCTATATTCATTATCACCGCTTACTTCACTACCGTAAAAGTAATCGCCCTGTTTGACTGGTACAGATTGATCATCTTTAACAATGCGACCTTTGATCTCGTCAAATAATTGCGCTTGTAGTGCTTCAGTATGTTTTAATTTTTGTTCTGTATAACTATTTTCAGCTTCTAAATGCGCTAGAATTTCAGGATCTTTGCGCTCATCGTCACGCATCCAATAATAATTATCAACGCGTGTGTTACCGTGGTGCGTCATTTCAAATGGCACCTTTTTGGCGATAGGCGCCGCAATATCAGTTTTGTTGTTGTTTTGAGTGTTATTGCAAGCGCTAAGCACTAATAGTGAGAGTGCACTTAGTGTGATTGGTTTTAATGCTTTCATAAATATTCCCTTTGTATTTAACCTTCCCATGCTAACCCAGTAAATTAATTACGACTATAGTTTTGCGTAACGAATTGTAACAACGGTATATAACGATAATTTACGTGTATTTAGCCTAAATTATTAATCCATTCACTCATTACGACATGCGTTTTAATTTTTACGATATCAGGCTCTGCGTCTAAGTATTCTCTAATTTCATGAAGTCGTTGCATCGAATCTGTTTGCACGTAAACCAATAAATCCATGTCGCCAGTAATGCCATGGCACGTTAAAACTTCCGGGATCACCTGAAACACCTTAACAATGTTTGAACAACGCGTACATTGATGCTGAATTTCAAAGTAAGCTGATACACCTGCTTTTTGCGATTCGCTTAGCAAGACTTGATAGCCGCGAATTTGCCCCTGACGCTCTAGTTTTTTAATCCGCTCTGTAACAGCTGAACGCGAGAGGTTTACTGCATCAGCTATCGCCGATACGCTTTGCCTCGCGTTTATTTTTAACTGACCAATAATCGCCTGATCAAATTTATCCATTTGCATACTTAATCACCTAAACCTTCAAAGTGTTTTAATTTTGCAGTAATACCGTCATTTTACCTGCATATCACACACTCTGCCTAGCAACTCAAACAGTTTGAGATAGTAAATATTTCTATACTAGCGCTATTAAAAACTATAAACAAAGCAACATGAAATCAGTTAATACAGGCATTGGACGCTGGCAAGGCGCCGGCATGATGGCAACAACCTTACTCGGTACCGGAGTATTTATACTACCGCAGCTAACCGTCGAAATGTCGGGGAGTAATGCACTATACGCTTGGCTTCTACTGACAGTGGGGTTAATCCCTATTACTTATGTGTTTGGAAAGCTATCGTCACTTTTTCCACATTCAGGCGGCCCTGCTCATTTTGTTGAAAAAGCCTTTGGCAAAACTGCAGGCAGAGTCATTGGCTTAATGTTTTTGTTAGTCGTGCCAATTGGTGCACCCGCAGCCATTATTATGACCTTTCAGTTTGTGCAAGGAATGATAAATATTAGCGGTGTACAATTGTTACTCGCGGAACTCGCTGCGCTTTTATGCCTGTTTTACATCAATCGAAAAGGCATTCATGTTTCTGCAAAACTACAGTTTCTGCTTACCCTGTTAATCACCTTTATTGTCATGTTGTTATTTACTGTCAGCAATGAACAAGTGGTTATGCAATCGAACACAACGCTGAGTTTGGATAGCGATAAAATACTCAGTGCCGCGGGTCTCGCTTTTTGGAGTTTTCTTGGTGTTGAAGCTATGTCACACCTTGCCAATGAGTTTAAAAAGCCGAAGCAAGATGTTATTCCAGCGATGATTATAGGCAGTGTCATTGTTGGCGTGATTTATTTATTATCTACGGTATTAGTTTTGGCCCACCCTAATGATCAAAAGCTGGCGATTATCGGCGTATTTAACCACTATTTCAGTGGCGGTAACTATATCATTGGCATACTTGGTACAGCAGGTGGCCTTGCTACCATCAACGTTTATACAACAAGTCTGGCTAAACTCGTCGCAAGTTTTGCTGAACAAAAAGTATTGCCCAAACCATTAGCATACACAAACCAATATAATGTACCGCAAAGAGCATTGATTTGTGTGCTGAGTATCATGGCAACAGTACTCGTTATAACTTATTTCAGCGGCCAAGATCTGGAAGATTTAATAAACTGGGTAAATGGTGTGTTTGTTATTATCTATATTGCAACCATGTGCTCTGCATGGGTATTACTCGCAGCAAAACACCGTATTACGATTTCGTTAGGGTTTATTGCCTGCATGGCTCTTGCATTTGGCATTGGCGCGCACATGGCTTATGCACTGTTATTAGCTACGGTGTTAATACCTGCGGTAAAATGGCAAAAACGCCGCGGCAGTGTGCAACTCGTTAATAACTGCTAATGCTATAGCATAGCGAGATTACTGTTTTTAGTGGTGCCATCCTTTTTCCAAAAGACTAACGCTGGCACCTGAACTTCCCACACTTCATTAGCATTCCACACATACGGTGGTTGGTAGCGTTGTGTGAACACCACCTCTTCAAGTCCCGAGTTATCACGAGTAGATTCAAAATAAATATTAGTGCTGCGTACCACCAAAACTTCAGTTTGGCTAAGTGATTGTATGTGGTTACGTGTAATTTGTTTTACGTAAGGCTCTTCTGGATTTTTAGGGAATAGAGAAGAAACGATACCTTTTTCAATTTGCTCAGTTTCATGCGAGATAAAATAAACCCCACTCCCAAGTGGGAATCGTCCAACCATACGTAAGAATAGCGCACAAAAATTAGCGTTATACTCACCTTGCTTCATGCCATCTTTTAGAATGTCATATGCGCGATACATATTACGATAATCATATTCCTCTTTGGTAGACAGCATAAACGAAGCATACACCATAGGAATACGCATCAAGTCACGCAGCTCAGGTTCTTGATTATCAAAATCAAGCAACTGAGTCATAAAATCTAACTTGGCATTTTCAATTTCAAAAAACTCATCACGTTCTTCTTTTTTATCAAAACGTCTTTGCGGTAAACCTACCCCCTGACGCAAGTAGAGATATGAGTTTCGTTTAATTCCAGCTAATAACTTATTACGTTGTTCTACATCCAACAGCCTGAATCGGTTACCTTGATAAATTGCTTCAGCATGAGGTGCATAAGAGCCAATATGGCGAAGCAAAGTTGCTTTAACGATGGGTTTAAGCACTTCTTCACGATAAGCCATTTTTTGCTCTTTGGTGAACGGCTTGTAATCATGACGCTGCATTAAGCTGACTTTATCGTATCCGATAATGTCGCTCAGCGCTTGTTTTAAATAAGGTGAAGTAAATTGGTTAAATAGGCGTGCTTCTTCAAACAGCGCAACGGTTAATGCCGTGATATAAATTGGTTTGTTTTTTTCGTTTCGCGTACAACGAACCGTCTCATTAGGTAGCGGCGTTGAAAGTACCATGGTCCCCAAAAACTGACTGAATATTTTAGGCCCATCGAGCAAATCGAGAATATTATCGATTAGCTTTTCCAGTGAAATATAACGCTCACCACGAGCCTTCAAACGCTCGGCTGCAATTTGTTTGATGCGCAGCTCAGCTTCATCGATCTTTTGATGTAGTTTTTCTAAATAACGCTGAGCAGATCGTTGCCCTTTAATAAGCGGATACTTACCTTTTTCTTTGCGGTAGTTTTCGACAATATCGATATGTTCTTGGTAAGCGACGATCTTTTTATTTAATTGCGCAAGTTCCGCTTCGTATTCGTAGTGTTTTTCAAAAAACAGAGACGCCTCTTCCAACATCTTACGATAATCGTATTGGAATTCTGATATTTTCTTCGAGATAGCGCTAGCCATATTTGGGATAGCGGATAACCGATCTGTTTGATACTGAATAAAGCGCTTCATATTCTTATTATTTATGTTTACACACGATGTTAAGCTAATTTATTTTTACTTTTTATTTAAAAAGACACACTTCTTATCGACACAAAAAAGCATTAGTGTAACTAAGTTAACAAAATTAATCAGTTTAACGTGTGACTAAACAACTTCACATATATGTTAATACTACTATATTACGTGAAAATGCAGTAATTAAAACGTCATTTTTACCATAAGCTAGAACAGCAAAATACGTACAGAAATATGTTTACCCTGCAGACTGAGCTTAGATTCAGGATTCAGGGTTCAGGGTTCAGGGTTCAGGGTTCAGGGTTCAGGGTTCAGGGTTCAGGGTTCAGGGTTCAGGGTTCAGGGTTCAGCAATATTCTGAAGTCTAGTTGCTTAATTCTAAATTTTTTTTAATGTCCTAAACGCAAAAAGCCCGCTCATTGAGCGGGCTTTGATGTACATGGATGTACAAATGTCGATAAGCTTCATGGATGAAGGGCTTTTATCGACCTTACTTAATTAGAAGCTTTGCGATGTTCAAGTGCCCACAGCGGTGAAGAGGCACATGGGCGTTCGCCCTATCTTTTCTGGAGTTCAAATGCAAAAAAGCCTCAACATAATGTTGAGGCTTTCTTTAATTAGGAGCTTGGCGATGT
>NZ_PQCB01000015.1:0-337 GCF_002964745.1 Pseudoalteromonas sp. T1lg24 | reverse complement strand
CTGTTTGGCGCAGGATATCGTTTACTTTTAGCTCGTATGTACTGAACTGATACTCTGGGCGATAAACATAATGGTAAACAGGCTCTGGCTTTGCCAAGTCACCTGCTTCTCCCGCCTCAACCGCTTTTTTATATTTAAAATTTAAATCTGTCGTTAACTCTTCATTAAACACAGGCACTTTAAATGGTACATAGTACTTTGGACGGTGTGCCAGTGGCCCATCACCTGCGCCTATTTCTTCAAAGCTTGGCGATTCTGAAATGGGTTCACCACTTACATTTACGTAAAAGTGTTCATTAGTTGACGCGCCACCTGGCAAATTAATTTGGACAATATT
>NZ_PQCB01000014.1:0-1006 GCF_002964745.1 Pseudoalteromonas sp. T1lg24 | reverse complement strand
GTGTGAATCTTTAGACCTTGGCTGACACATTTTTATATATTTATGATGTGTTAGTTGAGGTTTTAGATGAACAGAAAAGAAGAGCAAGAAGTTAGACGTAAGCTTAAGATATTAGCTCACGCAAAAGAAACCAGAAATGTTAGTAAGACCTGTCGCTACTGGGGGATTTCCAGAGATACGTTTTATCGTTGGAAAAAAGATTATGCAGCTAAAGGAGAAGTTGGGTTAATCAACTCTAAGCCATGCCCCGAAAATCCAGCCGTTCGTGTTGATCCGATCATCGAAGAAAAAATCTTGTATTTGCGTAAGAACTATCATTTTGGGCAAGCTAAAATTAGTTGGTATTTAGCTCGTTATCATGGGCTTAAAGTCTCTATATCAGGCGTTTATAGCGTGTTTTGTAGACATGGGCTTAACCGTCTACCCCAGAACCTTAGAACGCGGCAAGTTAAATCCGTAAAGCGATATGAAAAACAAGTTCCCGGCCATCATGTTCAAGTTGACGTTAAGTTTCTTACCTTTAAAGATAAATCTGGCAGGAAGGTTCGTAGATTCCAATATACGGCTATAGATGATGCTACACGTATCAGGGCATTAAAAGTCTACGAAAAACACAACCAAGCATGTGCCATCGACTTTATTGATTACGTTGTTGGGAAGTTTCCCTTCCGCATTAAAATGATACGTACAGATAACGGCCATGAATTCCAATCTAAGTTTCATTGGCACTGTGAGGATCTTGGAATGCAGCATGTGTATATCAAACCTGCTAGCCCTAACCTCAATGGAAAAGTCGAACGCTCTCACCTAACCGATAAGCGAGAGTTTTATCAGCTATTAAACTATAAAGGAGATGTTGATTTAGAGGCCAAATTGGCAGAATGGGAGGCGTTTTATAACTACCATAGACCACATGGTGGCTTGAAAGGAAAAACGCCTTATGAGATTCTAGTTTCGAAGATGAGAGCCTAGTTATGGTTTGTCAGCCGAGGTTTCGAGACCCACA
>NZ_PQCB01000013.1:0-1099 GCF_002964745.1 Pseudoalteromonas sp. T1lg24 | reverse complement strand
CTAACAATCATCTGTGTGGACACTTCGAACAAAAAGTTCTAAATCGTATAAGGAGGTGATCCAGCCCCAGGTTCCCCTAGGGCTACCTTGTTACGACTTCACCCCAGTCATGAATCACTCCGTGGTAAGCGCCCTCCCTAAGGTTAAGCTACCTACTTCTGGAGCAACCCACTCCCATGGTGTGACGGGCGGTGTGTACAAGGCCCGGGAACGTATTCACCGCGACATTCTGATTCGCGATTACTAGCGATTCCGACTTCATGGAGTCGAGTTGCAGACTCCAATCCGGACTACGACGCACTTTAAGTGATTCGCTTACTCTCGCGAGTTCGCAGCACTCTGTATGCGCCATTGTAGCACGTGTGTAGCCCTACACGTAAGGGCCATGATGACTTGACGTCGTCCCCACCTTCCTCCGGTTTATCACCGGCAGTCTCCTTAGAGTTCCCGACCGAATCGCTGGCAACTAAGGATAGGGGTTGCGCTCGTTGCGGGACTTAACCCAACATCTCACAACACGAGCTGACGACAGCCATGCAGCACCTGTCTCAGAGTTCCCGAAGGCACCAAACTATCTCTAGTAAGTTCTCTGGATGTCAAGTGTAGGTAAGGTTCTTCGCGTTGCATCGAATTAAACCACATGCTCCACCGCTTGTGCGGGCCCCCGTCAATTCATTTGAGTTTTAACCTTGCGGCCGTACTCCCCAGGCGGTCTACTTAATGCGTTAGCTTTGGAAGACAGTCCCGAAAGACCGAACTCCTAGTAGACATCGTTTACGGCGTGGACTACCGGGGTATCTAATCCCGTTTGCTCCCCACGCTTTCGTACATGAGCGTCAGTGTTGACCCAGGTGGCTGCCTTCGCCATCGGTATTCCTTCAGATCTCTACGCATTTCACCGCTACACCTGAAATTCTACCACCCTCTATCACACTCTAGTTTGCCAGTTCGAAATGCAGTTCCCAGGTTGAGCCCGGGGCTTTCACATCTCGCTTAACAAACCGCCTGCGTACGCTTTACGCCCAGTAATTCCGATTAACGCTCGCACCCTCCGTATTACCGCGGCTGCTGGCACGGAGTTAGCCGGTGCTTCTTCTGT
>NZ_PQCB01000012.1:0-227 GCF_002964745.1 Pseudoalteromonas sp. T1lg24 | reverse complement strand
GTACGCTTTACGCCCAGTAATTCCGATTAACGCTCGCACCCTCCGTATTACCGCGGCTGCTGGCACGGAGTTAGCCGGTGCTTCTTCTGTAAGTAACGTCACAGCTAGCAGGTATTAACTACTAACCTTTCCTCCTTACTGAAAGTGCTTTACAACCCGAAGGCCTTCTTCACACACGCGGCATGGCTGCATCAGGCTTGCGCCCATTGTGCAATATTCCCCACTGC
>NZ_PQCB01000001.1:0-182493 GCF_002964745.1 Pseudoalteromonas sp. T1lg24 | reverse complement strand
ACATCGCCAAGCTCCTAATTAAAGAAAGCCTCAACATTATGTTGAGGCTTTTTTGCATTTGAACTCCAGAAAAGATAGGGCGAACGCCCACGTGCCTCTCCTGCGCTGTGGGCACTTGAACATCACCATGCTCCTAACTAAAAAGCCCGCTCATTGAGTGGGCTTTTCCGGTCAAAGTTCTCCTAATACAACCTTTTCTCCCCCTTTATGCCTATCTTGATGATTTAGCTTGTAACTTATTGACTTAGTTTACTTATTGTTTAATTTTGAATATAAAGTTAGACTTCATGTGAATTTAGATGCTTTTTATTATTACAAGTAGTTAAGGATGACGCGGATGTTTCACCGTACCTGGATTTTAGTTTGTGCTTTTGTGTTTATGAGCGGCTGTGGTGGCTCAGACAACACTGTTACTCCGAGTGTGCCTGTATCGGACAGCACTCCTCCGGTTATTTCTTTACATGGCGACGCAAATTTAACCCTCGAAGGTGGCGCTGATTATTATGAGGAAGGGGCCAGCGCCAGCGATAATGTCGATGGTCGAATCGATGTGACTGTTTCCGGCGCGGTCGATGTCATGATAGTGGGTGTCTATACCTTAACTTATACAGCTGTTGACAAAGCTGGTAATAAAGCAACGGTGACTCGAACGGTATCAGTCGTCGATACCACGCCACCGACCATAACCTTAAATGGTGCTGCAGAGATAACTCTTGAAGGGGGTAGCGATTATTATGAGCAAGGGGCCAGCGCCAGCGATAAAATTGATGGGCAAATTGATGTGGTTATTTCCGGCGCAGTTAATCTCAGGAAAGTGGGCTCCCATATCTTAACTTACATGGCTGTTGACAAAGCTGGCAATAGAGCAATGGCGTCTCGAATAGTCTCAATCGTCGATACCACGCCACCGACCATTATCTTAAACGGTGCGAAACAGATTGAACTCGTTAAAGGGCTAGATTATTTTGATAAAGGCGCAACAGCTTTTGATATTGTAGACGGTGATTTGCCGTTAACGCACAGCGGTAAAGTGGATATTAGCACCGTAGGGGACTACACACTAACTTACACCGCCACTGACTTATCAGGAAATAGTGCCAGTGTTGAGCGTATTGTTATTGTTAAAGAGTCAGAACACTTTATAACCCGCTGGCAGGTATCGTCAGACTCTTTAACAAGCACCTTATTAGCCAACCCTAATTATAGCTATGACTATACAATTGATTGGGGGGATGGGTATATAGATACTAACGTCACTGGTGACGCGGTGCACACTTACGCCTCAGAGGGAGAATATGAGGTCAAGATTAGTGGCCAATTTCCACATTTTCAATTCAAAAAGGAGCAGTATTATTACCCTGATCCAATTCATGATCCAGGTTGTTCTAACTGTGATGTGATTAGAGCTGTAATACAATGGGGCAATATACAATGGCGTGATATGAGCGGGTTCTTTCACGAACAGAATCAATTTACAGCCATTGAAACTGACCAATCACCCGACTTAAGTCAAGTTCAGTCTTTATCAGGTATGTTTTATTACACTAAATTTAATGGTGATATCTCTCGGTGGGATGTTAGTAGTGTGACGAATATGAATGGCATGTTTCAACGTAGCCAATTTATAGGTGATATCTCCCAATGGGATGTCAGCAATGTGAGAGATATGGAATATATGTTTCGATTTAGTCAGTTTAATGGCGATATTTCTCAGTGGGATGTGAGTAATGCCTCGTATATGAATGACATGTTTGCACACAGCCTATTTAATGGTGATATTTCTGAGTGGGATGTCAGTAATGTCACTGATATGTCAGCCATGTTTGAATTTAGTCAGTTTGATGGCGATATCTCTCAGTGGGATGTCAGCAATGTCACAAATATGACAGGCATGTTCGCACACAGCCAGTTTAATGGCGATATCTCTCAGTGGGATGTCAGCAATGTCACTGATATGTCACGCTTGTTTGAATCTAGTCAGTTTAATAGCGATATTGCTCAGTGGGATGTCAGTAATGTCACAAATATGACAGGCATGTTCGCACACAGCCAGTTTAATGGCGATATTTCACTGTGGGATGTAAGCAGTGTCAAGTTCATGGGGGGAGAGGAGGGTAAATCAAGTATGTTTGAAGGTAGCCTGTTCAGTGGTGATCTCTCCCAATGGGATGTCAGTAGCGTTACGAATATGAAAGACATGTTTGCATACAGTCAGTTTAATGGTGATATTTCTCAGTGGGATGTGAGCAATGTAACGGATATGAGTTATATGTTTGCTGACAGTAACTTCAATGGCGATATTTCCGAATGGGATGTAAGTAATGTGGCTGAAATGCTCTTAATGTTTTATAGCAGCCCGTTTAATGGCGATATCTCTCAGTGGGATGTGAGCAGTGTGAAGATGATGTTGGGGATGTTTAATGGCAGCCAGTTTAATGGCGATATATCTCAGTGGGATGTGAGCAATGTAACTGACATGACAGGGATGTTTTATAATAGCCCGTTTAATGGTGAACTATCCCAATGGGATGTGAGTAGTGTTAAGCATATGGGGAGGATGCTTTCAAATACGCCATTTAATGGTGATATATCTCAGTGGGATGTGAGCAGTGTTTTTTCTATGGGTCACATGTTTGCAGGCACCCCGTTTAATGGTGATATATCTCAATGGGATGTGAGCAGCGTGAAAGGCATGGCTGGGATGTTTAAAGGTAGCCAATTTAATAGTGATATATCTCAGTGGGATGTGGGCAGTGTAACGACTATGGGTGGAATGTTTGAGGATAGTCCATTTAACGGTGACATATCTCAATGGGATGTGAGCAGTGTGACGAATATGAACGGGATGTTTGAATCCAGCCAATTCAATAGTGATATTTCCCTGTGGGAAGTAAGTAAAGTTATGGATATGGGTTCGATGTTTGCTGATAGCCCATTTAATGGTGATATATCTCAGTGGGATGTGAGTGGTGTGATGTGGATGTGGCGTATGCTTGAAAACGAAGCATTTTCACAAGCACACTACGATGCGCTTCTAAATGGCTGGTCTCAACTTGATCTACAAGACAGTGTCAGTTTGGGTGTAAACCAATTTTATTCAGAGAGAGGCGCAACCGGCAGGGCGATTTTAATCGAAGTATTCAACTGGAATATTGACGACAAAGGTTTGCAGCCAAGTTCTCAAAATACATCACCTCTAATGTATTAGAAATAAATTGATTAGTTCTGATTGATGTTATGAGGTGAAAGGGCAATGGGACTCGAAATATAGCATGCTCTAAACTTCATATAGCTTATCGACATTCGTACATCCATGTACATCAAAGCCCGCTCATTGAGCGGGCTTTTGGCGTTTTGAGGATTTCACTTCATACTTAAGCATCTAACCTAACATAATAATTTATTTATAATTCTGTATGCTAAAAGCTCTATCACTCCTTTTATTGGTTTGTTCATTTACATTAACTGCGAAACAAATTGTTGTGTTAAGCAGTGAAGGGCCTCCGCATACTATTAATGACGCTCAAAATAGTGGGATTGACCTAGATGTTGTAAAAGCGGTTTTAACGCGTCTAGATTACGATGTGAACTTTCATTTTGTACCATTAGGGCGTGCAGAGTCGTTAGTTAAATCTGGTGCCTACGTAGCGATGGCGCCTATTTTTGCGACAAGCGATGAAGAGCGGTTTTACGTTTCTCATCCGATTGTTAAGTACGCGCCTACGATATTTTCATTAAAAAAGAATAAACTAACACCGCAGTATTTGAGTGATTTGAAAGGTCATTCGATTATTACTTTTCAAGGTGCACCTGGTTATTTTGGTAAAGAATTTGAACTGCTTAGTAAGCAAAATAACTATTTTGAATCACCGAGCATGAAGGTGATCCCTGAGTTAATTAGAAAGGGGCGTTATGACTATGCTGTGCTGGATAAGTATATTTTCTATTACTTTTATCGCTTTGTTGATAAACAGAGAGATCTTTCTTTATTTAAAGAGCATGCGTTGATCCCATCGGTAACTGCAAGTGCTGGGTTTTCGGATAAGTCGCTGCGCGATGAGTTTAATCGAGAATTAGCCACCTTTTTACTTGATGACGGTTATCGTAAGGTTGTGGAAAAGTATCTTGGTAAGTTGGAGTAAATGACGAAGCGCGCAACGCGCTCCGCCACGTTTTTTATAATTTAAATTCGTTTACTGTTTTATTTAAATTACCAGCAAGGTTTCGTAATATCTGTGCTTCTCTTGCTAACTCATTAGCATGCTGTGATGTATTGTTAACTAACGAATTAATGGAGCTTAAGTTATTATTAATATCCTCAGCGACGACAGTTTGCTCTTCTGTTGCAGTTGCAATTTGATGGTTTTGATCTTGAACTAAACTCACCGATGTTGAAATATCGGTAAAGGCTTGTAACACTTGTTGAGTTTTGTCACTTGAGCGTGATACTTGCTCTTTTCCTTGTTCCATCATTTGCGTTGCTTGCACTGCGATTTGCTGTAAGCGAGTGATCATATTACGAATGTCATCTGTTGACTCTTGGGTACGACTAGCAAGCGTTCTTACTTCATCTGCTACTACCGCAAAGCCTCTACCTTGTTCACCCGCTCTGGCAGCTTCTATGGCGGCGTTAAGGGCGAGTAGGTTAGTTTGTTCTGCGATGCTATTAATTACATCAACTACGCTGCCAATATTATTCGATTCTTGCTCCAGCCCTGACACAACTTCAGCGGCATTTTGAATATGCTCCGAGAGTGACTGCATTTCATGTTGTGCTGTATTTGAAAGGGTCACACCTTTGCTCGTTAACTGGTTTACTGAATCGGTGCCTTCGTTGGCTTGCTGCGCATTGCGTGATATTTCTAACACAGTTGCAGCCATTTCAGTTACCGCAGTGCTGACATTATCTACTTCGTCTTTTTCTTGCAGGATTTCTTGGTGAGTTTCTTCAGATACTCGGCTTAATTCCGCTGAAGCACTATCAAGTTGAATTGATTGGTCACGTGTATTAATAAGTAATGTTCGTAGCTTATCGATAAAGGTATTTACATGCTGCGCTAATTGACCAACTTCATCTTGGCTATCAACGCTAATGCGTTTGGTTAGGTCCCCTTCGCCTGAAGCAATGTCTTGCATGGTTTCTGTTAGTGCTGAAATTGGTTTAACAATCATTTGTGTAGCGAAAAAAATCATCGCCATAATAATAGCCAGAATAATAATTACGCTTGATGTGGTAGCCCATGCCGCTTCTTTTACAGGCGTATTAATATAACTTTCAGGCACAAGCAAACCTAAATACCAATTCAAGCTTGGTTTACTTAGCTCTAATCGTTGATATACAACAAAGTAAGTTTCACCATTGAGTGTTACTTGGCTATGCCCTGATTTTTGCTGTTTCATTTGACTGTTGAGTGCGGTAAAACCAGTGGTGTTTGGCATTTGTGACTCAAGAGCTGATAAGTCGTCTTTTGTGATTCCACGAGACTCATCTTCAATCACTGATAGGGTGTGTTTAGTGCGGTTTGATAAGTGTACGACTTTCTGTTCATGGTCGAGTAAAAAGCCATAGCCAACATTGTTAAATTGTATTTGTTCAATCATTTCTGCAATGTTGTTAAGTTTTAGGTCTACTCCACCTACACCAATTAGTTTTCGATTACTGTCATAAACAGTTTGTTGCACTACGGCTGATACGTTACCTGTAGTTAAATCAATAGCGAGAGGGCCAACATATAAGCCATCATGTTTTAGTGCGTCTTGCCACCAACCGCGTTTATACGCAAAGTACTCTGCGCCATTGTATTGTGTGGTACGCTCATTTTCTTTGAAGTAAGCGCCAGTATTCGCTGAGGCAAAAAAAGCGGAAAGAATATTACTATCAGAACCACTAATCCTGATGAAGTCTTGGTTGATGGTGTTGTATCCTTGCGAGTTTTGATAATCAGCACCTCGCTCGGTCCAATTTGCGAACCATTCGACTAAATGTGGATTAGTAACAAAGGTTTCTACAACGCGACCATATTGCGAAAAAAAGCCTTCAATATTAAGTTTTTCGGTTTTTAAATAGCTTTTCGCCTCAGACTCGACGGAGGCGCGTGACAGATTTGAAATATGGCTAACAAAATAAAAGGCTGAGAGTATAAGCAGCACAGTAATCGTACCGCCAATTAGTAATAGGATTTTCTTTCTCAAGGATAAATTATTTAACATTCTTATACTTCCTGAGGGCTAAACAGTTGAATTTTTATCGATACAAAACCACGTAAGCAGACGCAAAATTATTGTTATATAATCGGATTTTGTTCTTAGACTCTATCTAGTAATGATTAATAATTCAAATAATGGCGTTGTAGTGGGGGCAGGTTGGCTAGGGCAGCCTTTGGCTAATAGTCTTGAAGCCGATGGTTGGCAGGTTGTTAGAACAAGTCGCCAAGCTCAAAATAAGCCCAACTGGGCGCAATTTAACCTTGAGCAAGGCATTTGTGAGGTAGATATGCCGCATGCTGTGTGGTTTTTCTGTATGCCACCTGGTCGTACTATTGAGGCTCAGCGCGCATATTCTCAGTACTTAACAGAGAGTTTAGCATTGGCTAAAGCACAACAGGCTAAACGCTTTGTGTTTTGCTCTACAACCGGTGTTTATCCAACTAAAGCTCAAACTTATACAGAGCTAAGTGCGTTTGAAGCATCAGCTGAAAAGCAATCGCGACTATTAGAAAATGAACTACAAGTGGCTGATAGTGGTTTGCATTATGTTATTGTGCGCTTAGGTGGGCTTATCGGTGAAAAGCGTCACCCAGGGTGTTTTTTAAGTGGTAAAACATTATCATCAAGCGCCAATGCGTTAGTAAATATGTTGCATCAAGATGACGCAGTAACGGGATTGTCATTTATTGCGACGCATAACCTTACTTCGTCGATTGTTAATTTAGTGACACCACATCATCCGACTAAGCAGGCGTTTTACGCAGAGGCTACTAAACTACTCGCAGTTGACGGCGTGAACTTTGAAAAAAGTAATTTAGAAGAGCGTATTATCTCATGTGATTTACTTTTAGAGCAGGGCTTTCAGTTTAAATACGATAACTTGTTTGAGGCCCTAAAGCACTGCTAACAAATACGCAGCATTACTTAGCGTTTAAATGTTAAGTGTCCACCAAGGCGATATTTACTGCCCGGTGAAATAAGGCGAGTAAAGCTAACAACACCATTTGATGACCAAGTGCGACGAATAACTTGTAAGCAAGGCTCTTCATTAAATAGCGATAGCCATTGGCTTATTTGTGGGCTTGGCATTATTGCTTCAACGGTGTGACGTGCTTCGGTAAGTGGTGCCACTTCACATAAGTATTCGTGCGGCGTTACTTGTTCAAAGTTTTGCTGCAGATACCCTGGCGCAAATGCTGGGTTTACAAAACGTTCTTCGACTTGAATTGGTGTGCCGTTTTCAAGGTGTACAAGCACCGAACGGTATACTAGGCTGTCTTGTTCAACGCCTAAAGCAATTGCGATCGGTGCAATTGCGGGCATCGATTCTAAAATTTCAGGAATACACTTATGTTCACTGCCACGCTCTTTAATTTCATCGGCAATATTACGAATTTCCAGCAAGTTAGACTGTGATTTAAAACTTGCGACAAAAGTCCCTAATCCTTGTGTGCGGCTCAGAATGCCTGCGTCTGTTAATTCACTAAGTGCGCGCCTTGCGGTCATACGGCTTACACTAAATTGCTCGGCGAGTTCATTTTCTGAGGCTACTCGACTGTTCTCAGCCCATTCGCCTGATTTTATCTTGCCAATGATGTATTGTTTTATTTGCGCGAATTTAGGTTGTGCCATAGTAACAGTGTTGTTGATTATTCAATTGTTTTAAGCCTTTTACCTAAGCATTAACGAGTAATCAAGCTATAGTTGATAAAAGATACAATGAAGATGGCATAATTGTATTGTATATACAAGTCTTCTTGGTAGACTTTCATTTTTAAGAATAGATGTAATTTGAGTTAGTTATGACAGCCAATGATGTAAATGCGGCAGCGAAGCAGAGTTTTGATTTAGTGATTACCAATGTTCATATTGCAACCATGGACAGCGCAATAGACGATACCTATGGCACGGTGTTAAGTGCTGCATTGGGTATTAAAAATGGCAAAATTGCTTGGTGTGGTAATGCTGCTGATTTTCCTGAGTTTGATAGTTTGCAAACTCCTGTAGTAAATGGCCATGGTAAATGGATTACGCCAAGCTTGATTGATTGCCATACTCATATTGTATGTGCTGGTAATCGTGCTAACGAATTTGAAATGCGTTTAAACGGTGCAAGCTATCAAGAGATTGCAGCGCAAGGCGGCGGCATTATCTCAACAGTAAAAGCGACACGAGAGGCTGATCATGAAGCGCTATTTGTTAGCGCAAAAGATCGTTTAAATGCATTGTTGAACGAAGGTGTTACTACAGTTGAAATTAAGTCAGGTTACGGTTTAGATCTAGACAGTGAAATTAAAATGCTCGAAGTCGCAGAGCAACTGAATCAACACCACCCAATTGATGTACAAAAAACGTTTCTTGGTGCGCACGCATTACCGCCAGAATATAAAGGCAAAGCTGATGATTACATTACCTTAGTATGTGATGAAATGATGCCAAAAGTGGCTGAGCTTAACTTAGCCGATGCTGTAGATGCGTTTTGTGAGGGGGTTGGTTTTTCAAACGAACAAACTCGCCGTGTATTTGATGCAGCGAAAAAGCATAATCTTCCTGTAAAACTTCATGCAGAACAGCTTTCAAATTTGCAAGGTGCCCAATTAGTTGCAGAGTATAACGGGTTATCGGCGGATCATATTGAGTTTCTTGATGAGGTGGGTGTTGTGGCAATGGCGCAAGCTAATACCGTTGCAGTGTTGCTACCAGGTGCCTTTTATTTTTTACGTGAGACACAATTACCGCCAATTGAGCTGCTGCGTAAACATAAAGTAGCTATGGCAATTGCAACCGATTTCAACCCTGGTACGTCACCTATTTGCTCGGTACAATTAATGCTTAACATGGCATGTACGCTATTTAGATTGACTCCTGCTGAATCACTTGCGGGCGTTACGGTAAATGCAGCTCGCGCGCTTGGGTTAACGGACCGAGGCGTAATTAAAGTAGGACTAAACGCTGATTTTGTGCTCTGGGATATTGATTCTCCAGCGCAGTTATCGTATCAATATGGCGTCAACCCTTTGAAGGGACTATGGAAAGATGGTCAGCAATTAAAGTAGGAAGCTATTTCCTGTGAGAGGCGTATGAAAAAAGTAATAGCAGCGGGTGGTTTAACGCTTAGTTCGTTTTCACTGTTTGCAGCAACAGAAACGAGCATGTTTACATTTCCTAGTTTAGTTGCTGGGATGTTGCTTGTGAGCTGGTTGCTAGCGATTTTGCAAGCAGGCAATGCAGTGAATCGTGTGTTGGATATTTTGCTTGGTGTGGCAACACTGGCATTTCTTTCAACCAATAACCTTGTTGCTATTATTATTTGCGCCTTGATTTTGCTAGCAGAATGCTATTTTTCGCAGCAAAAAAAAGCACAGCGTATGGCGCTATGGCTAAACGTTGTTAGTTTATTGTTATTTCTTGGCCTTTCAGTCGCTTTCTTTACAGATTACTTAAGTGGCGCTTGGCCACCTGTTGCAGTTGTATTTCACTATATTTTTGCCAACCTTGATACTTACTTTAGACGTGAAAAGCGCCTTAGAATTGCCTTGTCTTCGCAATTGCACACCAATGAAGCGCATAACGACAAACAGTTGCTACTTGAGCGCAGCTTATTTCTAAATGGCTATGACAATTGGCAAGTACAGTCGCTTAACCGTGTTTTGGTTTTAATTAAGCTTGAGGGATTGGGTCAAATTAACCGTATGGTGGGCCATGACTTTGGCGATTTATTAATTGCTAAGCTCGGCAAAAAAATTAATGATGAATTAAATGCCGGTGATGTACTGTCGTTATCATTATTTAATGAAGACGTGCAACTTTGTTATTTAGGTGGGGTTGATTTTGCCTTTGCCGTTGATACCAGTAATGAAGCGCACATTCATCAGCGTTTAATTCACCGCATATACGACGTAGTGCACAAACCTACGCAAGTTGACAACATCGATTCAGAGCTCTCTTTACGAGCAGCGATTGTTGAAGACAAAAAACAATTAACGGCACAGAAGTTACTTGCGCAAGCGCATTTAGCTATCGAATTCACGTCAGAAATAGATTGGTTAATTACCTTCCAAAAAGAGATTGCAGAGCGAGCAGATAAACGTAGACAGCTACTATCTGATTTATCAGTACTTGATTTTGATAAAGATTTTCAGCTTTATTTCCACCCGGTTATTGATATTGAAACAAATCAAATTTTGTTTATTGAGTTGCTGTTGCGTTGGCATCATCCAAAGTTTGGTACTTTAGAGGCAAAACACTTTATTGATGAAATTAGTGCCGCGGGATTAACACTACCTATTGCACGTTGGGTGTCAGAGAAAGCGGCGGAATTAGCGTTAGCAATTAAGCTTGAAGAGATTAATGTACCGATAAGCGTTAATTTATTTGGTAAAGAATTGCTGCAAGATGAGTTTATTGATCACCTAGCTGATGTGCTGGTAGAGCACAGGTTAACCGAAGGCGATATTATTATTGAAGCGCCGGTGAATGTGTTTATGGGGTTGCCTGATTTTGGTGAATCGATTTTACGACGCCTTAAAGAAAATAACATTGCAGTGTGCTTAGACGACTTAGGTATTGAGCCATTGCAATTATCTAGGTTGCCTCGTCTTGCGTTAAATTATGTCAAAGTTGATGGTTCAATCGTTAAAGAGCTAACTGAAAATGTAAACACGCGCAGCTTATTAAGCGGCATTATTGATATGAGTAATAGCTTAGGTATTAAGGTAGTATGTGAGGGTATCGAATCTGAAACTCAATATACCTATATCAGTAGTATGAAGTGTCATGCGGCGCAAGGTTATTTATTCTCAAGACCATTACCGAATGTAGGCTTATTAGGATGGTTAAAGCAGTGGCAAAAACGTCTTGCCAACGGTGAGCGCCCTTATTAGGCGCTCATTTTATTTGTAAACCTGTATTGTAAGCTAGTTAAGCTTCGCGACCACTTAAATAGCTGGCAACAAGTGCTGCTAAGATTTGTCCGGCCTCATTCATACCTTGGTTTACACCATTAGCATGCTCGCTTGGTGCAGCCTCACAAAGGTGCAAGTAGCGGGTATATGGGTTTAGTGCTAATTGATAAACAAATTGCTCAGCTTCATACACTGCTAAACCACAATTGGTAAAGGCACTGACAGGCATATAAGAAATGCTATCAACATCGACCTCAATCCCCATAGGTAATTGATAGCCTTGCATTCGTGCAAGTGCGGCCTTATTTGCCTCGTTCAGGCTAAGCTCTTGTCTTACCTTAATCGCTTGGTAAGAATCGTAAGAAAACCCTGCATCATGCATACGGTCAATGATGGCTTGGTTGTTCTTTAACTCGTGCATAGCAATTACGTGATAATCACGTAAGTAGTTTTGCTGATGTGCATAACTAAAGCCGTTGCCACTATGTCTGCCTTCTGTGGCTCTAAAGTCAGCATGAGGGTCTAAGTTTATGGCGCAACAGGCTTGTTGCGTACTTTCACTTAGTGCCTTGATAATAGGGTAGCAATTGTTATGTCCGCCACCTATCACGATTGGCTCTAATCCCGCATCAAAAATCATTTGTAATACTGGACTGGCGATATCATCAATTTCACCGCACAGTGTGCGCAGTGTATCGAGTTCGGCTGGTACTTTGTTACTTAGCCCTTTGCCGCGTTTCATAATATCGGCACAATCGACTTCACCCAGTAACAGTACTTTATTGCTGGCAATAAATTGGTTTGCTTGCAAGTTTAAAAACTTGCTCAGGAAGGCCTGCCAGCCAAGTTCGGCACCACCATTACCTAAATTGGCGCGAGGACCAATATCTTCCGGAATGCCAACAAGAACGTATTTAATACCATAGGCAGATGCATCGGCGAGTGCATTTTCAATTGATTGTTGCTGATTTATAAACGAAATACTTTGCCAAACGCGCTGCTCACCTGCGCGCGCTTGACATAAATCAGCAATGCTTTGCTCGGTATATATCTTTAGCTTATTCATCTTCGTCTAAATCAATCGACAACTCTTCAGCAGAAAGAATGATGCCCGTGCTATCGGCATAGATGTAATCTCCTTCAAAGAAAGACACACCTGCAAAATTAACCGGAGCACCTAACTCGCCATAACCTTCGCTGTCGGCCGCTACTGGAATTGATGCTACCGCTTGAATACCAATATCAAGCTCTTCAAGATCGCTAACATGGCGAACACTGCCGTAAACAACCAATCCTTCCCAGTTGTTATCAAGTGCAAGCTCAGCAAGTTCAATATCAATTAATGCGCGGCGCGTAGAGCCGCCTCCATCGATTAACAGTACTTTGCCTGAACCATCCTGTGACAAAGTCTCTCGGATAAGTTGATTGTTCTCAAAACATTTTATTGTGGTAATTTGACCAGCGAAAGCAGTTGCGCCAGCAAAATTAACAAACAAAGGTTCTAGTACGTCGATGCTATCAGCAAACTGATCACACAGGTCTGATGTATTGATTTCCATATTAGCTCCAAGGGCTTAAATAGTTTTCTCAGTATACCCTGCAGCATGATTAATACAATTGATCTCGTATGGTTTTGTAAATGATTTAGCTATGCTCGTTAGGTTTTATTGTGGGTTGTAACTAATGTTTTAAGTTATTGATGTTTAGGTTTCTGTAAATGGCCCGCCATGAACTAAACTGAAGATAACTTCCGACAAATAACCTCTTTTATTGGCTGTCATAAATGGGTCATCAAATTACCATCTTAATTACGTGAAACTGTCACCTGATTGTTACGTAGCGAATCTAAAGTCAAACTAACTCCTTGCAATCGAGAATTGCTATGCAAACCATTTCACAGTTAGACCGAAAAGCATTTTTTAAATTGTTTAATCACCAAGCGTCTAAACGCAGGTTATACGTCATAAAAGCGGTGTCAAAATTGGGAGATGGCTTTTTGTATTTACTTGTTGGGGCTGCATGCTACTTGATTGATACTGAAACCAGCAAGTTAGCTTTATTTGCTTTAGTTTTAGGGTTTTCAGTAGAGCGACCTGTTTACTTCTTTTTGAAAAATACCTTAAAGCGTGAAAGACCCAGCCAGTCGATTGTCGAAGGTTTTGTGGTGCCAAGTGACCGTTTTAGTTTGCCATCAGGACATAGCTCCGCTGCATGGCTGTTTGCCTGTGTTATTACTTGGTATTTTCCTGAGTTTAGTTACGTATTGTTGTTGGCAGTTGCCATTTCATTGTCTCGCGTAATGCTTGGTGTGCACTATCCATGCGACATTATCGTAGGCGCTATACTGGGTACGGGGTTTGCGTTTGTAGGTATTTTCGGAGCTTCATTATGAAAATTTTATATGGCATTCAAGGTACTGGTAATGGGCATATTACACGTGCTCGGGCAATGGCTAAGTCATTTGCAAAAAGCAGTATTAAAGTGGATTACTTTTTTAGCGGCCGACCTGCAAATAAGTATTTTGATATGTCTGACTTTAATGATTATCAAACACGAGAGGGTTTTACTTTTGCCATCGAAAACGGCTGTGTAAATAAGCTCAAAACCCTTAAAAACATTCGCGTTGGTCAATTTATTCACGACGTTAAAAAATTTGATTTATCGGGCTATGACTTAGTTATTAACGATTTTGAGCCTATCTCAGCGTGGGCAGCAAAACTTGCTAAAGTACCTTGCATTGGCATTAGTCACCAAGCCTCTTTTTTATCAAACAAAGTACCGTCGCAAGGGGCGACATTGTTAACACGTTTGGGTTTAAAGCTGTTTGCACCTGCTGATTGTTATTTGGGCGTTCATTGGTTTCCGTATCATCAAAATATTATTCCGCCATTTATCGAGCCAGTTAAAAGCTGGCAGAAAGATAACTTTATTGAAAATAAGATCTTGGTTTATTTACCTTTTGAGGATCCAAAGAAGATCATTGCGTTATTGCAGCATTTTCCTGAATACGAATTTTATTGCTATCACCCGCAGTTAAGTAATAAAAGCATCAACCACCACATTCATTTACGCTCACCGTGTCGAGTTGGTTTTTTAAATGATTTGGTTTCTGCTTCTGGCACGATAGGTAACGCAGGTTTTGAGTTATCAAGCGAAGCGCTGCGTTATGGTAAAAAGTTACTGCTAAAACCGCTCGATGGCCAATTTGAGCAAGCGTCAAATGCATTTACCTTAGTCAATGCTGGGCTTGCTACTAGTATGTCTTGCTTAAATGCCGATGTAGTGGACGATTGGCTCTCGGTTAATAACAAACAAGCGATTAATTTTCCAAGCGATCCTAGTCCGTTAACCGACTGGATAGCAGCGGGTGCAAGTGATGTAAAAGCCTTATCAGATAACTTATGGCAAAACATTCAGCTTCCTATGTTTGCAAGCTAATCTACTTTTAGCACAATTTTATATAGCATCTATACTTTTATAAGCTTTCTAAAAATTATATGAAACAGAGGTTTATATGGAGCTGCTACAACGCTTAACAATTAAAGCTCGGCTACAGCTAAATGCTTTTTTTGTGGGTGCAGCAATGTTTATATTGCTGCTAGTGATTCTTTATGAAGCGTCAGTGATGCTTAAACTGAATACAGCGATTCAGTTAACAGAAGAACTGGCGATTCATGAAGGTGTTTTACGTAAACATGAAAAGAATTTTTTATTTTATAAAAAGGTCGAATCACTAGAGCTGTTCGATAATGAGTTTAAGTTACTGAAAAATAAATCAAGTAACTTAAATGAATTACTACAAGAGCTTGATATATCAACCAAAACGCTAGCTGAATTAAATGGCATAATCGATCAATACAATGCCGACTTTAACGAGGTAGTAGCTCTGCAACGACGTATTGGTTTGCACCCGAAAGATGCAGCCTACGGTAATTTAAGAGCCGCAGTGCATCAAGTAGAGACCTTACTAAAAAAGCAAAACAGCTACCAGTTGCTCGCCGATATGCTGCAGCTACGTCGCAACGAAAAAGACTTTATGTTGCGCCTCGATAAAAAATACTTAACCCGCTTTAACAACAATATAAACGCTTTTAAAAGTAATATTCAGCAGGCTGATTTCGATTCGAGTTATCGCTCTGAATTACTAACATTACTCGATACTTACCAACGGGAATTCTCAGCGTTAGTATCAGCACAGGAGGCACTAGGCCTAGATTTAGAGTCGGGAGCCTTGGGCAAAATGGCTGCTAGTGTCGCGAAAAGTGATGTCTTGGTTGATCGAATGACCGCTGAAACGAAAGCGGCAATTGAGCAAAGTGCCGATTTCACATCAATGGTTGCGATTGTCATATTTATTTTATCTACAGTGATAGTGATGAGCTTGGTGTATATGACCAGCCGTTCAATTATTTTACCGGTAAACCGAGTATGTGACATTATTCATACAATACGCAGCACTAACGACTTAACGCAGCGTGTGCAAAGTGCGGGTAATGATGAAATTGCACGAATGACCGGTGATTTTGATTCCTTTATTAGTGACTTTAAAAATTTGATTTTTGAGGTTAAACAAGCGCTTGGTATTTTGAATTCAGCAACAGAGAATCTTGCCAATACCACAGCTGAAACCAGTGACGGCATGCGTGAGCAGCTGCATGAAGCGGATATGGTGGCTACAGCCGCAACTGAAATGCAGGCGACCATTCAAGATATTTCACACAATACTGAGGCTGCAGCTAAAAAAGCAGAATCGACCAATGAAAGTGCAATGCAAGGTAAACAAGAGGTTGATTCTACAGTAGCACGTATCTCAGAGCTTACTAACTCACTTACGCACGCATCTGATGTTGTAACTCAACTAGAGCAAGATGCGGTAACTATTGGCTCTGTGCTTGATGTTATTCGTGGTATTGCTGAACAAACTAACTTACTTGCACTTAATGCGGCGATTGAGGCGGCGCGCGCGGGTGAGCAAGGGCGCGGCTTTGCGGTAGTTGCTGATGAAGTACGCTCGCTGGCACAAAGAACGCAAGATTCAACACAAGAAATCGAAAGTATTATCTCGACATTACAACAGCGCACGCAAGAAGTGGTAAGTGTGATGGAGCGCTGCAAAACTCAGGGGAGTTCAAGTTCAGAGCAAGCGGTGCAAGCGGGGACCTTGCTCTATTCAATTAGTGAAGATGTACAAACCATTATGGATATGAGCACGCAAATAGCCACCGCAATTGATGAGCAAAATCAGGTGGCGTCTGAAGTGAATAAAAACGTTATTAAAATTCGTGATATTGCGGAGCAAGCCGCAACACATGCGCAAACTAATGCGCAAACCAGTGAAGAAGTGTCAACTCAGGCTGAAGTACTGCACCGAGCAATTGAAAAATTTAATGTGTAATTTTAATTGGGATCAAGGCGTCGCGAGACGCTTTGTTTTGTTTTAAGTTGGCTAAGTATTTTTGCCATAGCGCATCATGATTTTGAGCTAAGTGAAACAGATAGTCCCAACTGTAAAGCCCGGTATTATGGCCATCATTAAAGATAATACGCACAGCATAATGACCTACTTGCTCTATCGCCTGTATGGCAACGTCTTTTTTGTTGGTTACTAAAATCGGTTTGCCATGGCCTTGCACCTCTGCAGAAGGCGAATGAACGCGCAAAAACTCAGGTGTAAAAGTATGCTGACTTTGCCCGTCAAAATACACATCGAGCAGGTTTGAAACACGATGATAATGTAATTTAGAAACTAACATAAAATACCCAAATAAAAAGGCGCCAATAAGCGCCTTTTCTATTGTTATAAAAGACGAGTCAAATTATAAGATAAAACGACTTAGATCTTCATCTTTAACTAATTCACCCAAGAAACGCTCAACGTAGGCTGCATCTACAATTAGGCTTTCACCTGATTTTTCGCTCGCATCATATGAAATTTCTTCCATTAGTCGTTCCATAACTGTGTGTAATCGACGTGCACCGATGTTTTCGGTTTTTTCGTTTACTTGCCACGCAGCTTCTGCAATCTTAGTGATTGAGTCTTCACGGAACTCAACGTTAACACCTTCAGTGCCCATTAGCGCTTGATATTGCTCTGTAAGTGATGCGTGTGGTTCAGTTAGAATTCGTTCGAAATCAGATGAGGTAAGTGCTTCTAGTTCAACGCGAATAGGTAAACGACCTTGTAGCTCAGGAATTAGATCCGACGGTTTTGCCATTTGGAACGCACCTGATGCAATAAAGAGGATGTGGTCAGTTTTAACCATGCCGTGTTTAGTATTTACTGTTGAACCTTCAACAAGAGGCAGTAAGTCGCGCTGCACACCTTCACGGCTTACGTCTGGACCTGATGATTCACCGCGCTTACAGATTTTGTCTATTTCATCAATAAACACAATACCATTTTGCTCAACGGCATTGATCGCTTGCTCTTTTAGCTCTTCAGGGTTTACTAGCTTTGCAGCTTCTTCTTCAGTAAGTAGCTTAAACGCGTCCTTAATTTTTAGTTTACGCTTAGACTTTTTATCGCCACCCATGTTCTGGAACATGCTTTGAAGCTGATTAGTCATCTCTTCCATGCCTGGAGGTGCCATAATTTCAACGCCAACAGGTGCTTGAGAAACATCAATTTCAATTTCTTTATCGTCTAATTGACCTTCGCGTAATTTCTTGCGAAATGCTTGACGTGTTGTATTATTTTCAGACTCTTGCGCTTGGCCCCATGCATCTTTTGCTGGTGGCAATAAGGCATCTAAAATGCGCTCTTCTGCAGCTTCTTCTGCTCTGAACTTGTACTTTTCGGTTTGTTGTTCACGTGTCATCTTCACTGAAATATCTGCAAGATCGCGAATAATGGTTTCAACTTCTTTACCAACGTAACCTACTTCAGTGAACTTCGTTGCTTCAACTTTAATAAATGGCGCGTTAGCCAGCTTAGCTAAACGACGCGCAATTTCAGTTTTACCTACACCCGTTGGGCCAATCATTAAAATGTTCTTTGGCGTTACTTCACTGCGCAGAGCTTCGTCAAGTTGCATGCGACGCCAGCGGTTACGAAGAGCAATCGCAACGGCTTTTTTAGCTTTGTTTTGACCAATAATGTGCTGGTCTAACTCATGTACAATTTCTCTTGGTGTCATTGCAGACATATTCAATTACCCCAGCTCTTCAATGGTTTGGAAGTTATTAGTGAAAACGCAAATATCGCCTGCAATTTTTAGGCTTTTTTCTACAATTTCGCGTGCACTTAAGTCGGTATTTTCAAGTAATGCAGTTGCTGATGCCTGGGCGAAGTTGCCACCACTGCCAATAGCGATTAGGTCATGCTCAGGCTGCACTACATCGCCATTACCTGTGATAATCAGTGATGCAGTTTCATCTGCGACGGCTAGTAGCGCTTCGAGCTTTCTCAATGCGCGGTCGGTGCGCCAATCTTTGGCCATTTCAACAGCCGCTTTGGTTAAGTGGCCCTGATGCATTTCGAGTTTGGTTTCAAAACGTTCAAACAATGTAAAAGCATCGGCTGTACCGCCCGCAAATCCGGCAAGTACTTTGCCGTTATAAAGACGACGCACTTTTTTTGCATTGCCTTCATTACTGTGTTGCCCAGTGAAACTTGGCCATCACCGCCAATCACTACTTTGCCTTCGCGGCGCACAGAAACTATCGTAGTCATAAATAAACCTTAGGTTTAATCTGTTAATTTCAATTGTTATTGATATGGGGAGTAAACAAAGGATTTCAAGGCTTGGCGGGGGAACTTGGTAGCAAAACAAAGCTACCAAGCTTGAATTTGTGTTAGTTGTGTTACTTAGGCATTAAATAAATGCGACAGCGAGAAATGCGCGCACGTTTAATTTGGTTGTTCGCACTTTCAGCAAGACGCTTGGTGGCAAATGGTTCTATTTTTACGCGATACCATACGCCATTTTTGCCTTCTGTACGGTCTACATCAGCAATGAGGCCGGTCTTAAATGCAATTTGTGCTTTTAGCGCTTCCGCATCATCACGATTACGTAGCGATGCACATTGCATATAGTAGGGGCCTTTTTGCTCTTGTTCTGTAACTTCAACTTCAATGTTGGCATTCTCAATTTCTTCAATGAAATCGGGCTTTTTCGGCTTAGGCTTAGGTGCTTTTGTTTGTTCTTTGGCAACTTTTTGCTGCGATGCTTTTACATCGCTATTAGTGGTAATAAAGTATAAGCCATAAATACCGGCCGACACTAAAACAACCGCGGCTACTAACGCAGCAACAGGAAAAGGGCGTTTGCTTGGGGTCGTTTTTTTAGGGGCACGTTTTTTATTTACGTAATCTCTTTGGGCCATTGTTTACTATTTTCTTATGCCATTGAAACTGGGTCGATATCGATACTCCAGCGGACCTTTGTTGCTAGCTTACTTTGACTTATGTAGCTAACAAGTTGATGTAGGTATAAGTGCAATTTCTTGCGCTCATTACCTTGAATATGGAGCTGGTAGCGGTATTTGCCTGCAATGCGCTCAAGTGCTGCAGGAACAGGTCCGAGCAATTGTATACCAGAAGGCAGTTGTTCTGGAATAAGGTCGTATAAAAAATTATTGATGTCGTTTAGCTTGTGCGATTCGCAACGAATGATTGCAAGACTAGTGTAGGGGGGTAGCAAGGTTTCTTCACGTTCACGCAAAGCATAACGGGAGAAGTCTTGGTAGCCATTATTGATTAAGTCTTGTAATAGCGGATGTTCTGGAAAATGTGTTTGGAGCAATACCGTGCCGGCTTCACCGCTACGCCCTGCGCGACCTGACACTTGGGTAATTAATTGGGCTAGGTGCTCTGTAGCGCGAAAATCGTAAGAATAGAGTCCGCTATCTACGTCCATAATGACGACTAGCGACACCTCACTAAAATGATGTCCTTTAGCAAGCATTTGTGTGCCAATTAAAATGCGCGGTTCGCCTTTGTTTATGTCGTGCAGTGCGCTTTCTAAACTGCCTTTTTTACGGGTTGAATCGCGGTCAACTCGGGTGATTGGGGTGTCGGGAAAGCTCTCAGCTAAAAACTCAGCAACTTGTTCTGTGCCTTGCCCTGCGGGGATAATTTGCGTACTACCGCAACTTGGACATTGTGTAGGCACATGCTCTTGCGCACCGCAATGATGGCAAATTAAATTGCGAATATGTTTGTGATAGGTGGCATTGGCGCTACAGCGTTGGCATTGGCTTAACCAGCCACACTCGTGGCAAATAAGACTAGGCGAAAAACCTCTGCGATTTAAAAACACCATAACTTGCTTACCTTTAGTAAGCTCTTGTTTGATGTAATCAAGCGTTGCAAGTGCAAGACCAGACTGCTGATGCTGCCCTCGCATATCAAGTAGCACATACTGATTATCGCTTTGTGTTTGTGCTCGCTCAGTTAATTTAAGCAGTTGGTACTTATTATTTGTGGCATTATGAATCGTTTCGAGCGACGGCGTTGCACTACCCAAGATTAATGGAATCGCTAGTTTAGCAGCACGAAAGCATGCTAAATCACGGGCGTGGTAGCGCAGTGAGTCTTGCTGTTTAAATGATAAGTCGTGCTCTTCATCAACAATAATCATCGCAAGTTTGGCAAATGGTAAAAACACACTAGAGCGGGTGCCAATTACAATGGCAGCGCTTTGAGTTTGTGCTGCACGCCAAGTTGATAGGCGTTCATTATCCGTCATTGCAGAGTGCCAAAGCATAATAGGCACATTAGGAAAGCGCCTACGAAAGCGGTTAACGGTTTGTGGCGTTAAGCCAATTTCGGGTACCAGTACTAACGCTTGTTTACCTTGTTGCAATGGCTTTTCGAGAGCTTGCAGATAAACTTCTGTTTTTCCGCTGCCAGTTACACCTTCAAGCAAATAGCAGGTATAGCCTGTAGCTTGATTAATTGCTGCAAGTGCAATGGCTTGTTCACGCTTAAGTTTGGGTTTATCGCCGATTGCGAGAGGTTTTGATTGCCAATCACGATTGTATTCAACCGTTTTCTCAATAATCGCTTTTTCCAGCAGTGATTTAACGGTTGCACTACTAAACCCGAGCGCACTCAATTCGGTAACTGGCGTACTGCCCGAATCAACTAAATGCTCGATTAGTTGGCGCTGTTTTTTACCATTCACTGATGCATTTTCATCGATTAGTTTAATGATAGGCACCGCAGACTTATCAAGTGCTTCGCCTTTATTTAACAGAGTCGGTAGTGCAACTTGGTAGCACTCTCCAAGCGGGTTTTGATAATAATGACTCGCAAATTCGATAAGGCTGATCATGTGACGATCAATAATCGCGTTGTTATCAATTAAACGTGAAATAGGTTTTAATTTATCGAGAAATTCACTATTTGATTTTAACGCAACAACAATGCCGACAAGTTGCTGACGACCAAACTGAACTGCAACACGACAACCCACCGCAATATTAGTTTGAAACTGAGGTTCAACGAGGTAATCAAAGTTACGGTAAAGCGGTACATTTAAGGCAATTTCTGCAACAACAGGCGTAGTCATTCTACTTTTATTTTTAGAGCGAATTTGTTGAAATTAAATCATGGCATTGTGTTTGCGGCTAGTGTTAAACAAAATTTATCTGAAGATGGTTAAAGATCTTGCTATTGGCATGTTAGTTGGCTAGAATTCGCGCCCTATATATTTTTGTTTAACAACGTATGGTGCCAGACTTCGGGTTTGGAGAGCGATGCGGCCTAATTAGAGGTTTACTATGAAAGAAGGTATCCACCCTAAGTACGAAGCAATCAATGCTACTTGTTCTTGTGGTAACAAATTCGAAACGCGTTCAACTCTTTGTAAAGACATCCACTTAGATGTTTGTTCAGAGTGTCACCCGTTCTACACTGGTAAGCAAAAAGTGCTTGATACAGGTGGTCGTGTTGATCGCTTCAACAAGCGTTTTGGCGCGCTTTCAAGCAAAAAATAAGAGCTGTTTTAGTTCTTTCAAAAAAGCACCTAAGGGTGCTTTTTTTGTATCTAAAATTTAATATGAATTTTTGTCATGTTATATGGTTTTTCTATGTCTTTTTATTCTAAATAGATGGCTATATACTGGATTATAGATAGCTTCAATATTCATTATTTTTACTATCTGTTGGCAAAATAGTATCTGTCGAGTGTAAAAAAATAGATGGTTGTGAATCTGGTCGGATCTGAATTAACTTCAATCTGGTAATGATTTAGCAGAAAATATCCACAAGCCTATTGTTGTAAATTCAACTATGGTCTTAGGTTAAGATATAACCGCATTTAACTTCTATTTACTCTAAATGCCGTACTATTAAACCAGTATCTCTCACTTTTAACATCGTAGGATAAGGCACGCATGTCTGACATAAGAGAAAAAGCGCTACAATACCATTCTGAACCCGTTCCTGGAAAAATCAGCATCGAATTAACCAAACCAGCAGAGACAGTTAATGATCTTGCATTAGCTTATAGTCCTGGTGTTGCTGAACCGGTTCGTGAGATCGCAGCGGATCCGAACAATGCATATAAATATACTGCAAAGGGTAATATGGTCGCTGTTATCTCAAACGGTACTGCAATTTTAGGTTTAGGTAATTTAGGGCCGCTTGCATCAAAACCTGTTATGGAAGGTAAGGCGTTATTATTTAAGCGTTTTGCTGGTTTAGATTCAATTGATATTGAAGTTAAGCACCGTACTACCGAAGACTTTATTAATACTGTAGAAAATATTGCAGATACTTTTGGTGGTATTAACCTGGAAGATATTAAAGCGCCAGAGTGTTTTGAAATTGAAAAAGCGCTTATTGAACGTTGTAGTGTGCCAGTATTTCATGATGACCAACATGGTACCGCGATTGTAACTGCGGCGGGCATGCTGAATGCGTTAGAGATCCAAGGTAAAAAGTTAAAAGATGCATTAATTGTATGTTTAGGTGCAGGTGCAGCAGCAATTGCATGTATGGAGCTGTTAATTAAATGTGGTGCACAACGTGAGCACATTTATATGCTTGATAGAAAAGGGGTTATTCATACGCGTCGTGATGACCTAAATGAATACAAAATGTTGTTTGCAAACAATACAGATAAGCGCACCTTACAAGATGTTATTGAAGAAGCAGACGTATTTGTAGGTGTTTCAGGTCCTGACTTATTGGCTCCTGAAGATCTAAAATTAATGGCAGATAAGCCTGTGGTATTTGCATGTTCTAACCCTGATCCTGAAATTAAGCCCGAAGTGGCGAATGCTGCGCGCAATGATTTAATTATGGCAACAGGTCGTTCAGATTACCCTAACCAAGTTAACAACGTATTATGCTTCCCATTTATTTTCCGCGGTGCGCTTGATGTGCGCGCAACAGCGATTAATGACGAAATGAAAATTGCGGCGGTAAATGCGATTCGCGAAATTGCTAAAGAGCCAGTACCGCAAGAGGTATTGTCAGCGTCTGGTGAATCAAGCCTTGAATTTGGTAAAGATTACATTATTCCTAAGCCAATGGATCCGCGTTTGCTTCCGCGAGTAGCACGTGCGGTTGCAGAAGCTGCGGTTGAGTCAGGCGTTGCGCAGATTGAAATGCCAGAAAACTACATGCTTTAACTTGGTTAAAAGCAAAAAAAACCTCAGCAATTGCTGAGGTTTTTTTTATTCATCTTCAAGCTCTGGAACCGGTAAGCCGCGTTCAGCAAGAATTTCTTTTACCCTTTGCGGAATATGCTCAGGATTATCTTTTCTCAGATCTTCATCGTCAGGCAATGGCTGACCTGTAAACGCATGCAAAAATGCTTCACACAGTAGTTCGCTATTGGTTGCATGACGTAAGTTATTTACTTGTCTACGAGTGCGCTCGTCTGTCAGTACTTTCAATACGTTAAGTGGGATAGATACGGTAATTTTTTTCACTTGTTCTGATTTTTTACCGTGTTCTGCATATGGGTGAATATATTCACCGTTCCATTCAGTTGCCATAAAGTGTACTAGCCTATATCTGTTACGATTTAATTTTGACGATAGCCTGTATATTAAGAGGCAAAATTTTATCGTTTTAAAATATATAGTCAAATATCATTTATTTGGCTATATAGACGTGTAAAAGTTTTGACTTCCATTGTTTAGTGGTTTAACCTTTTAGACGTCTAAACATCTAAGTGACAGAGTTATGAAGCAGAACAAACAAACAACCCTTGCTGTTCGCAATGGCATTACCGCAGATAAACATCATGGTGCGGTTGTTCCACCATTATATTTATCGACGACTTATTCGTTCGCCGATTTTGATAAAAAGCGTGATTATGATTATGGCCGTAGCGGCAATCCTAATCGCGATATTTTGGCTGATACGCTTGCTAAGCTAGAAGGCGGTGAAAAGGGGATTGTAACTGCAACAGGTATGGCTGCTGTTCACTTATGCACACAAATCTTAACACCAGAAGATACTATTTTAATTCCTCATGATTGCTATGGCGGCAGTTACCGTTTATTCACGAGCCTTGAAAAACGCGGTTTATTAAAAGTAGCGGTTGTCGACTTTACACAAGCGTCTTGCTATGAGCAGATTAAAGCAATTAAACCTAAGCTAGTGTGGATTGAAACGCCAAGTAACCCAGTTTTACGTTTAACTGATATTGCCAAAGTAGTGGAAGTTTCTCACTCGGTAGGGGCGTTAGTGGGAGCTGACAACACGTTTTTATCTCCAGCATTACAAAACCCAATTTCATTTGGTGTAGATATTGTTATCCACTCAACCACAAAATACATTAATGGCCACTCAGATGTTGTTGGTGGCGTGGTTATTACACGCACTGCGGAGTTAGGCGAAGAGCTCGCTTGGTGGGCAAATAATATTGGTATTACAGGTGCGCCATTTGATGCGTATTTAACGCTGCGTGGTATTCGTACTTTAAATGTACGTATTAAACAGCACCAAGAAAACGCATTTGCTATCGCACGCTATTTAGAAATCTGTGAGCATGTAGAGAAAGTTTATTACCCAGGTCTTGAAAGTCATCCACAACATGATTTAGCAAAAGCACAGCAAAAAGGTTTTGGTGGCATGGTGAGCTTTAGTATTAAAGGCACAATTGAAGATACGGCTAAATTTTTAACCAGTGTAGAACAGTTTAGTCTTGCTGAATCACTTGGTGGTGTAGAGAGCTTAATTTGTCACCCAGCTACCATGACACACGCCGGCATGGCGCCTGAAGCACGAATTAAAGCAGGCGTTAACGATACGTTAATTCGTATTTCTGTTGGTATTGAAGATGTTGAAGATTTAATCGCAGATCTTGAACAAGCATTCGCAAAAACAATTAACAAAGATGTCGCTGCTGGTGGAGAAAAAAGCACTCAATGCTGCGCTGCACGACCTGCATTGTGGTGATTATTTAAATGACAAAACAAGTATATAAATTTGGTGGGTCAAGCCTAAGCAGTGCCAAGCGCTACCATGCAGTTGCCAATATTTGTCAGCAACTAGCGTATGGCGATGCCATTGTTGTATCTGCTGCAGGTAAAACGACCGACACGCTTGTGCGCTTGTGGTCGTGTTATCACAATCAAGATCATAAAGGTGTTGGTGAAGTAATTGCGTTACTAAAAGATCACCAATGCGCACTGGTTTCTGAATTATTAGGTGATAAAAGTGAAGTGTATGCTCATTTTATTGACGATATTAATGCAATCTCTCAACGTGCTGGCTGTGCAGAGTTAGAGCAGGCGTGGTTGCTTGCTCACGGTGAGCTGTGGTCTGCCCGATTACTTGCGCATTATTTAAATAAGCAAGGGGTTGCTGCGACTCACTTTGATAGCCGCAAGCTATTTGTTGTTGCACAAAATAATCTTAAGCATCAAGAAAATACTGCACGCTGCCAGGCATTAAAGAGCGACCAACTTAATGTGGTGACGGGATTTATCGCAAGTGACGAAGTGGGTAACACGGTGACGTTAGGCCGAAATGGTAGCGATTACAGTGCGACTTTGCTTGGTAAATATATTAATGCCAGCAGTGTTACAATTTGGACAGATACTCAAGGCGTTTACAGTACCGACCCACGTAAAGTAGAAAAGGCGGTTAAATACAATAAAATTAGCCAGCAGCAAGCGCAACAACTCGCGCGATTAGGTAACCCTGTATTGCACGCTAAAACGCTTACACCATTAAAAGACAGCGATATTAAATTAGTCGTTCGCAGTAGCTACGATAGCCATAGTGATGGTACGCAAGTGGTTGCTAACGAACAAGCGAAAGCAAAACGTTTTTTAACGACACTTGCCAGTGTTGACGTGTTTCAACTTACTCATAACAATAAAGATAGCATTCGAGAGTTAAGCATTATTCTGCAGCATCCGCTTCAGCCGCTTGAGGTAGAGGGAAATACGTTACTGCTTGTACCAAGTCAGTTTGGCGAGCAAGTTGCGTCATATTATTTACAAGATGCGGTGCTTATTGAATCGAATGTTTCTGGTGTGGCAATCGTGAGCGAGGCCGGCAGTGAATCGCAGTTACTTGAAAGTGCAAAAGCATTATTAGAGAAGCAAAGCATGACATTACGTGGTGCGTGGAGTCAAAATGGCTTTGCTATTTTACTTGGTGACCAGTTGCTTGAAAGCGATACGCTGTCATTGTTACATGATGAATTGATCACCGCTAAACAAGAATTAGCTGTGATTGTGGCGGGTATTGGTAATGTTGGTGAAGTCTTTTTATCACAGCTTAATGACCAGTTAGCGCGTTTAAATACCTTGTTACCAGTTAAGTTGGTAGGTTTATTACGCTCAAGTACGAGTTTGTTAAATGGCCAGGGTATAGAGCTGGCAACAGCCAGTGCAAACTTCAAAAATAATGCAAAAGCGTCGTCACCTGAGCAGATCATCGAGTTTATTAAAGAGCTTGATTATGGCCATAAAGTAGTGATTGATATCACGGCAAGTGAATCGTTTAGTAAGTTATACCCTGAATTTGCGTTGCACGATTGTCATATTATTTCAGCAAATAAATATGCGGGCACCGCAGAGTTAAATTGGTATGAAAATTTACGTCGCTTGCAGACTGAGAAAAATTTACTATGGCGTTACAACACAAGTGTAGGAGCCGGTTTACCAATTAATTTTGCTTTAAAAGACCTGCAAAACTCGGGCGATAAAATCACTAAAATTAGTGGTGTGTTCTCGGGCACATTGTCTTGGTTAGGGGCAAATTACTCGCTCGATAAAAAGTTCTCAGATTTAGTTGAGCAAGCACGAGAGTTGGGCTTTACCGAGCCTGATCCGCGTGAAGATCTTTCTGGCCGTGACGTACAAAGAAAGTTACTTATTTTGGCGAGAGAGCTTGGTTTATCACTTGAGCTAGACGACATTGAGTTATCGGCGTGGATGCCAAATGAGCTTGCCGAAGGGTCTTGGCAAGATGCATTAGCAAAACGTGAGTTACTTGATACATTTGTGGAAGAGCTCGCTCTAGATGCACAAAGAGAAGGTAATACGCTTAGGTACGTGGCTGAGCTTGATACCACAACCTCACCTATTACGGCAAAAGTAGGGTTAAAAGCTGTTGCTCCGTCAGCTGCGGTTGCAACACTAACTCCGGGCGATAACATTTTTGTGATCAATAGTGTTTGGTATGCTGACAACGCATTGATTATTCAAGGACCTGGAGCAGGGCGTGAAGTTACCGCTGCGGGAGTGCATTCTGATTTATATTGGCTTTGCCATAAGCTATCAGAGTAATTAACCTTAACTCTGGGTAATTAATATTAAAAAGCCGCTAACAGTGTTAGCGGCTTTTTAAATTTATTTAAACTGATTTATACAAATGAATGGTGCCGTTAAAATAGCTCTTCAGTTGTTTTGCCTGAATCAGTCGTTGTTGTATAAGGGTCAAATAAATTCTGCACTTCTTGCTGAGTATACTGCGTTGGTGCTGTGCCCTTAATAAAATACTCAAATCGTGACGAGTTATCGGTTTTTTTAGTTAGTAACCCTGATTTACGGTCGATTCTTACAGAGACGAGCCCTTCAGGTTGTTCAATAGGTGCGCTAGGCATACCTCTTAGTGCTTCACGCATATAATCAAGCCATGCAGGCTGTGCCGTTCGTGCACCAGATTCACCGCCTGCAAATTGATTGCGACTTAAATTATTGTTGTAACTTACTCTGCCTAAACGCTTGCCGGCATCATCAAAGCCGACCCATACAGTGGTAATTACTTGGCTGTTAAAGCCTGAAAACCAAGTGTCTACAATATCGTTTGTAGTACCGGTTTTACCTGATAAGTCGTTACGTTTTAAATCTTTTGCACGCCAACCAGTGCCAAGCCAGCCTGGTTCTCCATAGATTGCAGTGTTCATCGCGTCGGCAATTAAAAAGGCATTTTGTTCGCTAATTACGCGAGGTGCGTAATGAAAGCTATCACGCACTTCTTCAGCGCTACACTGATTGCAAACTACTAACGGTTGAGATTTATATACGATGTTGCCTTCGGCATCTTCAATACGGTCAATAAAATATGGCTCAATTAAATGTCCGCCATTGGCAAACGTTGCCATACCACGCGCCACTTCTAAAGGCGTTAACGAAGCAGCACCGAGAGAAAGTGCCTCATGTGGTTTAATGTCTTCAGGTGAAAAGCCAAATTTAAGTAAATGGTCAACTGTTTCGCGTGCGCCTATGCCTCGTAACAGGCGAACTGCAACCACGTTTTTAGACTGTGCTAATGCGCGACGCACACGAATTGGGCCATCGTAATTAGCTGGGCTATTTTCTGGGCGCCATGCGATGCGTTGTGCGGAGTTCCAGCTATTTATTGGTGCATCGTTAATTATTGAGCCTAACGAGTAGCCGTGCTCTATTGCAGCTGAATAAAGGAATGGCTTAATGTTTGAACCCACTTGACGCTTTGCTTGGGTTGCGCGGTTGTATTGCGATAACTCGAAGCTATAACCACCAACAAGTGACTCAATTGCACCGGTTTGAGGATTAAGAGACACTATTGCACTACTCACGTCAGGCATTTGAGATAGTTTATATTGACCATCTTGATTTTGCTGTAGCCAAACGAACGCTCCAGGATAGAGTATATCTGAGGTTGTTTCAGGCGGCTTTCCTTGACGTGAATGTGAAATGTATGGACGAGCCCACTTTAATCCGTCCCATGGAATTGTGATTGAATTGCCGTTTTTAAGTACTGCATAAGCATTTTGCTCATCAATTTGCTCTACAACAGCTGCTTTTAAATAACCGATTTCATTTACTGATTCGAGATAAGAGAGGATTTCATTACGTTGCCAAGCCGTATCCGTTTCGGAGTTCCATAAATAAATGTTAACTCCTCTAAAACCATGACGATGGTCATAGTTATGAATATTATCCATTAACGCTTTTTGCGCAGCCGCTTGGTTTTTAGCTGTGATGGTTGCGTAAACTTTATAACCGTTGTTATAAGCACCGTCTAATCCGAAGCGTGCAACCATGTCTGCTCGAATCATTTCTGAAATATAAGGTGAAGAAAACTCGATTTCTGCACCGTGCTTTTTCGCTGTTATTGGCGCTTTACTTGCTTCGTCAAATTGTGCTTGTGAAATGTATCCTTCAACTAACATACGTGAAAGAACGACATTGCGGCGATGTTTTGCACGAGTAGGATTACTAATAGGGTTTAGTGATGAAGGAGCTTTCGGCAAGCCAGCAATCATCGCAAGCTGCGGTAAATTAAGTTGATCTAAATCTTTGCCGTAGTAAACCTGCGCTGCTGCGCCAACACCAAAAGCACGATGACCAAGTTCTATTTTATTGAGATAAAGTGCCAATATTTCATCTTTTGTCATTAGGCTCTCAATGTGCAACGCAATAAAAATTTCTTTTATTTTTCGCATGTATGCTTTTTCGCGCGTTAAAAAGAAGTTACGCGCCGTTTGCATGGTAATAGTACTGGCACCTTGTTTCTTTTCGCCCGTTGTTATTAGTACTATTGCAGAGCGGACAATGCCGATTGGGTCGATGCCGGGGTGATCGTAGAAACGATTATCTTCAGTCGCGAGTATGGCGTTTAAAAAATCTTGCGGAATTTGATCTATCGTAACCGGAATACGTTTTTTTTCGCCAAATTGGTTGATTAATTGGCCATCTTTGGTGAATACTTGCATAGGTGTTTGAAGTTGCACGTCTTTTAAAACGGCAACGCTGGGTAGTTCGGGCTTTACGTAAAAGTAAAGGATAACTACTGCAAAAGTACCAAGAATGGTACATATGATAATAAAACGTAAAAAGTTTTTTATAAAAGCCACAGAAAATTCCCGAGAATGGACTCCCAATTACAAGATAACACTGGTAGTATATCCTGATTAATTTTTGAATAAAATTTTTTCGCTAGATTTTATAAAGTTATTATAATTATAAAAAAAAGGATTAGCGTTAGGTTTATGATAGGTCAACTGTTTAAAAAACCACAGCCTCTGATGGTTGGTATTGATATTGGCTCTCACTCGGTCAAAGCCGTGCTATTAAGCCAGAAAGACACTCATTATCGACTTGAAGCGTTTGCTGTCGAGCCAATGCCTAAAGGGGCAATGGCAGAAAGGACGATCCAAGATATTGAAGCTGTTGGTCGTGTAATCAATAAAATTCGTAAAAAACTCCCCAAAAACATTTCAGAAGCGGCAACTGCAGTATCTGGTCAGGCGGTTATCACGAAAGTTATTTTTATGGATGTAGCCTTAACGGATGCTGAATTAGAATCTCAAATAGAAATTGAAGCGGACAGCTTAATTCCTTATCCACTTGATGAAGTGAGTCTAGATTTTGAAAAGCTTGACGTGAACGATGCTGATCCATCAAAAGTAAACGTATTACTTTCAGCTGCGCGTACTGAAAGTGTTGAAGCGCGTGCTGGAGCCGTTGAGTCAGGTGGTTTTGTGCCTAAAGTTGTTGATGTTGAAGCGTATGCGTTAAGTCGTAACCTTGAATTGTGCTACGACTTCCTGCCAGAAGACGCTGCAAATAAGGTGGTTGCCTTTATTGATGTAGGTGCAACGATGACGCTTATCAGCGTAACGCAGAATGGTGAGACACTTTATACCCGAGATCAGGTTTTTGGTGGTGAACAATATACGCAAAGTATTGTTTCTTACTATAATAAGAGTTTCGATGAAGCGGAACTTGCAAAAACGTCAGGTGACTTACCACCAAACTATACGTTTGAAGTATTAGCACCGTTCCAAACATCATTTCTGCAACAGGTTCGTCGTGCTATTCAAATGTTCTTAACCACAAGTGGCAAAGACCAAGTTGACTATATTGTATTATCTGGTGGTACCTCGTTGATCTCTGGCTTAGATAAGCTACTGATTGATGAGTTAGGTATTCATTCCGTCATTATGAACCCATTTGAGAAGATGGAGCTAGCACCTGGCGTGGACCGTGAATCTTTAGAGAAGAACCAAGCACAGTTAGCAGTAGCGACGGGCTTAGCACTAAGGAGTTTTTCACCATGCCACATATAAACCTCTTGGCGTGGCGTGATGCGTCGCGCAAGGAAGCACAAAAGCAGTTTGTTACGATTCTTGTGCTCGTTGTTATTGTTGCGTTTGGTAGTATGTTTGCACTAAGTATGTTCTATGGTGCATTAAAAGATGGCCAAAATGTTCGTAATAACTTCCTTACTTCAGAAATAGCACTACTGGATCAGCGAATCAAAGATATTAATGAGCTAGATAAGCGAAAAGCTAGTTTGCAACAGCGTATGCGCCTTATCGAAGAGCTACAGAGTAACCGAAACCTTGGTACACAGATTATGGATGAGGTTGCACTGGTAGTTCCGTCAGGCGTTTACTTAACAAGCTTAGAACGTCGCGACCGTGCGCTTCAAATTGTAGGTAAAAGTGAATCTCATAACCGTGTGTCTGCAATGTTACGTAAGCTTGAAGAGTCATATTTATTTGAAGATGCAATTATGCAAGTGATTGAAGCAGGCGACCAAGAACTGCGTTTGCTTAACGATTTCAACTTAAGATTTAGAGTTAAACCGTTCGAAGAAATTAGCGAGGTTCAAAAATGAATATCGATTTAAAATCGCTAAATGAAATCGACTTAGATGAATTAGACCTAGAGAATGTTGGTAGTTGGCCACTTGCTGTTAAAGTGATAGTTTGTTGTATCGCAGCAGGCTTAGTTGCATTTTTTACATATTCAATGTTGGTTTCAAGTGAAATTGAAGCCTATGAAAGAGCGCAACAAAAAGAACAAGAATTGCGAGCTTCTTATCGTCAAAAGTATGATGTAGCTAGTAAGTTAGAAATTTATCGTCAACAAATGGTTGAAATGGAAGAGAAGTTTTCACAGCTTTTGAAACGTCTTCCTACTTCAAGTGAAACACCTGGCTTAATTGAAGATTTATCTTACATTGGAACATCAAGCGGTTTAACGTTCCACAAAGTTGAATGGATGCCAGAGATCGAAAAAGAGTTCTACACTGAGTTACCAATTAAAATTGAAGTGGTAGGTAGTTACCATGATTTTGGTGAGTTTGTAAGTAAAGTAGCTGAGTTACCTCGTATTATCAGCTTACATGACTTCACAATTGAAGGTGGGGAACAACAAGAGCAGTTAGAGTTTAGCGTTGTTGCTAAGACCTACCGCTACGAAGGGGAGCGCGAATGAAAAAATTAGCTATTTTAGCTTTGCCTCTAATTCTTAGTGGCTGCTTTGATGATTTAACGGAACAACAAGAATTTATTAATCAGGTGCGTGCTAATACTAATAATAACGTAGAGCCAATTCCTGAAATTAAGAACTTTAACCACTTTGCTTACACCGCCAGCGAAAAGCGAAGCCCTTTTGTAGCACCAAAACCAGAGGTTATCCAGGATCGATTATTGCAAGTTCAAAACTGCTTGCACCCTGACCCTCGTCGTAGAAAAGAAGCGTTGGAGCGTTTCCCGTTAGAAAATCTACAAATGCGTGGCACAATTGGCTCAGCAACAGAGCTGTTAGCACTTATTACAGCTCCTGATAACTCATTGCATGAAATTGGTGTGGGTGAGCGAATGGGACTATTTAATGGCAAGGTAACTCAGGTACAAAATGGCTTTATTGAGCTGCTAGAATTAATACCTGATGGTGCAGGATGTTGGAAAGAACGCCTGACGAAAGTGGAAATCGTGGAGGCAGGTAGCAATGCGTCAAGTTAATAATAAAGGGTTTAATAATATGCGATTAGCAGTAGGTCTACTTCGTAAAGGCTTTTCAACTTTACTAGCAGCAGGTTTATTGGTGCTTTCATTTGGGGCGTCAGCTGTCCCACTGCTATATGATGTGCGCTATAACCCATTACTCGATGGCGAAACAGAAATCGAATTCGTATTTGATGAAGAAATTTATGTAGAGCCAAAAATTCAGGTGTTCTCAGAACCGGCACGTATCGAATTATTTTTCGATGAAGCTGACTTTGAGGAAAACTTAACAGAAGTTTTGATCAACAAAGCCGGTGTTAAACGTGTTACTCATGCATTTGAGAATGATGGCTTTAAAGTAACTGTATTTTTAGATTATCTTAAAATTTATCAAACACGTGTAGACAAAAATCTTTTCTACTTGCATGTAAGCGATAACCCAACGCAAGATGTAGCGGAAACTTCAGCAGTTGAAGATAGCTCAAGTTATATCAACAAAATTCAAGCAATTGATTTCCGTCGCGGTGAAAGTGGTGAAGCTCGCGTTATGATTTTCTTACAAGAAAACATGGCAGCTATCGATGTAAGCGAAAAAGCGGGTAAAATTGTTGCTGAGTTCCATAATACCGACATTCTTGATGATCTTCTTTATCAGTTAGATGTAATGGATTTTGGTACGGTAGTTAGCACTGTTGAAACATTTAAAGATGGTATTAATAGCCGTATCGTTATTGATACAACAACTGGCTTTGATTATAACTACCAACAATTGGATAACATCTTCACATTAACTGTTGAAAAAGATGAATCAAAGCGCAGCTTCTTAGGTGACGGTAAAGATTACCAAGGTAAGCCGATGTCGCTTAACTTCCAAGATATTTCTATTCGTCAAGTGCTACAAATTATTGCGCAGTATAACAACTTTAACTTAGTAACGAGTGATTCAGTAGAAGGTAACATAACACTGCGTTTAGATGGTGTGCCTTGGGACCAAGCGCTTGATGTAGTGCTTCGTATGAAGGGCCTTGATAAGCGTATGGATGGTTCAATTTTAATGGTTGCACCAACAGAAGAGCTGGCTTCTCGTGAAGCTCGAGAGTTAGAAGTGAAACAGAAAGTTGCTGAGTTAGAGCCGCTGTATAGTGAATATATTCAGTTAAATTACGCAAAGGCAAAAGATTTCTCTGAACTGCTTAAGTTCGAAGGTAACAGTATTTTATCAAGCCGTGGTTCTGTTTCGGTGGATGAGCGTACAAATACACTTTTAATTAAAGATACTGCTACTAGTATCGAAAGTGTTCGCCGTATGATTGAGAATTTAGATATTCCTGTTAAGCAGGTTAAAATTGAATCTCGCATGGTAACCGTACGTGATAATGTACAAGAAGACTTAGGTATTCGCTGGGGCTTTAGTGATCAGCAAAATTCTGATGGCGTTTCAGGTACGCTTGAAGGGGCTAATAGCATCGGTAATGGTATTATTCCAGCTCTAAGTGACCGCTTGAACGTTAACTTACCAATTGCTAACCCAGCAGGTAGTATTGGTATTCATGTAGCTAAGCTTGCAGATGGCACACTAATTGATTTAGAACTATCAGCACTTGAACAAGAAAATAAAGCGGAAATCATTGCAAGCCCAAGTATTACTACGGCAAACCAAAAAGAAGCACGCATTGAACAGGGTACTGAAATTCCTTACGTTCAAGCAGCTTCAAGTGGTGCAACAACGGTTGAGTTCAAAAAAGCTGTATTAAGCTTAGAGGTAACGCCACAAATTACACCTGATGATAAGATTATCTTAGATCTTGTTATCACTCAGGATACGCGTGGTGATACGGTGCAAACACCAACAGGCCCTGCTGTTGCGATTGATACGCAAAAAATCCGTACACAAGTACTTGTTGATAATGGCCAAACCATTGTGTTGGGTGGTATTTATCAACAGCAGATTGTGAGTAATACTAAGAAAGTTCCTCTGTTAGGTGATATTCCTTACCTTGGTTACTTGTTCCAATCAAATAGTGAATTTAACGAGAAGAAAGAGTTGCTTATCTTTGTAACTCCTAAAATTCTTAATGATTCTTTGTAATTAAAAAGGGCTGAATAGCCCTTTTTAATGTATAACACTTGAAAACCTTGCCTGTTTGTTGAGATAATCCCTGCCTTACTTTTGGGGACCAGCTAATAAGCGGGGTTTTTTTCAATTTTAGAGTTCGTTTGTACTAAAAGATATGGCTGAAAAACGTAATATATTTCTAGTGGGCCCAATGGGCGCAGGTAAAAGCACTATTGGTCGTCACCTTGCAGACCAACTTCATTTAGAGTTTTTTGACTCAGACCAAGAGATCGAGCGTCGCACTGGTGCGGATATCGCTTGGGTTTTTGATATTGAAGGTGAAGAAGGGTTTCGTCGCAGAGAAGAATCTGTTATTTCTGACTTAACAGAAAAGCAAGGGATCGTACTAGCAACAGGCGGTGGCTCTATTATTAGTAAAGATGTACGTAATAAGTTATCTGCTCGTGGTATTGTTGTTTACTTAGAGACACCAATTGAGAAGCAACTAGCGCGTACACAACGCGATAAGAAACGTCCGTTGCTTCAAACTGAAGAAGCGCCTAAAGATGTGTTAGTTCGTCTTGCTGATGAGCGTAACCCTCTTTACGTTGAAGTTTCAGATTTTGTTGTTCGTACTGATGAACAAAGTGCAAAAGTAGTTGCTAATCAAATTATCGAAAAGATAAATTTCTAAATATAAAAGGGGATGCGCATGCTTGAATTATCAGTTAATTTGGGTGAGCGCAGCTACCCGATTTATATTGCACAAAACAATCTTACCGACAGTCCAAATTTATCCAATATTTTGGCAGGTCGTAAAGTGGTGATTGTTTCAAATGAAACAATCGCTCCTATCTATCTAGATAAATTTACATCCCAATTACCAAATAATGACTTTCTCTCTTGCATCATTCCAGATGGTGAGCAATTTAAATCTCTAGAATACTTCGAATTCATTAATCGCTTTCTGTTAGAGCATAATTGTGGCCGTGATACGTGTCTTATTGCGCTTGGCGGAGGTGTGATTGGTGATCTTACTGGCTTTGTCGCTGCATGTTACCAGCGTGGAATTGATTTTATCCAAGTACCAACCACACTACTTTCACAGGTGGATTCATCGGTTGGCGGGAAAACAGCGGTTAATCACCCACTCGGTAAAAATATGATTGGTGCATTTTACCAACCAAAAGCTGTTTATATCGATAACAATACACTTAATACGTTACCAAACAGAGAATTTGCTGCAGGTATCGCAGAAGTGATTAAATATGGGTTAATTTACGATGTTGATTTCTTTAAATACATTGAAGATAACGTCGCTGAAATAAAAGTGCATAACTCGGAACAATTAAGCCAAATTATTTATCGCTGCTGTGAAATAAAAGCAGAAATCGTTGCGCAAGATGAAAAAGAAGCAGGTTTACGTGCATTGCTAAACCTTGGTCATACTTTTGGTCACGCAATTGAAGCTGAGATGGGATATGGTAACTGGTTACACGGAGAAGCAGTTGCAACTGGTATGGTTTTAGCATCCCAATTAGCATATCTAAGAGGCAAGCTATCAGAGGCAGAATTGAAACGTATTGTAAACTTGATTGCAGAATTTGAATTGCCAGTTAGCGCACCAGCGTCAATGTCGTGTGATGATTTTGTAAAACATATGGTTAAAGACAAGAAAAATAAGCAAGGCGTTATTCGATTCATTATTCCAAGCAAGTTTGGTGGCTGCGAGTTAGTTGATGATGTAACTCAGCAAGAGCTAGAAGAGTTATTTAAGCTGCATGCAAACTAAAATATTGCCCAGTAGGCAAGCACTTGTTGATCGAATTGAACTGCAGTTTGCCTACGGTAATAATTTTATCAGTCTCATCTCAGAGGTAGGACTTGGAAAAAGCTACCTTGCTGAGACATTCATTTCCGAAAAGTTTACAGAGCATAACAAGGCTTATGTTAAAGCGACGCGCAGTGCGCAAGACCGACATCTAATCGGGCAAATTCTTGAACAAAGCTTTTCAAATCCATTGATTGATTATGATCTGACTATAGTTGAAAACTTTATCGGGTTAACAGGTGAATCGATAGAGCCATTGCTGATTGTTATTGATGATGCTCACTTTATCAGTGATGATTTTGCAAATGAATTGTTCCAACTAACCGAATCTTACCAAGGTCAGATTCGTATTTTATTAACTGCAACACGACAGCTTCCAGTGACTGAAGCGATTAACATGCACATTGAAGCATTAGATCAGGTTGAAAGTTTAACCCTGATGAAAATGTATTTCAGTGATTTACCAAGTGTTGATGAACCTATTTTTAAAGCGTTTATTGATGCTTCTAATGGTAATCCTCAGCTACTCTTGGCTTGGAAAAAAGATAACTCTGAGTTGCAGGTAGCGATGCAAAAACGCAGTAGGCAGTATAAAGTCTACCTTTTGTTAATTTGCATATTAATATTAATTGGACTGTTAACTTCGTTAGCTTGGTACTTTTTTGATAATAAGAATATACAAACTGCTTCAGTTAGCAATCAACCGACAACTGCAATTACTATTGAAGATGTTTCATCATCTAAACCTGTTGACTTAACAGCTAAACCCGACAAAACTTCTGGGCAGCCAGAGCAGCAGCCAGAGCAGCAGCCAGAGCAGCAGCCAGAGCAGCAGCCAGAGCAGCAGCCAGAGCAGCAGCCAGAGCAGCAGCCAAAAAGCTTAACCGGTAACGAGTGGTTTATTGCACAGCCAGCAAATTATTTTACAATTCAGCTTATGGTGGTGCGCGATTTAGAAGTGATATCACAAACAGTTGAAAACCTGAATTTAGATAACACACATATATTTGAAATAAAGAGCAATCAAGCGAGTCTACATGGTTTAACCTATGGTTTATACAGCTCAATGGCAAAAGCACAAAAAGCGAGAGTAGAGCTACCAGCAACGCTTTTAAACCAGGGCGCGTTTGTCAAATCAGTAGGTAAAATTCAACAGCAAATTCAAGCAAATAACTAAAGCCATAGTTTACTAGTGTGAGCTAGTGTAGAATAGCTGCCCTCGACGTGAATTATAAACAATAAATACCAGCTAGCATGAACAAAAAAACACGCGCATTTTTAAAATGGGCAGGCGGCAAATACAGTTTAGTTGAAGAGCTTTCTAAGCGCTTACCAACAGCAGATACGTTAGTTGAGCCTTTTGTTGGTGCTGGTTCTGTTTTCCTCAATACGCAATTTAAGCATTATATTTTGAATGATATTAATGCAGATCTCATCAATCTCTATAATGAATTAAAAGATAATCCTGATGAGTTTATTGCCGATGCGCGGAAATTGTTTGTTGATGTAAATAATGATGCTGATGTTTACTATGAGTATCGTAAACAATTCAATGCGTCATCAGATGCCTATGAGCGTGCGATTCTATTTTTATATATGAATCGTCACGGCTACAACGGTCTTTGCCGTTATAATAAAAAAGGCATATTCAACGTACCATTTGGCAAATATAAACGCCCTTATTTCCCTGAGAATGAATTGTATTTTTTTGCAGAAAAAGCGCAGCAAGCGATCTTTACGTGCTTAAATTACGAAGAAGTATTTCAAGCTATTCCGGAAAATGCGGTTATTTATTGTGATCCTCCTTATGTTCCGTTAAGTAAAACTGCGTCATTTACTAGTTATGCTAAAGGCGGTTTTGATTTAGACGATCAAGCTAACCTTGCTAATCTGGCTGAAAGTCAGGCGTTTAATCAAGGTAATTCCGTTTTAATCTCTAACCACGACACGTTATGGACACGTAAAATTTACGCGCAAGCGAGCCTTGATGTGATCCAAGTAAAGCGCACAATTAGTCCGAAAGGAAATAAGCGTAATAAAGTGGGTGAATTAATGGCGTTATACAAAGCTGACGTGGACTACGAGATTTAACTTACAACCAGCTGAACAACAAACGTAATTGTTAAAACAAAGGCAGCTGTTAGTACAATCCCAAGCACAATTAAGTACCTTACCGATAAGTTTTTGAAGTGATGATGTTGTCGCTTGCTACTCTGTACGCCAAATAATGCAGCTAAAACGGCTTGTAAATACTGCATTATAACGATCCTTATCTTATGTGAGTTGAATAATTCGCTTGTGCTTCTTTTTTGCCTGACTCAAGCAGTTCAAGTAAGTCTAGATAATGAAATTGAGAACTGCGACTTTTTCCAATGAACCAAGAAAACCAGCTTTGATTCGCGGCTCGAGCTTGGCAACTGCCAGTTGGGAAATATTCAGTACTCGCGACTTGGAGTTTTGAAGGGCAGTTACAGCCGTGTGATGTGGTGTTACTTTTTGCAATTAATGAATACGAAGCTGCAGAAAACACCGTAATAGTTGTTGCCAACACAGTGTGTTTTATCCATTTGCTAAACATCATGTTCTGCCTCTTCCTATTAGTAACATGACTAAAGCTTAACCAAGTTTTAGGGACAAAACAACGGTAATTTAACGCAAAATACAACTACTCCATCTCAAATTATGTTATAAATGTTAACCATTTGTAAAGGTGAATTTTAAGAAAAAATAGGTTACAGTATGTGCTGCTTGTAATTGAGCAATTCTCTCTTCCCGTTCAATGTGTTAACAAAAAAATTTGAGGTAGTGTTATGTCGCAGTTTTTAATTGCACCTTCTATTCTGTCAGCTGATTTCGCGCGTCTAGGTGAAGAAGTCGACAATGTTTTAAAAGCTGGTGCTGATGTGGTGCATTTCGATGTGATGGATAATCACTACGTACCCAATTTAACAATTGGACCAATGGTGTGTAAGGCACTACGTGATTATGGAATTGAAGCGCCGATTGATGTGCATTTAATGGTAAAGCCAGTTGATACACTTATTCCAATGTTTGCCGATGCAGGTGCAAGCATAATTACATTCCACCCAGAAGCAAGTGAGCATGTAGACCGTACACTTTCATTAATCAAAGAACATGGTTGCAAAGCAGGCTTAGTACTAAACCCAGCAACACCGCTAAGTTGTCTAGAATATGTTATGGATAAACTAGACGTTATTTTATTAATGTCAGTTAACCCAGGCTTTGGTGGACAAAAATTTATTCCAAATACGCTTGATAAGCTGCGCGCAGTTCGCAAGTTGATCGATCAATCTGGCTACGATATTCGTTTAGAAATTGATGGTGGTGTAAATGTGAATAATATCGCTGAAATTGCAGAGGCGGGCGCAGACATGTTCGTTGCAGGTTCGGCAATTTTCAATCAAGCTGACTACAAGCACGTAATCGAGCAAATGCGTGAACAACTGTCTCACGTAAAATCTTAAAAAATGTGAAATTCAGGTCGACAAATGCTTGCTTCCAATCTTGAAGCATTTAAAATTGTCGACCTTATTTGTAAATTAAATTAGTAAAGGAAAATCATGACAAAGCCTGTAGTGTTAAGTGGCATTCAGCCCACCGGCGGTATGACAATTGGTAATTATATCGGTGCCATTAACCAGTGGCTTAAATTACAAGAAGATCATGATTGTTACTTTATGCTGGTTGATTTGCATGCGCTTACTGTTCGTCAAGAACCTGAAGTGTTAAAGCAACGTGTATTAGATGGTATTGCGCTTTATGCTGCGTGTGGCATTGATCCTGAAAAATCAGCGCTATTTGTCCAATCACAAGTACCAGAGCATGCACAGCTTAGCTGGGTGTTAAACTGTTATGCACAAATGGGTGAGCTTAATCGCATGACGCAGTTTAAAGATAAGTCAGCTAAAAATGCGAATAACATTAATGTTGGCCTATTTAGTTACCCAGTATTACAAGCTGCAGATATTTTGCTGTATCAAGCGGATCAGGTGCCAGTGGGTGAAGATCAAAAGCAGCATTTAGAATTAACGCGCGATATCGCAACACGCTTTAATAATTTATATGGCGACGTATTTAAAATTCCAGAGCCATACATTCCAGAATTTGGCGCGCGAGTGATGAGCCTCCAAGATCCAACTAAGAAAATGTCAAAGTCTGACGACAATCCAAATGGTTACATCATGTTATTAGATGAACCTAAAAAGATTGAAAAGAAGCTTAAGAAAGCCGTTACCGATTCAGACGAGCAAGCACGCATTTATTTTGACCCGCAAGAGAAAGCCGGCGTTTCAAACTTATTAACCTTGCTTTCTGTGGCAACTGGCAAATCGATTGAAGAGCTTGTACCTGCGTACGAAGATAAAATGTACGGCCACCTGAAAAAAGACACAGCTGAAGCTGTGGTTAGTATGATTGAGCCGATTCAAACGCGTTTTAAAGAAATTCGTGAAGACCAAACATTGCTTAACAGCATTATGAAATCTGGTGCTGAAAAAGCGGGTGCGCGTGCAGAAGCAACGCTTAAATCGGTTTACAATGCGTTAGGTATGATCCCACGCCCATAATCTTGGCCACATAATGCCAAGCAAGAGCCAGGTTTAGCCTGGCTTTTCTATACATAGGTGCATCCATGTTGTTAATGATCGATAACTACGATTCGTTTACTTATAACTTAGTGCAGTACTTCCAGCGCCTTGATGTTGATGTGAAAGTGGTGCGCAATGATGAGCTCTCAGTTTCTGAAATAGCCAAGTTAAAACCGCAATATATTGTCATTTCACCTGGCCCATGTTCGCCAAACGAAGCTGGGATTTCTCTTGATGTTGTGCATCAACTAAAAGGCCAGCTGCCAATACTCGGAATTTGCCTTGGTCATCAAACGATCGCGCAAGCGTTAGGTGCGAATGTGGTGCGAGCAAAACAAGTAATGCATGGTAAAACATCAAAAATAATCCATACTAATCAAGGTGTATTCACTAATTTGCCAAACTCATTGGAGGTTTGTCGCTATCACTCCTTAGTCGTTGAAAAGCAAAGTTTACCAACAGATTTAAGTGTTACGGCGTGGAGCGTGGATGCAGATGGACAACAAGACGAAATAATGGGTCTCAAGAATGAGAGCTTGGCATTAGAAGGGGTTCAATTTCACCCTGAAGCCATTTTAACGCAATCTGGATTAGCACTACTAAACAACTTTATAACTACGTATCGGTAATCGTTTTTTACATGAATAAAGCGACAAAGCAAAAATGGCAAGCAGAAATGCTAATTGGTCGATTTCACGACTTATTGTTAGGTCAGCAGTTTGCACAGCAGCAAATTGGTTATATTCATACACTCGATGTTAATTACGGCGAACCCCTACCGGTACGAAAGCTGTTAGAAGTTGAGCAAGTTGCAGCAAAAGCCCGTGAAAAACAAGACTCTCGCAACCATCAATTTATTGCCGATGTAAATGCTGATCTGCACCAGCAAATCGAAGATGAAATTGATAAGTGCATGGATAATGTTGAATACATTTATAAAGAAATTATTCAAATTCAAGACAATATTCCTGCAACCTTAGACATTTTGGCAGTTAAATCAGCCTCGGTTGGTCGCATCGACCCACTTATCACCGATTTACATTGGTTAGGTGAGGAGATCCTTAAGTTTATTAATTTGCCACAATACCGCCCTGAAAAAGATCCAGCTAAGGCAGTAAGAGTCGATAATCCGTCGCTTGCGCTGCGTTATATCGGTCTTGAAAACTTAAAGCTGATTGTACCGACATTCTCATTAAAGCACTGGACACCTCACAGTACTGCGCCATTCCAAATGTTAAAACGCAAGCTATGGGAAACCGGTATGGCTGCGGGAATTGCATCGCGTAGTTTAGCTGAAGAAAAGGGAGAAGATGGTTACAAACCATTCGTACTCGGAATGTTTCATGGTTTAGGAAATATGGCGTTAATTCGTCTCTATCTTCGACTATTTGATGCGCTGTGGGAGAAAAACTCCCGTGAAGCGCGTGAAAATGGTAATAAAGATCGCCATACCGCGCTCTCAGAAATAAAACCTGAAGCCTTATTTTTACGAAACTTGATGGTAGAGAAAGGCGCGCGTTTGTCCTGTAAGCTGATAGAGCATATGAGCTTAAAATACCTTCCTATTGCACAGGCTATGCAAGATATCGCCGAGAATAAGCCATTTGATGAGTGTTTACCGTTAGCGCAAACAGTTTTGAAAGGGCGCGCATACAGTTATTATAAGTTTTTACAAAAACATACCTTAATCGAACCCGACGAAGCAAAAGCGCTGTTTACGCATTATCAATTTAGCGGTAAAGAACTCAAATTACTAGCAAGTACTAGCTTGCAGAATCTGCAATTACGCATTGAGCGATAATTATCCTTACTTTTTCTTAATTTTTTACGCCTATTCATGCAATGTGAATAAATTTCACTAAACAAAGTAATTCACTAGCTTACATAGTGAAGTTTGGTAGAAGATAGGTGTGTTAAACAAAATAGTTATTCATATAACATGAAATATTATCCGAAACCCTTGTATTTAAAGGTGTTAGGGCTATTTTTAAGGAAGACAGTAGGGGAATTTTCTGGAATAATGTCAGTCCGAATTTTGCCCGATTTAGCGGGCTTAGGTAACACAAAAGCGTAATAAAACCTTGTGTACCGAAAAATTAATGAGGAGTTAAAATGACAGTTTCAAGAGCATTATTTGACCAAGTAATGGTACCTAACTATTCACCATCTGCGGTTATTCCGGTTAAAGGTGAAGGTTCACGAGTATGGGATCAACAAGATAACGAGTATGTCGACTTTGCCGGTGGCATCGCGGTTAACTGCTTAGGTCACTGTCATCCAGCGCTTGTTTCAGCATTGAAAGAACAAGGTGAAAAATTATGGCACCTTTCAAATGTATGGGCTAATGAGCCAGCACTTCGCCTAGCTGAAAAGCTAACTAAAGCGACATTTGCAGATAAAGTATATTTTGCAAACTCAGGTGCAGAAGCTAACGAAGCTGCACTAAAACTAGCACGTCGTTGGGCACTTGATAATTTTGGTGCTGAAAAATCACAAATTATTTCATTTAATAAAGGTTTCCACGGTCGCACATTCTTCACCGTAACTGTAGGTGGTCAAGCGGCTTACTCGGATGGCTTTGGTCCTAAACCAGGCGACATCGCGCACGCTGACTACAACGATTTAGCATCATTAGAAGCGCTTATCTCAGATAACACCTGTGCAGTAATGCTTGAGCCACTACAAGGCGAAGGTGGTGTTGTAAGCCCAACTAGCGAATTTATGCAAGGTGTACGTGCGCTATGTGATAAGCACAACGCGTTACTTATTTTTGATGAAGTACAAACTGGTGTAGGCCGTACAGGCGATTTATACGCTTACCAGGGCTTAGGTGTAACACCTGACATTTTATCTACAGCGAAAGCGCTAGGTGGTGGTTTCCCAATTGGTGCTATGCTTACAACAACTGAGATTGCTAAACACTTAAAAGTGGGTACGCATGGTTCGACATACGGCGGTAACCCGCTTGCATGTGCAGTAGCTGAAGCGGCATTTGACACCGTTAACACAAAAGAAGTACTTGAAGGTGTAACGGCTAAAGAAGCACTTTTCAAAGAGCTACTTGCAGAAATTAATGCTGAACACAACGTATTTGCAGAAGTACGTGGTAAAGGCTTGCTACTTGGCTTAGCGTTAACTGACGAATACAAAGGTCGCGCAAAAGAGTTTATGACAGCAGGTGTTGAGCACGGTGTGATGGCGCTTGTTGCCGGTGCAAACGTAATTCGCTTTACACCATCATTGGTAATTCCAGAAGCTGATATCCGCGAGGGTATGGCTCGCTTTGCAAAAGCAGTAGCACAGGTTGTTAAAGGCTAAGAGCAAAGACAGAAAAGCAGCATTTGGCTGCTTTTCTTAATTTTAATATAGGGGCTACTAATGATTATCGTTCGTCCGATTAAAAGCTCGGATTATCCAGCTTTAATGAAGATAGCTGAAGATTCAGGTCATGGCTTCACGTCTTTGCCACAAAATGAAGACCTGCTTAAGCGTAAAATAGCGCGCTCAGAGCAAAGCTTTAGCAAATCGGTTTCTCATCCTGAGGATGAGGGTTATTTGTTTGTAATGGAAGATTTGGCGACTGGCGAAGTTGTCGGTACATCTGCAATTGAAGCGGCAGTTGGCTTAGATGATGCCTTTTACCATTATCACTTAAGTAAAGTGATCCACTCTTCTCGTGAACTGAATGTTTACAAAGCCGTGGATATTCTCACTTTATGTAATGATTATACGGGTGCAACAGAGCTATGCACTTTGTATCTACAAGATCATTACCGTCAAGGTGGAAATGGTAAGTTATTATCAAAAATGCGCTTTATGTTTATGAATGCGCATGCAGAGCGCTTTGCTAGTAAAGTATTAGCTGAAATGCGCGGTGTATCTGATGAAAACGGCGAAAGCCCGTTTTGGCAATGGTTAGAAGAGCACTTCTTCTCAATGGACTTTCCAACAGCAGACTACCTGACAGGTATTGGCCAGAAAGTGTTTATTGCTGAATTAATGCCAAAATACCCAATTTATGTAAATTTACTTAGTAAAGACGCACAAGCGGTAATTGGTCAGGTGCATGATAAAACCCGTCCAGCAATTGAGTTATTAAAAAGCGAAGGCTTCACGTTTAACGGCTATGTAGATATTTTTGATGCAGGGCCAACGGTAGAAGCAGATATTAGTAATATCAAAACAATCCGCGATTGCCAAAACCGCACTGTGGTAATTGGTGATATGGCACAAGGTTCAGAGGCAAGTTTTATGCTGTCAAACCACAAGTTGGTTGACTTTAGAGCGTTACTATCGACAATGACCTTGGATGCAAACAGCGAGACAGTTACTTTGTCTGCTGAACTTGCAAATGCGCTACATGTTTCAGAAGGTGATGTGATCACTATCGCACCACTTTAAATAGTTAGGAGAAATTGAGATGACTCACGCCGCTCAGTTTATAAATGGCCAGTGGTTAGCTGGTGAAGGAGCTGAATTCAGCTCGTTAAACCCTGCAAAAGGGGAAGTAATTTGGTCAGCAACGGCTGCAACAGCAGGTCAAGTTGACGCAGCAATCAACGCAGCACGCGAAGCGTTTTATAGCTGGACAGATTTAACATTTGAACAGCGTTTAGAGATTGTTAAAAAGTTTGCTGAACAGCTTGCTGAAAATAAAGATGCGCTTGCCAAAGCCATTGCACTTGAAACGGGTAAACCGCTTTGGGAAACAGCAACAGAAGTTGGCGCAATGATCGGCAAAATCGGTATTTCTGAAAAAGCGTATTTAGAGCGCACAGGTACTGTTGAAAACCCGATGCCTCAAGGCCGTGCTGTAATTCGTCATAAAGCACACGGTGTTGTTGCGGTATTTGGTCCTTATAATTTCCCTGGTCATTTGCCTAACGGTCACATTGTTCCTGCATTACTTGCTGGTAACACAGTTATCTTTAAGCCATCAGAACTAACCCCTATGGTTGCCGAGTTAACTCTGCAATTGTGGGAAAAGGCGGGTCTACCTAAAGGTGTAATCAACCTAGTTCAAGGTGAAGTTGAAACAGGTAAAGCGCTAGCATCTCATCGTGGTATTGATGGTTTATTCTTTACTGGTTCATCGCGTACTGGTCATTTAATTCACCAGCAATACGGCGGTCAGCCAGGTAAAATTTTAGCGTTAGAGATGGGTGGTAATAACCCACTAATCGTTAAAGATGTAGCAGACACTAAAGCAGTTGTTCACGATATCATTCAATCAGCGTTTGTATCGAGCGGTCAGCGTTGTACATGTGCACGTAAGTTATTCTTACCTGCAGGTGAACAAGGCGATGTGATTCTGTCACAGCTAATTGAAGCAACTAAAGCAATTAAAGTTGGTTTTTACGACGATGAAGATCAACCGTTTATGGGTTCAATGATCTCAGAAGCCGCTGCTAAATCAATGATGGATGCACAAGCTCAGCTTCAATCTCTAGGTGGTGAGTCACTAATTGAAATGACACACACTGCGGGCACAGGTTTTGTTACACCAGCGATTATTGAGTGTTCAAATATTGCTGATTTCCCTGATGATGAGCATTTCGGTCCATTGCTAAAAGTATTCCGTTACACTGATTTCGATGCAGCAATCGATAAAGGTAACGATACAGACTACGGCCTTTCAGCAGGCCTATTAAGTGATAATGCAGCTGATTACGACCATTTCTTACGTCGTATCAGAGCGGGTATTGTTAACTGGAACCGTCCAATTACCGGTGCTTCAAGTGCCGCACCATTTGGTGGTATTGGTGCATCTGGTAACCACAGAGCAAGTGCATACTATGCAGCTGATTACTGTGCATACCCAGTTGCCTCGGTAGAGCTTGAAAAAGTAGCAATGCCAGCAACATTAAGCCCAGGCATAAAAATTTAGTAATAAGTTTTAACTATAAAAGCAGCGCAAGCTGCTTTTTTTATGTCTATAGTTATTGGAAGAAAGGTGATACCTATTTACTTAAATAGCTCACTTTTTTGGGAGTTAGCTGTAGAGCGAGTTGCGCTGAAATTTATTAATGTAGCCTCACTACATTTAAAAGTTTCGCGATGTGAGTATGTGAGTTAATCAGTGTAATAGCTAAAAACATAGTTAGCAGAGTTGGTATTAGAAGTAATAAAAAAGTGCAGGGTAGTATTTATTTAACTAATCTGCTTAAAATAGTCATATCAAATACACGTAGTAGGTAGATAAATAAATGGTAATTGATCAGCAAGGTTATGATGAGCTTATCATGTACTTAACAGAACACTTATCCTTGTTCGAAAAGCCAGGAGAAGTTCGACCAGGCGCGCCTACAGTAATGGCATTGATTGAAGATGATATTGCTGAGCAAATCATTAATTTTTGCATGCAGCATGAAGACTTAAGTGTTGATGACCGCAGTGTGATTATGCGTGAAGTTGACGGTATTGTGTACGATCTACAGGAAGTGCTATCGGGCGTTGTTAATCAACCTGTTACGATTGAACAACATGCCTTTATTGATGAGTTTTCAGGGCTCGTTAAAAACTTATTTGATTCAGCTGTTTCCTAGCTATATTCACACTGTTAGTTAGCGCTTTTTATTGCTATCTTGTGTTGCTTACATACAATCGTTTGTAGATTAATAAACAAGAGTGTAAACAATGCAAGCAAATGTGAAATGGGTCGACGGAGATACCTTCGTTGGGCTTTCTAACTCGGGCCATAATGTGGTGTTTGATACAGGTAGTGATAGCGCTGCGCCAAGCCCTATGGAAATGGTTTTAATGTCAGCAGGCTGCTGCTCTTCTGTTGATGTTGTTAGCATTTTAAATAAAGCAAAACAAAACTTTTCCAACCTTGAAGTAAAGCTCTCTGCACAGCGTGCAGAAACAACTCCACGAGTTTTTACTAAAATTAATCTACACTTTGTAGTTACTGGTAAAGATGTGTCTGAAAAGCATCTTTCACGTGCAATTAGTTTGTCGGCTGAAAAGTACTGTTCAGTAGCACTTATGCTAGATAAAACAGTCGATATTACACACAGTTACGAGATCATTGAAGAATAGCAAAAATAGTACTTTTGCGCGGGGGGATTTTCATATAAAATCCGCCCTCTTCAAAAGCGAAATCGCGATTATTTTATACAATTGAGGGTGGTTTATAGTGCCAAAGCCATTTAAAAAGCTAAAGTTACACGGTTTTAATAACTTAACAAAAAGCCTTAGTTTTAGTATTTATGACGTGTGTTATGCAAAGACACCACAACAACGTAAAGAATACATTGAATACATCGATGAACAGTACAGTGCTGAACGCCTAACCGATATTTTAGGTGAAGTAGTTGATATCATCGGTGCAAATATTCTAAATGTTGCTCGCCAGGACTACGACCCTCAAGGTGCTAGTGTAACTATTCTTATCTCTGAAGAGCCAGTAGCCGATGCGACAGCTCAGCAAGAAGAGCCGGGTCCATTACCAGACTCAGTTGTTGCACACTTAGATAAAAGCCATATTTGTGTACACACGTACCCTGAGGAGCATCCTCATGACGGTATTTGTACTTTCCGAGCGGATATCGAGGTATCAACCTGTGGTGTTATCTCACCACTTAAAGCGTTGAACTTTTTAATTCACTCATTAGAGTCTGATGTTGTGACGATTGATTATCGTGTGCGCGGCTTTACTCGTGACGTAGATGGCAAAAAGCACTACATTGATCATGATATTCATTCAATTCAGAACTTTATGACTGAAGATACGCAGGACGCGTATCAAATGATTGACGTGAATGTATACCAAGAAAACTTGTTCCATACAAAAATGATGCTTAAAGAAACCGATTTAAATGCGTATTTATTCGGTATTACAACAGATGATTTATCTGAAGATGAGCAGCAGGAAATACGTCACAAGCTTTCGCGCGAAATGCATGAAATATTCTATGGTAGAAATTACCCAGCAGATTCTGCATTTTAAAAAAGGCGCTTAAAGCGCCTTTTTTATTCCAATAATCCAGTATTACTCTGGTGGCTTAGTTGGTCTTTGAGGTTTATCTTTTGGATTTGACGCCATAATTTCCGCACCACCAACATCTGAAAGTATTGCGCCTGTATCCATAGCAATGCCACTTGCTTGTAACTGCAGTGTGAAATATAGAATTAAGCTGATCATTCCGCATCCTTATTATAAATTCTGTTCTAAATGTTTGCTGCTACCCAAAAAGAGTACTTAGTTGTTATCTAAGTAAATTTATACTTGCTCATTTTTTGTTCTGCGTCTACATCTTAATCAACTGAAATATAAACAAATGTAAATGAGGTGTTATTTTTGTTACCAGGTTGAGGTGGTTGATAGTCGTAGTTAAGTATTTCTACTAAGCAAATAAAAATGATTGGAAAACACGAATAGCTAGACGATGTACAGCATTAGGGTGCGAATATTTGAGAGTGTTTTTGCGTTTTGGAACAATAATAAAATGGTGGCCCCACCTGGACTCGAACCAGGGACCTAACGATTATGAGTCGTGTGCTCTAACCAACTGAGCTATAGGGCCATTTAAGACGCGTTAGTTATAGTTTTGTAATAACTAAGCGGTGAGAAGTATAAGAACTTTTAATTGCCTTGTCACTAGCCAATAGGGTAAAAAATGTATTTTATTAATCAATTGATTATTAAATGTTCGCAACTGTACAAGTCAAAATTAGAGAAATAAAAAAGCCAGCAACTGCTGGCTTTTTTCTAAGGATTTACAACCCTAATTTCTTCTCTAAATAGTGGATGTTTGTGCCACCATTATGGAAGTTTTCATCAGCAAGAATTTTCTTGTGAAGCGGGGTGTTGGTTTTTATACCATCAATTACAAGCTCGTTCAGTGCGTTTTTAGCACGTGAAATCGCTACGTCACGGTTTTCACCGTAAGTGATAAGCTTACCAATCATTGAATCGTAATGCGGTGGTACTGAGTAGTCAGCGTAAATGTGGCTGTCCCAGCGAATACCTAAGCCGCCAGCAGGATGGAATCGTGTGATTTTACCTGGTGATGGAATAAAGGTTTCAGGATCTTCCGCATTAATACGACATTCAATCGCATGACCACGAATTACAATATCATCTTGAGTAATTGATAATGGTTGGCCAGCTGCAATTTTTAGCTGTTCTTTAATCAGATCGATGCCAGTAACCATTTCTGTTACTGGGTGCTCTACCTGAATACGTGTATTCATTTCAATAAAGTAGAATTCACCATTTTCGTATAAGAACTCAAATGTACCTGCACCGCGGTAGCCAATTTCAACACATGCACGTGTACAGCGTTCACCAATGTTTTTACGCATTTCTGCTGTAATACCTGGTGCTGGCGCTTCTTCTACCACTTTTTGGTGGCGACGTTGCATTGAACAATCACGCTCACCTAAGTGAACCGCATTACCTTGACCGTCAGCAAGAACTTGAATTTCAATGTGACGTGGGTTTTCAAGGAATTTCTCCATGTAAACAACGCCATTATTGAAGAATTGCTTCGCTTCTGTTTGCGTTAATGCAATTGAATCGATTAGCTCTTCTTCGCTACGCACTACACGCATACCACGACCACCGCCACCGCCAGCAGCCTTGATGATTACTGGGTAACCAATGCGTTTTGCGATTTGCTTGTTGCGCTCGCTGTCGTCTAAAAGTGGACCATCAGAACCTGGAACACAAGGAACGCCGGCTTTACGCATAGCGTCGATTGTGAAACCTTGTCACCCATCATGCGAATAGTGTCGCCTTTCGGGCCAATGAAAATAAAACCACTTTGCTCAACTTGGTCTGCAAAGTCGGCATTTTCTGATAGGAAACCGTAACCTGGGTGAATTGCTACAGCGTCAGTTACTTCTGCCGCCGCAATGATACGTGTTGTATCTAAATAGCTTTCAGATGCAGGTGGCTTACCAATACAAATGGTTTCATCTGCAAGTAAAACGTGTTTTAGGTCTTTGTCTGCAGTTGAGTGCACAGCAACAGTTTTTATACCGAGCTCTTTACATGCACGCAGCACACGCAGGGCGATTTCGCCGCGGTTTGCAATTACAACTTTATCTAACATAAGGGTTGCCTTCTGCGTGTATTATTCGATTACAAATAGAGGTTGGTCGAACTCAACAGCATCTTCGTTATCTACTAAGATCGCTTTAACAACACCCGCTTTATCAGATTCAATTTGGTTCATCATCTTCATTGCTTCTACGATACATAAAGTGTCACCCACATTTACTGTGTCGCCAACTTCTACGTATGATGCCGCTTCAGGTGAAGATGCACGGTAGAATGTACCTACCATTGGTGATTTAACTTGGTGGCCTGAAACAACAGCAGGTGCTGCTGATTCTTCAGCTGCAACAGGTGCCGCTGCCGGAGCTGCTACTGGCGCAGCAGCAGGAGCTGCAGCGTAATGAACTGGAGCAGCCATTGGTGCAGAGCTATGACGATTAATACGTACCGACTCTTCACCTTCCGTGATTTCTAATTCAGCAATACCTGATTCTTCAACAAGTTCAATAAGCTTTTTGATTTTGCGAATATCCATTCTAACGACCCGCCTTATAATATTTTATTTAAATGTGTGTTTAGCGATCGGCCAAGATAGCGTCTAATGCCATTTTGTAACCGTTCGCACCAAATCCGCAAAGAACGCCTTTTGCAACATCACTAAAGTAGGAGTGATGGCGAAACGCTTCTCTTTGATAAATATTTGTCAGATGTACCTCAACAAAAGGAATCGCTACACTGAGTAATGCGTCGCGCAGTGCTACGCTGGTATGCGTAAATGCGGCAGGGTTAATAATAATAAAATCAACCTGCTCAAATGCTGAATGAATCGTTGAGATTAATTCGGCTTCGCTATTACTTTGAAAGTGCGTCAGTGCCACGTTGTTTGAATCTGCGTACTGAGTTAAGTGTTGCATTATTTCAGCTAATGTTTGCGCACCGTATATTTCAGGTTCGCGTTTGCCCAACATGTTTAAATTTGGGCCATTTAATACTAAAACTCGTAAACGTGCAGTCATCTTTCGTGAACTTCCTATTAAATCATTGAGGTTTGCTATTTTTTGTAAATTCCACGTTTAACTTAAGGTTTGTCGTGGTAAATAGCAAGTTTTTCTCACGATGGCGTATTATTATAGAGAGTTCGCAGAATATAGCAGCAAAATACTGGTCTAATCAGCAGGGGAGGATGGTTTGCTGATTAGACCGAGGTAGTTAGAATTTATTAGAAAGGGCGCTTAAGTGGGCTGAAAATTCATCAGCATTTTGAAAACCAGTAACGCGATGGTCAGGTAACTCTTTGCCTTGACGGTCAAAGAATAAAATTGTTGGCAAGCCGAATACATCAAAGCGTTCCATAAAGGCGATAGTGGTATCATTAGATTCCGTTAAATCAGCTTGAATTAACACATAGTCTTTAAACGCTGCTTGCACATTAGCATCTGGGAAAGTGTACTTTTCGAACTCTTTACAAGCAACACACCAGTCTGCGTATAAATCAAACATCACAAGCTTTCCTTGTGCTGCTGCTTTACTCACTTCTGCATCTAGCTCTTCTAAATTAGTAACGTGAATAAACTGGCCATGTACATCAGCAGATGTATTTGCTGTTACTTTCGCAGAGTCTGATGGCCAAATTTGTTGGCTAATTGACGTAAGTGCATTAAATACCATGACAAACGATACTAACCAGAGTGCTGTTTTGCCTTTATTGTTAGTCGTAAGAGTATGCCAGTAATAAAGGTAAACACCGGTTACTAATAATAAGCCTGAACCAATCATTACAATAATATGCCAAGGTACGATGCGCTCTAATAAAATCAGCGGTACCATTAGCATAATAAAGCCGAATAAGGTTTTTACTTGCTCCATCCAAGCGCCTGCTTTTGGTAATAACTTACCGCCAGAGGTACCTAATAATAGAAGTGGAATACCCATACCAAGGCTTAGCACATACAGCGTAATGCCACCGACAAAGTAGTCGCCACTTTGTGCAACATATAATAATGCAGCAGATAATGGCGCTGTAGTGCATGGCGAGGCGATTAAACCAGACAATACACCCATCATAAATACGCCTAGGTAGTTGCCCGATTTTTGGTTATTCGATAATTGCGTTAAGCGCGTCATCCAACTTTCTGGCAATTTGAATTCATATAAGCCAAACATCGAAAGTGCTAATAACACAAATAAAATACTAAAGCTAATCAGTACTGCAGGGTGCTGAATATATCCTTGTACTTGACCGCCAAGTGATGCTACCACTAAACCAAGCAGCGCATAGGTAATCGCCATACCTTGCACATAGACAAATGATAAGGTGAACGCGCGTTTAGTTGATAACCCTTGTTGGCCTGCAATTAAGCTTGAAAGAATAGGGAACATTGGGAATACGCACGGTGTAAAGGCCAGTGTTAAACCCAATGCAAAAAAGATGGCTAAATTAGTTAGTAAGCTTTGCTGGTTTAACTTGTCTGTAAGTGATAACTCACTGTTAGATTCATTTGAAGGCGTTACAGGTGCTTCTGAAATACTATCGTTTGTAGTTTTGTCAGCTGATGAGCTTTGGAAAGCCGTTAGTGGAATTTCCACAATGACAGGTTGATAACACAGCCCCGCTTTTGCACAGCCTTGGTAGCGCACTTTTACGTAAGCACCCTCTACTACATTATCGAGTTTAGAGACTGTAGTGAGCTCATTAAAATACACTTGCGTTTTACCAAAGTACTCATCTTCGTGGTCAGTACCTTTAGGTAATTTTGGCAGTGTTAACTCAGCACCTTTGGCAACAAATTCTAGCTTTTCTTTATAAAGGTAATAACCATCAGCAATATCCCAGCCTATAAATAAGGTTGAGCCTTGCTGATCAAAATCGATTTTAAATGCTTCATCGACCTTTAAAAACTGAGGTTGACTGGTTTTTATAAGATCATTAAAGGTGGTATTGGCGTTTGCCGGTTGACCTAAAAAGGCAAAAAGCGTGTTTAGTAACAACACACAGCCAAAAGTTATAAAGCGCATTACGCGAGTACCTCATCTATCCAACTAAAATATTCGTCATTGCCATCAGTGATATTAATCACTTGAATTTCAGGCACATCATACGGGTGGATCTGTTTTAATGTGTCGATTAATACGTGAGTTTTGGCTGCTTGGGTTTTTATAAACAGCTTAATTTCCATATCGTGTGCCATTTTACCTTGCCACATGTAAAAAGACTCAACTTGTGGTAAGACATTTACACAGGCAGCAAGTTTCTTTGTGAGCAGTGTTTTTGCAATGGCATGTGCGTCATCTTTTGTTGCACACGTTGTTAGTACTAATTGATAATTAGCCATACTGAACCTTCAGAAAATGTGTAAGTCTCACATTTTATACATTAAATATCATGAATGATCATTAAAACAGGGTGATTAGATAACAGCGAAAAGGTTGATTCTTTAAGCTGTATTTTTCCTAAGCTTGAATTAAGACCTGAAAACCCCAATATTCATTTCATCTATTTTTAAGGAAGCGCTATGTTTAAAGCCTTATTTTTTCTTTTTATTGTTGTCCCGATTGTTGAAATAGCTCTGCTTATTCAGGTAAGCGAAGTGATTGGTGGTTGGAGTACCATTGCGCTTGTTATTGTAACGGCTTTTGTCGGTGCTAAATTAGTAAAGCAACAGGGAACAGATGCGCTGAAAAACGTGCAAGGTCAAATGGCGCAAGGGCAAATGCCGGCAGAAGAGTTGTTTGCGGGCTTATGCGTGATTATTGCCGGTGTGTTGCTATTAACCCCAGGTATTATGACCGACGTCATTGGCTTTTTGTTACTAACCCCAGTTGTGCGTAAGCGTCTTGCCGCTAATTTAATGTCGCAAGCTAAGGTGAAAATGACCAATCCGCAGCAAGGAGGTGGCTTTTATTATTCATCTTTCACACACACTCAGTCACCTGAGCGTGAGCAATTTACTGAAACACATATTCAATCAAATAAACCGTCTAATACATTAGAGGGTGAGTTTGAGCGAAAAGACTAAAAAATTTGCAATAAACCCCTTGGGATCTATTTTTTAATCCCCATAAATTGCATAACTAACTTTTTTGGGCCTTTAGGCCTTATTTCTGAGATAGAAAATTAAATCAGGAGAAAAACCAATAATGAACATTCGTCCATTACATGATCGCGTTATCGTAAAGCGTCTTGAAGAAGAAACTAAATCAGCAGGCGGTATCGTACTTACAGGTTCGGCTGCCGAAAAATCTTCACGTGGTGAAGTTGTTGCAGCGGGCAATGGCCGCGTGTTAGAGAACGGCGAAGTGCGTGCACTAGAAGTTAAGGCTGGTGACACAGTGCTTTTCGGCTCTTACGTAGAAAAAACTGAAAAAATCGACGGTCAAGAGTACTTGATCATGCGTGAAGACAATATCTTAGGTATTGTTGGTTAATTTTTCGTTTTTAAATTATCGGTTTTAACAGAATTTTAAGGAATTAAATCATGGCAGCAAAAGACGTACGTTTTGCAGGTGATGCTCGCGCTAAAATGCTTGCGGGTGTAAATGTATTAGCAGATGCAGTTAAAGTTACTCTTGGTCCTAAAGGCCGCAACGTTGTTTTAGACAAGTCATTCGGCTCTCCTGTAATCACTAAAGATGGTGTATCAGTTGCAAAAGAAATCGAACTTGAAGACAAGTTCGAAAACATGGGTGCACAAATGGTTAAAGAAGTTGCATCTAAAGCAAACGATGCAGCGGGTGACGGTACAACGACAGCAACTGTACTTGCACAATCAATCGTAAACGAAGGTCTTAAATCAGTAGCTGCGGGTATGAACCCAATGGATCTTAAGCGCGGTATTGATAAAGCAGTTGCAGCAGCGGTAGAAGAGCTTAAAGCACTATCTGTTCCATGCGCAGACACAAAAGCAATTGCACAAGTTGGTACTATTTCAGCTAACTCAGACACTGAAATCGGCGACATCATTGCTAATGCAATGGAGCGCGTTGGTCGTGAGTCAGGTGTTATCACTGTTGAAGACGGTCAAGCACTTGAAAACGAACTAGACGTTGTTGAAGGTATGCAGTTTGATCGCGGTTACTTATCGCCTTACTTCATCAACAATGCTGAGAAAGGTGTAGTTGAACTAGATAGCCCATTTATTCTACTTGTAGACAAAAAAGTATCTAATATTCGTGAGCTTCTACCAACACTTGAAGCTGTTGCAAAAGCAAGCAAGCCGCTACTTATTATTGCTGAAGACCTTGAAGGCGAAGCACTAGCAACATTAGTTGTTAACAACATGCGCGGTATCGTGAAAGTTGCAGCGGTTAAAGCACCTGGTTTTGGCGACCGTCGTAAAGCAATGTTACAAGACATCGCAATTCTAACTGGCGGTACAGTAATCTCTGAAGAAGTGGGTCTTGACCTAGAAAAAGCTCAGCTTGAAGATTTAGGTTCAGCGAAGCGTGTAGTTATCACTAAAGATGATACAACAATTATTGATGGTGTTGGTGAGCAAGGCGCAATTGACGCACGTGTTAACCAAATCAAAGCACAAATCGAAGAAGCAACGTCAGATTACGACAAAGAAAAGCTACAAGAGCGCCAAGCTAAACTAGCTGGTGGTGTTGCAGTAATCAAAGTAGGTGCTGCTACTGAAGTTGAAATGAAAGAGAAGAAAGACCGCGTTGAAGATGCATTACATGCAACTCGCGCAGCGGTTGAAGAAGGTGTTGTACCAGGTGGTGGTGTTGCTCTAGTACGTGTTGCTAGCAAAATCGAAAGCCTAACAGGTGACAACGAAGACCAAAACCACGGTATTAAAGTTGCACTTCGTGCAATGGAAGCACCACTTCGTCAAATCGTTTCTAATGCAGGTGATGAAGCATCTGTAGTTGTTAACGCAGTAAAAGCAGGTGAAGGTAACTACGGTTATAACGCTGCAACTGGTGAATACAACGATATGATTGAAATGGGTATTCTTGACCCAACAAAAGTAACGCGTTCAGCACTACAATTTGCTGCATCAATTGCTGGTCTTATGATCACAACTGAAGCTATGGTTGCTGAAGTACCACAAGATGCGCCAGCTGCACCAGATATGGGTGGCATGGGCGGTATGGGTGGCATGGGTGGAATGATGTAGTCGTCCCTCAAGTTACCTACTTGTCAAAAAAGCCAGCGCAATGCGCTGGCTTTTTTATTGCGTTAAAAAATTGATTTAATTTATAAAGTTACCAATACTTATTAGTCGAACTTCCTAGTAAACGGAACTTTAGGATAAGCGCAATGACCAAGTCTGCTAAAATTAATCTCATTCTGCTGTTTTCAATACTTTGTAATATTCTTGTATTTAGCACCACTTTTTACGACGCTCATAAATTAAAGCAAGAGCAGGCAACCTTATCGCAAATAATTACAGACAACACTGAGTTGCTAATTAAGTTGCATGAACTAGAGCGCACAGTTGGTTACTCAGGCTATATCCATCATTTCAAAAACTATGTTATTCGCAGAGATCATCAATACTTTCATGATGCAAAGGAAAGCTATGCAAAAGCACAACGACTAATGCGTGAAATTCGTGAAATGTCCAACGAATCCGATGTTGTACAAAATTTAGCGTTGCTAGAAGCCACATTAAATGAATATAACTTTAACTTAGAAACACATTTTTCATTACCTGGGCAGCTAACCGTTGACGAATTAGATCGACTAGTGAAAGTGGATGACACACTAGCTGCGAATGCAGTTAATAATATTGTTGAAAAAGTCTTACCAAAAATACGTCAGTCAAATAGCACTTTTTTAAATCGAATTGAAACTCAGCTTTTTTATAGCTATTTAACCTCCGCAATGATTTGTTTGGTGATTATTATATTTACCGGATTAGTTATTTGGCATATCAACAAATTAAATCAATCGGTTGGAAAATTTGGAAAACTGTTTGATGCATCACCAGATGGCATTATTCATGCTGATAATAGTGGCAAGGTGCTTGCCGCTAATCATGCAGCGCAGACGCTATTTGGTTATTCATCAAGTGAGTTTTCAAATAAATTTATTGAAGACTTAATGGCCCGAGAGTTAAAAGAAACGCATCAGGGGTATCGCCAAGAGTTTACAAAAAAAACGCAGTCTAAAAATATGCTGGATAGACGCAATGTTTACGGAATTGATAAGCAGAAGCAACGGATCCCACTGCAAATAGCCATTGGCAGCTTCTTAGAAAACGATGAGTACCAAAGTGTCAGTATCCTAAGAGATATGCGAGAGATTGCGGGGTTAAATCAAGAGCTAAAATTCCTGAGCTCCATCATCAATGGCTTGTCATCATATGTTGTGATTATTAATGAGCAAGGCGAGGTGATTACCGCCAATTATGATTTGCAAAATGATATGAATGAGCAGAGTGTTGAGCTTGCCAATACCCAAGCCTGGCAACGTGATCCAACTACCAAAAAACAATTGCAAAGCGCCATAGAAAAAGTGAAAAGTACAGGCATAGAACAGCGTTTTGATAGCCAAATTTGGGTTGATGAACAGTTTTTTAAAGTTGATGTTGTGGTTGCTAATCTTGATACTCAGTCAGAAACGGCTTCCAATATTATTTGCTCTGCACATGATATTAGCGAGCGTAAGTATTTTGAGCAGCAGTTGCTTGAGAATGAAGAGCGCTTCAAACTGGTTGTAAACCATGTATCTGAGGGGATTATTTTACTCAATAAGCAAGGGCGAATTGAATGGTTGAATGCCAAAGCCATTGCGATGTTGTCGCCGTTTACACAGGGATTAAGCCCCTGTAATTTTATTGATGTATTTACCGAGAAAGATCAGCGAGAAATTACCACTATAATAAATGATCTAACCACTCAAAACCCAACAAGCGAACCGTTTCAGGCGCTACTTGCATTAGATAATGAATCGTTACCCGTTGAGGTATGTATTACGCGTTATGCAGATAATATGGAAATCAACTATTTGGCAACCGTGTCGGATGTTTCTGAGTTATTGGCTGCGAATGACAGGCTAAGCAAAATGCTTGAAGAGAAAAGTATTCTGCTCAATGAAATTCATCACCGCGTAAAAAATAACTTACAAGTAATAACCAGTTTATTGAAGCTGCAACAGCAGCATGTGCCAGAAAGTGCAGCAAACGAGTTACTAGCCTGTCAGCAACGAATACGTTCAGTTGCGTTGGTACATCAATTACTTTACGAGCAAGAGAATAGCTCTAAAATTAACTTTGTAGAGTACACTGCTAAGTTGGCACAATTAATCTTATTAGATGGTATAAACCATGCCCCTTACAAGGTAGAACTTAAGCTACCGAGCCAAGCGATTTATTTGCCAATTAGCATTATGGTGCCGATTGGCTTTGTTATAAATGAAGTACTAACGAATATTCAAAAGCATGCTTTTCCTGAAGGTGCAGAAAAAGGCTTGATCACTATTTTTGCTGAAGAAGTGGAAGAAGGACTGGATTTATCAATCAAAGATAACGGAACCGGCTTTGATATCGAGCAGTTCAATCGCGCCAGTTCGCTTGGTCATACGCTTATAGGGTTATTTACCAAACAGGCAAACGGCACAATTAAGGTTGAAAGTGAACTTGGAAAATACTCTCACTTTCAGTTCCATTTTGATCTATCGTATGCGAAGTAAATTACTGGATTACTGTTCATCTACTGCAAAGTGTTGTTCAGGTGCGCTATGCGATTGACCACCTAGCAGTGACAAAAACAGTGATACTGGCATTGGCTTAGAATGATAAAACCCTTGCTGATGAATCGCTGGGTCTTGTGCGAAGTACTCGCTTTGTTTTGCCGATTCAATGCCTTCTACGACAACTTTATAGCCTAACGACTTACTCAAGTTCACCATGTGTTCGCATACTTTTCGTGCTTTACTATCATCAGGGATCCCTTCAATAAACACTCTATCAATTTTTAATATATCAAGATCAAATTGTTGCAGTAGTTCTAATGATGAGTAGCCGCGGCCAAAGTCATCTAGTGCGATGGAAAATCCAATCTCTCGTAACCGTTCAATATTTTTAATTGCAGGTGTATCAGTTAATGCCGTTTCGGTGATTTCTAATGTTATGTTGTTAGGTGAAACTTGCTTACTGCTAATAATCTCTTCGAATTTTGCCGGCAGAGACGGATGTGAAAGCTGTTTAGCAGATAGATTTAAGCCTAGCTTTATATCAGTAAAGCCGGCGTTACTTAAATGCTCAATCGCATCGCATACTTTTTTCAGCATCAGCTCACCAAGTGGAAAAATAAGCCAGCTTGATTCTGCGATTGGAATAAAGTCATTGGGTGAAATAAACCCCGTTGCTTTATCACGCCAGCGGCAAAGCCCTTCAGCACTTGATATTTCGCCTTTATTATCAAAAATGGGCTGTAACCAAAGTTCTAGCAGTTCATTTTCAATGGCAAGCTTTAAACCTTGCTCTAAAAACAATTGGTACTGAGCTGAGCTTCCCATATCTTCTTGGTAAAAACGAAAATCATTTTTACCGCCATTTTTCGCCGCGTACATGGCGATGTCAGCTCGTTTCATCAGATCAGATGTATCGCTAATAGTATCGTCCCACTGCGCAATACCAATTGAGCATGTGAGAGAAATCGAGACATCTTTGCATTTGAAGGGTTCTGAAATTGCTTTGTTTATTGAGTTAGCAATTTTACTAATATCGTTGGCTGTGAGCTGACCATCTAACATCAATACAAACTCATCACCACCATGACGTATCATAATGTCAGAGGAGCGGAAGATATGTTTAAGTCGCCATGCAAATTCGGCCAAAATTACATCACCGTATGAATGTCCGTAGGTGTCGTTGATCAGTTTAAAAGAATCAAGGTCAATAAACATAAGTGTAAATTTACCTGAATCAAAGAACTCTTGAGGGTTAGCGAATGCACGGTTCATGTAAGTGCGATTATACATACCTGTTAGTTCATCGCGGTAGGCTTGGTATTGTAGCTTACGCTCAGCCATTTTTAATTCAGATATATCGGTAACTATCATTACCAACTCATCACTTTGGTCTTGATGTGATATTAATTTGCCATTAACCAGTGCGTAAAATAATTCGCCAGATTCAGTTTTAAAAGTTTCTTCTCGCCGTGAACAAAGGTCCTCCCACGGCTGTTGGTTAATATCTTCAGCGCGCTCTCGTTTTACAATGGCGTGGTAGTTTTTATTAATCAATTGAGATAGCGGGTACCCAATTAATTTGCAAAAAGCAGGGTTTGCTTTGGTAATTTCACAGTCTTTATTGAGTACTAAAATGCCATCTGCAATATGGCTGAATACAGATTTGGATACTTTTAACTCACGAATATAGGTTTCAGTTTCGGTAACGTCTTTCATTGCCCCAATTGGGGTATCGCCACCTTGTAGCTTGATATCGCTGGTATAGACTTCGAACCAATATTGTTCATCGCTAAGTGGCGATTTAATTCGGATTTTTTGATTGGATTTTTGCCCTTCTTTTAACAGCGATTCAACTTTCCATTTGTCTTGCTCATGTACCATGCTCATAAATTCATTAAATGGTAGCGGACTTAAATGACCGAAGTATTTTTGCAGCATTTCAGTACCAGTAAATACTAAATGTTCTGCTTCAGGGTTGTATTCCCATACATTAAGGTTGGCAGCTTCAATTGCGAGTTTAAGGCGCGCTTCCGATGAGGTTATTTCATCTTCATAACGAAAGCGATTAAGTGCTGTTTCAATAACGGCTCTTACTTCTCTAAGGTTGTAGGGTTTTACTATATAACCAATAGGATTAGCTGAATTTGCAGACTCGATAATGTCATCATTGGCATATGCAGTAACATAAATAATAGGAATATTTTTTATGGCATTGATTTTTTTGGCAGCATTAATACCGCTGCCGCCCGACTCAAGATTGATATCCATTAAAACAAGGTCAGGGTTTTTCTCTGTGAACAGGGCAAGTGCCTCATCTTCACTATTGGCAATACCCACGACCTCATAACCTAGTGACTCAAGCTCGATCTTAAGGCTTAATGCAACAATCTGTTCGTCTTCAACAATTAATAACGAACTCATAACTCTATCCTTTTAATTAACTTACACCTGTCGCTACTATGTCTAATTAAGCGAATTAATTATCGACATCTTTTTAAAGTTTAGTTGGTTTAAATTGATTCTCAAATTTATGCCACTAAAACTGATTTAAAACATACCTTTGTCGATTAAGTCTAGTGCTAATCTAGGGTTAATTTTTTACAATAATTATGAAAATATTATGTGTTAAGCGTATATTAAGTGTCAGGATAGATAATAAATATAAATTGACATAGCGAGTGACCCTTTACACTTGCCAGTTCTCTAGGAGCATACTAATGAAATTAGCGAAGGTACTATTATTAAGTGTTGTAACAATTTCACCGTTCTCAGTATTTGCAGGTGAGGCAAGTGTAACGTATGGGAAATTTAACGATTTCACCGACGTACGTGCAGCAAACGAAACACGTGGTGGCTATCACAAACGAATCGAAAAGCAATTTACCAAGCATTTTCAAGAGTTAGCTGAGAAGTTGCCTGAAGGCTATAAGCTGGGTGTGACAATTAACGATATCGATCTTGCTGGCGATGTACGTTTTGGCGGTGGCAGAGAAATGCGCATTGTTAAACCAATTCATTTTCCAAAGCTTAAATTTAGTTATGCGTTAACTGATGCCAATGGCAAGCTGGTGGATAAAGGTGATGCTGAATTAAAAGACATGAGCTTTATGGACAAAATTCGTCGTGGTCGAGACGAAGAGTTTATGCACGAAAAGCGTCTTATTACAGATTGGTTTGAAGACCAATTAGTGTCAAAAATTGATGCCAACTAATCGTAAACCAATTAAGAAAAAATAGCGGCACTATAATAGTGCCGCTATTTCTTTGTAGAGTTTACTTGCTTGGGTTTCACTTAAGTTGCCAGCCGCTTTCGACTGGCCAATCGAACTGGTTACACGAATAACATCAGTTTGAATTTGTTTTATTTCCTGCTCTGCCGTTAACTGAGATTGCTGTTGCTTTTCTCTCGCGAGCTTTGAAATATTGACAATATCCTGATTGAACTCATTTAAATCAGTACTGATGTTAGTGTTATTACTGTCAGGCGTAACCTTTCTTGTCGTAGAAACGGCAATTTCACTTCCTGCAGTAACGGGAGATACGGCAGACATGACAACCTCTACAAAAACATTACTTATTAAATTATAGGCTACTTACTTAAAGCTTGCTAATAACTGATGCAAGTGTTGCATTTTTATCACTACATTTTTTAGTAATGCTTGATCTACGCTTTCTTGATTTGAAAGTGTTTCAACTTCACTTGCAACCTCAAGCACATATGGTTTAAATCGTTTTGCCTCGATAGCAAAACCACTGTCTTTATTAAATAGCGTAGAAAATTTACCTTTGCCCTGTTGCTGTAAGGAGTCTAATTTGCCATCTGCATCAATAGCTTGGCGATATAATACTTTAAGATTGTTGTTTAGCTCAGAAATAATCGAATTCATGATAAAAAATTACTAAAGTCTCACTATACTTAGCCGATATAGTAACACAGTTTAATTTACAGGTGAGGTCATGATGAATATATCAGGTGCAAGTTTGCCTACGATGAATAGCAGTGAAAGTGCTGAAGTACTTAGCGCGTCACTCGCAAAGCGTCAGCAACAGGCAGATGGTAAAGCAGCTATTGCTTTAATTGAAGCTGCAACGCAAACAATGCAGTCGCTGCCAAGCCCAAGTAAACCAACTGCAAGCTTAGGTAATAATATTGATGTTTACGTTTAGTCCTGGTGCAAACGTAAGAGGTTTATTATTAAACTAAGAGTTATTTTCTAAGCTCCCGAAGTAAAGCCCCAGTATTTTTTGGGGGTTTACTTTTATCCTCTCGCGTTAACATTCTATCTAAAAATCATAAAGTCCTAAATCTAATGGCGTTTTACTTTTTTCTCCGCCAACTTCACGTACTAGTTTAGGTACTAAAAAGCCAGGTAACTCAGTTAATAATTCACGATGTAATGCAATCGCCTGGGCATCGGTAATTGCAAAGTGGTGGGCGCCTTGTACTTTGTCTAACACGTGCAAATAATACGGTAATACATCCGCTTCAAATAAACGTTCAGAAAGCGAAATTTGTGCTGCCACTGTGTCATTAATGCTTTTTAATAATACCGCTTGATTTAATAAGGTATATCCCGCGCGTTTTACAGCGATAAGCTGCTTTTTTAATGCGTCGTCAATTTCATTCGCATGATTAATATGCGTTACTAAAATCAATTTGAGTCGAGTGTGAGTGGGAATTGCTAAGAATGCTTCCGTAATACGTGCAGGGATCACCACCGGCAATCGTGAATGAATGCGCATGCGTGTGACATGGTTAATTGCTTCTAGCTTCTCAATAAACCACATTAGTGCTTCATCATTAGCCATCAGCGGGTCGCCACCACTTAAAATCACTTCGTTTATTTCGGGATGCTTTGCTATGTAATCAAGAGCACTCAGTAAGCTTTGTTTATTTTGGTGATTATCTTGATAGGGGAAGTGTCTGCGAAAGCAATAACGGCAGTTTACAGCGCAACCACCACGAAAAATAAGCAATACTCTCGATTTATATTTGTGCAGCAGGCCCGGAGTTTGGTTATTTTGCTCTTCTAATGGATCGCTTGTGTAACCTGGGTGTGTTTCAAACTCATCCGCAAGTGGTAAAACTTGTTTAAGTAATGGATCGTTTAGATTGCCTTTTTCCATTCGTGATACAAATGGAAGTGGTACTCTCATAGCAAATAGCTTTCTCGCGGCAATGTCGTCTGATAAATTTTTTGAGTCAATTTCCAGTAACTTAAGCAGTATTTTTGGGTCGGAAATGGCATTTGCTAATTCTTTTTGCCAGTTAGTATGCAAATTTGCTTCAATTCTTTGTATCATTAGCCGATCAATTATGTAAAAAATTTTGCGATAGAGGAAACGATGGCGAATTATAGCACCAATGAGTTCAAGGGCGGCCTAAAATTTATGTTAGATGGCGAGCCGTGTTCAATTCTTGAAAACGAAGTTGTAAAACCGGGTAAAGGCCAGGCATTTAACCGTGTAAAGGTACGTAAACTTATCTCTGGTAAAGTGTTAGAAAAAACATTTAAATCAGGTGAAAGTGTAGAAGCTGCAGACGTTATGGATATCGAGCTAGATTATCTATACACAGATGGTGAGTTCTGGCATTTCATGAATAACGAAACGTTTGAACAGGTTGCTGCTGACGAAAAAGCAGTTGGCGATAGCGTTAAATGGTTAGTTGAAAACAACACTTGTACCATTACTCTTTGGAACGGTAACCCAATCTCAATTACGCCACCAAACTTTGTTGAGCTAGAGATCACAGATACAGATCCTGGTCTTAAAGGTGATACTGCTGGTACCGGTGGTAAGCCTGCTACTTTAACAACAGGTGCGGTTGTACGTGTTCCTCTGTTTGTTCAAATTGGTGAAGTAATCAAAGTAGACACGCGCTCTGGCGAATACGTTGGTCGTGCGCAAAAATAAATTTTGATTTTATTTCAAAAAAAATCCCAGCGCTAGCTGGGATTTTTGTTTACGCCATAATTAAGAGTAACCATCATGACAGTCCATTGGCAGCCAAGTGCATCAATCGAAAACTTAAACGCGCGGGCAAAAATCATTAAAGCAATTCGTGAATTTTTCTACCAAAGAAATGTAATGGAGGTAGAAACGCCCAGTTTATCGCAGGCAAGCGTTACCGATATTCACTTAGCAAGTTTTAGTACTCATTTTGTCGGCCCTGGATTTGCTAAAGGCCTACCACTTTATCTGCAAACATCGCCGGAATTTGCTATGAAGCGATTGCTTGCCGCCGGCTCTGGCGCTATTTTTCAGTTGGCAAAAGCGTTTCGTAACGAAGAAGCGGGCCGTCATCATAATCCAGAATTTACAATGCTAGAATGGTATCGACCTCACTTTAATGCAGCGCAATTAATGGATGAAATTAATGACTTAATGATGAGTTTGTTAGGGTGTGGAGCAGCAGAGCGTATCACTTATCAAGACGCTTTTTTAACGCATTTAAGCTGTGATCCACTCTCCGCATCTATCGAAGAGCTTTCTGCGCTTGCCGCAGAGCAAGGGTTTGAGCATATTGCTGCACAAGAAAACGATAAAGATACTTTGTTACAGCTATTATTTTGCATGTGTATTGAACCCAAAATAGGTCAGCAAAAACCTTGTTTTGTTTATCATTTCCCTGCATCACAAGCGGCACTCGCTAAACTAAATGGCGCAGATCCTCGCGTTGCTGAGCGTTTTGAACTGTACTTTAAAGGTATGGAGTTAGCTAATGGCTTCGATGAGCTTACTGAGGGTTCTGAGCAGCGACAGCGCTTTGTTGATGATAATCAAAAGCGAGCATCGCAAGGTTTACCAGAGGTTGCTATTGATGAGCGATTTTTAGCGGCGCTTGATTATGGTTTGCCACAGTGCTCAGGTGTAGCGTTAGGAGTGGATAGGCTAATTATGTTGGCACTTGGCGCCGAGCGTATATCAGAGGTATTAGCTTTTGATGTTGAGAGGGCTTAACCCTCTCTTATCAGTGCTAGTTTTGAAAGTATCAAAAATTTCGCTGGCTTGGTAATCCATCGCTTAGGCTAAATAAACTGTTCGAGATCTTTTTTAGTATCAGATGTTTGACACTGTAGCTCTCTACTATTTTCATTGGCGTTGGTAATATTATCTTTCGCCATATGGCCTAGCTCGACAATTTGTTGTACCGAGGAATGGGTTTGTTGTTGCGTATGTTCCAGCTGATGCACGGCCGCAACAATTTCTTGTAACTGAGATTGGTTACTTTCTAGTTCTTTAGTCATTTGGCTAAACACATCATTAGTATTTGCTATCGAACTTTCAGCACTACTCGATTGCTCAATTAATTGCTCTGTTTCGCGGTTTGTTTCACCAACAAGCGTATTCATTTGATTAATAAAATCATTAATTTGGCGAGTTGCATCGTTAACTTTTACTGACAGTGAACGCACTTCATCTGCTACCACAGCAAAGCCACGACCGGCTTCACCTGCGCGTGCTGCCTCAATTGCGGCATTAAGCGCTAGTAGGTTGGTTTGGTCTGAAAACTCTTCAACCATAGTGAGGATTTTTCGAATGTTGTCTGAGTTTTCTTTTAAGCCACCCACGGTTGTGGCGAAGCTGCCTAGTAATTCGGTCATGCGCTGAATTTTAGTTACTAGATTTCCAATTTCATTGGCAGAGGTATGAACTTTACTCAGGTTTTCAACATTCGCATCAAAGGTCATTTGGGTATTTTGTGAAATTTGATTTAGGCTTTGGCTAACTTCTTCACTGGCGGTAAAAATTGTATTACTAAGTGCTAGCTGCTCTTCACCAATACGATTGGTTTCAGTCATCGACTTAGTCACGTTTTGATTGGTCATTTCAGCAAGTTCAGCTTTTTCATACACCTGTTTTAATAATGCTTCTAAACGCGAAACAAAGGTATTGTATTGTTCGCTGAGTTCACGAAACTCATCAAAGGTAAACTGGGGTAAATGGGTTGCTAAATCAGCGCCTTTCTCATTGATATCTGTCAGTGTTTTCTTTAGTGCATTGATCGGGCGTACAATTAAAAAGTGCATGTAAAAGCAGGTAAAGAAGAAACTGCCAATACTGATTAACGCGATAAACCAATAGCTCATATCAATATGGCCATTATCAGTCAGCTCTTGGTACAGCCAAATTAACGTAATAACTTGAAAGGCAAATAGAAAGCTCAAATTGCCAAAAATTTTGCGTGTTAGTGTAAAGAAAAAGGTTTTTTCAATTTTTTCGTATAATTGCATATATAAAGAACTCATTTTGCATGCCTTAAATGACCTTTACCCTTTAAAAAAGCTCAACATCGTCATCGTCCTGTTGTTGTTCTAATTGACGATGTAATTCAAGCGCTTGCTGTTTGGTTTTACCATCCATAATTGCTTGAAAAATTTGATGTTCAGATTCCATTGAATAACTATTTTTTAATTGGGTGCGCAATCCTTGCCATTTATCTTCATCGGCTAAGTTATCATTATCTTGAATCAAATGGCTCAATTGATCCATCGTTTGCTGAATATGTGACAATTGTTGTGTCAGTCTATCGTAAAACTGAAATGCCATAACCCCATTGTTTACACTGTGCTGTATTTGTTGGTGTAATTCATCTAATTTCGACGAAGTGCTTTTTTCATTTTCAAGTTTGCTGCAAATGTTCGCAAGGTTTTGAAAAACTTGGCTTAACTCTAATATATCTTGATCGCTTTGATTCAGGCTTAGCGTTAATTGCGTATTGCATAAAAGGAGTAGGCGGGATGCTTCACTGCGAAAGCAAAATAAATCTTGCTGTTGTTGGTCCATTAAATGCCCCTAGGTAACTAAGCTATATGCTTATAGTTAGGATTATTTTTGCAACAGAAAGCTTTGTGCTTTAGAGGGGTAATTAGTAAAAATGCCATCTACACCAAGCGCAAGCATATCGTCAATGTCTTCCTGTTTATCTACAGTATAGGCAAAAACCTTTAAGTTTCTTGTTTTTGCATCGGCAACGTACTCGCAGTTGATAAAATTTTTATCCACATGCACGCTGTAGGCATTTAATCGTTCAGCAAATTCACAATACCCCAGCGGAATAGAGCCGGTTAATGCACCTATTTTTACCCAAGGCAATTGTTGTTTAAGCCATTTTAGCTGGTGATGGTCAAAAGAGGAGATTAAAAGGTTTTCACGTGTTAGCAGCCCTGATTGAACTTGTTGTTCGATTAGTTTGACTAGCTTATCGAGTGCGAAGGTATGTTTGAGCTCTAGGTTTAATAACGTTTGATTATTAACCCATTGAAATACTTCTTCAATGCTTGGTACGGTTTGTCCGTTACCGGCATCATATTGTTGCACTTCGGCAAGTGTAAGTTTGTTAACTTTTCCTCGCCCATTGGTTGTTCTGTCAAGCCAGGTATCGTGAATAACGGCAAAACCATCGAGCGTACTTTGTAAGTCAATTTCAATGCCATCAACACCCAATTCTAACGCCGCTAATATCGCTGAGCGTGTGTTTTCAGGATACAAACCACTGGCGCCTCGGTGGGCAAAAACTTTCATGTACTAACCCTTCTTGCTCTTAGTCAAAAGTTTATCTCGCACTCAACTTACCACAGCTTAACGGTTAAATTGCACAATTACTTTGAAATCAATCAAGATTTTCAACATCTGTTCAAAGCTAAATCGTAATTCACCTTATTAGCTAATCATGCTAGATAGATTGCTTGCTAGTAACGTGCCTGTTTACCTGTACTAAGCAATAGCTATAATTCAGCTTTGCAGGGCGCTGATTGATTTTTGCTCACAGGCTTAACAGAACTAGTATTTTATTATTTTGCTGCCTTAGCTTGTTTGTTAACTAGATAAGTTTCAAAAAATGCGCCACTAATCACCAACGAACCACCAATTAATGTCGTCAGTGTTATTTTTTCGTGTAACAGTAAAAAGGCGAAAAAACTAGCATACAAAGGCTGCAAGCATGATATTAAGCCTGCGGTTTTAGCACTTAAATGAGCAAGGCTTGCGGCAAATAAAGCATGTGGGGTTGCGGTAAACACTACACCAACAAGTAAAAGTAAATAGAGGTCGTGTTGCGAAACTAGGTTAAGAGGTACTTCAACAAATGCGCATAACATTATGCTTGCAACAAGGGTTTGATAAAGCATCGTTTGCGGCCCCGAGTAACCCATAAAAAAGCGCTTGTGCAGAATATTGCGCAGAGCAAATAAAAATCCCGAGAACATGCCTGTTACTATGCCAAGGGTAACTTGATTACCAAGGTTTGCTTCCGGTACAAGCAAGTAAACCCCAAGTAACACCATCATGGCAATAAACACATCTTGCATATGAGGTAGGCGCTTTGAAAACAGTGGCTCCATAAAGACGGTCATCACAGGGTAGGTAAAAAATGCGATGATGCCTATGGTGATGCCGGCCATTTGCATACCAGCAAAATAAGTTACCCAATGTAGGCCTACAACCACGCCAAGGATCAAGGCTACACCGTAATCTTTGGTTTGTTTTAATAAAATAGCTTGGCGTGTAAAAAACAAAAAAGCACACAAAGCAATTGCTGCGACGGCAGTACGATAAACGGTTATATCTAGCGCATTAAGACCGATTAGCTTGGCAAACAGTGCAGTGCCACCAAATAATAAAACGGCAGAGTGTAAAAAGGTTAAGCTTTGCTTTTCAGGGGACATAATAAGCAGAAAAAAGAATAATTTGCTGCATTATATCAAGATTAATTTAGCGAGAGATTTTTATTTGAAATACTTGGTATTGAATTTAAAAATAAGAGAGGTTGGAAAGTGGTGGAGCTAAGCAGGATCGAACTGCTGACCTCCTGCGTGCAAGGCAGGCGCTCTCCCAGCTGAGCTATAGCCCCACATTCCAAAAAAGGACATTCAAACCGTGTTGCGTTTGAACGGGCAGAACTTTAATTTTTTTTCTGTCACTGGTCAAGTATTTTTTGTAGCATAAAAGATAATTTTCGCTTGTTTGCACATTAATTGTGCGAGAGAGACCAATGGATATTAAAAACTATAACAATCATGCATGGAATAAACAGGTTGAAGCAAATAATGAGTGGACTCAACCTGTCACGACTGAACAAGTAGACGCGGCACGAAAAGGTGGGTGGTCAATTGTTTTAACACCACATAAAAGTGTGCCTCATAACTGGTTTGGCGATCTTAAAGGCAAAAAAGTGCTTTGTCTTGCTTCTGGTGGTGGTCAGCAAGGACCTATCTTAGCGGCTGCGGGTGCTAATGTAACCGTATTTGACTTATCTGAAAATCAACTTGCGCAAGATGCGCAGGTTGCCAAGCGCGATGGCCTAACGTTAACAACCGTTAAAGGTGATATGACAGACTTGAGCTGTTTTGAAAATGAAAGCTTTGATTTAATTTTCCACCCTTGTTCTAATAATTTTGTGCCTGATATCTCTGGCCTTTGGGCAGAAGCTGCTCGTGTATTAAAAGTAAACGGGCGTTTACTAAGTGGCTTTATCAATCCTGCAGCGTATATATTTGATTGGTTTGAGGCTGAAAAAGGCGTTACTAAAGTAAGGCACAAGTTACCCTTTAGTGACATTAATAACTTAACCCAAGCAGAACTGGCATTGCTAAAAGAGCAAGATGAGCCACTGGTGTTTAGTCATTCATTTGAAGAGCAAATTAAAGGTCAGCTAGATAACGGTTTAGTGTTGGTAGATATGTTTGAAGATGATTGGCAGTCAATGGCGTTTTCTGAATATTTTCCGCCAACCATGGCGTGTTTAACAATTAAGTTGCCACAAGCAGTATGGAATCCTTAATGAAACAAATAATTATAACGGTGCTGGGCGCAACAGTATTAATTGGCTGTGCGAAGTCGGCACCAGAGCCTGAAGATTTTGAGATAGTTAATCAACAGCTAAGAACGATAACAGACAATGACGGCGCTAAGTTATTTTCATATTTAGTTACGGTCAAAGCGGGTTCACAAAAGCTCATAAATAAAAAGCGTCAGCTGACAAAGTCAGAGATTAAAAAATTATTAAAACAAGAGAATTTTGTCGACTCATCATCACTTAAGCTCGATCTTGAAGATAAAGCGGCACTGCAACTTGATGCTGAATTAAAAAAGAAAAACTACTGCCAAGATAGTTATCAAATAGAAGAAGTTAAATGGCGCGATTACAGCGTAAGATTAAGCGGGCGCTGCGATGAGTGATATTGCGTTTCTTGAAAAGGTATTCAGCGAGCTGGCAATTGACTGTGAAAAAATATCACATCCGCCGCTACATACCGCAGTAGAGGCAGATCGTCTGTTGTTGGAACGCCCCGGAACACGCTTAAAAAATTTATTCTTACGCGATAATTACGGCAAGCGACATTTTTTGCTCATTACGTCACCTAATAAGCAGGTCGATTTAAAAGCTTTATCAAAATCACAAGGATTGTCACGTTTGGGCTTTGCCTCAAATGAACGCTTGGCGAAATATTTAGCGGTAAAACCGGGGTGTGTTTCCATGTTAGCGCTTTTAAATGATGCGGAAAATGCGGTGCAACTATGGGTGGACGATGCGATATGGCAATCTGATTTGTTTCACTGCCATCCATTTGATAATACCCAAACTTGGTTAATGCGGAAAAACGACTTACTTAAAGTATTTGAATATTCCAATCACAGTGTTGAGTTAGTGAGTTTGTAAGCGTTTAAATTTAGCCACCAGTAAGCCTGAAGCAACACACATCAGTAGCAAGGTCATTAAAAACGCACTTTTGCCAGCGTGCTGATAAATAAGCCCTGGCAAAAATGACCCCAGCGTACCGCCACAATAATAAAAAGATACATACAGCCCATTAGTCAGCGAGCTGGGCGCATAGCTGATTTGGTTAAGCAATGCAGAGGCGCTGGCATGAATAATAAACATCGCCCCACAAAACACCGTAAAACCAATAAAAAAGAGCGGAAACGTGGTTGAAAATAAGCTTGTAATACTGAGCGCATAAACCACAAAGCTAATCACTAGTAAGTTAACTTTACCTTGTGTGAGGTTTTGCAAACGGGTGCTTAATAATGAGAAACAAGCACCTAATAGATAGCCTGAATACACCAAACCAATATCTTTTGAGCTGGTAAACTGATAATCGTTTTGCAAAATAAAAGGTAAGTAATTTAATAGCGCAGTAAAGCAGAAAAACATGCCAAATACGGCGCAATAAAGGTACAAAGTGCTGCCTTTAGTTACCTTGTGTAGATTCTCTTTGAGTGATGCCGGTACGTTTCTTTGACCGACATAATCACGTACTTTTTTATTGGCAAGACTAAGTGATAACAGTACTAATACAATTGCGAGCAAATAAAAATAAACCTGCCAATGGGTGTATTCGCTTATTGAAGCGCTGACAACGCGTCCTAAAAATCCACCTGCAATTGTGCTTAAAATATAACTTGTGACTGCTTTACTCAAAAAGCTGTAGCGATAATGTTCGCCAATATACGAGGTCATTGCGGTGAGCGCTGCCGGCAGTAGTAAACCTTGAAGAAATCGAATAATAAGTAATTGCTGAAACGTTTGCGATAAAGGTAATAACGCACAGCTAATACCCAATAAAAACAATGCTATTTTTAATAATGAGAGTGAGTTTATACGAAGTAGTAGGTAGCCATAAACTAATGGTGCAACCGCCAATGGCAGCATAGTTACGGTCATTAGCAAGCCCGCCTGCGCAGACGTCAAATGGTATGACTTTGCCAGTAAAGGCAAAATTGGCTGTGGTCCATATAATACAAAAAACGTAAAGACCGAGCACAAAAGTAAATGTATAAACTTCATGGTGAGAGAGGGTTGTTTATAACGGCCAAATTGTACCGTATTTTTAATTGCTTAACCTTAGTTTAAGCTAACTTTTCCTTGATTTAAGTTATGCTGGCTTCACATCTGGTGAATGGCTGTTATAAAATAACGCTAATACTTTTATAAGAGAATTAATCATGGGTTCATTACAAGATCAGTTGCTAAAAGCAGGCCTTACTACTGAGCATAATATGAAGGTTGCTAAATCAGAAAAGCGTAAACAAAACAAAAAGAAGAAGAAAAAAGGCGCAACCAGTAACCCAACCGATTTGCAAAAGCATATTGAGCAAACTAAAGCTGAGCAAGCTAAAAAAGCAGCTGAAGTAAATGCGCAGAAGCAGGCCGAACTAAAAGAAAAAGAGCAGGTAGCTCGCGTTAAACAAATTCTAGAGCATCACAACCAAGACGAAATTAGTGGTGATGTTACCTTTAACTTTACCTTTGAAAGCAAAATCAAAGAACTTGAAGTTAATGAGATTACTCACAAACAACTGGTAAAAGGTTTGTTGGCTATTTGCTATTTAGAGGGCAAGTTCTATGTACTACCTGATGAACCTGCACGCAAAATTGCTGAGGTAGACGAAAAGTATATTGTACTGCATGCCGAGCCGGAAAAAGATCAAAAGGATGAAGATGATCCTTACGCAGACTTTGAAATACCAGATGACATCATGTGGTAATCCACTGTGTAAAAAATGCCTCATTTATTGAGGCATTTTTGTTTGTGGTTAAGTAAATAAATTTGATCAAACGCAAGATAACGTTCGCTTAGCGACTCAATCTTGCATGCTTGTTTGTTTTTTATACGGTTTTATCTTTACAAAACAGTATGAAAGTGGTCTACAATAGGTTAGTGCGAGTTTAACTTGTTGATTCAACAGTATATTGCAATTGAGAATTATTTACCGTCGAGATGGAATTATAATATGAATAAACTTTCAAAAACGCTCAGTGTAGCGGCTTTAACACTTGTGGGCATGGCGTCAGGCAATGCAATCGCAGCGGATGGTGCAGCACTTTATACAGCTAAAATGTGCCAAACGTGTCATGGGGCTGAAGGTAAAGCGCCAATTATGCCACTTTATCCTAAACTTGCAGGTCAAAACAAAGAGTACGCTCTTGCTCAAATGAAAGACATTAAATCAGGCAAGCGCAACAATGGCATGGCTTCTGCGATGAAAGCAATGGTTGCTAATGTGACTGATGAAGAGCTAGAAGCAATTGCTGATTATTTATCTAAAGTAAAATAATCACTTTATTGACTCAAAAAGCCGCATCTGCGGCTTTTTTTGTTTATAATGCGCGGCCAAAATAGCGAAGCGGGTAATAAAAATGGTTCAGGTTGATGTATTGGTTATAGGGGCGGGTGCCGCTGGTTTAATGTGCGCCGCACAAGCCGGTTATCGTGGACGCTCTGTAACCGTGATTGATATGGGTAAAAAACCGGGCCGTAAAATCCTGATTAGTGGCGGCGGCCGTTGTAATTTTACCAACGAAAATGCCTCACCAGAAAATTATCTGTGTACCAATCCCCACTTTGTTAAATCGTGTTTAAGCCGCTATACCCAACATGACTTTATTGAGCTCGTTGATCGCCATGGTCTTGCCTACCACCACAAAACACTCGGTCAGCTATTTTGCGATAACTCAGCGCAAGATATTGTCGATATTTTATTAACCGAATGCGAATGGGCAGGGGTGACAATCCAACTTCGCCAAGAAGTACTGAGCGTGGAAAAAACCGAAAGTGGTTTTACCGTAACAACCAGTGAAGCAAGCTATAGTTGTGAATCGCTGGTGGTTGCTTCTGGTGGTTTAACTATGCCAAAACTAGGCGCTACACCAATCGGTTATAAAATTGCAGAGCAGTTCGACTTAGAGGTATTGCCAACAATGGCTGCTTTAGTGCCTTTTACGCTACATCAACACGATAAGGTACGTTTTGAAGCTTTATCGGGCATTAGTGTACCAAGTGTTGTTACCGCTGAAGACGGCACACAGTTTAAAGAAAATATCTTGTTTACCCACCGAGGCTTATCGGGGCCAGCAATACTGCAAATCTCATCATTTTGGCGCGCGGGTCAGGCGGTTTCAATTAACCTGTTACCAGAGATAGAGCTTGCGGGTGAAATTCATACACAACGTCAATTTAATGGTCAAAAATCACTTAAAAATGTGCTTGGAAGTGTATTGCCAAAGCGTTTTATTGAAATTTTAGTAACTGGTGGTGATATTCCAGATAAAGCGATTAATCAGTTATCTCACACTGAAATTGAGCAGTTATCTGATTTTATTCATAACTGGAAAATAAAACCTAATGGAACAGAAGGTTATAGAACTGCTGAAGTTACTTTAGGTGGTGTAAATAGCGCTGAATTAAGCTCTAAAACATTTGAGGCGAATAAAGTTAAAGGGCTTTATTTTATTGGTGAAGTAACCGAAGTAACCGGTTGGCTTGGGGGCTACAACTTTCAATTCGCATGGAGCTCCGGCTGGGCCTGCGGTCAAGCCTGTTAATTATGATTTGAGTTAATTTAAATGAAGACTATTGAAACTGCATAGAAGACAACCACCTTGTCACTTATGTACTGAAAACTCTTAATTTATTTGAATATTAAGAATTAAAATTTGTCTTCGTTGTTATGAAGCTTAAGTGTTTATAACTTTGCCTCACTACTTAAACCCTTAAGCAATAAATCAAACATCAATCTCGTAAAGACTTCTACGATTGATCTTCTCCAAACACTGTAGGCATCTTTTATTTAAAAATTTACTAAGAGATGTCTAGCAAATTAGTGTCGGCTCAATCTGCATAGCAAAGATTCACTAGATGCTTAGGGGTTATAAGCATCAAATAAGAGCTAGTTCAAAAAACTAGCCCTTTTTAGGCTCAATAGGTTTGTTTCATTAACTAACAAACGCTGGAATAACGACATCTGAAATTTGATTCATGATGGTATCTTCCCTGTCATGACCGGTAATAGCGATAACTAAGCCAAGCTCTTCAACTACGATTACTCGGTTTCCACCACCGCCCCACGCGACATTAAGCTCATATGTTTTACCTTCAACCACTACAGGCATACTGTACCAGAAGTAACCATAACGGTATTCATCAGGCATCCAGTCTTCTACTGGCTTGATAATATTACTTGTTGCTTTGCTTAAGTAAGTTGGCGAAATAAACTGTTCTCCTTGCCATTTACCTTTATTGACAACAACATTACCAAGTTTAATCATGTCCCGTGACGTTAAACTAACCATCCATCCTGCTTGTGGTAAGCCACTTGCGTGTGTGTCCCATTTGTAATTAGAGATGTTTAGTTTGTCTAGTATCTCTGTCTTGATAAATACTTCCGCACCACCAGGAACCACCGCATCGATTACAGTCATGACAAGCATTGGGTTGAAATTACCGTATTTGTACGATTGCGTTTCGTCAGTGATTGCTGCGCTTTCTTGTAAAAGCCATTGCACTAGTTTTTGGCCTTTTAACTGTTCTGGTGCTTTTTCAATTTCTTGCCATTTATCACGATCAATTGTTAAACCACCTTGCATCGTTAGTGCTTTATGTAGCGTAATCTTATCGGCGCCAGCCACTAGTTTGCTCGTGTCTAATTCTTTTAAGAAGCTGATTAGCGGTTTATGTAAGTCGGCCATGGATAAATAGCCTAACTGGATTGCACGGCCAACGATCAAGCTAGTATATCCTTTCGTTGCTGAAGCTTGTCCATGAGCTAACCCAAAGCGGCCTCTTTGGTGGTAGCTTTCAAAAACCAGTTTATTGTTCTTAGCAATTAACAAACTGTCGTATTTTCCATGTTTACCTTCGCCAATTTCTTTTGCTAGGTTAGTAATCGCTGATGCCTTATCTTTTGAAAGAGGTAGCTTCCCTGTAACTAGGCTGCTATCTGTCGATACTGGCTTGATATTAGTAAATGCTTTTGTCAGTACAGGGATATCCCAAAGAGAACCCGAAGCTTGCTCCGCTGTTGGCAATGGACCTAGTTTGGCTAGATATTTTTTAATGTGAGCTGGTTTTAGGTCTTCAATGACTGTTGCATCTACCCAATAGGTATCTACACTGCGGTCGTCGCCATTACGGTTAAAGAATAGGTATTTGCCATCAGGTGATAATTGAGCGGCGAACTCATTTTCAGGGGTGTTGACGTTATCACCAAATTTAATCGCTTCTCCCCAAGATCCATCTAGTTCTTTGAAACTAATAAATAGATCTGAATTACGGGTGTCTTTACCCCTTTGCCCGTCCCATATTACATAGCTTTCATCAGGTGCGATAAAAGGATGAGCATTCCACATACCTGTATTAATTTCTTTTGGGAATGGCTTTGGTGTGCTTAGCTTGCCGTGCTCCATAGTTGAATAACGCAAAATCCCATTACCGTTATTGCCAGCTTCATCAAATGCTATCGTACCGTTTAGAGAAGAGGTTACACGCATGATGCGATAAGGTTCAAAATCTGGGCCTAGTCTTTTCATTTCTGACCAACCATCTTTTGTGCGCTCTTTATAACCTCTACCAAAAAACATGATTTTGTTATTCGGAGATAACGTCGGCGTACCAACGCGTTTAGAGATGACACGAACGGTCCAGTTTTCACCGTCTTTTTCATATACGACAAATTGTTGCTCTGGTTTTGTGTCAGCATTTACTTCTCGAACCATGTACATTTCTTTCATGTTTGGTGCGAAAACAACGCCATATTCCCAGCCTTTTGTTGAGATAATGTTTGGTGCAAATACTTCAGCTGTTAATCCCGGCGCTTTTTGCCCTAGATAAGGCCCCGTTAATTTAGTTTCAGCAGAAGCCATACTGCTTAAACTAGTCAAAAAGGCTATTGTTATTATGTTTTTGCTAGGTAAATTCATTGTCTTTCTCTCTTTCCTTAGTGATAGTAAATAACTATTGCTCCAACTTGCCTGTATGCGACCTGACGCACATGAAAAAAACCTGACGTTTAGCTGATTTCTTTATTTTTTCTTTATTTTGAGGCAAAGAGCGAGGTAAGATTTGGCGCACAACGAATAAGGACTGTCGTCTCTTTTATGACCAAAGCGTTTTGGGTAAATAACTACTTTATAGATGTTTCTCGTAATCAAATAGAGCATCAACAACAGGCTACGCCTATTCCACCAAAAGCACTTAAGGTGTTAGAAGTTTTGGCTTCACGCGCTGGCGAAGTAGTGAGTCATGATGAGCTTATGGATATCGTTTGGGAAAACAGCGTTGTTGGCCCTAATACGCTACAAAGAGCGATTGCTCAATTGAGAAAGGCATTTGGTGACGATAGTAAAAAACAAGCGTTTATCAAAACCCACGCAAAAAAAGGGTATAGTTTAGAAGCCAATGTTCGTTGGGAAAATATTGAAACTAAGCAAACCCCGCAGTTAATACCTGAACAATCTAAGTTGAGAAAAAACGGGTTGTTATTTGCTGTTATTGCTATCGCTATTTTATCGCTTATTATTCTATGGCCATCTAAACCCGTTATTTATGATCAAGTAACACCGCTTACCGCCAGTGATGAACAAGAATACAATGCAGCTTATTCTCCTGATGGTAAATACTTAGTTTTTAATCGATTTGTCGGTCAGTGTGAAAGTCATTTATGGGCAAAAGATCTGAACAATAATCAAGAGCAGCGATTAAGTACCGAGCCTGGTCACTATAGTCAATTGAGCTGGTCTTCTGATGGCTCACAATTAGCATTTGTGCTGCAATCAGATTGCTCTGATACACCAACAGAAGTCAAACAGTGTTGGCAATTACAAACCTTGGATTTTGCTCATGCGTGGAACGGAAACGCAAACAATAAGTTGCGTTATGACTGTGCAGAAATAAAAACGACTCACCCAACATGGTTAAATGACGGACGTATCGCTTTACTTCAATACCCAGAGCCAGAGAGCAATCAACCAAAGCTGGTTATCTACGATGCTGTTTCCAATCAAATATCGCAGGTACCACATGATCATGCCGGGCGCATCTACTCGTTAGATTATTCGCGCAAATCAGGCCTTTTGGCGACGGTTACTTTAGGCCGCGAAAATTCGAATGTTGTGAGAACTTTAACACTATTAGGTGAAGTCAAAAGTGAGGCAGAAATTAAACGTCATGCCAGCCACTCAGTGTATGAGCGGTTTTTCATTAAATTTGCTCCAGACGGTAGCCATTTCATTACTGATATAGAAGGCAAGATCTATCGATTGAGTTTAGATGGTCAGTTAGATCTCATGCATCCAGTTAGTCATACCGGATTATGGACACCGAGTTACCATCCTGATCAAACAAAGTTTGCTGTCACTTATGGAACTAAAGACTTTGATATTGGCTACTTAACCTTAGATGGTGAGCAAACTGAGTTTGATATTATTTCACGCTCCACTGTCCCCGATCTTAATGCTAAGTTTCAACCTGACGGTAATTTAATTGCTTTTGTTTCTTCTCGTTCAGGAGAGCGTCAACTGTGGATAAAAGATAATAATAAAACCTACCAATTAACTAAGTTCGAACAAGGCCTCAAAAGCACGCGATACGATTGGGCGCCGGATGGGAATAGTTTAGTGGTGAACGTTAATAATCACATCGCTATAGTTAATTTGGATGGCAGTTATCAAATGGTTGAGTCACCTGTTGCTGTGCGTTTGGTGTTACCGTGGACCATTGCACATAAATTGCTGGTTATAGACAATCAATCAGACCAACAGCAATTATTTGATGTTGACCTTAACACAGGTGAGACAACCGACCTCAATATTCAAAACGTTTCGTGGGCAACGTACATCAAGGGCAATCAAATTGTTTACGTAGATCAGCAAGGAAATTTCTGGCTTCAAGCAAATAATGGAGCGCAGGCACTTACAATGCTTAATCAAAAACTAGAAGGTAATTATGCGTTAACTATCGGTGATAACATCTACGGTCTTGATCTAAAAGCTAATTTCTGGCGTTACAATTTAACTAATCATAAACTAGAAACAGTGGCTACATTAGACAAAGACACCTCTTATATCAGCGATATTAAAGGTGACAAGATACTAGCGACTAAGTTTATCGGGGGGCGTAGAGAGCTTGTTGAATATAGTCAGCGTTGATTAAAATTTGATTTCTCATAATTAAACCGACTTCAGTTTCAACCCTTCTTTTTATATTGAGCAAATTTGATTTAACCCATGTTTGCTCATTAAAAACACGCCTTTCATAATTTAAATAGTTTATTTTTCACGCTTTTTTGCTAGCTTAAAGACTCGCCTTTATTTTTGATAGGGAGTTCAGGCAGATGAAAGCGTGGCTTAATATTTTCGTGTTTATTTTATTAGCTGGGTGCAGTGATGAGCAGAGTGTTGCTCTTGGCACGTTAGAGCGTGATCGCATTACCCATTCGGCAACAGTCAACGAGGTATTAATTGCGCTGCCAATAGAACGTGGCAGCATGGTTAAACAAGGGGATGTGCTAGCGCAATTAGATAATACTAAGCAATTAGCCCGTGTTGCCAAAGTGAAAGCCGATTTAGAGTCTGCGAATGCACATTTTATTAAACTTAAAAACGGTGCCCGCGAAGAAGAGGTGGCAAGAGCGCAAGCCACGCTTGCTGCTAATAAGGCTAACTTGGTAGAGGCGCAGCAGAACTACCACCGTGCGGTTGAAATTGTAGCAAAAGATCTCGCACCAAAAATCAGCCTAGACAGTGCAAAAGCCAATTTAGATGCAGCAACCGCTAATGTTGAAGCGGCAAAGCAGCAATTAACCGAGCTTACTAACGGCACGCGAGTTGAAGATTTACAAGTCGCCGCAGCAAATGTTAAAGCCCAGCAAGCGTTACTTAGTGCAGAAGAAAAATTACTTAGCGAGCTTAATATCACCGCAACCCGTGATGGCCTTTTGGATAACTTACCTTGGAACTTAGGAGAGCGAGTTACCTTAGGTAGCCCTGTTGCGATTGTGCTGGCGGGCGAAGCGCCTTTCGCGCGCATTTATTTGCCACAACAAGCGCGGGCAAAATTAAAGGTGGGCGACAGCCTAACGCTTACTATTGCCGAGCAATCAGAGCAAATAAATGGCACTGTGCGTTGGCTTTCCCATGAAGCTGCTTTTACTCCGTATTATGGTCTTAATCAGTATGACCGCACCCGTTTAATGTATCTTGCTGAAGTCCAATTACCAGCAAAATACAAAGATTTACCTTCTGGTTTGCCAGTTGAGGCAACGCTACCATGAGTGACGCGGTTATAAATGCTAACGGATTAACCAAACAGTTTGGTGAAGTAATCGCTGTTAATCAGCTTGATTTAACCATAAATAAAGGCGAAGTTTACGGCTTTTTAGGGCCCAATGGTTGCGGTAAAACCACCGCCATTCGTATGCTAACCGGGCTGTTAATGCCCACTAGTGGCGATGTATCAGTACTTGGTTTATCACTGCCGAAACAAGCTAACTTACTGCGTTATAAAATTGGCTATATGACGCAAAAATTCTCACTTTATGATGATTTAACGGTAGCAGAAAACCTTGCGTTTTTAGCGGATGCTTACAGTTTAAAAGGGCAGTATAAACGCAGTCGTATTGATGAGTTGTTAGCAATTTATGATTTAGCAGCAAGAGCAAATCAGCTTGCAGGCAGCATGAGTGGCGGGCAAAAACAGCGCTTAGCCTTAGCGGGCGCCACTATTCACAAACCTGAGTTACTTTTTTTAGATGAACCAACCTCTGCTGTAGACCCTGAAAACCGCCGCGATTTTTGGGAGAAGTTATTTGATTTAAGTGAGTTGGGCACGAGTATTTTGGTCTCAACCCATTATATGGATGAAGCTGAGCGCTGCCATAAATTGGCAATTTTAGAAAAAGGCATTAAACGTGCCGATGATTCGCCAGAACAGTTAATGGCTAATTTAAATTGCCAAGTTGTTGAAGTAGAGGTGAACAATTCACGCAGCACTAAACGCAGCTTAGAATCACATCAGTATATTCATTCTGCGACTCAGCTTGGCGCAAGGCTTAGGGTGCTTGTTGATAATTCAGTTAATGATGCTGAAACATGGCTTTTACAATTTGATGATGTAGTTGCCGCTAAAGCGGTGCGTCCGAACCTTGAAGATGTGTTTGTTAGCGTAACGGGTGAGCGCAATCGGGAGCAAACGATATGAATCTATCTCGTATTTTTTCGATTGTTAAAAAAGAGTTGCTTCAGCTCAAGCGCGACAAAACCACCTTTGCTATGGTGGTGATGATCCCCTTAGTGCAGTTGTTATTATTTGGTTTTGCGATTAATACGCAAATTCGTGATATTCCCGTTGCGGTAGTAGATCAAAGTAATTCGGCGCTTGGTCGTGTACTCACACAAACGGTTGAAGCCAGTCAAACGGTTAAAGTGGTTGCCAAATATCCCAGTGTTATTTTGGCGGAAAAAGCCATGGCGCAAGCGAAAGTAAGAGCTGTTTTAGTTATTCCGCGCGACGTTGCTGAGCGTCTTTCTCGCCATCAAGCACTAGGCAGCGCAACGCCAAATTCAAGTAATTACCAGCTGGTTAGGCCGATTGGACAATGGCTGGTGGATGGCTCCGACACTATGATTACAGGAGCAATTAAAGGGCTTGCCAATATGCCGCTCGGTGAACTAATGAAGCAGCCTGTTAATCGGCAAGTCACCACCTTCGCGGTAACGCCATATTACAATCCTGCCCAGCGCAGTGTGGTGAATATTGTACCGGGGTTAGTTGGCGTAATTTTGACTATGACCATGGTGATGTTCACCTCCGCGGCAATTGTGCGCGAGCGAGAGCGGGGCAATTTAGAAATGCTAATTAATACGCCAATCAGCTCGTTTGAGTTAATGCTTGCGAAGATTATTCCGTTTATTTTTATAGGCGCATTGCAAGTCACTATTATTTTATCGCTGGGTTATTTAGTATTTGATGTCAAAGTAGTCGGGTCGCTATTACAGCTTGCGCTGATGACCTTGTTGTTTATTTCAGCCAGCTTAGATTAGGGTTAATTATTTCGACTATTGCAAAATCGCAACTGCAAGCCATGCAATTAACTGTGTTTGTGTTGTTACCGTCTATTTTACTCTCAGGCTTTATGTTCCCGTATGAAGGCATGCCGGAAGTCGCGCAGTATATTGCCGAAGGCTTACCTGCAACCCATTACATTAGAGCCATGCGGGCAATTGTACTGCGCGATGTGGAAGTGAGTGAGATGACCTATGATGCCATTTGGTTAATGGGCTTTACCCTGCTTGGTTTGATCATTGCGTCACTGCGTTTTAAAAAGCGGTTAGATTAAAAACGATTTTTAACTTTAATTACCCATTGTACTGTATCTATTTCGTCGTCTTTATCGAGCGGGAAGGCAAGGTCGATATGAATGACGGTTTTTGCAGTTGCACGGCTTGGCGCAAGACGTAAGCCAATGCCAGCGTCTTTTAAAAATTGGCCATTTTCGCCGTTGTTTTTATCGGGGAACCAAGCGCGACCCACATCAAAAAATACAGCCCCACCTACTTTAAACAGTTGCAGTAAGTGATACTCCCAGTAATAGCGCTTTTCAAGATTGAGCAACACAGAGCGGTCGCCCATTTGGTAATGAAGTGGGTAACCTCTAAGGCCTGTATCACCGCCTAGAGTCAGCTGTTGATCGGCTGTTAAGTTGCCACCATAGCGCAGTGAAAGATTAGCAAACCATGCGCGATAGCTACTGCTATTGTAGAGAAAATTAGTATCTAAGTAAGCGTGTAAGTTTTCGCTTTTTTGTTGCTCTGTGTTCCAATAGCCATGCACTCCGGTGTACAAGCGCCACAGCATACTATCATTTAAATGAAACGCTTTTGCTGCGCTGGCTTCAAGCACAACACGGCTATCGTCATCAGCAAGGCTTTCATCTGAATAGCCAAGTCGGGCAAATACATTCCAACCTAAATTTAAATCTTCGGTGCGGCCAATTGAGTCGAAGTTACTCAAGGTAATGTATCTATCTTCAATTAGCTGATAGCCAAGCCAAGGGTAATTAAGAGAACGATCTTTGGCTAACGGTAAAGTGGTTGCAGCGATTTGTTCAAACTTAAAATCTTCTTGTTGCCAGCCTACAAGCCAACGGTTAGTCCAGCTGCCCAGCTTACTGCCTTGGCCATAGAATACTTGGTTAATTTGATTCTCTTGTTTGAATTCCGATACCACATCACCGCGATAATAAAGTGGCAACTCTTTTGTATCATCTAAGGTAACAGCACCATAACTTTGCTGTGAGGCGAGTGAATAAAAGGGGAGTTTAAAGTCTAAATAGACTCGTTCACCATCGTCATTGTCGCTAAATTCAAAACGACTACGATAGCGGCTGCCCCATATATTTGGGTCATCATAGATAAAAGTATAACCAGTGCGGTCGGCATCGCTACGCCAGGAAAGCGAAACGCGTTTACCTAAACCAAGCAAGTTTGTATCGCGAAAACCAAGTTGCGTTTTATCCTCACCGCCGCTGCGGCTATAGCTTATTTCTGGGGTGAGGGTCCACAACTCTTTGGTGGTGATAGTAACCACAATATTGTCATCACAATCACGTTCAGCTTCAATTTTAGCATCGTATAAATAGCGTGCATCACGCAAAATACGCTCTGATTCGCGTAGCAGTTGTTGGTCGTATTTATCACCTTGTTGAAACAGCAATTGCTGCAAAATAACGTGTTCTTTGGTGACGATATTAAGTGTATTTAAACCACGAAATAAAAAGTTATCTTCTTTAGGGTTGTTAGTATCAAAAATATTATGTCGAACGAGTCGAATATCACTAATAATCGCATTGGGGGCATCGGGTAGTTTGGAGTTATCAATGCTTTCAATATCAAAGTTACTTTTACGATCTTTTGGCTGATCAGCAAGCCATTGGCATTGGCTTAACGAAAAAATATCCGACTTAGAAGTGGCGTCTGCTTGCGCTGCGCAATAGCCATAAAATGGCACGAAAACAAGGCAAAAAAGTGCGCTAAAACGGCTAAATTTTAATACTGACATAACGCTCCTTTTTACTTGGGTTTATTTTAATTCTATACCATTAATTTTAGTCTTGCAGAAATTAAAGCAAATAAAAAGCAGCCAATGGCTGCTTATAACTAATTAAAATATAATAATTTATTACTTAACTACTTGGCCTGAACGCATCACGAAAGTGACGTCCATTAACTGCCGTATATCCTGTAATGGCGAGGCTTTAGTGGCGATAATGTCGGCAAATTTACCGCTTTCGATAGTGCCTAGCTGATTTTCCATACCAAGTAACTTTGCACTGTTTATGGTGGCCGATTTAAGCACTTGTTTTGTTGGCATTCCGGCCTCAACCATCAGCATAGCTTCACGCGCGTTGGTACCATGTTTTGATACCCCACTGTCGGTGCCGTAAGCAATGTTTACACCGGCTTTATAGGCATTAAAGAAATTACCTTTCATATCGTTGCCAACACGGATCGCTTTGGCTTTTATCGCATCACTCATAAAGTTTGAGTTATTAGCCATTTCAACAACGGTTTCACCAGCAAGCAAAGTAGGCACCAAATATGCGCCGGTTTTCTTGAACAGTTTATAGGCCTTTTTGCCAGCGTAAGAGCCGTGCTCGATACTCGCAACACCGGATTCAAGAGCGGCAATAATGCCATCTTCTTGGTGAGCGTGCGCAGCTACTTTTCTGCCCATGGTGCTTGCAGCCTTAACCACTTGGTTAAGTTCATCGTCTTCCATTTGTTGGCCTGTACCGGTTGCACGGTCTGTTAACACACCGCCTGTAGCGGCGACTTTAATCCAATCAGCACCATATTTTATAGCGTGACGCGTCGCTCGGCGACAATCATAAGGGCCATCGCAGGTGGTTTTTTTAGCAAATTTATCCAACATTTCATGGTGCACGCCACTACTATCAAGGTGACCACCTGTAATCGCAACGCCACCCGCAGCAATAATACGCGGCCCTTCAAGCCAGCCTTTGTTTATGGCATCACGCAGGGCATACATATATTGTGGGTCGGAACCAAGATCGCGCACTGTAGTAAAACCAGCTTCTAACGTTTTTTTGGCGTAATGGGCACTGCGCATACCGACTAGTTCGGGTGATACTTTGGCAATTTCTGCGTCGTTGTTTGGTCCTAACTCAAACTGCAAATGTACGTGCATATCCATTAAGCCTGGCATGACAAAGCTGTCAGATAAGTCGATCAGTGTTTGCTCATTACTGGCTTGTTGAAAACCGGCTTGAATACTGACGATTTTGTCGTCTTCAATAATAATAGTTTGCTTTGAAAGCGGTGTTTTATCGGCGTGAACCAGCAGTTCGCCTGCATGAATGAGAGTTTGTGCTGCAAAGCAGTTTGGAACAGCGAATAGGGCGAGCGTGAGTAATGATTTTTTAAACATGGCTATTGTTCTTATTGTTTTGTTTTACCTCACGCTAGCATGGTGAAAAGTAATGTCAAAACTAAAGCGATGAATAGAGCTCGGGTAATAATTCAAGGTCTTGCTGACTGTCGCTATTAATCCAAATGCTTTGACTATAGTGTTCAAAATTTAAATTAAATGAGGTGTTTTTAAATTTGAAGCGCATTAAGTGGCGGTCGGCACCTTGCTCAAACTCTAACGATGAAATTGCATCATTGTGAAGATAAATACTTGCCCACAGCTCAAACTCTTCATCATCTGGCAGTTCAACTGGGGTAATTAAAATATGGTCTGAGAAAAGGGCTTTGCTAGTCATTATATGCTCCAATAATTAGCTGGTTAAATGCATATGAATGGCATTCATAAAGTAGGCGCCATATTTATTGAGTTTGGTAAATCCAACACCTGATACTTTCAGGAATTCGGCATCGCTGGTTGGCATCTTTTGCGCCATTTCAGCAAGCGTAGCATCACTGAATACCACATAAGGTGGTACATCTTCCGCGTCAGCTAGCTCTTTACGTAAGCCGCGAAGTTTGGCGAATAGCTTTTTATCGTAGTTAAAGCGTGCAAGTTTGTCTTTGTAAACGTGTTTCACTTCAAGTCGCGGTTCGGCTAGTTGCAGGGCAAAATCACCTTTTAATACTGGGCGAGCTGCTTCGGTTAAGCGTAAGCTAGATGATTGCGTGATATCTTGGTGCAATAATCCGTGGTGAATAAGCTGACGCAAAATACTCAGCCAATATTCAACCGATTTGTCTTTGCCAAGGCCAAACGTTGAAAGTTGGTCGTGTTGGTTTTCGCGAATACGAATGGTATTGGCGCCGCGTAATACTTCAATCACATAACCCATACCAAACTTTTGCTCAACGCGATAAACGCAGCTTAATGCTTTTTGAGCCAGTTCAGTTCCATCAAATTGTTTTGGCGGATTTAAGCAAATATCACAGTTACCGCAAGGCTTGCCTTGATACTCAGAAAAATAGTTAAGCAGTATTTGGCGACGACAAGTTTGCGCTTCAGCAAAACTGGCCATGGCGTTAAAGCGCTGCTCTTCTACCTTACGACGTTGCTCATCGGGAATATCATCAAAAAAGCGTTTTACGCGCGGTACATCGGCAGGGTCAAAATACATAATGGCTTCGGCTGATAGGCCATCACGGCCCGCGCGACCGGTTTCTTGATAGTATGACTCGATGTTTTTAGGAATATCGTAATGAATAACAAAACGCACATTCGGTTTATTAATTCCCATGCCAAAGGCAACGGTCGCCACGACGATATGAATATCGTCGCGCGCAAAGGCGTTTTGCACAAATGAGCGCTGTTCATTTTCAAGCCCGGCATGGTAAGAGGCTGCGTTATAGCCTGCATCAACGAGCTTTTCAGCTATGTCGTCAACGCGCTTTCGGCTTGAGCAATAAATAATACCGCTTTGTCCTTTTTGCTCTTTTAAAAAGCGCATTAACTGACTAAGCGGTTTGAATTTTTCTTCAATAGTGTAACGGATGTTGGGGCGGTCAAAACTGCCCGTATAAATATGGGCGTTAGTAAGACCCAGTTGCATCACGATATCGTTACGCGTGGCAATATCTGCCGTTGCAGTGAGTGCCATAATAGGAATATGGCTAAAGCGTTGTTTAAGTTGCCCTAAGCGATAGTAATGAGGTCTAAAATCATGGCCCCAGTGAGAAACGCAGTGCGCTTCATCTATGGCAAATAAACCAATATTTAAATGCTGTAAGCGGGTACTAAAATCGTCAGTAAGCAGTCGCTCAGGTGCTACATATAAAATTTTAATTTGGCCTTGGTGCAGGCCTTGGTAAATTAATTGCTGCTCTTCGCGCGATTGGCTGTTGTTAATGTATGCCGCTGCAACACCTTGGGCTTTTAGCTGTGCGACTTGATCTTGCATCAGGGAAATAAGCGGCGACACCACAATGGTAATACCGGGTAACAGTAATGCAGGTACTTGGTAGCATAATGATTTACCACCACCTGTTGGCATCAAAACTAAACAATCTTGACCTGCAAGCACGGCATCAATGACTTGCTCTTGCCCAGCACGAAATTGCTTATAGCCAAATACTGAACTTAATACGCTGTGAGGCGTTTGTTGCTGCATTACTGGTTGGGTCGCTTGTTGATTTTCCATTACATTAAGGTGTATTCGATTGGCATTATGTTATCTGCATTGACTTACAAAGCATGCAATTTTAGCGAGCGCTAATTCTAAAGTCTTTTTATCGCGCTGTCTTTACTTAAATTGAGCAGATCCCTAAACTGGCGCTCCCTGAGTTGTTGAGTGATTGATATGCAAAGTCAAAAGCAAGGCGTTATTTTTGCCATCGCTGCATTTTTAATGTGGGGGCTCGCCCCAATTTATTTTAAGGCAATAGATCATGTTGCCGCGATGGAAATATTACTACATCGTGTGGTGTGGTCAGTTTTATTCTTATTAGTGATTCTTACGGTAGTTAAAAAATGGCGTTTGGTTAAAAGTGCGTTGTTTAATGTTAAAACAGCAGGCTGGTTATTGCTGAGTGCCGCGTTACTTGGTTTTAACTGGGGGTTGTTTATTTGGTCAGTAAATAACAACCATATGTTGGATGCCAGCTTAGGTTACTACATCAACCCGTTGTTAAATGTGTTGCTGGGTGTGCTGTTTTTATCAGAACGTTTACGTAGGTTACAGCTTGTTGCGGTTGTACTGGCGGTAACGGGCGTGGTAATTCAACTTGTTAGCTTTGGTTCGTTTCCGATTATTGCGTTTAGCTTAGCAAGCTCGTTTGCGCTTTATGGGCTAATTCGTAAGAAATTACCAGTAGATACCTTGCCAGGTTTGTTGATTGAATCGTTATTTATGTTGCCGGTAGCGCTAATTTATTGGTGGGGATTAGATACACCAACCAGTGATTTAACCAGTAATAGCATGTCGCTGAATTTATTATTAATTAGTGCAGGTATTGTGACTACACTGCCACTACTGTGTTTCACAGCGGCTGCGCGTCGTATTCAGTACTCAACGTTAGGCTTTTTCCAGTACATTGGACCAAGTTTAATGTTTATTTTGGCGGTGCTGTTTTATGGTGAAACCTTTAGTGCTGACCGCATGGTAACGTTTGGTTTTATTTGGTCTGCACTTGCCCTATTTAGTTTTGACTCTTACCGTAACGCAAAGCGCGTAGCGGTTAACCCACAATAACGCGGTTTCTGCCTTGCTCTTTTGCTTGATACAGGCATAAATCAGCAAGCTTTAACACTTCGTCTGTGCTCTGTGTATCTTTTACGGTAACCCCAATCGAAATGGTTACACAGAGTGTTTGACCGGCACAATCAATTTGCAGCTGGCTTACGGTTTCTCTAAATTGCTCAAGTAGTGCTTGATTGTCTTCGTGATTTTCATCTTTAAACAACACGGCAAACTCTTCACCACCTAGGCGAGCAACTAAGTGATCTTTGCCAAACATGGTATCAAATAAACGTGATACTTCTTTTAGCACGATATCGCCAGCATCGTGGCCATAGTTATCGTTTACTGCTTTAAAATGGTCGATGTCGAGCATTGCTACTTGGTGAGCAAATTTTTGTCTTTTCAATAAGCTATTTGCTTGCTCAAAGAAGTATCGACGATTTGGCAGGCCTGTTAAATAATCCGAATTAGCCTGACGACGAATAGTGGCAATGTTTTCTTGCATATCCAAGTTTTGGCTTACGCGGCAATAAAATTCTTCTGGGTAAAAAGGTTTGCGCAGGTAATCGTCGGCACCATTTTTAAGAAAATTAGCCGATATGCGATTATCATCGGTACCCGAAATACCAATAATTACTTTATCTTCAGAATTGAATTTTTCGCGAATTTTACTGGTTAAGGTAACGCCATTCATATTTGGCATTTCGTTGTCAGTAATAATGACTTTGATATCGTCAAATTGCTCAAGCTGTTCGAGTGCTGATACACCATCAACGGCTTCGGCAATTAAATATTTGTGTCTTAGCAAATAGCTTTTAATTAGTTTGCGCGTGTTTCTTGAGTCATCAACAATAAGCACACGCACATTTTCGTTACGTGGCAAGCGTTTAAGCTGTGTTTCTAGGTAGGTATATGCTTGGCGACTTTCTTTGGTGATGTAATCAACAACTGGGTACTGCATAACAGTATCACGGGTTTTGTCGTCTAATTTTCCAGTCATTACTATCGTCGGGATTGATGCGCCAATCGTTAATGGAATGGCTTCACCATTTGATGCGTCGGGTAGCACATAATCCACAACAGCACAGAAGTAATCATTTACTTCAATTAAATCAATCGCGGATGCCAAGCTATCGGCAATATCGACTTGATAGCCAATTCTAAGTGCAACATGACGTTGTATTTTAGAAATTGAGGGATTGTCTTCAATTAACAATAGTTTAGGCAGCACTGTACTTCGTTATAGTTGTTTAAATTATAATTTTTAGTTTAGTGGCATAAACAAACTCTGTGAAGATATTTTGTTAATTTATTGTTCCTATACATAAACATGACAGCTAAATGTCACTTTTCTTAATGTGATTATTCTCGTTCAGATGTTGTATTTATTGGTAAGTGACAATTTGAATACAGAAAAATGAAAAAAAAGTTTCAAGTGTAATATTTCTGTCACGTATTGATGACACACTGCGCCTCGTTCAAATTGATTACAAATATATTTCACTCATTTAGAGGTTTTCACATGAAAAATGTTAAGGCTCCCCTTGCTTTATCTTTACTAGCTGCACTTTCAGCACCTGCAATGGCTGATGTAAACGTTTACGGTAAAGCGAATGTTACAGTACAAAATAGCGATGAAGGCGAAGGCTCTTTTACTGAAATTAAAAGCAACGCGTCTCGTTTTGGTGTAAAAGGCAGTGAGACACTTAGTGAAGAGTCAGGCTTAAAAGTTGTTTATAAGCTTGAGTGGCAAGTTGATATGTCAGATGCTTCAAACAGCAGTGATGACCATCTTAAGTCACGTAACCAATACGTTGGTTTACAAGGCGGTTTTGGTGAAGTATTAATCGGTCGTAACGACACAGCATTAAAGCAATCACAAGGTAAACTAGACCTATTCAACGACCTTGAAGGCGATATCAAAAACGTATTCAAAGGTGAAAACCGTATGGGTGATTCAATCACTTATAAAACACCTAAGTTTAACGGTTTCCAAGTTATTGGCTCTGTAATTGCTGAAGATTCAGCTGACGCTGACAATGGTTACTCAGCAGCAGTAACCTATGGTGATAAAGGCCTTAAAAAATCTGCGATTTACGCATCTGTTGCGGTAGATAGCGAAGTGAAAGGTTATGATGTTGTTCGTGGTTCAATTCACGGTAAAGTAGCGGGCGTTAAGCTAGGTGCAATGTACCAAACACAAGAAAAAATCGACGGCTCTGAGTCTGCAGATGGTTTCTTAGTTAATGCAGCATACAAAATTAACGACTACACATTAAAAGCACAATACCAAGTGCTTGAGTTTGATGCGGATGTTGATGACAAAGTAGCAACGTCTGTTGGTGTTGATTACAAGCTTAACAAAAACGCTAAGCTATTCGCTTTCTACACTAAGCAAGAGAAAGACGAAACTACAGATAACGATTACCTAGCAATTGGTATGGAATACAAGTTCTAATCGAGCTTATATTGCTAACAATAATTTAGGTAAAGAAAAACCCAGCTAGTGCTGGGTTTTTTTGTTGTTTAAACTGCGGAAAATTATAAATGCTGTTTTATGATTTCATAAAAGGCAGCAATATGATCATCGCGGTCATTTAATGCTGGAATATAACGGTAGTGTTCGCCGCCAGCATGTTCAAAAATTTCACGATTTTCTTCTTCTAATTCTTCCAATGTTTCCAAGCAGTCAGAGCTAAAAGCTGGGCTGGCAATGGCAATGTTCTTAATGCCATCTTCTTTGGCTAATTTTTCGAGTGTTTCATCAGTGTAGGGTTTTAACCATTCCGCTTTACCAAAACGACTTTGGAAGGTGGTGATTACGTCGTCTTTGTTAAGTCCTAACTTTTCTACCACTAAACGGGTGGTCATTTGGCAAAAACAATAATACGGATCGCCTTTTTCTAGGAAAAACTTAGGTGTGCCATGGTAGCTAAGTACCAATTTTTCAGGCATACCATGTTTGTCTAAATCTTCTTTGATACTTGCTGCAAGCGCATCAATATAATGCGGGTTGTCTTGATAACCATTGATAAAGTGTAGTTCAGGTACCCAACGCCAGTTAACAAGCTCACGACTAATGGCATCGTAAGTTGAGCCAGTAGTTGAACCGCTGTACTGAGGATATAAAGGCAAGACGACAATTTTTTGATAGCCTTTTTCACGAATTTCTTCGAGCACTGATTTGATTGATGGGTTACCGTAGCGCATCGCTAAGAATACTTCGGCGTGATCTAGGCCTTTGTCTTTAAGTAAAGTTGCTAGCTTCGCTTGCTGTTTTTTACTGTAAACCAATAATGGTGAACCGTGTTCAGTCCAAATACCGGCGTAAAGTTTTGCCGAACGTTTTGGGCGAATACGTAAAATAATGCCGTGCAAAATAATTTTCCAAAGCACGCGCGGAATTTCAACGATGCGCGGATCAGATAAAAACTCTGCCAAATAGGTTCTTAGAGCCTTTGCGGTGGGTGCATCTGGGCTGCCTAAGTTAGTGAGTAAAACGGCTGTTTTTTTATGAAATCGTTTATGCGGTTCTTCAGTGACGGCAGTGAATCGAGACACGGTGACCCTTACTTAATTTGCTAAATTAAAAAGATTGTATCAAATCTTTTTGGAAAATTGCCCACATTACGTTGTGTTAGCTATTTAAGATCAATTTTTGATAAATAACTCGCGCTTACGTTAAATAAATATGGCTGAGGACAAATAGCCTAGACTTTTGTAATCCAACAAGTTTAGATGGGGTAAATTACTATACAAGCAAAGCAAATGAAAAAAATAGCTGTTTTACTTCTCGTTGTTTTAAGTGCTTTAAGTACGCCAGTGTTTGCCAAAGAGCAAACCGTTGTTTTGATTTCCCTTGATGGTTTTCGCTGGGATTATATTGAAAAACACCAAGCAAAGAATTTAGCAAAAATCGCTAAAGCAGGCGTTCGCGCAGAGCGCATGATTCCGGTTTACCCAACGAAAACATTTCCTAATCATATTTCAATTATTACCGGCTTACAGCCCGCTAATCACGGCATAATTGATAATAAGTTTTGTGATAGAAATCGTAAAGAATGCTACAGCATGGGCAAAGGACGTAACGACAGTACCTGGCTAAACGGAACGCCACTTTGGAACCTTGCTGAAATGCAAGGTGTTAAAGCAGCAACTTACTTCTGGCCAGAATCAGACGCGCGCTTTAATGGTCGTACGCCAAGTTACTTTTATCACTACTCACAACATAGCGATTATCAGCGCCGCGTAGACCAAATTGTAGACTGGCTTAGCTTGCCAAAGTCACAGCGTCCACGTTTTATTGCCGCCTATTTTTCAGTGGTTGATTCAATGGGCCATGATTTTGGACCTATTGCACAGCAAACGTTCGATGCCGTGCAAAAAATGGATGCGTTAATTGCCCAGTTGGATGCGCGCTTAGCTGAGCTGAAAGATCTTAATATTAATTTAGTTTTAGTATCCGATCACGGCATGTCGCAAGTTGATCCAAAACAGACCATTGAAATTAATTCGTTGGGCTTGTCTGAAGATGATTTTCTGATTAAGAATTCAGGTACTCGTGTGCAGCTTTATAAAAAGCCAGAATCCCAAATCGCTATTTTAGAGGCTAAAAAACACCTAGCAGAACAAGCGAAAGGGCGTTATAGCGTACTTGATAAAAATACACTAGCGAGTCGCGGTATTAAGTTTGGTGCTCGAGATGCAGATATTATTATTGAAACCACCGCACCAAAAACGTTCTCATTTGAAGGTGAATCAGATTATTTAGGAACACATGGTTATGCATACACTCAAGAAATGGGGGCATTATTTATAGCAAAAGGACCTGCGTTTAAACAAAATACGTCTATTGCTGAGTTTCCTAATCTAGATGTTTATCCAACAATTGCGAAAGTACTTGGCTTAAAAATACTTTCACCGGTAGATGGTGATGGCAAAAGCTTGGAAAGTGCACTTGCTCAATAAAGCCAGTAATAGCTATTTCGCTTAAGTATATAAGCAGCTTTAGCCGACTTAAATAATACGTTATTTGAGTAAACAGGTATTAAGCGCAGAAGTTAGGTTAAATGCTTTATTTTTTAGCAATAACTTTCCAGAAAATTAATTTAATTAGTATGAATTAAGCAAAGGTTAAGTTTAAAAAGGCTAAAGTAAGCTTAAGTTCCAATCTCCCTTGGACTTTATTTCCCTTGTTGTTTTTATACAAGCTTTGCCCGCTAACTTTAGCGGGCTTTTTTATGCCTGTTAGCAAGTTTGTTTAGTTAAAAATGCAGGAGTTGACAGAGTTAAGCTAAGGTTAAGTTAGTAAACTTATACTAAAAACCAGTTCCCAATCTCCAAAAGTACTGAGTTTAACTTGGTAACAAAAAGCCCGCATATTGTAGCGGGCTTTTTATTGACATAAGGTGAGGTTATTGTTCCCAGTAAGCTTGTTGCAAACTGTCTTCTCGTTCAGGTAAGCCGCGCGTTAAACGTGGCGAATGTTGCACTAATACTTCATAACTTACACGGTTAGCATATTTACTGATTTGTGAAAGCGACGAATAGGTAAGCGCATTGATTTTATGCTTACTTGAGGTAGGAACATTTAACTGGTGATATACATTAGCGCTAATATCGTGAAGTACTGCTGCTAGTGCGCCATCACCTGCGCCATTGGTATTTTTAATGCTGTCAGGCCCGCCCATGTAAGGTGCAGTGTGAGTGTAAATTTTTACTGGATTCTTACAGTCTTTACGACGCATTGCGCGTGAAAATTCAAACTTATTAAAATCAGGAATGCTGCCTGGCATTAATTGGTGCTCTGTTGGGCGTTTCCAACAGTCATCAATGTAACTGGCTAAGAACATGCCTTGGGCTCCAGCAGTACAAATTACCATATCAACCCAATCAAGCGCTTTATCGGCAGCTAATAGCGGGTCTTCAAAGCCTGTAATAGCAAGGCCTTCCTCTTCGTTCATGGCTAATATGTCAACGTGGTCGTTAACGAAGTTTTGCCACCACTCTGGGTCTTGCTCAATTAAGAATTTGGTGCCTAAGCTCAGTACAACAGGCACATTTGCGGCGTTTGCGTATTCAACGGCTTTTAGCGCCGCTTCGGTCATGGTGTCTTCACCTGTGGTACGCATTAAATAGGCCGAAATAACTAAAGCAGACGAGTTAGCAATAAGCTCTTGGGAAATGGATTCAGGACGTAGGCGGTTCATTAAGCCTGGACTGATAGCGAAAGTACGTTCGCCACTTTCATCAATAAGGGTAAAACAACGACCAATTGGGCCATCGACCGGTTGTAGATGTTCTAAATCTACGCGGGTTGAGGTTTTACTAACGAAACGATAGGCATAACTACCAATTTTGATATTTTCGCACATTACACCAAGCAGTACCGAGCGGTCATCTGATAGCACTGAGTAATTGTGCATGGTGTTACCAATAGTGCCGCCAGCAAATTCGTAGTCGATCATGTCATGATCTTTTAACCGTGCATAGAGAGCGTTGGTGGTGTCATCATCCATTACTTGCGACATACCGCGGTGCAGGCCAAACTCATTGAGAAAGGCTTGATCAACTTTGGCTTCTATATCAACCACAATTTGGTCAATACCCACTATGTAATTACGTGCAAGCTTGCTGTCTTGTGTGATCACGTTCGTTAACGGATCTTTATCTTCCACTGGAAAGTAGTGTTTTTGTCTGCGTCGTCCAGGAAATTTCATCTTGTTTCTACATTGCTTTGGCGTCGTGCAAAATGGCGGCGGATTATAGCCTAAAAAATAATTGAATAACTATGACATTAGCCCTTTATTTTAAAAAATTCTAAGAAAAAGAGATAACAATGCATGAATCTTTTTAACTTGGTAAAATATTTAAGGTGTTTATAAATCAACCTGAGTAACTATGTACCCTGAATTTAGCGATGAATATTGGATGATTGAGGCGCTTAAACGTGCTGATATTGCCGAGCAACATGGAGAAATACCGGTTGGTGCCATTGTTGTAATAGACAATCAGATTATTGCTGAGGGATATAATTTATCAATTACACAGCATGATCCATCGGCCCATGCTGAGATGATGGCAATTCGCCAAGCTGGCAAGCACATTGAAAATTACCGTATGCTCGATTGTACGTTATACGTCACACTTGAACCTTGCTCTATGTGTGCAGGGCTGTTGGTGCATAGCCGTATAAAGCGTTTGGTATTTGGCGCACATGATGAAAAAACAGGTTCAGCGGGCAGTATTATGGACTTAACCCGTCACGAAAAGCTCAATCATCAAATAGATGTAACTAGCGGGGTTTTAGCGGAAGTGTGCAGTGAAAAGCTGTCGGCATTTTTTAAAAAACGTCGCGCAGAAATAAAAGCCGCTAAAAAAGCGGCAAAAGGTGAAAGCTAGCTCGCTTCAGCTTCCACCAATAAATTAAATGCTCTGCGACGCTCAAGAACTTTACGATGGGTGTTGCGTCTTGCAATGCGGCGACGAATAGCACAAGTGTTAACCGTACTGCGTTTTACTTTGAATTTTCTACGCGTTCTTAGCATAGGTTCTCCTTAAAAAGGTGAGAGTGGAGAAGGGTAATTGGCTAAAGCCCTTATCTCTCGATAAGTTTATTAATAAATCATGACACTTATATGACATTCACAGTGGTGAATTCAACTATTGTGTTACTGATCTTGGTTTTCATCAAGCCAAACGAGCGTGTCGTAATAGCGGCGAATATTATCGACATATTTAACGGCGACATCGCCACGGGCGAACCCGTATCTTGTTTGGCGATAGTAGCGCTTTTTAATCAGTAACGGTAAATGTTTTTTCACATCTGCCCATTTGTCGGCATCGCCACCTGCTTTTTCAGTTAGCACGCGAGCATCTTCCATATGACCAAAGCCCACATTGTAAGCCGCAAGCGCAAGCCAAGTACGGTCTGGTTCTTTTATGCGTTCGGGCACGCGATTAATCAGTTTTTCTAAATAGATGCCGCCACCACGAATATTTTGTTCTGGTTCAAGGCGGTTTTTAACACCCACCGATTTAGCAGTGGGCAAGGTCAACATCATAATACCGCGTACGCCAGTGGGCGATTTGGCACGTGGGTCCCACATCGATTCTTGATAACTTACCGCTGCCAGTAAGCGCCAATCAAGGCTGCGTGAATATTGCTTAAACCAATCTCGGTATTTAGGTAATACATCACGAACTGCTTCTATATAAGCGAGGGTATTGATGTAGTTAAACTGACGAACGTGGCCAAAATATTTTTCTTCTAGGTTTTGTAATAGGCCTGTTGAGCGTGCATAACCAAAAAACTCAATCGCCATTGCATATAAACTGTCGTCATCATTTTGTTGTAGCATCCAAGCGACTGGTTCTTCACGGGTCACTGAAAAGGCAATACTAAGTTCTGGGTGATAGCGGCGAAATAGCGCCAAAGTGTGCGAGTCAGCAATGGTGTAATCGAATTTGCCATCAATAATGCCTTGTAATAATTCGGCTTCATCAAACTCTTCGGTTTCAACCCATTGTAAGTTCTCAAAATTGGCTTTTGCTTTTAATAAACTGGCAGCATGAGCGCTTTTGGCTATAACGGTAACAGGGGCATCTAGCTGTGAAAAATTACGCGGTCTTTTGCGCCCTTGTTTATAAACTAGTTTTTGACTGATTGAGCGATATTGCGGGGCAAAACGGTATGTATTTAAACGCGATTTGTTTAGGGTAAGGCCTGAGGCGAGAATATCGATTTGTCCTTTTTCTAGCTTGTTAAGCATGTCTTTAATTGAGAAAAAAGGAATGATTTCGAGTTCTGCGTCAATAAAGTTTGCGAATGCTTTGGCGAGCTCATATTCAAAACCTAGCTCACCATTGGCACTAATATAGTAGGTACTTTCGCCGGCAAGCGTGCCGATACGAACTTTATCTTTTTGTTTAATTTGGCCGAGGTGTGTTTCTGCGACAGGCTCTGAGCATGCTGCCAGCAAAAAAATAACCAGTGTAATTACAACGCGTTTTAGCACTCAAATCCTAAAATAACTAACCCCTACAAGCTTGTTATAACAGATAAAGTCCCGATCGTCACGAGGACTAATGTCCTATACATAAAATTCGAATTTGCCTATTTTTGTCTATTTTTTGATTTTTATTTAAATCTCATGTCATTTTCCACTATAATGTGCGCCCATAAATCTTCGTTCAATCCTTAACCCCGGATGAAAATACCTATGTTGATCCTACGTGGTGCACCTGCACTTTCTGATTTTAAAGTTCAAAAGATCCTTAAAACCTGCGCTGACGCCAATTTACCAGTGACTGGTGTTTACGCTGAGTTTATGCATTTTGCTGATTTAACAGCAGAACTTTCAGAGTCTGAGTTAGACAAACTAAATAAGCTATTAAAGTATGGCCCGACCATTACTGAACATACGCCTGAAGGTGCGCTCATTTTAGTGACGCCGCGCATTGGTACCATTTCTCCATGGGCATCAAAGGCAACTGATATTGCTAACAACTGTGGTTTAGACAAAGTACACCGTGTTGAACGTGGTATTGCTTACTATGTTGAAGGCGACCTAAACGCTGAGCAGTTAAATGACGTTGCTAAGCTAGTTCATGACCGTATGACAGAGTCTGTGCACAACAGCCTTGAAGATGCAGGTCAGTTATTCCGCGTAGAAGAGCCGCGCCCAATGTCATCTGTAGACATTCTTGGTGGTGGCCGTGAAGCGCTTGTGACTGCAAACGTAGAGCAAGGTTTCGCATTAGCGGATGACGAAATTGATTACCTAGTAGAAAACTTCACAAAACTAGGTCGTAACCCGAACGACATCGAGTTATTCATGTTCGCACAGGCGAACTCAGAGCACTGTCGTCACAAGATTTTCAACGCTGATTGGACAATCGACGGCGTAGAGCAGCCTAAGTCGCTGTTCAAAATGATCAAGAATACTTACGAAACGCACCCAGAAAACGTACTGTCTGCTTATAAAGATAACGCAGCGGTAATGAAGGGTTCTAAAGCGGGTCGCTTCTTCCCAAATAAAGAAGGGGAGTACAGCTACAATCAAGAGAACATTGAAATCTTGATGAAGGTTGAAACGCACAACCACCCAACGGCAATTGCGCCATTCTCTGGCGCATCAACTGGTTCTGGTGGTGAAATTCGTGACGAAGGCGCAACAGGTCGTGGTTCTAAGCCAAAAGCAGGTCTAGTTGGTTTTACTGTATCTAACCTTCGTATTCCTGGCTTCGAGCAGCCGTGGGAAACTAACTTCGGCAAGCCAGGCCGCATCGTTGATGCACTAGATATCATGATTGACGGCCCGCTAGGTGGCGCGGCGTTCAACAACGAATTTGGTCGTCCTAACCTACTTGGTTACTTCCGTACTTACGAAGAAAAAGTTAACAGCCATAATGGTGAAGAGGTGCGTGGTTACCACAAGCCAATTATGCTTGCAGGTGGCCTTGGTAACATCCGTACTGAGCATGTTCAAAAAGGTGAGATCCCAGTTGGCGCCAAGCTAATCGCGCTAGGTGGTCCTGCGATGAACATTGGTCTTGGTGGTGGTGCTGCGTCATCAATGGCATCTGGTCAGTCAAACGAAGACTTAGACTTTGCTTCTGTACAGCGTGAAAACCCAGAGATGGAACGTCGTTGTCAGGAAGTTATCGACAAATGTTGGCAGCTAGGTGACGAAAACCCAATCGCGTTTATCCATGATGTGGGCGCGGGCGGTCTTTCAAACGCATTCCCTGAGCTTGTAGACGACGGTGGCCGTGGTGGTAAATTCCAACTACGTAACATCCCGAATGATGAGCCGGGCATGGCACCGCACGAAATCTGGTGTAACGAATCACAAGAACGTTACGTATTGGCAGTAGCGGCAGAAGACTTCGCACGATTTGAAGAAATCTGTAAGCGTGAGCGCGCACAGTACGCTGTAATCGGTGAAGCGACAGAAGAGCGTCACTTAACAGTTGCAGATAGTCACTTTGATAACAACCCAGTAGACCTTCCACTTGAAGTACTACTTGGTAAAGCACCTAAGATGCACCGTGACGTTGAGTCAAAAAAGGTATCTGGTGAAGCACTTAACACAAATAGCATTGATGTAGAGGAAGCGGCTAAGCGTTTACTTCGTCTACCAACGATTGCTGAAAAAACATTCCTTATCACCATTGGTGACCGTACGGTTACAGGTCTTGTGGCACGTGACCAAATGGTTGGCCCTTGGCAGGTACCAGTGGCAAACTGTGCGGTAACAGCTGCAGCGTTTGACACTTACCACGGTGAAGCTATGTCAATGGGTGAGCGTACACCTGCAGCACTTCTAAACTATGGTGCATCAGCACGTTTAGCTGTAGCAGAAGCGTTAACGAACATTGCCGGCGCAAACATTGGCGGTCTTGAGAACATCAAGCTATCTGCAAACTGGATGGCAGCAGCAGGTCACCCAGGTGAAGATGCGGGTCTTTACGAAGCAGTAAAAGCTGTAGGTGAAGAGTTATGTCCAGCACTTGGTCTAACGATCCCTGTTGGTAAAGACTCAATGTCGATGAAGACAACATGGCAAGACGACGGTGAAGACAAAGCGGTTACAGCACCTCTTTCTCTAGTGATCACTGCATTTGGCCGTGTAGAAGACATTCGTAAAACAGTTACGCCTCAGCTTCGCACTGATAAAGGTGACTCAAGCCTAATCCTAGTTGATTTAGGTGCCGGTCAAAACCGTATGGGTGCATCAAGCCTTGCACAGGTTTACAAGCAGCTTGGTGATAAGACGCCTGACGTTGATAGCCCAGAGCTATTAAAAGGCTTCTATGAAGCGATGCAAGCACTTGTAGCTGACGAGAAGTTACTTGCTTACCACGACCGTTCAGACGGTGGTTTATTCACAACGGTTGCTGAAATGGCATTCGCCGGTCGCACAGGTGTAACTGTAAACCTTGATAGCCTAACAGGCTCAAACATCGAAGCACTTTATAACGAAGAGCTAGGTGCGGTAATTCAGGTTCGCAACTCTGACCTTGCAGCAGTTGAAGCTGTGTTAGCAGATAACGGCCTTGCGGCAATCAGCCATACTATCGGTGCACTAAATACTGAAGACAAAGTAATCTTCAACCGTGGTGGCGAAGTTGTACTTGCAAATACACGTACTGAGCTACGTACTATTTGGGCTGAGACAACTTACAAGATGCAAGCACTTCGTGATAACCCAGAGTGCGCTAAGCAAGAATTTGATGCGAAATTTGACGAAAAAGATCCTGGTCTTAACGTTAAGCTAAGCTTCGACCTAAACGAAGACGTAGCAGCACCTTATATCGCAACAGGAGCTAAGCCTAAGATGGCTATCCTACGTGAGCAAGGTGTTAACTCACACGTTGAAATGGCAGCCGCGTTTAACCGTGCAGGTTTTGCAGCAGTAGACGTACACATGAGTGACATCCTTGAAGGTCGCCTAACGCTAGAAGAGTTCAAAGGCCTTGTAGCATGTGGTGGTTTCTCTTACGGTGACGTACTAGGTGCGGGTGAAGGTTGGGCTAAATCAATCCTATTCAATGACATGGCACGCGATCAGTTCCAAACATTCTTTGAGCGTCAAGACACGTTTAGCTTAGGTGTGTGTAACGGTTGTCAGATGCTTTCAACACTGAAAGAGCTTATCCCAGGTACTGAGCACTGGCCACGTTTTGTAACTAACAAGTCAGAGCGTTTTGAAGCACGTTTCAGCCTTGTTGAAGTACAAGAAAGCCCGTCAGTATTCTTCCAGGGTATGGCTGGTTCTCGTATGCCAATCGCAGTATCTCACGGTGAAGGTCACGCTGAGTTTGCAAACGACGCAGCAGTGAAAGCAGCACTTGAGTCTGGCACAGTAGCTGTTCAATACGTTGATAACTTTGGTAACCCAACTACGCAATACCCGAACAACCCGAATGGTTCACCAGAAGGTATCACAGGTATTACATCACTTGATGGTCGTGCAACAGTAATGATGCCACACCCAGAGCGTGTATTCCGTGCAGTTGCTAACTCTTGGCACCCAGATGAGTGGAAAGAAGATAGCCCGTGGATGCGTATGTTCCGCAATGCTAGAAAGAATATCGGCTAATACTTAGCTGAAAAGAAAAGGTCGCGATAGCGGCCTTTTTTGTATATGAAAATTAAGACCGACAAAAATATCGGGAACATTTTTGAACAGCGCAGCTGGCCCGAAGGGCGAAAGGCAGGATGCCTGAAGTCATCGAAGTTTCGCAGCGTGTTTTACGCGAGTCATGGATGACGATTACTGCGTAACGCACCGGGCCGCATCTTCAGGACGAATTAGTCTGCACTGCCTCAACTTGATTTAATTGAAAGGTCACTTCGGTGGCCTTTTTTATTATCTAAAATAAATATTTAAGTTAAATAAGATTAGTAACTTTTACAGGGTTTTAATTTAATTAATAAATTAATTTTTATTTATATAAAGTTTAGATAAATATTCAAATTGCATTGAGCTTTGTTGTAGAAAAGCGCATACTGGCGGCAAATATTTAACTGCGAATAAGTATCATGACGATTTGTGATGTTCCCGTAAAGCAACAGGCGACAATAGCGCGCTTGTGTCCAAGTTTAGATTCCGCCGTCGCTCAACGACTAGAGGAAATGGGGTTCGCTGAAAATGCGTTAATAACCTGCATACGTCGCACACCGTTCAATGGTCCCATTGTTTATCAAGTGGGGGATTGTGTTTACTCACTCGAACCTGCAATAGCTAAACGTATTTACATCGCGTAAACCGTAAGAACCCTCATGAAACGAATTTTATTAGTTGGTAAGCCCAACTGTGGTAAAAGTTTGCTTTTTAATCAGTTAACAGGCTTAAAGCAAAAAGTTGCTAACTTTCCAGGTGTCACAGTCGAGCTTAAAAGTGGTCAATTTAATGACTTTGAAGTAGTTGATTTTCCAGGTACCTATTCGCTAAATACGCTTTCAAAAGATGAGCAGATCGCAGTCGAAAAGCTAAATGAGGCGATTAATCAAGACGACACCGAAGTGATTGTAAATGTACTAGACGCAACGCGATTAGAGCGCAGTTTGGTATTTGCATTGCAAGTGCAACATTTAGCACAGCAACATAATAAAAAGGTCGTGTTTGCACTTAACTTAATTGATGAATTACAGCGCTTTAATCATCAAATAGATGTCGCACAACTCGCTAAAGATTTGAATGCTCCAGTATTTGCTTTGTCAGCAAAAACGCTTACAGGTGTAACTGAGTTTCAAAAAGGCTTAGTTGAAATTGCTAAAGCACCTTTTCAGCAAAATCTTCATTCAGATCCTAGTAAAAACGTGCAAAGTGCTAAAGCGCTTGCAAAAAAATATGCAATTGCCAGCGATATTGTGCTTAAGAAGCAAAATGTTATCGATAACTTTTTGTTAAATAGCGTGTTTGGCGCTGTGGCATTTTTTACAATTATGTTTTTATTGTTTCAGAGCATTTTCACATGGGCTGCGCCGTTAATGGATGGCGTAGAAATGCTTATTGGTGATACCGCCGCGCTTGTTACAGGCTTATTGCCAAGTGGCATGATGCAAGACTTTACAGCAGATGCCTTGTTTGGTGGTGTGGGTTCTTTTTTAGTATTTGTGCCGCAAATTATGGTGCTGACGTTTATCATAGGTCTGCTCGAAGACAGTGGTTATTTGGCACGAGCTGCTTTGATATGCCATAAGCCTTTGAGCTTCTTTGGTTTGTCTGGTCGTAGCTTTATTCCTTACCTATCTGCACATGCCTGTGCGATACCTGCCATTATGGCCGCCAGGACCATAGAGTCACCGCGTAAACGCCTGATCACTATGATGACCATTCCCTTGATGTCATGCTCTGCGAGATTGCCGGTTTATGCCTTGTTAGTTGCGGTATTTATTCCGGCAGATCACACAGTACTTGGGGTCTTTAACTTACAAGGTACCGCATTTTTTGCCCTGTATTTATTTGGCATTGTGATGGCGCTGATTGTAAGTGCATTATTGAGTAAGTCTAAAATGACAGAGCAGAGCCAGTCTGAAATGCCATTTATTTTAGAACTGCCAACCTACCGGATGCCCCATTGGAAACCACTAATGCACCGTGTTTTGAACAGTGGCATTTATTTTATTAAACGCGCCGCACCGGTTATTTTTATTGTGTCTGTGGTGATTTGGGTACTGGGTTATTTTCCGCAAAATGCTGATTTAGAGCATTCGTTACTTGGTCAATTTGGTCAGTTTATCGCACCAGTGTTTGAACCACTTGGTGTAGATTGGCGCTATGGTGTGGCAATCATGATGTCGTTTTTGGCGCGAGAAGTCTTTGTCGGTGCGTTAGGCACACTGTATGGCATGGAAGGCGCTGATGAAAACATTGCAGGATTAGCATCACAAATTATGGCTGATGGCTTACCACTTGGTACTGGCATTGGTTTAATGCTGTTTTATGTAGTGGCATTACAATGTGTAGCAACCGTGGCAACGATAAAAGCGGAAATGGGTAACGCTAAACTCGCATGGGCTTTATTTGTGGTGTATGGATTAGTTGCTTATTGCTTAGCTGCACTTGCTCATTACTTTATATAAACATATTACGTTATGCATTAGGGGCTATTTTCATGGCTCCTTTTCAGCCATTAGGTGCGTTAACGAGTCGATGTTGTGATTCAGTGTTAGGTTGAAGTACCTGAGCGAATTAAATTAATGACTTTTTAATCCCTTAGTTGTTAGTATTGCTCTGTACCTAAATCGGTTAACCCCTTATTGGAAGTAAGTAATGAAAAAATTAACTTTAGTTGTAATGGTAACGGGCGCGTTTTACGCTAATTCTGTGAGTGCGGTTGATTTAAAAAGCACGTTAAATACCGCTGTAGCAAACCAAACAGCAGAAAAAACAACATCAAATGCCTTAGTAAAATATGCATCTGAACAATTGGGGTTATCTGAAGATATCATTGGTTCAGGTATGGGCGCGTTGCTCAAAGTAGCAAAAGATCATGTTAGCCCTGAAAACTTTGCCTTGATTAGTCAAGCATTACCAAATACTAACGGGCTGATCAGTGAAGCGCCTAAATCGTCAATGTCTTCACTAAGTTCAATGCTAGGCAAAGGCGGCGATAAAACTAAACAAGCAGCAAGTCTAGGTTATTTGGATAGTGCGTTTGAAAGCATTGGTATTCCAAAAGAGCAAGTTCCTTTGCTAGTAAACTCATTAGTTGGCTACATGGCGAATAATGGATACAGCAAAGAAGCTAACTTGTTAAAGCAAGGTTTAAGCTTTTTATAAATTTAAAACCACAATAAAAAAGGCCACAATGGCCTTTTTTATTTAAGTTGGGTTTGTATGTAACCGCTTTTCTCGCCATATTTTTAGGTAAAATAACCCGAGAGTCAGCTCGGTGATTATTGCCAAAAAGATCCCCACACCTGCATTATTTAGCGTAAATTCAATACTCCCCAGTATTGCCAAGCCAAACATAATCACCATAAAACTCAAGCTAACAGCTAGCTGTATGGTTTTGTCTGATATTTTGCGTATTTGCCAAGATACCAATGCAAGCCCAAGAAACAGAATGCTTGCTCTACGCCCCATAAAATAGGTTGCATCGCTGGCTTCAATATTAAATAGATAAAAAAGCAGCTCAGGCACTCCCATTAGGGCGACTGAAAGTAACGCAGCGATTAACGCCGTGATAGCTGATAATTTATAAAAACTCATAATTCATCTCCTTTGAAAGTAAACACTGAGAGTGCGAGTTATTAGCTTGATAAATTACCGAAACACAAATACTTAATTTCAAGGTAATCATCCAGGCCAACTTTCGATCCTTCGCGGCCGTAACCGGACTGTTTTACGCCACCAAATGGGGCGGCGGCGTTTGAAATAATGCCTTCATTAATGCCAAGCATGCCAAACTTTAACTGATTGGCTGCGCGCATAATGCGATTAATGTTTTGGCTGTAAAAATAAGCGGCAAGGCCATACTCTGTATCGTTAGCGAGATTGATAGCAGTTTGCTCATCATCAAAGCTAAAAATAGTGGCTACTGGGCCAAAAATCTCGTTTTGTGCAATCTCCATAGTGTTGTTACAGTTGGTTAAAATAGTTGCTGGGTAGCCTGTTGCACTTGCTTCACCTTGGTAGTGAATATGTGCGCCTTCACTTAGCGCTGTATCAACTAATTGTGTGACTTTATCGATTGCGGCTTGATTAATAAGCGGACCAAGTTGCACATCGTTAAGGCCATTGCCTTGTGTTAACTGCTTTAATTTTTCTGTGAAGATGGCTAAAAACGGCTGTTTAATGGATTCGGCAAGATAAATACGATTGGCGCACACACAGGTTTGCCCTGCGTTTCTAAATTTTGCTGCAATTAACCCCGTAGCTGCAGCTTCTAAATCAGCATCGTCAAAAACAATAAACGGTGCATTACCGCCAAGCTCCATCGAAACTCGTTTTACCGTTGATGCGGCTTGTTGGGTGAGTAATTTACCCACAGCTGTGGAACCGGTAAAACTAAACTTGGCAATATCTGGATGGGTTGTTAACACCTCGCCAATGGCTTTAGCATTAGTACCTACAACCACATTAAAAACCCCCTTTGGTATGCCCGCCTGTAGGCTTAATTCAGCCATTGCCAGCGCACTTAAAGGTGTTAACTCTGATGGTTTCACAATAAAACAACAGCCTGCAGCAAGTGCAGCTGCGGCTTTTCGGGTGATCATCGCATTAGGGAAGTTCCAAGGTGTAATCGCCGCAACAACACCAACAGGGGGTTTTGTTACAATCACTTGCTGAGAGCTACTTAGTGCAGGAATAGTATCGCCGTAAACTCGTTTGGCTTCTTCGCAAAACCAATCAATATAACTAATGCCATATTTAATTTCACCGCGCGCTTCCGCCAGTGGTTTGCCTTGCTCTAAGGTGAGTAATAGCGATAAATCGTCAAGATTTTCTGTTAATAGCTCGCCCCATTTTTTAAGTTGAGCTGCTCGTTCGTAGGCTGTGGTACTTTGCCATGCTTGTTGAGCGTTTTTGGCGGCAGAAACCGCATCTTCAACTTGCGTTATCTCAATATCATCAACCTGCAGTAGTGACTCATTGTTAAAAGGATTAACAACATCAAATGAGCTGTTTGATGATAACCACGAGCCGTTAACGAAACTACTTTGTTTAATCAGTGATTGGTTTTTTAACTGCGATAAATTAGGTGTTGTCACGTACTAACTCCTGTGGTTTTAAAATAGTCTCGTCATATACGTAAAAGTGCTCGCTTGAGGCTTGCTGCCACCAGATACTCCAATTGCCAAGTGGCCTATCTTCCAGTATCTCACCTTTGCGTAACGGTTTTATTAAGCTGCCAACCGACATTAGCAAGCCGTAGGGCGTTCTGCGTTTTACCATTTGCGGCAATAGTTTATCGGGGTCGTCTAACCCCATGCTACCGAGTAATTCATAAAAGGCGTGTAGGGTATTTTTATGAAAGTTTTTAACTCGCTCACTTTTACTTTCAACATCGATTGCTTTTGCGCGCGCAGGATCTTGTGTGGCAATGCCTGTTGGGCAGTCGTTAGTATTACAACTGCGAGATTGAATACAGCCTAATGCCATCATCATAGTTCGCGCTGCGTTCACAGCGTCTGCGCCAATTGCAAGTTTTGCTAATAGATCGAATGCCGATGCGGTTTTACCAGAGGCAATAATGCTAATTCTATCGCGAATACCAACGCCAATTAATGCGTTATGAATAAGGTAAACACTTTCAAGGCAGGTCATGCCTAAGCGGTTTGAAAATTCAACGGGCGCAGCACCTGTGCCACCCTCAGCGCCATCAACTGTAATAAAGTCGGGGTAAATATCCAGTTCTAACATGGCTTTACAGATTGCTAAAAATTCGGCAGGGTTGCCTAAACAAAGTTTAAAGCCAACAGGTTTGCCTTGGCTAAGCTCGCGTAATTCAGCAACAAAGTTAAGTAATTCTTTTGGCGTTTTGCACTTGGGATGCGCCGCTGGCGATATACAGTCTTTATCTTGGTCCACTAATCGAATACGTGCTATTTCGTCGGTAATTTTTGCTTTAGGCAATACACCACCATGGCCTGGTTTTGCACCTTGCGATAGCTTTATTTCAATCATTTTAACTTGCGGTAATGCGCTTTTAGTGCGAAATACTTCACGGTCAAAGTCGCCATCTTGTGTACGACACGAAAATAACCCCGAACCGATTTGCCAAACAATGTCGCCACCGTGTTTTAGGTGATAAGGGCTGAGCCCGCCTTCACCAGTATTGTGGTAAAAACTACCTTTATGGGCGCCTAAGTTAAGCGCTTCGATGGCGTTTTTACTTAACGAACCAAAACTCATTGCAGAAATATTTAAGCGAGATGCCGAATAGGGTTGTTTGCAATCCGGACCACCAATTAGCGTGCGCTTATATTCTTCTTTTACGTCACACGGCGCGAGCGAGTGCCATAAACTTAAATAATTTTCTTCCAGTAAATCGCGCTGCGTACCAAAGGCAATAGTATCGCGCACCGATTTTGAACGTTGGTAAACAAGCGAACGTTGCTCGCGGTTAAAGGGTTTTTCTTCGGTGTCGTTGGCAATAAAATATTGCTGTATTTCAACGCGAAATGACTCTAAAAAATAGCGAATGTAAGCAACAACTGGGTACAACCGGTTTAAATTACGCTTTGAGAAAAAGATATCGAAAAAGCCAATCGCACTGTAAAGAAGGGTAAAAATAAACAGTGATAGTGTTAGGTCATCAGGATGCTGTTGCCATAGAAAAAATGTAGTAGCGTTTCCTAAGGTGAGTATTAACCAATAGGTTTTTTGCATAATAGTCATGTAGTTTACTCTTATTTTGCTGACGGATGCGTATAAGAGATAAAGGATTGACGCGAAACGACTAATTTGGGCAACCCTTGCACTCGCCTCTAATTTTGCATAATAACGTGGTCTTTGTCACTGAAAGAAAAAGGAAACCGCATTGGTTTCCTTTTATTCAGAAAGGGTTGGGTTCTGAATGTTTGACTGGTTTTAAAAATTAGCGAGCAAGTTTACGCCAAACTTCGGTTTCTTCTGTGCCATTCACCAACCCTTTGTGGTGCCAGTAAATCACCTCAATACCGTGCTCTTGTTTAGTTTCAAGCCAGCCTTTAAAGGTAAACACTTTACCTTGGTGCTCATTTGAAGTGCCTTTTTCAATATGCTCGCTGTAGCTATCGCCGTCTATGGTAAATTTGCCGGCTAAATACCCTAAGAACTCACCTTGCTGCATATTGTTTAAAGCAAATTTATCGCCTTTCACGGTTTTGATTGCCACAAGTGTTGCGTTATCTGCTTTTAGTACTTCACCTGACGGCGTTTTGTATTCACCTTTAATAAATTGCCAATCACCTTCATATTGGTGGGCAATGGCATTTGATACAAAAAGTGCGAGTGTTAGGCATAGTCCTTTAATTAAATTCATTGGTATTTCCTGTTATTAATGTTTGGTAACAGTTAATACTAAAGGCCTTTTAAAAAGTAGTGTTAGAATCACAAATCAGAAAAAAATAAGAAAAATTCAGCCCATAAATCACATTAATTACCGCTCAGGAGTATAAAAAATGCAGCCATCATCTTCACGCCTTAATTATTCATTTATCACTGAAAAAGATATCGATGATTTATATCAACTCGACCAAGACCCTGCGGTAATGAAATATTTAAATGGTGGCAAGCCAACCACGATGGAAGAAAAGCACACAGTGTTTTTACCGCGTATGGCAAAGTATGCCAATAAAGAAAAAGGTTGGGGTCTTTGGAAAGTTAACATTAAAGAGTCGGGTGAATTTATTGGTTGGATTTTAGTACGGCCAATGCATTTCTTTAATGATGAAACCGACACCCAGTGGCATAACCTTGAACTAGGTTGGCGTTTTAAGCAAAGCTCATGGGGTAAAGGCTATGCAACTGAAGCTGCTAATGCCCTAGTTGAGCAAATTGCGTTAATGCCTGAGTACACGCATATTAGTGCAATTGCGTTAAAAGAAAATGCGGGCTCCATTGGTGTAATGGAAAAACTCGGCATGACGTTTGTGAAAGAGTATATGCATAATGATCCGCTAGGGGATATTCCAGCGGTTTATTATGAAAGGAAGTTATGATTGTCGTATTTATTTTAAGAGCGAAATTTACTTGAGAGCTTATTCTTAACAGTTTTTTATACTTGAAAGTATATTTGTCGCACTGGCGATAGTAGCGTCCGTGCTTTATATCTAGCGCCATCCATGGCGCTCTCTTGTTCATTTTTGTTACACGACAAAAACGAACCAAAAAACGTGCCCCAAAATCAAACTGATTCTTCAAACATAATTTAAATGTGAACATAAACGCCATGAATCGGCATCCATGCCTCAGCATGGCTTGCTCGACCGCTTCGCTCCCTGTCTCGCATTATTCATTTAAATAATGTTTTAAGGTTTGATTTAATGGGTGAGGGTGTAAACTTTGAAGCTGTACAAAAGGTTTAGGCAGTGTGGTGCAAGATGCATGACTTGACCCCAAATGTTTCTCTAAAACCAACGCATAGTAAAAATGCCATGCGTTGCGAATCACTCTTAAACAGTTTGTTTTATGTATTTTTTGAGCAGCTTTGCTTTTAGAGTTTCAGGTTTCATTGCTGGCTTAGTGCGATGAAGCATACGGTGACAATTTGAACAAACCACACAAACGTCATTTAATGTACTGATGTAGTTCTCATCTTTTTCGTGTAGAGGGTTCTTATGATGGCACTCGATAAAATCAGCGCCTAATTCTTTTCCGTACACTGACTCGAAATCAAAATCACAAACCTGGCATATAAAACCAAACTCAGCTTTTGCGTCTTTTACTAACTTAGAGTTACGCTTGAAATACGAAGCTTCACGTACCTGCCTTTCGCCCTCAGCATACTCCTGTTCTGGTGAGTTCTCTCGAATTTCATAGTCACCAAAATCATCGATTTGTAAAAGATGACTGACATAGCCTTCTGAGCCACCAAAATGTTCAAGTCGATCGCTTTTCACACGATAAACATTTCCTGACGGTCGAAAGTTAGGCATATATTGAACATCTTTCTTGAACTGGGTCCAAGTCAGTTCGATATGCTGAGTTTTGAAAAAGAACACGTAGGGGAAATGACTACTTCCCCACAAAAAGTTTGAAAGGTCTAAAAGCTGCTCTTTCCAAAAGCCTTTTACATGACAAAGAGCTGGCATTTCACCATCACCACCAGTGGTCTTAATTAAAAGCATGACATCGTCAACTTTAAGTTGACGAATAACGCTCTTGGCGCCATCAGGAACTCCCCAGACGTTACACCAGCCATCGGGGAACTCAGCTAGAAGCTTATCTTCTATTTCTGCTTTTAGATGAGGTGGACAATGTTCGACGATGTCGGAAACAGCGACTTCACCAAAAACAGTTTTGGGAAAATCTGCATTAGCTCCTTTTAAGCCAACATCATGGAAAAATAACTGCATAACACTTCCTCTGAACTAATACGTATAAAGCCTAACTAAGGGGCTGATAACTGTTGGCTAAAATGTGAAACGAAGTGGAACTGAGACAACTGTTATCAGTCCCGACTTAGTTACTTGTTTGCAGTACTTTCCACTGTTTCTATTGGTTGAGGTTTTAGTTTGTCGTAGATTTCATTTTTTAGATCTTCAGGGACATGAGAAACACTACTTTCGCTACTTGAATCCTTAACCCAACTATTAGCCTCAAGAACACAGTTAAAGCAGAACCAATATACTGCAACAAATAACCAATCAGCATTTAATATTGATGATAACCCAGAGAAAAATATGAATATTAATAAAGCCTTAATTAGCCAACGACTTGCATGAAGTAATGCAATTGAAGAGCCAAAAGTTGAAAATTGCATGTTGTTGCTATTTATATATTCTTTATGCAGAGTATGTTTGACCACATCTATTTTCGAGTACTCTTTAAAGAATATTTTTCCGCTACTTTTAGCTTTATTAAATATGGTTCGAAATAACCAAGAAGAAAATAAAAATACAGCTGAACCAATTAAGCTTTGCTCAAATGGTGTATAGCTATTTATGATTTCTAAAATTGAACTCAAACTGAACTCCTTTTCTTGTACTGCTAACAATTTAATATCGACCCAATGGGTCGTTTTTCTACGAGCCACGGGTCATTTTTATCATTGGACTAGTTCTAACATACTAACTAACTTGTTGCTACAGTTATACTTTTATTCATTATAGAAATTATGAAAAGGATAAAAGCGACCAAATGGGTCGTTTTCTTGAATATAGGAGAAACTCATAGCAACTGGAGATAAAATCAGTATTGAAAAATAATTTTCTAATGACAGTAATTCGCTCACTGTTGACCTTGAAGGCCGCCGCTGAGAAAAACTACCCCCTTTAATCAAACCCGAAAACAAAATTTAAATGAATAATGCGAGACAGGGAGCGAAGCGGTCGAGCAAGCCTTGCTGAGGCATGGATGCCGATTCATGGCGTTTATGTTCACATTTAAATTATGTTTGAAGAATCAGTTTGATTTCTGGGGCGGCTTTTTCTTGGTTCGTTCTTTTTGGTCGTTTAAAAAGAATGAACGAGCGCATCATGGATGATGTGCGATAAATCTCAGGGACGAATGTATTTACATCATTAATTTTCAAAAATCTATCTACTAATTCCATCCCCAATCAATCTCCTCTACAATTTAACTAATACCCCCAAACCCATAGGCTCATAATTTGAAAATTCACTTTTTAGGCACTTCGTCAGCGTGCCCGTCACTTAATCGTAATGTTAGTGCTACTGCGGTGAGTTTTGACTCGACTAAGTCGTGGTTGCTGGTGGATTGTGGTGAGGGGACACAGCATCAAATTTTAAAAAGTGAACTGGCGAGCTACCACTTATCAGTAATTTTAATTACCCATTTACATGGTGATCACTGTTATGGCTTACCGGGGTTAATTGCCTCTATTTCGTTGGCGGGGCGAAAAGAGCCTGTGCATTTAGTAGCACCTAAAGCGGTGATTGATTTTGTGTTAAGCGCACTTAAATTTACTCAAATGGAAACGGGCTTTGAGTTAATTTGCCGTGAAATTGAAGCGATAGATCACGGCCTTGATTTTAGTTTTTGTCAGGTGTCTATTCATCCATTAAAGCACCGCGTACCAAGTGTTGCCTTTAAAATAACGGAGCGAAATATTCCGCGTAAACTGCATCTTGATAAGTTGGCCAATGACGGTGTTGCAACGGGTAGCCATTATAACTTGCTGCAAAAAGGGCGGAATGTTGAATTCCAAGGTAAGTTGTTACGTGCCGAAGAATATACTTTTCCGAGCTGGCAGCCACGCAAGGTGATTATTTGTGGCGATAACGAAAAGCCTAAATTATTGGCCGATGTTGTTGAAGATATCGATTTACTGGTGCACGAAGCCACGTTTACTCATAGCGATTTACATAAAGTAGGGATGCATACCGGGCATAGTGATGCCAAGCGCATTGCTGAATTTGCCGAGTTATACCATATTCCGCGCCTTGCGCTGTTTCATTTTTCAAGCCGCTACCATGGCGAAGGCATGTTAGAACCGCTAGAAAACGAGGCAAAAAGCCACTACTTTGGTGAGTTAGTGTTGGCATTTGATGGCTTAGTCGTTGAAATTGACAAACAAAAGCGCGTGCAAAGCGACTTGTCATAGAAATGACCTGTCACCAAGTGGCTAAATGGTTTAAAATAAAAGCACTTTCATAGATAGTGCGAATTCATGCCGAAAAAAGATCCTTATTTAGACCGCGAACAACAAAAATACGACAATCCAGTGCCGAGCCGAGAGTTTATTCTTGAGCATATCAGCAACCGAACTAAACCTGCCAATTTTGCCGATTTATGTGGCGAACTAAACGTGTTTGAAGAAGAGCGTCAAATCGCTTTAAAACGCCGTTTACGCGCAATGGAGCGCGATGGTCAGCTGCTATTCAATAAATCAAAATGTTACTGCATTCCTGATAAAGTCGGTTTGGTAAAAGGTAAAGTGATTGGACATCGCGAAGGATTTGGCTTTTTAGAGCTGGATGAAGGCGGTAAAGATTGGTTTATTCCAAAACACCAAATGGAGCAAGTGCTACACGGCGACCGTGTATTAGCAAAGCCAGCTAGTTTTGGTAAAAACGGTAAATGCGATGCACGAATTGTACGTGTGCTTGAAGGTGAAAGAGCACCGATTATTGGTCGTTTTTTCCGTGAGCACGGTATGGCAGTTGTGGTGGCGGAAGATCCGCGCATTAGCCAAGATATTATGATTTTACCGGGCTTTGAAGGTGATGCTAAGCACAATCAAATGGTGCAAATTGAAATCACTCAGCGCCCAAGCAAGCGCATGAACGCACTTGGTAAAGTAATTGATGTACTTGGTGAGCATATGGCGCCGGGTATGGAAATTGAAGTTGCGCTGCGTAATCACGATATTCCAAATCAATGGCCAAAAGATCTTGAGCAGCAAATCGCTGGTCTAACTGATGAAGTACTGGAAAAAGACAAAGAAGGCCGTATTGATTTACGTCATTTACCACTGGTAACGATAGACGGCGAAGACGCGCGCGACTTTGATGATGCAGTATTCTGTGAAGCGAAAAAGTCAGGTGGCTGGCGTTTATGGGTCGCGATTGCCGATGTATCGCACTATGTTAGCAAAAACAGCCCATTAGACCGTGAAGCAATTCAACGTGGTAACTCGGTGTACTTCCCATCAGAAGTGATTCCAATGCTGCCAAAAGTGCTTTCTAACGGGTTATGTAGTTTAAATCCGAAAGTAGACCGCCTGTGTATGGTGGCCGAAATGACAGTATCGCAAACAGGAAAACTGTCGGGTTATCGTTTTTACCAAGCAGTGATGAATTCGCATGCGCGCTTAACTTACACCAAAGTAGGTGAGTTACTGGGCGGCGATGAAAATGCCTTAGGTGAAGAAAATGCAGCACTGGTGCCGCATATTCGTGAATTGCACTTAATGTACAAAACGCTGAAAGCAGCACGTTTAGAGCGCGGTGCTATTGAGTTTGAAACCAAAGAACCGAAATTTATTTTTAACGCGCAGCGTAAAATCGATCAATTGTGGCACTTAGCCGTAACGATGCACATAAACTGATTGAAGAGTGCATGATTTTAGCGAACGTTGCCGCAGCCAAGTTGTTAGAAAAACACGAAGCGCCAGCGCTTTACCGTGTACACGACGAGCCTGATCCTGAAAAGCTAATGAACTTTAGCCAGTTTTTAGGTGAACTGGGTATTGAAGTTACGATGCCTCAAGAGCCAACGCCAAAAGAAGTTGGCGAGTTGTTTGACCGTTTAGAAAAGCGCCCTGAAATTGAGCTTATTCAAACCATGTTGTTGCGCTCAATGAAGCAAGCGGTGTATCAGGCAGATAATATTGGTCACTTTGGTTTGGCATTAAAAGCGTATGCGCATTTTACCTCGCCAATTCGCCGTTACCCTGATTTAGTTGTGCATCGCGCAATTAAAGCCGTTATTAAAGAGCAGGGGCAAAAAACATCAGGTGAATATGCCTATATTCAAGATGAGGTCGATCAGTTAGGTGAGCAATGTTCAATGACTGAGCGCCGCGCTGACGATGCCACCCGCGAAGTGGCCGATTGGCTGAAGTGCGAATTTATGCAAGACCGCGTAGGTGAAGTGTTTAGCGGTGTGATTTCATCGGTAACCAATTTTGGCTTATTTGTGCGCTTAAACGACTTATATATCGACGGTATGGTGCATGTTACGTCACTTGGCAACGACTATTATCATTTCGACGGTAAAAAGCATTGTTTAATAGGCGAAAATAGCCGCAAAGTTTTCCGTATGGGTGACCCAATTGATGTGCAAGTAGCCTCTGTTAGCCTTGATGATCGCCGCATTAATTTAACGCTAGGTGAAGAAGTAGGGCAAGACCGCTATTCACGTCGTCGTGCCCAAAAAGCCGTAAATGAAGCGAGCAGTGTGCGTGACCAACTGCGTGCAGGTGCGATTCCTGAAAAAGGCAAAGGTAAGGGTAAACCAAAACCTGCGGGTAAATCATCAGGTAAGCCGACCAAGAAAAGCAAAGCAGGTAAAAAGTCTGCTAGCAAAACCAAATCAAAAGCTTCGGCTGCTAAAAAGCGTCCGGGTAAAAATGCAAGAAAACGTGCTAAGAGCTAATTAAATGAGTAACGAATTAATTTTTGGCTTTCACTCAGTGGAAGCAATTTTAAATAAAGAACCAGAGCGCTTTATCGAAATTTATGCGCTAAAAGGCCGCGAAGATAAACGTCTTAATCCAATTATTAACCTAGCGCGTCAATTCGGTGTATCAATTCAATTTATGCAGCGTAAAGCACTCGATGATAAAGCCAAAGGTGAACAGCATCAGGGGATTATTGCCCGCGTAAAAGAGGGTAAAAAGTACAACGAGAAAGACCTCGACCAGATCATTGCCAATAGCGATACGCCATTTTTATTAGTACTTGATGGCGTAACTGACCCGCATAACTTAGGTGCGTGTTTACGTAATGCTGATGCCGCAGGCGTCGATGCGATTATTGTACCGAAAGATAAATCAGCCAAACTGAATGGTACCGCGCGTAAAGTTGCCTGTGGTGCGGCAGAAACGGTTCCTTTAGTGCAGGTAACAAACCTTGCTCGCACCCTGCGTGATATTAAAGAAATGGGTGTATGGGTTGTTGGCACTGCAGGTGAAACAGATGTTGAAGTATTTGATGCAAAACTAACAGGCCCAATGGCAATTGTAATGGGCGCAGAAGGCTCAGGTATGCGTCGCTTAACCCGAGAGCACTGCGATGAGCTGGTTAAAATTCCAATGGTAGGTACAGTTTCAAGCTTAAATGTATCAGTGGCAACGGGTATTTGTTTGTTTGAAGTACTGCGCCAACGACGCGCGTAAATATAGTTTACTCGCTTGGTAAAAAGGTCGCTTAGCGGCCTTTTTTTGTTATTAAACAGTGACCTTTTTAAGATAACAGTCTATATATTTTAAAGTTGAACTTTAAGCCATGGAACTGTTTATGTCACTGCACCAATTAATTTATCAAAGTAGAGAAACACGCGCGCTTTCAAATCAGGATTTTGCCGATATTTTAGAGGTAGCTCGCACGTTTAATGAAAGCCAAGGCATTACTGGGTGCCTTTTTTATAACGGCGGTTGGTTGCTGCAGGTGCTAGAAGGTGAGCAAAGTACAATAGATTCGCTATATCAAAAAATAGCGCGCGACGAGCGTCATAAAGACTGTAATTTGATGTATTTTGAACCCGTTGAAAAACGTGTTTTTTCCAAGTGGACAATGGGTATGATCAATTTAGAAACAGAAAAAAATAGCAAATACAGTGAGCTAAAATCTGCGATGGATGAGTTTAAAACTGGTAAGGTTGCGGTGCCATTGGCGATTAAGTTGTTTCGGATTTTTACCCACGACTTCACACCAAAATCTGTTTAGTTAATAAGGTAGAGCGCAAAGATCAAGACGCTCTAGTTTGCTGACTTTAAAATATAAAAAAGCCGCTTTAATGCGGCTTTTTAAGTTTTAGATTTAGCTAATAAACTAATCTTCTAGGTAAACAATTTCACCTAAGTTAAGTGATTCAAGTTCCGCTTTAATTTTTGCCACATCACCCACAATAACCCATGTCATTTGGTCTTGTTTGATAAGGCTCTTAGCTTGTTGTTTCACGTCATTAAGTGTGGTGTTTTTTACTTTTGAACCATATTGCTCAAGGTCAGATACATCTTTGCCTCGTTTATATGCGCTTGATAGCGAGCCAAGTAACGACCACTTTTTCTCGTAACGACCTGGTAGTTTAGCAACCTTGTTACTGACAACTTTATTTAGCTCTTCGTCAGTGGCTGGTTTTTTACCAGTGTAGTTTTCAAGCTCTTTTAAGATTTCTTGAATCGACTCTTTGGTTTTGTCGGTTTGCACTGGCGCATAAACAAAGAACGGAGACTGCCCTTTATAGTCAAGTAATGCAGAGCGAGCTCCGTATGACCAACCTTTATCTTCACGTAGATTCATATTAATACGTGACGTAAATGAACCGCCAATAATGGTGTTCATAATATCCAGCTTAATATCTTGATCAGTGGCTAAACTATTGCGATCTGGGCCAAGTAAACCGGCAACAATCAGTGATTGTGGTGTATCTGGCTTGTCGATTACATATACTTTAGCTGTTTGTGCCGGTGTTACCTGCGTTAAGCTTACCGCTGGTTTTGCAGTGTTTGGCGCCTGCCAGTCAGCCAACGTAGTATTTAGTGTTGTGGTTAGCTCATCCATTGAAATATCGCCAACCACAACTAAGCGTGCGTTATCAGGGCGTAACCAAGTGTTTTTGTAATTAACTAGGTCGTCACGAGTGAAACTGTTAACGGTTGCTGCGTAACCCGAGCCAGTTAAAGGTTGCGAATATGCGTGATTTTCGCCGTATAAACGTGGTGGCAGTTCACGCAATGCATTGCTCATTGGTGTTGATTTTTCTTTTTTGATGCCGTCAACAGTGAGTTTACGAATACGCTCAATATCTTGCTCGTTAAATGCAGGATTAAGTATCGCTTGTGAAAATAACTCAGCACTGCGCTGCCAATTCACTTTTAATGCACTTAAACTAACATCAGCGTTATCTAAACTTGCACCTGAATAAAGTGACGCGCCAATTTTTTCAAGTTCTGCAGCCAGCTCTAAGCTTGATAATTCATTGGTGCCTTCGCGCAGCATTTTCATTGTAAACAGTGCAAGGCCAGCTTTATCGTCGGTAGTTGATGAGAAGCCACCGTCAAAATTAAGTTCCATATTGATACTTGGCGTATCAGAACGCTGTGCCAATACAACTTCTAAACCATTGTTTAAGCGCGCAGTTTGTACTTCAGGTAGCTTTAATTCAGGTAATGAATCAACGCTTGGTACTTTACTTCTATCTGCGCCTGTTTGGTTGTGTGAAAGCTTTTCAAACGGCTCGATTGTTAGTACAAAATCACCATCAGTTAACCATTTTTTACCTGCTTGTTGAATATCAGCAGGGGTTGCGGCGTTTTGAATCGCCTGCTGCTTTTTATAGAAAACAGGGTCGCCGTGGTACACCATGCCTGATGCTAGAATGTCTGACTTGCCACCAAAACCACCAACGCCTTCAACATTTTTTACCCAGCTTGCCGCATTTGAGAATTTAATACGGTTTAGTTCTTCGCTTGTTGGGCCTTCATTCAGTAGTTTCGCAAGTTCTTCATCAATAATCGCTTCTACTTCGTTTAAGTTTGCACCCGGTAGCGTATCAACACCAATCATAATTTGACCCGCCATAGTGCGAGTGTAGTTAAAGGCAAATGCCATTGATGCTTTTTGCTCTTGATAGACTAGGCGCTTATAAAGGCGGCTGTTTTTTCCACCGGCAAGCACATCTGCAAGCAGTGATAAATACTCGCTATCAGCGGTACCTTTTTCAGCGGTATTCCATACTTTAACAATACGAGGACTCGGCACGCGGTCTTGCATTGTCATACGTTTAGTACCAGTGCGCTTAGCCACCCATGCATCAATTTGTGCAACTGGCTTACCCGGTTTGATGTCGCCAAAGTACTTGTTTGCTTTTTCTTTCGCGGTTGCCACGTCAATGTCACCAGCAAGTACTAGTACAGCATTGTTAGGGCCATAATAATCTTTAAACCACTGGTGCACATCATCAAGTGACGCCGCATTTAAATCTTCCATTGAGCCGATAACAGACCACGAGTAAGGGTGACCTTTCGGGAATGTATTTTCCGCTACTGCTCCCCACATTTTGCCATAAGGACGTGCTTCACCTTGGCGTTTTTCATTTTGTACAACACCGCGTTGTTCATCGAGTTTTTCTTGGGTAATGGCGCCAAGTAAGTGACCCATGCGATCAGATTCCATCCAAAGCGCCATATCTAATGCCGTTGTTGGTACGTTTTGGAAGTAGTTTGTACGGTCGTTGTTTGTAGTACCGTTTTGTTCAGTCGCACCGGCTTTTTCGAATGGACCAAAATACTCATCGTTATAATTTTCAGTACCGTTAAACATTAAGTGCTCGAATAAATGGGCAAAACCAGTTTTGCCTAACTTTTCATGCTTTGAACCAACGTTATACCAAACGTTTACAGCGACAATCGGTGCTTTTCGGTCTGTGTGAACAATGACTTTTAAGCCATTATCCAGCGTAAAAGAGTCATAACTTACGTCAACACTCGGTAAGTTAATTGCAGCGCTTGTTGATTGCGCTTGAGTCGATGATGAGCTTGTACTGTTACAGCCTGAAAGTGCTAAAGACACAGCGACGGTAAGCGCCGTTAAAGTGAGTTTTTGCATTAATACTATCCTTAGAAAATTAGAGTACGTTGCACTGAACTGCGTGGAATTATTTTACTTTTGATGCTGCGGACTCTAATGGCAAACGCCAAGCGCTGTTAGTTGTTAAGAAAACTAATTGCCACGCCTTGATTTATTCCATTAAAGACAACGGCACTACGCTACAGTAACAACTTAGGTCAATATGCCTTTAGCTATAAAACACTAAGCGAAATTGAATTGCAAGGCTATGATTTAACAGATGTAAACAGCTTGGAAACGAAACAGAACGCATAGCAGATATAACTAGCGTGCTTAAACTAAACTTTCAACAAGGGACTGAGTCTTGGTATAATAGTAAATTCACTGTCGCTTTGAGAATGATGTATGTTCAAGTTTATTGTTAAATTACACCCAGAAATATCGATTAAAAGTAAATCGGTTCGCAAACGTTTTACCAAGCTTTTAGCATCGAATGTTAAAAACATGGTTATTCGCGTTCATGAAGATGCGAAAGTAATTCAAAACTGGGACAACATCGTAGTGATGTGTAAAAGCCAAGATGAAGAAGTTCGCCTTGGTTTAATCGATACCCTAAAGCGCGTGCCGGGTATTGTGCAATTTATTGAAGTACAAGAAACCACATTTGAATCATTAGATGATATTTACCAAGTTGCACTTGAGCTTAATAAAGAGCGTTTAAAAGGCAAAACCTTCTGCGTACGTTGTAAACGTCAAGGTAAGCATGACTTCACCTCAAGTGACGTAGAGCGTTACGTTGGTGGTGGTTTAAATCAGAATGTTGAAGGTGCACAGGTAAAACTGCAAAAACCTGAAATTACAGTAAAAGTAGAAGTTAAAAACGAATTTGCTTACATCATTAAAGAAACGCACTTTGGTTTAGGAGGCTTTCCGCTTCCGACTCAAGAAGATGTATTAAGCTTAATGTCGGGCGGTTTTGATTCGGGCGTGGCAAGCTACTTAATGATGCGTAAAGGCGCGCGTACTCACTTCTTATTCTTTAATCTTGGTGGTGCAACACACGAAATTGGCGTTAAGCAAGCAAGTTACTATTTGTGGAAACAATTTAGCTCAACGCACCGTGTAAAGTTTATTAAAGTAGACTTTGAACCTGTTGTTGCTGAAATTCTAGAAAACATCGAAAACAGCCAAATGGGTGTGGTACTTAAACGTATGATGATGCGTGCTGGTAGTGCAATTGCACAAAAGCTGGGCATTGATGCGTTAGTAACCGGTGAAAGCTTAGGTCAGGTATCGAGCCAAACTTTAGCAAACTTAAATGTGATTGATCGCGTAACAGAAACGCTAATTTTACGCCCGCTTATTCAACACGATAAGCAAGAAATTATCGATATTGCTCGTAGCATAGGTACTTCTGAAATGGCCGAAGCTATGCCTGAGTTCTGTGGCGTTATTTCTAAAAAGCCAACGGTAAAAGCTAAGCTTGATAAGATCATTGCAGAAGAAGAAAACTTCGATTTTGATGTGCTTGATACGGTTGTAAATAATGCGCGTATTATGTGCATTAAAGAGATTGAAGCGGAAACCAAAGAAGAAGTTAAAGAAGCGGAATCGGCAGCTGAATTACCAAAAGGCGCGATCGTGATTGATATTCGTTCGCCGGAAGAAGAAGACAACGATCCGTTAGATCTTGATGGTATTGAAGTTAAACACTTACCGTTTTATAAGTTAGCAACACAATTTGGTGATTTGCCAAAAGGTGAAGACTATTACCTCTATTGTAAAAAGGGCGTAATGAGCCAATTACAAGCGCTGATCTTACATGAAGAAGGCTACACTAACGTTAAGGTGTACCGTCCTGAATAAGCGCTAAAAAGCGAGAGTTAAATGGGGTTGAATAGCAATATTCAGCCCCTTTTTTATGGATGTAACCACAGATACTGTCGATTTCGCTTTGCTGCTGTTTAAATACGTCGCGATTCATTGAAGAGTAGTTTTGCGACGTTGCGCGCATTACCCGGTAGGCACTGTCAAGCGCGCTACTAAGTGATATTTCCACGCCTTCTTTACTTGCAATAAACACCGCTTCGTTTACCAGCCCAAAAATATCACTAGCAAAGTGCGGCGAAACAAGCGCGCCGTTTTTAACTTGATGTACTGCAGTTAGCGGGTTTATCGCAATATTAATAATCAGTTTTTGCCACAGTAATGCGTTAATGTTTTGCTCTATGGTGATATTTGGTATGGCTGTTAAAAGATGCTCGATTGTTGGTGTTTTTTCGGTGTTAGCGTTTAATGCGCCAATAAAACTAGCGCCAAAGCCGGTGTGTGCTATCGCAAAATCTGCATGCTTAAATGCAGCCATGCTGGTGGTTAAGAAAAACAGATTTTGTGTCGCGAGCGCTTGGTTAATTGCCGTCAAGTTAGGCATGCCATTATGGCTCAATATCACGGTGGCGTTGCTGCTTATTTTATTTCGCAGTTGAGCTACTACGTTTGCGGCTTGGTAAGACTTGGTTGGAATAAAGAGGTTATCAATAGAGTCTATTTCATCAATCGTTACGGTTTTGAGCGAAAATGTTTCAACCGACTGGTCAAGCGCTGTAACCGTTATGTGCGCTGAGTTTTTGGTTTTGCTGCGTACAATCAGTTTGATATCAAATGCTGTGCGCAGCAATCGGGCGAACAATAAACCAATGGCACCATGGCCAACAATATACAGCTTAGGCTTGTTCACTTTGTTTCGCTTTTGCATAGCGTTTATGCCATACAGCACTGATGATTAAGTAACTAAGAATACCTGCAACATCAGCAACAAAATCAGCAAATGAAGCTTGGCGATGAGGAAGCATGCCTTGCACATATTCCACACCAGCACCATACGCTGCCAAAATTACGATATATAACCAGAATGGCGCTTTTACCGCGCGTTTTAAAAAGCCTGTTAACACAAAAAACACAGCGAAGTGAGCAACCTTATCGATGTGCGAGATGCTAACTAGCGATGACTTTACTTCTTTAAAAAAGAGCAGGCTGCAGGCAATAATAAATACAATAAACAATGCCTGATAAATACGTCGGCTCACACAAAACTTCCTCAAAATCACGAATTTCGAGTATAACAAATAGCATTGCGTGAAAATATGAAAAATTTGTAAGTTTAATTATGCGCTTTATAATACCAATTCAATTAAATAGCTAATCATGCTTGCAGCTAAATTTATCGGTGTAGAGTGGTTACATAAATTAAATTCTGCCTTGTTAGCATTTCATTTATCCAGCGCTATATCTGATCACATATTTAACAGAATTGGTATAATCGCACCATTAGCACATTACGGAGATAACTATGCCTTCATTTGATATCGTTTCTGAAGTGGAAATGACTGAAGCAAAAAACGCGGTTGATAATTCAAATCGTGAATTAGATACGCGTTACGATTTTAGAGGTGTTGAAGCCTCATTTGAATTTGGTAAAGAAATTATCACGATGAAAGCTGATTCAGATTTTCAGCTTAATCAGATGTTTGATATTTTAGCGGCAAAAGCAGTAAAACGCGGCTTAGATGTAAAAAGCTTTGAAGTAAAAGATGTGGTTCACACTGGTAAAACGTATTCTCAGCAAGTGTTTATCAAGCAGGGCATTGAAAAAGACATTGCCAAAAAAATTGTGAAGCTGATTAAAGACTCAAAAGTAAAAGTACAAGCTGCGATTCAAGGTGAAGAAGTACGCGTAACAGGAAAAAAACGCGATGACTTACAAGCTATTATGCAACTCGTTCGCGAAGCTGAATTAGGGCAACCGTTCCAGTTTAAAAACTTCCGCGATTAATCGATGGATTTTCAAAATCGCCAATTATTTTAGCGGTTTAAATCAAAAAGAAAGAGCCACATTTATGGCTCTTTTTTTATGGATTAATCTTAACTTCGTCTGCGTAAGCTAATTAGAGTTAGAAGCCCTAACATTGCAAATAAACTACCACTTGAAGAACTTGATGTTGCCTCAGTAGTTGGAGGAGCAATGTTTTTAACTGTTACTTGAACACTTGCTGTGCTCGTTAGTAATTGGTCGCTCACTGTAACTTCAAATGTAAGTACTTGATCGCTATCAACGCTAGGTGCTGTGAAAACTAAGTTTGCCTCATCTGTACTGGTTAAATTCACTGCCGGACCACTGGTTTGTTTCCAGTTGTAATTGAGCGCATCACCATCTGGGTCGCTCGATTCTGCGGTTAACGTGACCGTTGTACCTTCATTTACTGATAAATCATTACCGATTGTAACTACCGGCGCTTGATTTGAGCGCTTGATGTCAATTGAAATATGAACACCTGAAGAGCCCTTACCGTCAGATACTGACACAAACAAATTAATAGAAGTATCACTTGCTACATCTGGCGCTGTAAAGCTAAGAGTGTTGCTGGCATTACCTGCTAAATCAATTGCAGGGCCTGAGATTTGTTGCCACTCATAGGTTAGTGCATCGCCGTCTTCATCTGTCGCGGAGACGGAAATCGTCACTAGCTCATTAGCTAATACTGATTGAGGTGTATCAATTTCGACAACTGGAAGCTTATTTACATTGATAACGTTTACAGTGATGTATGCGGTTGTACTACCTTTGCCATCATCTGCTGTGAGCGAGAATGTTAAGCTTTCGTCTGCTTGCACTTGCGGTGCGGTAAAGTTTAGGTTTGCACTTGTGCTATCTGCAATTGCCACTTCGGTACCTGATATTTGCTGCCAAGCTAGCGTGATCGGGTCGTTATCAGCATCGCTCACAGTTGCGCTTAGCGCCACAGCTTCACCTTCGGTAACATAATGAGTGGTTTCAAGTTGAATAATCGGTAGCAGGTTGTTGTCTACCGTATCTTCAACTTCAAGGTAATCAAGGTAATGTGAAATCAGCGCAGACTTACTGCCAGCAGATAAGTGGCTTAATGAGCAGGTATTCACAATTAGTTTGCTGTTATTGATCGCACCTTGAATGCCACACGGGCCAAACTCATTTTTCCATTTACCTTCAATGTCATCATAAAATAGACCTTTTGCGTTAAGAAAGGTTGTTGCATTTTGTTGTGTAATAAACTCAGAGCTTGGCGGTGAGATGCTATCCTCAGCAATGATAGTTTGGCTGACGGTTTGCCCATTATTAAGCGCGATACTTTCCACTTGCTCAACACGAACATCGGTGTTGGTTACCGTTAAATCGAGTGCATTGCTAAGTTCAGGCGATAGGCTAAGGACATTTTCACCGGCAATAATAAGCTTGCTGTTAAAGCGCGAGTAGTTATCAATAAATGATACTTCTTCACTGCTTGCTTTACGGTCACGGCCGAATGCTTGCAGTGTGCCATCGTCGAGTCTATTCCAAGGCGTGCGAGACTCACCAAAATCGACAGAGACAAATTTAAAATTGGTGCTAGTTAGCGGGAATAAAAAGTCTGAATAGTAAACTGGTAAGGTCAAGCTATCGTAAACTTGTTTTGTTTCCGCATTTAATGAGTGATCTAAATGAAAGTGCACTGCTGAAGATTCACCGTTGTATGCGAATACTTTCAAGTATTCAGCGCTTTTATAACCTTCTGCGGTAACGGCATTAAACTGCAAGTTTAGTTGGCCATTCTCGGTAATAAGCTCTGCAAAATTCACATCAAATGGTGCGGATAGTGTTTTTTTAAGTTCGCCGTTAATTAACAATTCAACATGATCAACTTGAGATAAGTCGTCACTGCTAATGGTTGCTTGTGCATTATGTGCTATCAGTGATTTATCGCTAATAGAACCGACCGAAATCGTCGCAATACTAGGGTAAACCTGTGCATTAAATGTAGCGCTATTGCCATCGGTATTGAGGTTTTGAATGTCTACGCCGGTATGTTTTGCGGCATAGTTTTTACTCGCTGGCTGTGTTTGAGGTGAAAAGCTATCGCCTGTAGTAAATACGTCGTTTTCATCAGCGTAGGCCGCAGCTAGTTCAATTTCATTTAAATTATCAGCTTGAATTAGGCGAATAAGTTTGTTGTCAGAGTAGCTGTTATCGTTGGCAAAGTAGCCCCAACTATTGAGCTCTGAATTTATATGCCAAATATTTAAACCTTCAGCGTTTAAGTTTAAGTCGTTACCGCTTCTATCACGGTATTGCACAATAAAGTACTCGTCGTATTTATTGGTGGCACTTGTGTCGCTGCGTAAAATAAGCGCATCTTGGTTAGTTGATGTGGCTGAAAGTTGATAGTTGGTATCTGAAGTTGATGCAAACTGTGGCGTCAGCCAGCCAAGCGCAAATTTACTAAATGCACTGTGATCTGAACTGTTATTATCCATCATATCCATGCCACCTGTACCACCACGTGGACCAATGCTGTCGTCGTAATCGTAGTAATCAGGCAGGCCAAGAGCATGGCCGGTCTCATGAATAAGTACAAGCGGCGAAAATGCTTGTCCTTCCGAATAGGCCAGCCATTGCCATGAAATTGTGCTGATGGTTTTACCATCGACGGTAAATGAATTGTCGCCAAAACCTGAGAAAGTACCCCACCAAAGGCTTGCCCATTCGCCAGGAGGGCCAGTCCAAATCACTGCAACGTAATCGATGTCGCCGTCGCCGTCGTTATCGTATTGGCTAAAGTCATGGCCAAGCGCATCATGGTGTTCAATTGCTTCTTTGATGATTTGCTGCTTTACCTGTGCGGCATTTGTGCCATCGTCAAGCGGACGGTTGTACTCGGTTTTATACCAATCAAGCACATTACCTTGAATATCAAGTTTGTTATATGACGAACGCTGGTAAAATGCACGGTGGCTTTCAAACGGGAAACTGCTGGCGTTGCCCTCACCAAATATTTTACTGTTAATTGCGCTTTGAGAGTTGCTTTCATTGTGTAAGTAATCGGGAAATTCAACTAGCAGCACCAACATTTTAGGCGTGCCTAAACTCGGAAAATACCCTTCAAATGGGTTTGCTTCATCTGCTCTATTTTGCATTGTTCGCAGTTGCGGCAAATGCTGTAAACGCTGGTGGTTACCATATGATTTTGCTTGCAAAGCGCGCTGGCTAAGCGTTTTTTCGGCTTTATAGCGTTTTAGCTGCTCTTGGGTGGGCGGTTGTAATGCACTTACGTGTAGTGTCAAAAATGCACTACAGGCAAGCAGTACCTTAGTTAACTGTTTCATAGTTGAATCCGTTACAAATCTATTGTCACTGTGTGAGTAATAAAGTTTACTCCTAAATGACCTTTTATAGAAACAATTACCGCGCAGTAGATGAACTGTTTTTAGCGGTTTAGACTTCTAAAATTGACATTTTCACTTATCCCCTCCACAATACGCGCCTAAATTTATAGCCTATTGGTGCCGTTAAATTTTTGCTCTTTCGCTTTAGTAAAATAGCGGGTCAAACATAACAACGGATAATCGGGAAGTTGGTGCATAAGTCTTTGCCTTATTAAGTCCAACGCTGCCCCCGCAACGGTGATGTATTTTGTATTAAATAAAATGCTCAGCCCGGAGACCGGCCAATTGGTTTCTTAAAACGATTAACATTGTGCGGTGGGCACAAGGGGATAATATGTATCACAAATCTAAGTTAGGTTTGGCGCTTAGCCTTGCCTTGTCTTCTTCATTCGTTGCAGCTAACACAACTGACGCTCAAACACAGCATGATATTGAAACCATTGTTGTTACCGCGAATAAGCTTGAGCAATCAATTGACCAAACTCTGGCAAGCGTGCAAGTTATTGACCGTGCGCAAATTGAGCAATTAAATGTGCGTGATGTGTTAAGTGTATTAGAAACACAAGCGGGCATTCAAGTAAACCGTAATGGTGGGCAAGGGCAAAATGCGAGCCTATTTGTACGTGGCTTAGAATCTCGTTACTCGCTTATTTTAATTGATGGTGTGCGCGTAGGCTCAGCAACCTTAGGTTATAAAAGCTTATCAACTTTGCCATTAAATTCAGTTGAGCGTATTGAAGTAGTAAAAGGCTCTCGCGCAGCACAATATGGTTCTGATGCGTTAGCGGGTGTTATTAATATTATTACGCGTCAATCACAAGGTCACAGTATTGCATTAACAACAGGCTCTAATAGTTATGCGAGCTTAGAAGGCACGTCACGTTTTACTACGGAATACGTGGATATCGCGCTTAATGCAGGTTATGAGCGCACTGAAGGATTTGACGTATTAGAAAACGATGCAACAAACTTTGCAGATCCAGATAAAGACGGTTACGACAACTTAAACCTAGGGCTAAACCTTACTCATAATAATGCGTTGTTAGGTCAATTAGGTTTTATTGCTCAGTATTCAACGGGCGAAGTAGAGTTTGATAATTATTTTGATTATCAAGAGTCTACATTAGATAAAACCGAATATGAAAACTACCATGTAAATGCTAATTGGTTTAAACAGTTAGGTGACTTTAGCCATAAAGTAGATGTTGCGTTTAGCCAAGATCAAGATGATACGTTTGGCACTAAACCAACTAGCCGCTTTGCAACAGAGCGTGTACAGCTAGATTATTTATCGACATATCAGTTATCTGAGCAAATCGACTTTAATGGCGGCTTAAACTGGCATCAAGACAAGATTGATACAACGAGCAGCTATGATGAGAAAAGTCGCAATGCTTATGCTGCATTTGTTGGCGCGTATTACGATGACGGAAACTTTTTAGCTAACGTAGCTGTGCGTCACGATGATTATGATGAAGTTGGATCTGAGCAAACGTATAACATCGCGGGTGGTATTTACCTGCATCAAGACGCAGTACTGCGTGTAAGTCAAAGCTCTGGCTTTAAAGCACCTACGTTCAACGACTTATACTACCCAGGTTCAGGTAACCCAGAGCTTGAAGCTGAGACATCAGTTAACCGTGAGCTTGGCTTACGTATTGATTTTGATAGCTTAAGTGTGGATGTTGCGGCATTTCGTAACGAGCTAACCAATAAAATTGCGTGGGCACCAGCACCAACAGCGGATAACCCATATCGTTGGTCACCATTTAATATTGCTGAAGCACGTTATGAAGGCGCAGAGCTAACCACTAATTTTGCTTTTTACGGTTTTGATAACACGCTTAATGTAAGTTATATCGACGCGCAGAAAGTGGATAACTCACCAACCGCTCTTGAAAAATATAGTGACTTACCATTTGTTGCAAAAGAAAATGTACGTTACAGCATCGCTAAGCAGTGGCAAGATTTAGATATTAATTTAAGTGTTGCGTATCAATCAGAGCAAAAATCGACGCTGATTAATAAAATCCCATCGCGCATTGTGTGGGACTTAGCTGCAAACTACCAAATTCAACAGCAATTAACGGTAAGTGCTCGTATCGAAAACCTATTTGATAAAGAGTACATTCCAAGTCAAGGTTATGGCGTAGATATCGATGGTGATTGGGTGAATGATGCGTTTTACCACTACAACGAAATTGGTCGCCAGTTATTTGTTGGTATCGCGTACGATTTTTAACTGAGCGATTTAACAGCGAATCATTTTGTAAAGAAAAGCCGCAATTTGCGGCTTTTTTTATTGCGCTAGTAATGTCGCATAATTAGCTGAGAACTTAGCTAATTTAGGGCCAATCATAATACTGCAATACGGTTGATTAGGGTTATCGCGGTAGTAGTCTTGGTGGTATGTTTCAGCACTATAAAAAAGTGTCGCTGGGCTTAGCTCAGTGACAATTTTGTCTGCCAAAAGTGCTTGCTGACTTGCCAGCATTTTTAAGCTCGCTAGCTTTTGAACATCATCAAGATAAAAAATAACACTGCGGTATTGTGTACCCACATCATTGCCTTGGCGGTTTAATTGTGTTGGATCGTGTAACTCAAAAAAGATTTGTAATAGTGTTGAGTAGCTAATGACTTGCTCATCAAATTCAATTTTCACCACTTCGGCATGACCAGATAAGCCGGTACAAATATCTTGATAAGTTGGGTTATCTAAATGACCACCACTGTAACCTGATAGCACCGATTGCACGCCTTTTAAACGGCGAAATGCCGCATCAATACACCAAAAGCAGCCACCACCAAAAATTGCTGTTTGCATTATTGTTTAATCTATTTTCTTGTTAGTTGCGTAAAGATTAATACAGTTAGACAAGGAACGGCAAGATGAAACAAAGTTTAATTATTGGGGCGGGCGGCATAGGCTTGGCTGTTGCTGAGTTATTATGCCAACAAGGCGACGAACACAACATTACCATTATCACCAGCAATCCAACTCTTTTAAGTGATAAACGCTTTAATGTGTTGTTAGTCGAAAACCACAGCGAACAGCAGGTCGCAAGCTGCTTAGCGACGTTATCAATTAAGTTCGATTATGTCTTTTGTTGTTTGGGTTTATTGCATCAAGAGGAAATTCAGCCCGAAAAAAATCTATCACAATGGCGTGTTGATTCGGCAATGGCATTAATGCAAGCCAACGCATTTGCGCCGCTAACCTACTTAGTGCATTTGCAAAAGTTACTGACAAAAGAGTGTAAATTGGCGTTTTTATCAGCGCGAGTTGGCAGTATAAGCGATAACCGCTTAGGTGGTTGGTACAGTTACCGTATGGCTAAAGCAGCACTTAATATGGCAATCAAAACCGCGAGTGTGGAACTGGCTCGAAGTAGCAAGAAGGTGTGCGTAATAGCCTTTCATCCGGGCACAACTGATACCAAGTTATCTAACCCATTTCAACGTAATGTGCCGGAAAATAAATTGTTTACTGCACAATTTAGTGCGGAATGTTTAATTCGCTTGATGTTTCAGGTTAATGAAAAAGACAGTGGAAAATTCTTTGCGTGGGATGGGCAAGAAATAGAGTGGTAGCTAAGTTAAGCTTAGCTACCACTCTATAGTTTTATAACGGATGGTCGCTGGCTTGATCTTGTATTGCTTTTTCAGTGGTTTCTGGCGATTGTGTGTTACGCGCCAGCATGTAATACGCACTTGGAATAACAAATAGTGTTAGCAAGGTAGCCACAACCACACCGGTTAAAATAACAATACCAATAACCATACGACTTTCAGAACCCGGGCCAGATGCCAACACCAGCGGTACCGAACTCATTACTGTGGTTAAAGAGGTCATAATAATTGGGCGCAGGCGTTGTTTCGAAGCGCTGATTAATGCCTCGGTAAAGGCGACACCTTTATCGCGCAGCTGGTTGGCAAACTCCACAATTAAGATACCATTTTTGGCACTTAATCCTATCAACATAACAATACCAATTTGGCTATAAATATTGAGACTAGAGTTTGTAAAGAATAACCCTGTTAACGCGCCGACTAAGCCAAGTGGTACTGTAAGCATAATTACCAACGGGTGCACAAAGCTCTCAAATTGCGCTGCAAGTACTAAGAAAGTAACCGTGAGCGCTAAAATAAACACATAGGTCATTGCCGATGCGCCTTCGTAGAACATTTGCGATTCGCCTTTGTAATCAATCGCGCCTTCAATATCGTTTTCTTCCATTGCCACTTGGTTTAGGAAATCAAGCGCTTCCGCTAATGAGTAATCAGCTGCAAGGTTGGCGCTAATGGTAATGGCGCGCATACGGTTATAACGGTTTAAACGCGCTGCTGTCGCTTGTTCATCAATGGCGATTAAGCTATCTAGTGGTACTAAATCATTGTTACGTGATTTTAGGTAAATCGACGAAATATTTTTAGGGTCTGAAAAGTCAGCTTTGGTGCCTTTTAAAATTACATCGTATTCTTCACCGCGGTCAATAAACGTGGTGACTCGGCGCTGACCCAGCATAGATTCAAGTGTACGACCAATTTGCGAAATACTAATACCCAGATCTGCTGCTTTGTTTTTATCAATACTGACTAAAAACTGCGGAAAGGTCTCTTTGTAATCGTGGTCAAGACGCACCAGCCCTTTGTTCTCACGGGCACGAGCTAGAATTCTGTCACGCCAATCGGCCAGCTCTTCGTAGCTGTTACCTTGCAATACAAACTCAACCGGACGGCTGTTACCACGACCGCCAACACCAGAGCGCATAATGGCAAAGGCGCGCACATCGGTGACATCGGTTAATTTACCGCTGATTTCGCCCATAACTTGCCATGTATCGCGTTTGCGTTCGTCCCAATCGGCCATACCGACAATTGCAACGCCGCCACGGCCACCCCAGCCAGGAACACGAATAAGTACGCGACTCAATTCACCATTTTCCTGATATGGCATCAGTTTTTCTTCAATCTGAGCCATGTTCTGTGCGTTATTTTCGTAGCTTGCGCCTTCAGGGCCATTCATCATTATAAAGAAAGTACCGCGGTCTTCTTTTGGTGTCAGTTCCGATGGCAATTGTTTAAATAACAAGTAGCTAGCAAGGCCTGCAAAAATAAGTAATAGCAACATGCTTTTACTGCTAGCCACGTTGTTACGCAGTAAATTTTCGTAGCCGTTTTCAACTTTGCTAAATAGTGCATCAATTTTATGACTAAACTTCGACGCTTTCTCGCTTGGTTTTAAAATTTTCGAGCACAGCGCTGGCGATAATGTGAGTGCGGTTAAACTTGAGAAAATCACCGCAGCGCTGGTGGCCATAGCAAATTCAGTAAATAAGCTACCAATTCGGCCTTCCATAAAGACTAGCGGCACAAATACCGACACCAGTACGAGTGTTGTTGCAACAATTGCAAAGCCGACTTCACGTGCACCGCGATAGGCCGCAAGCAGTGGCGGTTCGCCAAGTTCTACTCGGCGGTGAATGTTTTCAAGCATTACAATGGCATCATCTACCACTAAACCAATTGCCAGTACTAAGGCGAGTAAGGTAAGTAAGTTAATTGAGTAACCCATGCCGTAAAGAAAAGTAAAGCTACCAATCAGCGCAACGGGTACGGTAATTGCCGGAATAAGGGTTGCGCGCACGCTGCCTAAGAATAAAAAGATAACGGCAACTACTAACGCCATTGCAATAGCGAGTGTGCGATATACCTCAGCAATTGATTCACGGATGAAAATAGATGAATCGTAACTGTCTTGAATGGTGGTGCCTTCAGGTAATGAACGCTTAATTTTTTCTATTTCTTCGCGTGCTTTTTCAACTACGGTTAAGGTGTTAGCTTTGGCTTGCTTAACAATACCAAGGCCTATCATGTCTTTGCCGTTACCGCGGAATAAATTTTCTTCATCAACCGCTTCAAGCTTTACATCGGCCACTTCTTTTAAACGCACTAAGTAACCACTGTCGCCACGTTTAATGACTAAGTTTTGAAAGTCACTTTGCGATTTATAGCTGCGCGCAATACGTACGGTGAAATCGCGATCTACCGATTCAATTTCACCGGCTGGTAATTCAACATTTTCTTGACGTAACACACGTTCAATTTCATCCGCAGTAACGCCTTTTGCCGCCATTGCATCGCGATTTAACCATACTTTCATCGAGTATTCGCGCTGACCACCAAGACGCACATTAGCTACGCCATCTACTACCGCAAGCCTATCAACAATATAACGCTGGGCGTAATCAGACAGTTGCAATGAATTCATTGATGTACTGTTTAATACAAACCATGCAATTGGGCTTTCATCGCTGTCGGATTTTGACACTTCTGGCGGGCGTACTTGCTCGGGTAAGCTATCAAGTGCGCGTGAAACACGTTCGCGTACATCGTTGGCAGCGGCATCAATATCGCGGTCAATATTAAATTCAATGGTAATATTTGAGCGACCATTTCGGCTTGACGAGTTAATGCTTTTAACACCTTCAATACCTGAAATACGGTTTTCTAATACTTGGGTTATTTTGGTTTCGATAACCTCAGAAGACGCACCTGTGTAGCTAGTGCTTACTGACACAATTGGTGTATCAATATCTGGGTACTCTCTTAGCGGAAGCATTGAAAATGCAACTAAACCAAAAGTAAGTAGCAATAAGTTTATTACGGTTGCAAAGACCGGACGTTTAACTGAAATGTCGGTTAAAATCATTTCAGCATCTCCTCAATTGTTACTTGGCTATTTGGTCTGACTTTAATGATGCCTTCAGTCACAATTTGTTCGCCTTCGCTTAAACCGCTGCCAATGGCAACCCATCCACCGCGGCGCAGGCCAATAGTGACTTGACGTTTTTCAATCACGTTATCGTTAATCACATAAACAAAGTGTTTGTCTTGCTGCGGAATAAGTGATTTTTCAGGCACCATCAAGGTATTCTCTGCGCTTAGTTCTAATTGTGTGTAAAGCAGCATGCCAGTGCGTAGCATGTTATCTTTATTATCAAAGTTAGCGGTGATTTTTACACTGCGTGTCGCCGCATCAATACGACTGGCAATGTGTGACACTTTACCGCTGAAGGTTTTTGTTGGGTAAGCAGGGCTTGTTGCGGTTACTGTCATACCAATGGCGATTTGTGCGAGGTATTTCTCTGGTACATTAAAATCGGTTTTAATCACGCTGGTATCATCCAGTGTGGTGATTTCTGTACTGGTATTTACAAAGGTACCTGTAGATACTTCTCGCAAGCCAAGTTTGCCGCTAAATGGGGCGTATAGCTTCATTTCAGCAAGTTTAATTTTAGCGCTAGCCAGTTGTGTTTTGGTTGCCTCATAGCTTGCCTCTTGCTCATCAAGTGCAGAGCGTGCAGTTGCTTGTGTTTTTGCCAGCTGTTGTAAACGCTTTAATTTGCGGTTCTCTTCTTTTAACAGAATTTCAAGTTCTTCAACGCGGGTTTTTTCTTCGGCATCTTGAAGTTCAACCAGTAGCTGGCCTTTTTTAACGGTGTCGCCATCATCAAAAAAGATATTTTTAATATAGTCTGATTGTGCGCTAACGAGCGTTACCGCTTGATTTGCACGCGCAGTACCAAGCGATTCGATAATATTTGCTTGGCGGCTAATTGCCACTTGATGCGCTTGTACTGGTGTTGCGTTTGCATTTTGCTTGTTTTGTTGTCCTTGCGATTCAGGTAAATACAAATAAATGCATAAACCGAATAAAACAAAACAGATGAGGGGGAATAATGCTTTACCAGATTGTTTTGCGTGCATAAAAGTTTCTCGTAAGTGTTCAGGGCTCACTATTCTACTAGACAGTTTAGAACTTGTGCGTGCTAGGCATCGTATAATATTGTGAATTAAACGTGTTTTTTTCCGTGAGTACGTAGAATTTATGAAAAATAAAAGTAAAAATTGCCCATATTGCAAACAGCTACGAGCAGCATTAATTTGGGGTGTTTTAATGGCATGTTTATATTTTAGTGTGTGGGGCTAATGGCAAAGCGTTTAAAAATAGCCGCATCGGCGCATAAATACGGTGGCGAGTTTTTGGTTGCCGGTAGCATTGTTCTGGTGCTGGTATTGTTGTTCGTTAAATTAAAGCCCGAACCCATCTCTATTTTTGATGTGGCGGTAGTGATTGGTGCCTTGTTTGCGATGTTTATTGGATATTTTAAATTATCAGAACCGCGCTATAATTTAGTATTGAGCAACAATGGTTTAGTGTTTTATCATCGCTACGGCAAAGTACGTATTTCTCGCGATAATATCGCTGAAGTTGGTCAGGTAAGTATTGCAAATGATGAACAGTTTATTGAACTTTCATGCTTGGGATTACGGCTTAAGTCGATTGCGCCACTAATTAAGCGTATGCCACCAAGGTTGGCACTTAAGCTAATTATGGAGCAGCGCAACTGGCTAATTGCAGGCATTAAAGTTAAGTGGCCGCTAGGTAATGTGCCGGATGATTGGCTAATTGAGGCGAATCAGTATCAAGATAAGTTTGAATCCAATGGTTTACTCGCCATGATGAGCCATCGTCTTGAGCATTTTAATGAGCTTTATGGCTATCATTTTTTGATATCCTATAATTATTTTGATCGCCCAGCAGATGAATTTGTGAATTTATTGCAACACTGGTTGCGAGATCCCGAGAAAACGATAGAAAAATATAGTAACATCAAGTAGAAAGATAGTTATAAGCGCAAATTGTTGAATGAAAACTCTCAGAGTTTCGCGTTGCGTAAATCGGAAAGGCTGAATATGACAGTTGAAAGAGCATATGTAAAAAGTGGTCGCAACACCATAATTCATAAAGAAAAAAAGTTTGATTTAGTGATTGTTAATGGGGATAACCACCCCAAGATTAGAGTGACTGCTTTTGGTTTACAGCCTTTTAAAGAAAGCCTGCCGCGCAACCGCAGAGAAGCCAAAGAGCGTTATTTAGAGGTCGTGCAAATAGGCTCACCAGATGTATTTGGTGAAGAGAAACAACTTCTTTTTTTACAAGCACTGGATGGCCGAGAGTATAAAGTTGATTACTCAAAAGTTGGCACAAAGCTGTTTGTGCGCGTTCATCAAGAAAGTTACTTGTAGCCCAGAACGATTATTTTATTTCTAAAAAAGCAGTCATAGTTGAAAAATTATGGCTGCTTTTTTGCATTAAATTTTTATATTTTAGAACAACGATTTTTGATTAGGTGTTATTTATGACCATTGGAAAACAGCGTTCCGTGTTGCTCACTTGCTTAAGCGCCATGTTAGTACTGGGGTGCGGTGGCGGCTCAGGTTCATCTAACGATGACAATACCAGCGCGCCTTTGTCTGTTAATGCCGGAAGTGATATTGCACTCGATGAAAAGCTAACGTTTTCAGTTAACGCGGTCGCAAGCCCAGAAGGTGGTACGTTTACTTGGCGCCAGTTAAGTGGGCCGCAAATAGAAGGGTTTCCACTGGAGGGAGCCAAGCAAGAAATTGTCGCGCCCGATGTAAAACAAGATCAAACAATTGAGTTATCGGTTGAATATGTTGCCCCAGATAACCGTACGGTAAGCGATAACTTGGTGGTGTCGATTAACTCAGTTAATTTATTACCCGTTGTTTCAATTAAGCAAACTGCGCCAACAAGCTTACCGTCACAATATGGCGATACTATTGTGTTGTCTAGCAGTAGCTCATTTGATCCTGATGAAAATGGTCAATTAGTCAGTTATTTGTGGCAACAAGTTGCAGGAACGGCAATTACCATTGCCGATAAATCATCTGTTGATTTAACATTTACACACCCATTGCTTGAACAAAATAACGAGGTAACGTTTAGTTTAACCATCACTGACGATGAAGGTGGTCAGCAATCTAACGAGTTAGCGCTAACCTTACAAAAAAGTAATCAGCTAATTTTTGCCAATGCCGGCGCAAACCAAAGCGCGCAAGAATTTTCCACCGTTACCTTAGATGCAAGCGCTTCAACCAGTGTTGATGGCAGTTTTCGCTGCAATTGGGTACAGCAATCAGGTGTAACAGTTACACTCGATAATAGCGATGTGTGCAAAACTCAATTTATAGTGCCAGATGTTGATGCCCCTGAAAGCCTTATATTTGAGCTAACGGTAACGGATAACGCCAATCGCTCTGACAGTGCACAAACGCAAGTACTTGCAGAGCCAAAAGCTCTTGGTTTAATTAATGACAGTGGTATGAATCGCTGCTTTGATAACAGTAAAGAGTTAATTAACTGTGTTTCAACTGAATTCCCAATGCAGGACGCAGCACTTGGCCGCGACATTCATGCCGGTTTACTTGATAAAGTTGGCAGCGGCCCCGAAGCATTTGATTTCACCAAGCTTGATCAGTTTGCCGGAGAGTTGCCAGACAATGCCATTAACTTTAGCTGTGTAAGAGATAATATTTCAGGGCTAATTTGGGAAGTTAAACAGCCCAGTAGTGGCACATTGCCTAATACGCAACTGCGCGAGGCACAAAATACTTATAGTTGGTATTTAACAACGGTTAATAATGGTGGTTTTGCTGGGGTAGAGGCTCCCGCACAAGTTTCTTGCCCAAGTACGGTTAATTGTGGTCTTGATCAGTATGTAACTGAGGTTAATGAGATTAATTATTGTGGCGGTAATAATTGGCGAGTGCCAACCCATAGTGAGCTAAGCTCGCTACTGCATTTCGGTCAGCAGGGTTCTGGCAGTGTGCTGATCTCTGATTTTTTCCCGCACTCGGCAACACTCGCAATTGATGGTGTACTTCCGTATTGGACAATGCAAACCAGCGCTGAAGGTGGACAAAGCGCATTTGCTTGGGCGATTGATATGTTTTCAGGTAAAGACATTGGTTATCCTAAACAAAACCTTGGCTACATACGTTTAGTGCGAGACACCAGTAATGATGATTAATAAAGAGGGTACTATGCGTATTTTTAGTAAATTATCGATTATTGTGACTACAACTATCTTTGCATGCTCTGCTAATGCGCAAGTATGTGTTGGTAATATTCCTAGCACGTCACCAACAGCGCAATTTACGGTAAATGCAGATGGCACCGCGGTTGATAATTTAACTGGCCTGATGTGGATGCGTTGTAGTATTGGTCAATCGTGGGATGCGACTAATAGCACCTGCACCGGTGGCACTGAGCAGTTAACTTGGCAACAAGCCTTGCTAGTTGCAGCAGATTATCAATACGCTGGCTTTGACGATTGGCAGTTGCCGAATGTTAAAGAGTTAAGTTCGCTTGTTGAACGTCAGTGCGTTGATGCGGCAATTAATAACGTTGTATTCCCAGCAACATTGGCACAAAACTATTGGACCAATACAAGCGGTGTTGGCAGTATTACTCAAGCATGGGCTGTTGCCTTTTATAGCGGTAAAACAAACCTAAGAAGCAAAACCTCAGATGTGCACTTGCGTTTAATGCGCTATGCGAAATGATTTGGTATCTACCTCGTTAGTTTGATAATCTTGTTGGGTTATCTTTGGGGTAGAATTGTTATGAAGTTGGTGCGATTTTGGGTCTTTTTGATTACAAGCTTACTGTTTTCAAATGCATCGTTGGCTGATGAATTATGTGATGTTGAGCTTGGACATGGCTTAATTATTACCGATGATGTCATTCGCATTGTCGATAAAGGACAAACCAATGTGCAGATAAATAACGACACTCAGTTGTTTATTCGTGGCCGTTGGGTTGAGCTTAACGATGAAGAGATGCAAGTTTTAAAAGAATACAGTAAAGGGTTGCGCAGTACCGTACCTGAACTGGTTAAACTTGCTACCGACGGTGTGAATTTAGGCTTGTCAGCAATTGAACAAGTGGTTACAGGCTTTACCGATAAAGAGCCTGAAGTGTTAAAAGACCAACTAAAGTACGTTGAAATTGCCCTAAAAGATAAATTTAAAGCGGGCGATGACTTTTTCTATATCGCACCACAATCCCTTTCTAAATTAGATGATTTTTTTGAAAAAGAAATCAGTCAAAAAATTCACTCTGCTGTGCATGGTTCTCTCGGCGCTATTTTAGTTGCGCTTGGTGATGCATTTGAGTCAAATGAAGGCAATATCGAGCAGAAAATCACAGGCATGGGTGAGCGTATTGATATTATCGCCAGCGAAATTGATAAGTCATTGCAAAAGAAAGTTGTGCAGCTCGAACAAAAAGCGAATCAATATTGCGGTTGTCTACGTACCTTAAATGAGACTGAAGACAAACTACAGCAGCTAGTACCAGAACTTGCTGATTTTGATTTAGTACAAGTAAAAGGGTTGAGTTTGTAATGACTAATTCAGTATTTGATAACACTGATTTTCAAGTGGATTGTACTTGGTTAAAGCAACACCTCGATGACACTAACTTAGTTGTTCTTGATGCCAGTATGGATAACCCGGTAAATAAATCAAAAGATCAAAGCTGTGGCGTGATCCCAGGCGCAATACGTTTCGACTTTAGTAAACATATTGTAGATGTAACCGCATCATCGCCCAATACCATGCCGAGTGCGCACGTTTTTGAAGATAAAATACAGCAGTTAGGAATTAATCAAGATTCGCATCTGATTGTATATGATAAACAAGGTATGTTCTCTGCAGCGCGCGCTTGGTTTATGTTTAAAACTATGGGCTTTGATAATGTTGCTATTTTACGTGGCGGCTTACCTGCATGGCAGCAACAGGGTTTTGATGTTGTTGAAAATTATGCGATACCAACTGTGAAAGGTAATTTTAAAGTTCAGCAAGATAAGCAGCTATTTGTTGATAAGCACTATGTATTGAATGCAATTAACAATGACGATATTCAAATTGTTGATGCGAGAGGTTATGGCCGTTTTAGTGGACAAGAAGCAGAACCGCGTGAAGGGATGCGCAGTGGCCATATTCCAAACTCGCTTAACTTGCATTACGCCAGTTTGCTAGAGCAAGGTGAGTTGTTAGATAAAGCTACGCTAAAACAAATTTTTAACGAACTTGTTCCCGCACCCAAAGAGTTTATATTTAGTTGTGGATCAGGTGTAACTGCGTGTATTTTGGCATTAGCAGCCGAGATTGCGGGGTTTGATAATGTGAAAGTGTACGATGGCAGTTGGAGTGAATGGGGTAAAGATAAGCTGTTACCAATCGATACTGTGTCAAACTAAATCATATAATAAAACGAACTTTTAGATGATTTAGTTTGTTTCTATGTCATTTATCTTAGTTCTTTGTGCGTTCAACTTTTCGAAATATTTACACACAATTTACAACTAGCAATGATGATACAAACAACTAGACTACACCTAGTTATACCCCTGTATTATCATTATGAATATCACAAGAAGTTCCTTAAAAAACCCAGCCAGCGTGCTGGTGATTTTAGTGCTAATTATGCTGTTTGGTACAATTAGTATCTTTAAACTACCTATCCAATTAACCCCCGATATTGAGCAACCACAAATCACGATTATTTCAGGTTGGCGCCAAGCTGCCCCAGAAGAAATCGAGTCAGTGATCATTGAGCCGTTAGAAAATGCGGTAAAAAACACGCCTGGTGCGCTTGAGGTAAATACGCAAATTAACCAAGGGCAGGGTTTTATTAATTTAACCTTTGCTGTTGGCAGCGATATGCAAGAGGCGATGCTAAATGTGCTAAACAGCTTAAACCAAGCTCCGCCTTTGCCTTTAGATGCAATGGACCCAATTGTTACGGCAGGTGGTAATGCCGGTCCTGGCTCCGGTGGGCCAACCGCAGCAACGTTATTGGTGGTACCTACGGAAAGTAGTGGCCATCTCGATATGGCGCGTTATCAAAAACAAATTGATGAATTAATCCAACCACGTTTGGCTAAAATTCCCGGCGTAGCCTTTGTTAACTTGGCGAGTGAAAGGCCACGTGAATTGCGCGTTACTTTTGACCCCCATAAAGCGGCCGCATTGGGTATTAGTTTAAGTCAAATTAGCCAAACGTTAGCGTCGTCAACCGACACTTCAGGTGGTATTGCCGATGTTGGTCGTCGTCAATATACCGTACGTTTCACTGGGCAATATGATTTAGATAATATGGCGCAAATGCGCATTGGCTATTCAGGAGAGCGCGCTATTTTCTTAGGCGATGTAGCGAAAATTGAAAATACCGTAACAGACCGCCGTGCAATGACGCTGCGAAATGGTAAACCTGCTTATTACATTACGCTTACCCGTGCCAATGAATCGAATACAGTTGCGGTACTTGATGAACTGAATGCCACAATTAAAGAGTTAAACGAAGGTATATTAGCCCAAGAAGGCTTGGCGATTGAATTAAGTTACGATGCATCTGTGCATATTCGTAACGCATTACAGTTGGTAAAAAGTAACCTTGGCCTAGGTGTATTATTGGCCTGCGGTATTTTGTGGTTGTTTTTCAGAGGTTGGCGTACAACGTTAATTATTGCATCGACAATTCCGGTGTCGTTAATGGTGGCTTTTTTAGCGTTAAGTATTTTTAATCGCAGTTTAAATGTGGTGTCGTTGGCAGGATTGGCGTTTGCTGTAGGTTTAGTACTTGATGCTGCGATTATTGTGCAAGAAAATATCACGCGATTGATGCAAGCAGGCATGGCGCGAAAGCAAGCCGTGTTAAAAGGCGCGGTGCAAGTAAGTGGTGCGCTATTTGCCTCTACCGCAACCAGCGTGGCGATTTTCCTACCAATTTTATTTATGGCGGGTATTGAAGGACAGCTCTTTTCAGATTTAGCGTTAACGCTTTCTATTGCGGTAATTGCCTCATTAATTAGTGCTATCAGTATTATTCCTATCGCCAGTAAATATTTACTGAGCAATGAAAATAACGACGATCAATTTCATGCCTACTGGCGTCGTTTAACCAATTTAATTATGCGACTCACTAGCACGCGTACTAAGCAAGTTTCTTGGGTGGTAGGACTGTTAGGTGGCGCGATACTGGTGACATACACGTTAGTGCCGCAAACTGACTTTATGCCGCGCGCACCAACGGATGGTTTCTTTTATAGTTTAGTAACACCAGCCGGTGCCAATATTGACTACATGGAAGAGGAACTGGCCGAGAAAGTAAAACAGCGCTTAATGCCTTATTACTTAGGTGAGAAGTCACCTGCAATCAAAGATTTTAATTTCTATGTATTTGGTTCAAATGCGGGTGGCTTTATTTATTCTGCCGATGCTCAGCGCGTAGAGGAGCTAATGCAAGTTGCTCGCGAGGAAATATTTGCAGAGTTGCCCGATACCCAAGTCTTCTTATTTCGAGGCTCGATGATCCAAGTAGCAAATGGGGGTAACGGCCGTACTTTAAGTATCGATTTGCAGGGCTCCGATATGGAGCAATTGATGTCTACTGCGCAACTAGCACTGGCTGAAGTGAAAAAAGCTATGCCAGAAGCAATGGCGCAGCCGCAACCTTCTCTTAATATGGCTGAGCCTGAATTGCGACTCACGCCAAATGATAGACGCATTACGCAAGCGGGTTTAACACGTCGTGATGTTGCAAGTGCGGTGCAAGCCTTTACCAGCGGTATGTTTATTAGCGAATACTTTGACGGTAACGAACGCATGAACGTGATTTTACGCGCTAATCCATGGCAAAGCCCTGAAGAGCTAGCGAGTTTACCTATCACAACACCATTGGCAGGTGTGCAAACGCTGGGTGAGCTAGCCACTATTGAGCGAACCGTTGGACCATCTCAATTACGCCGTGTAAATGGCTACCGTACGGTGAGTATTCAAATTACGCCGCCAAATGATATGAGTTTACAGCAGGCGCAAAAAATACTTACTGAACAAGTGATGCCCGTTGTGCGTGAAAACTTACCTCGCTCAGCAAACGCAATTTTGGCGGGTAATGCGCAAAAAATGAATTCAGCAATTGAAGAAATGGCCTACAACTTTGTGCTTGCGCTATTTATTTTATTTTTGTTGATGACGGCACTGTTTAAATCGGCTCGCGATAGCCTATTGGTGTTGTTAGTTATGCCTCTGGCCGTAGCGGGCGGCATATTGGCGCTAGCGGCACTTAACGTTGTGAGTTTTCAGTCACTCGATTTACTTACTATGATTGGCTTTATTATTTTACTCGGGCTGGTTGTGAACAATGCGATTTTATTAGTAGATCAAACTCGCCAAGGCGAACGCGATGGTTTATCACGCCGTGAAGCGGTTGAAAATGCAGTACTTATTCGTGCAAGACCGGTTTATTTAAGTACCTTAACCAGTTTATTTGGCATGTTGCCACTGATGATAATGCCAGGTGTTGGCTCGGAGATTTATCGTGGACTGGCAACTGTAATTGTCGGCGGCATGGCAATTAGTGCCATGTTTACCTTAATTTTAATGCCAAGTTTATTACTACTAGGTAAACAAACGCCACCGCAATTAAAACAAGCAAATACTAAAAACGATAAAACACAATTAGATCTGGTTGCTAATAAATAGGGGATACCAAGATGAATAAACCATTAAATACGCTGTTAGTTGCTTCATCGCTGTTGGTTGCACCTTTATATGCATTACCAACGGTTGCGGTCAAATTGGTTGAGCAAGCGCCACTTGTTCAAACCGTGGCTTTGAATGGCACTTTAAGAGGTAAAGGCGATGTTGATTTAACCGTTGGCACCGCGGGTAAGCTTAGTTTTGTTGCAGAGCCAGGTGCCATGATAAAGCGAGGTGATGTGATTGCGCGAATTGAAATGCTACCGCTTGAATTAGAAGCGGCAGAGCAGCGCATTATGATTAAGCGTGCTGAAGTTAATTTAACTTATCAACGCCAAGAGCTTGAAAGGCTTAAAAAATTAGCTAAGACCAGCAGTGCAGCGGCAAACCAAGTTGATTTAGTGCAAAGTCAGCATGACTTAGCGCTGACCGATATTGAGCTGGCAAAAGTGAAGCTGAAACAAATTGAAGACCGCATGGCACGAGCAACTGTGGTTGCACCATTTGACGGCATAGTCAGCAAACGCTTTTTATTAGCGGGCAGTGATGCGAGCCGTGCCGATAAGTTGGTGCATTTTATTGATATCAACAATTTGGAAGTACGTTTTTATGCGCCGGTAAAGTACTTGGCATATGCAGCGGTTGGTCAAAACGTTAGCTTAAGTAGTGGCAGCTTTGATAATTTGCAAACCGGTAAGGCAAGGGTAAGCGCGGTTATTCCAGCCACAGATTCGCGCTCGCAGACATTTGAAGTACGCGCTAAGCTGCTCACAAACAATAAAATGAGTTGGGCCAGTGGCCAACTTGTTGATGTTGATTTTAATATTGAAAAAACACAACCAAGCTTATTAGTTGAACGTGATGCGCTTATTTTACGAAAAGCAGGCGTTCATGTTGTAAAAATACAAGATGACAATAAAGCACAACAAGTTGCCGTGGAAGTTGGTCAAGGGCAAGGCAGTAAAGTTGAAGTGCGTCCTGTAACATTGGAGCAATTAAAACTAGGCGATAAAGTTGCCATCAGAGGCGCTGAAAGACTCACATCAGGACAAGAAGTGTTAGTGCAAGAGTAAGCTTAATTAAAAATTTTGACACAAAGTGAGAAAATTTATTGTTACTTTGTGCCTTTACTTACGAAATTAGTAGGCTAATTTAGTTCTGTTTATAAAAAGAAAACTCGAAAAAACAGGCTGTTTTGCTTAATTCGCGGAAATAGTGAAAATAAAAGTAAGTTTTACTTTCCCTCGGGGCAAGAGATCACTATAATTAGCCGCTATAAAATTTACACATGAGCTGAACTAAAGATCGGGTTTCTTGATCTTAGCCTGTATTTGCTGTATAAAGAGCGCCCTTTGATTAATTCCGGGGCAGAAACGTACACAAACCTCGGAAGAAATGATTTAGCTCGAGCGAAGTTATTGGAGATAAATAGACATGTCTAAAGTCTGTCAAGTTACAGGTAAGCGTCCAGCGGTAGGTAACCACCGTTCACACGCTCGCAATGCGACTAAGCGTCGTTTTTTACCTAACCTACAAACTCACCGTTTTTGGGTTGAAAGCGAAAAGCGTTTCGTTACATTACGTACTACTACTAAAGGTATGCGTATTATCGATAAGAAAGGCATCGACGCGGTATTAGTTGATATCCGTGCTCGCGGCGAAAAAGTATAAGGAGCTTGAGTCATGCGTGATAAGATCCGTTTAGTTTCTACTGCTGGTACTGGTTATTTCTACACTACCGACAAAAACAAGCGTAACATGCCTGAAAAAATGGAAATCAAAAAGTACGATCCAAAAGTACGTAAACACGTGATTTTCAAAGAAGCAAAAATCAAGTAATTGTGATTTGCTGAAAGAATTAAAAAAACCCGAGTTTATCTCGGGTTTTTTATTGCCTGAATTTTAAGCCAGCTTAATTTAATAATATCCTCTCGCTTAAGTAAGTGTTTTACTTTAACGTTGTAAAGTTGTGTTGATGACAGGAAATGTTTTGCTGTTTAATGGTTCTAATTGGGAATTGGCATCATCAAGTATTTAACTTAAATGTTGCTTGAAATGTAAGATTACTGCCTTCAGCTCATTTTTTATTACTGTGTGCGACTGGTAACCGTCTTACTAACAATCATATCGTAGTTATTAATCACACTTGCTAGGTTGATTTGATACAAATCTAATAGTTCCCCTTGATTTCGTCCCGCCTGCTTTGCTTTGTATAACGCTTGATCTGCAAGTTCTAGGGCAAAGTCTAATGTTGTCTCATCATAAATATTGACGTTGGAAGCAGCGCCAATCGATACAGAAATTGACACGCGATGCAGTTCAAATGTAATAGGTTCTGAATTAGTAATAGTGAGTAATTTTTTGATAAGTTGAGCATCAGCTTCTAGGTTGCTATTTTCAATCACCAGTAAAAACTCTTCGCCACCCATGCGAATCAGATTATCTTGCTGTCGAATTGATTGCCGAATGCGCTGGCAAAATTGTTTTAGTACCTGGTCGCCACAGGCGTGGCCATAGGTATCGTTGAGCGATTTAAAATGATCAATATCAAGGGCGAATAAGCTAAAGCTAGCTTCAGGCACATTCAGCATGCGCTCGCGCTGCTGTACTTCAAAAAAGCGACGGTTTAAACCTTCGGTAAGCGGATCGATAAAGCGTTCTTCATTGAGCTTAGTATTGTGTTTGGTTAGCTTTTTATTGGATGTATTTAGCTTGCGATAAAAAAACGACAAAATAATAAAGGCTAACAAAGTGATAACAGCACTTAATACCCATATTCGTTTTTGCAATGACTTGTTTTCAATTTCAGTATTTTTGCGCTGATTATCAAACGCTAACTGCTCAATTTCTTGATCTTTTTGTGCCACCTCGTAAAGCTCTTTAATACGTAGCATACGGCTCTCGCGTTCGGTGTTAAATATCTTATCGCTCAGTTCTTTGTAGCGTAACTGTGCTTTATATGCCGCTTCAAAATTTTCAATGCTGGCCATCGCTTCCGACCAAGATTTATAGTTATCTGCCAACAAGCTAATCATTTTATACTCTTCAAAATAGCTATTGCCTTTATCGAAGTACTCTTGAGCTAGGTCGAGCTGATTTAAATAAACATTATTAATCGCCATAATAGAGTAGGCGTGCGCAGCGAGGGTTTGATAGTCACTTTGTTGTGCATATTGCAGCGTCTTTTTTGCGTAGTCATTTGAAAGCGCAAGTTCGCCTTCAGTAAAGGCAATTGCAGCTAAATTGCTGTAAATTTCGTGAATTGCATCTTGGTTTTCAAGTTTTTTAGCCTGTTCAATAGCGTCTAGGTAAATGGCTTTTGCTTGAGCTGTATTACCTTGGCTATTCAGAATAAACCCTCTATTTTGATATAGACCTAAAATGGCATTTTGTTGGTCTACACTTTTATACCAATCAATCGCCCATTGGTTATTTATCAGTGCGTCGTCAAAAAAACCTAGTTCTGCTTCTGAGATTGCGATAATGGCTCTACTGGTGGCTTCTCGGTAATTGTCTTTATTCACGTTAGCAATGGTCATTGCCAATTTTGCTGCCTCAATTGCCGCCGAGTGCCTGCCTGTATCTTGCGCCATCATGGCAAAGCTAATGGCAATCCAGTATTTAAGTACAGGTGTTTGTGCATTTAGTGCATAGTTAAATGATTGCTCAATGTAGAGATCGTATTGCTTAGCATCTTTTTCAAAATAATAGCGCCAAGATTTACAAAAGCTGGTTGCTGCAGAAATAGCGGGATCTGAGGCTGAGCTGATAGTCAGCGCCAGTAAACTTTGTTCTGTTTGTTGGTAGGCATCTTGTTGGTTATTCACCAGTTCAAGATAGCAGCGGTAACTTAATAAGTAGGCGAGATCGTTTAAATTTTTGTTGGATTTTGTTCATTGAACTGATTTAGCGCAGCCAGCATCTCAAGGTTGTCTTGATTATGCTTAAGCGAAAGCTGTTCAATGCGATTTTCGTAATTGGAGAATGTTAAGTTACTTTGCTTTTGAATGTGTGCGCTAATATTTTGCTGTGTTGCTTGCTCTATCTCTGTCGCATCAAGCGCAGCTGCAAATAAAACACAAAACAAAAATACTATTAATGGCATCGCAAACTTAACTAATTGAATTTATATAAGCATAGAGCTTAATTGATGGTTTGCATAGCGAAATGGCGCTTTATCTTAAGCATTAAAAAAGGCGCTAAACGCGCCTTTTTTACTAAAGCTTAATTAAGCAAATGCATCTTGTAGTGGTGGCACTACTTGCTTCTTACGGCTTAGTACACCATCTAACCAAACACGGCTTTGCTCAGGCGCAACACCGTAAGCACGCTCAACAATGCCTTCGTCATCAGACGCGATTAGCATTTGTGAACCTTCTTTCATGATGTCTGTAAGTAGTAAGAATACAGAATGACGACCACCTTCTTCTTTAAGCTTTGCAATATCAGCTTCAAGGTCAGCTTTGATGTCGTCAAATACAGCTAAGTCGATAACTTCTAACTGACCGATACCTACTAGGTTGCCGTTCATATTGAAGTCTTTAAAGTCACGCATAACTAGGTCGCGAGCTGGCGTACCTTCAACTGCAGACTTAACTTTAAACATTTCCATACCGAATGCTTTGTAGTCTTCGATACCTGCGATTTCAGCCAGTACTTCAACACACTTGATATCAGCAGTAGTACAAGTTGGTGACTTGAAGATTACAGTATCAGATAGGATTGCACCTAACATAAGCCCAGCGATGTTCTTTGGAATTTCAACACCGTAGAAGTCATACATCATCTTGATGATAGTGTTTGAACAGCCTACAGGGCGGATCCAACACTCAAGAGGTGTAGACGTTGTTAAATCGCCCAGTTTGTGGTGGTCAACAACACCAACAACCGTTGCTTCATCAATGTCATCTGGTGCTTGTGTTTTTTCAGTGTGGTCTACAATGTAAACCTCTTCACCTGCGTAGCTCATTTTAAGCTCAGGTGCTTCAAAACCAAATGTGTCTAGAATGAACTGAGTTTCAGGTGATACATCGCCTAAACGTGTTGCGATTGCTGCTTCACCAATTTGATTCTTTAAATATGCAAGTGCAATTGCACCACAGATAGAATCTGAATCAGGGATCTTATGACCCACTACATACATTGCCATGGACGGAACTCCTTAAATTTTGGCGCATAGTTTAGCAAAAAAATAGCCTTTTAACAGCGACAGAAATTACTCATTTGGTATTACTTATACACTACCTAAATGGATGCTAAAGCGGCGTGTTTCATATAGACTTAGTAATACTGAAATACGCGCGTTTAGGATCGAAATGATTAGGCTTGGAAGAACCGGCTGGAATAATGTAATTATTTTCGCCATGCTGCTAATGATTTTTTTGTTTAATGGACTGCATCATAAGATTATCTCGACGTCTGATGATGAGGCTACTCAATCATTGTTGCCACCCAATAGCGCGGTATTGACCTATCAATACAGTGATTTCAAAATTGAGCGTATCGGTACGAGTTGGCGCACTAATAAGCAGTTAAATATTGATGTTGAATTGCTTGATTTAAATTGGCGACAAGCAAGCGGTGAGGTGATGCCGATAGTTGATGAAAAGTCCTCGGCGCTCGCAAGCGTGGAACTTTTCATTGCAGGTTATGATCGCAGTTTGGTGTTTGACGTATTTACTACGCCAGGTGGGTGTTTTGTTGATGATAATCAAGCGCGTCGTTTAAAATTAGATAAACAAACCTGCAATCAGTTATTTCCTACCACGGAGTTTTAGAGTTTTTTATGCCTGAATTACCAGAAGTTGAAGTGAGCCGTTTAGGCATTACACCCCATATGCTAAAGCAAACGGTGAAACAAGTGCGTGTTCATCAAGCGCAATTGCGTTGGCCTGTGCCAAACGACGTTTATCAACTTGAAGGTAAAACAATTACAGACATCAGCCGCCGCGCGAAATACTTAATGATTAGTGTGGATACAGGTAGTGTTATTTTACACTTAGGCATGTCGGGGAATCTGCGGGTGGTCGATAATTCTGTTCCACTCAAAAAGCATGATCACGTCGAAATAGAGCTCGAAAATGGCAAAGTACTCCGTCTAAATGATCCTCGCCGTTTTGGCGCTTGTTTGTGGCAAGCAGCGGGTGAAATTCATAGCAGCTTACTAAAATTGGGTCCTGAGCCATTAACCGACGACTTTGATGCTGACTACCTCTATGAAAAATCACGACAAAAGCAAACTGCAATAAAACAGTTTTTAATGGATAACAGCGTGGTTGTAGGAGTGGGTAATATTTATGCCAATGAATCTTTATTTAAAGCGGGTATTCACCCTAAGCGCGCTGCAGGTAAGATCTCTAAAAAGCGTTACCAACAATTAGTGCCTATCGTAAAGCAAACATTAGCGGATGCCATTGAACAGGGCGGCACAACACTGAAAGACTTTGCCCAAACTGATGGCAAACCAGGTTATTTTGCTCAGAAGTTACTAGTGTATGGGCGTAAAGGCGAGCCGTGTGTAACCTGCAAAGAGCCACTGCTCGAAATTCGCCAAGGACAACGCAGTACCGTGTATTGTAAAAATTGTCAGAAATAGAGCTAGAAAAAAGGCGCTGTAGCGCCTTTTTTGTTTAAATGTATTTAAAGGTCAAATGGCGCAACGCCTACGCCTTCGATACGATAACCTACTTTTGCTAGCTCGCCCTCCCAACTTTCGGTTTTCATTTTACCGGTAACAGAAATGGCATCGTAAAGGCTTTCGATTGGTACACCATCTTTAAAAGTCACATGCACAATCTGGTTTGGCGGCGGTGGCGGCACATGAATACAGGCGCCAAAATAAGGTACTAATAAAAATTCGGTGATCACTTCATCATCACCCTCAAGTGGCACAACAAAGCCAGGCAATGTCACCATAGTATTATTTAGCTCTTTTACAATGGGCGCGTTTAAATCGGGCTGCACCCAATTGGCTTCAGAGTTTTCATTATGTGCAGCTTGCCCTTCAACAGGTGATGACGAGTAGCCTTTAGGAATGAGATCTTCCCAGTAAAGCTCTTTTGCTTTTCCATTGGCAAACAGCTGATTACTTAATAACGTTATTAAGGCGAAAAAAGTAAACAATAGCGAATGTCGTTTCATATAATTCTCAAACTTTTATGGTTAAGCCATCGCTCAATGCGTAACGATATGCTTTGTAAGCAGGTAAACAACCAAATATGGTGCCAAGCAAAATAATACCAGCCAATAAGCTCATTTGATATTGGCTAAGTGCCATAAGTTGCAAGTGAATCCCGCTGATACTGCCAAGCATGTTAGCAAGCAATACAATAACAAGGTAATAAAATGCGATAGCCAGCAAGGTAGCACACGTTGTGATTAATAGTGCTTCTAACCCGAGTAACGTAAATATGGTACTCGGCGATGCGCCCACTGAGCGTAAAATTGCAAGCTCGCGGCGGCGCTGACTGAGACTTGCCAATAAATTAGTCAACATGCCAAGTAAAGCAATAACGACAACAGCACCTGAGATAACCAATAAGGCTTTTTCAAATACACCGACCACTTCCCATAATTGGCGCAAAGTGAACTTGGGCATAATCGCCAACAGTGGCTCTTGCTTAGATTGGCTGATATTACGTTGTAGTTGCAGTGCAAAAATTGGACTTTTTAGGCCTAATAAAAATGCGCTGATTTTTTTTGGCTGGCCGGTGAGTTCCGCATTTGATAGGGCGGGCAGCTTGTCATGTTCATCATGCTGTTCGCTGTGGTGTTGATGATCATCATGGTGGTCGTGGTCATGATGCTCATCTGCTTGATGCTTCTGGCTAATACTAGGTATTGTTGAGCCATGAATATTATCAATTGCCACTAACGGCACATGCACACTGTTATCAACCGCCGTGCCGGTTGCCGCTAAAATTCCCACGACTTTAAATGGGTGGTCGTCATGATGATGAAAGCTGGTATTGCCAGCGCCATGCGACAGTACAATCGAGTCACCTAAATGGTAATGCAGCTTTTTAGCGACATTACTGCCAAGCACCACATGATTTACTTGTTCAAAAGCGTGTCCTTTTGTGAATACAAGGTTTTGCTTATTGGCATAACGATAATGAGCAAAGTAGTCATTATTAGTACCAATAACGCTAAAACCTTTGTGGCTATCACCAAGCGAAAGTGGAATAGCCCATTTTACTGAGCGTTTGCTGGTAATATCTTGATAGCTTGTGAAACTTAAATTGTTCGTTGGGTGACCGATACGAAATACCGAAAAAAGTAATAATTCGGTGCTGCCAGTGCGAGCACCGACAATTAAATCGGTGCCTGATACCGTATTATGAAAGCTTGCTTTGGCATCAACACGGGCACGTTCAATAAGCAGTAACAAGGTAATACTTAAAGCAATCGCAATGGTCGTTATGGCAATACTTGAAAAACGATTCAGTAAGCTTTTGCGGGAGAGGGTTAATAGGCTCATAGTGTTTGCTCCTGCATAAAGCTTGCAAGCGCTACTTGCCTATCAAACAAATTTGCGAGCGTTTGGTCATGGCTGACAAACAAAATACTGGTTTGATTATTGTTAGCTTGCTCAAAAAGCTGGTTAATAAATTCTTCTCGAGCGTCGTTATCAAGAGCAGACGTAGGTTCATCAGCAATGATGAGTTCTGGTTCACCAAGTAATGCTCTGGCAGCGGCAACGCGTTGTTGTTGGCCTATGCTTAGTTGATTGACTGGCTTAGCAATATTTTGTTCGCTTAAACCAAGCGCCATTAATAACTTATTCGCACCTTTTTCAACACTGCCGTATTTGGTTATGGCTTTTTCAGTACGTATTTTTGAGAACTCACACCCCAGCGCAACGTTTTCAGTTGCAGATAAAAAAGGGATTAAATTAAATTGCTGAAAAATATAGCCAATATGATCTGCGCGAAAGCGGTCTTTTTGTTTTTGTGAAAGAGTCGAAAAAGCGGTGTCTAAAATTGAGATTGAACCGCTGTTATGTTGCTGCACACCAGTAATTAGCGACAGCAATGTTGATTTACCACTGCCACTTGGGCCGTAAATAAACACATGTTCGCCTTTTGCTAAGGCAAAATCATGCAGCACAAATTGGCTCTGAGTGCCTGGATAAGAAAATGTGAGATTATTAATCGCTAACATGACTGCACAAAATAAATTTAAATTGGTGTGATACTATAACAACAACACCTTGAAACCAATCTTTTGCGATAGCAATTCATACGCTTGCTTTTTTTGTTCAATTATTGAGTTTGCAGCGACTTTTCACTAAAATTGGCGCACCCCAATTTAGAGCGCATAAAGTGCTTTTCTAGTATCAAAAATATCTTTTGGAGTTTCCATGAGTTCATATAAGGTTTTGGACGTAAATGACGATTTACCGATCCGTACCAAAGGTAAGGTTCACAGCGGTAAAGTTCGCAGTGTTTATTGGTTAACCGAGCAAGACAGCGTTCGCTTAATCGAAGAAAAGGGATATAACATTCCAAAAGATACACCACTTGCACTTATGGTTATTTCAGACCGTATTTCAGCGTTTGACTGTATTTGGCAAGGTGAAAACGGCCTTAACGGTGTGCCAGGTAAAGGTATTGCGCTTAACTCAGTGGCGTCTCACTGGTTTAAATTATTTGACGAAGCAGGCCTTGCGGGTAATCACATTGTTGATATTCCACACCCTTATGTATGGATTGTACGTAAAGCTGAAACTGTTCGCGTTGAAGCAATTGCACGCCAATACATTACGGGTAGCATGTGGCGTGATTACGCAAAAGGCGTTCGCAACTTCTGTGGTATTGATTTACCAGAAGGTTTAGAAGCTCACCAGAAATTAGACAATGTATTAATTACACCATCGACTAAAGGCATTATTACTGGCGTAGCAGAAGTGCCAGAAGTAGATGATGTCAATATTACACGCGAAAACATCGAAAACAATTTAGCAGCATTTAATTTTAAGTCGGCAAGCGATATAGATTTATACGAAAAGCTATTAACTGAAGGCTTTAAGCTAATTAGCGAGCAACTTGCTGAGCTTGACCAAATTTTTGTGGATACGAAATTTGAGTTTGGCTACGTTGAAGAAGTTGATGGTTCGCATAAGCTTATTTATATCGATGAAGTTGGTACACCAGATTCATCACGTATTTGGGATGGCCCAGCTTACCGCGATGGTAAGATTGTTGAAAACTCGAAAGAGGGTTTCCGCCAGTTATTAATTAATAACGTACCTGATAGCGATGTATTACTTAATAAAGATCGCATGGATGAACGTGAAGAACTCGCCAAAGGTTACAAACTACCGGTCGATGTGATGATGCAAGTGTCAGACACTTACGTTGGTATTGCGAGTAAAATTGTTGGTAAACAGTTAGAAATTCCAAGCGATCCGCGTCAAGAAGTGATCGACATTCTTGATAAAGAATACGGTCTAATCGACTAAGCTTTAATGCGCCTTAAATAACCCTTATTTAGGGCGCTTTTTTATTACACCTTTCCTTTATTAGATCTTACCTATTCAATCTACTATTTATTGCTTTCTACTTATCTTAGAGCTTTAGCCTGAAAATAAGGCTTCTCTCCCAGCATATTTTTGCCGTGTGTGTGACGTTTTTATGTGATGTTAACTTTGTTTACAAAGTGATTGTAAACAAATGTAACGGTGTTTTTGGGTTCAATATAAATGAAATGCGAAATAAGACTGATTTCTATTAAAGTTAATTTGAACAGGTCTGATGAGTTTGAAGACATATTTGGAAATATTATCCCTTTTTTTCGATTAATTGAGTTGTTTGTTGCAATAATGCTTTTAGCTGTTTAGCTCTGAAGCTGTTTAGATGTCTGCTTATGCTAATTTAAATTAAATTATTTTAATAATGGAATATGTGATTTTTGTTGTTGAAATGTTAAAACTTGGTTAACTTTATTCCCGAATACAGATACGGCTTTCAAAGCATGTGTCTCACTTTATGTAATCTGGGAAAGCTATATGAAATTAAAAACATTAACTACATCAGTACTACTAGCGTTAAGCACAGTAGCTACTGCGCAAGCAGCAGATGAAAACCGTTTTATCATCCAAGTTGATAACAACAACAAAGGCGTAGTAAAAGCGCTCGCTAAAAAACTTGGTGGTGATATTAAACTAGATTCAAATGGATTTTTTGCTGCAAGCTTCTCAGGGAAAGATTTATCAGAAGTGAAAGGACTTCTTAACAACCCACATATTAAACTAATTGAGCAAGATTTTGTGCGTAAGCCAATGTCACTTTACAGTGATGACATTGGTGATGCGACGACACAGCAATTAACACCGTATGCTGTATACCAATCACAGGCAGATCAACTAGCGTTTGATGCATCTTCAGATATGAAGGTATGTGTAATCGATTCAGGTCTTGATCAATCTAACCCAGATTTTGTTTGGGGTAACATCACTGGTGATAATGATTCTGGTACAGGTAACTGGAATGAGCATGGTGGTCCTCACGGTACTCACGTAGCGGGTACAATTGGTGCAGCTGATAACGGTTTTGGTGTAGTAGGTATGGCACCAGGCGTACCAATGCACATTATTAAAGTATTTAATGCTGAAGGTTGGGGTTATTCATCAGATTTAGCGCATGCAGCTAACCTTTGTAGCCAAGCTGGTGCAAACATCATTAGCATGAGCTTAGGCGGCGGCGGTTCTAACAGTACCGAATCAAACGCATTTGCGAACTTTACTGCTGCAGGTGGTTTAGTTGTAGCGGCAGCGGGTAACGACGGTAACAATGTGCGTTCATACCCTGCGGGTTACCCATCAGTTATGATGATTGGTGCAAATGATAATAACGACCAAATTGCAGACTTCTCACAATTCCCTAGCTGTACAACAGGTCGTGGTAAGCAAGCAACTGAAGATGAAACCATCTGTGTTGAAGTAACTGCTGGTGGTGTAGACACACTTTCTACTTACCCTGCAGATATGGCAACAAGTGCATCACTTTCTGCAGATGGCGTTGCGATGAATACATCATCAATGGAAAACGCAGGTGAAGCAACAGCCTCTACCTTCTTTATGGGTACAGCTGAGGTGGTTAACTCTGCAGCTGCAGGTAAAATTTGTGTAATCGACCGTGGTAATATTTCGTTCCACGATAAAGTACTTAACTGTGAAAACTCAGGCGGTGTAGGTGCTGTTATTATTAATAACGAAGCGGGCATGCTTTACGCAACATTAGGTGATACAAACGCGACGTCAATTCCTGCAGTAGGTGCAGCACTTGAAGACCGCGCGACGCTTCTTAATGCAGCATCAATGACAGTTAAAATTGGTACAAGTGATTACGGCTTTATGAGCGGTACATCAATGGCAACACCAGCTGTTTCAGGTATTGCAGCACTAGTTTGGTCAAACCACCCAACCTGTACTGGTACTGAAATCCGTGATGCGCTTAAAGCAACAGCGCAAGATGCAGGTGCGGCAGGTAAAGATGTTTACTTCGGTTACGGTATTGTTAAAGCAAAAGCGGCTGATGATTACCTAACAGCTAACGGTTGTGCTGGCGGTGACAATGGCGGCGGTAACGGTGGCGGTGAAGGCGATATCACATTATCAGCACAGGGTTACAAAGTGAAAGGTACTAAACGTGTAGACCTAACTTGGTCAGGTACAAGTGTATCTTCAATGGACGTTTTTCGTAACGGTTCAATGGTTGCGACAGTATCAAATACAGGTAGCTACACAGATGCAGTTGGTGGTAAAGGTGGCGGTAGCTTCACTTACCAAGTATGTGAAGCGAGTACTTCTACATGCTCTGCTGAGAAAACAGTTGTTTTTTAATTAATTTGCTAATCAACCCATAAATCAAAGCCGCTTACGCGGCTTTTTTATGCGCTGCAATATCTGTTATTACTGGCATTTCGCATAAAATTTACTATTCTAAAAACTGCAACAATCATGTTTGGGGCAGTAACTAATGAAACTCTCTTCTCTTACCGTATGCATTGCATTGTCTTTTACTGCGAGTGTGTACGCCGAAATCGATAACCACCGTTATATCATTCAAGTCGACAATGGTCATAAAGGCGTAGTTAAAGCACTTGCAAAGCAATTAGGTGGCGAAATTAAGCTTGATAGTGATGGCTTTTTTGCCGCGTCATTTAATGGTACCGATTTATCTACGTTAAAAGGGCTGTTAAATAACCCGCATATTAAATTGATTGAACAAGATCATCCTCGCCAAGCATTTAATCTGTTTAATGATGATATTGGTGATGCAATGTCACAGCAATTAACGCCTTATGCTGTGTATCAATCACAAGCAAATCAAGTGTTATTTGATGGCAATACTGGTATTAAAGTTTGCGTGATTGACTCAGGCTTAGACCAATCTAATAACGATTTTGTGTGGGGCAATATAGATGGCACTAACGATTCCGGTACGGGTAACTGGTATGAGCAAGGTGGACCTCACGGCACCCATGTAGCAGGCACCATTGGGGCTTCGGATAACAGTTTTGGTGTTGTGGGTATGGCACCCGGCGTACAAATGCACATTGTAAAAGTATTTAATACCAGTGGTTGGGGGTATTCATCAAGCCTTGCCCATGCAGCGAATGTTTGCGCGGCAGCAGGTGCTAATATCATTAATATGAGTTTAGGTGGCGGTGGTGCAAGCTCTACTGAGTCTGCCGCATTTGAAAACTTTGCAAGTGCTGGAGGTCTGTCTGTAGCTGCTGCAGGTAATGATGGCAACAGTGTTCGCAGTTACCCTGCAGGTTATTCGTCGGTGATGATGATAGGCGCCAACGATGCTAACAATCAAATAGCCGCTTTCTCTCAATTTCCAAGTTGTGAAACGGGTCGTGGTAAAAAACGAAAACAAGATGAAACCATTTGCGTAGAAGTCACCGCAGGTGGTTTAGATACCTTATCAACCTATCCTGCAGGAACTGCAAGTACTGCTGCTGTGTTAGCTGATGGTTTTGGGGTTGCTTCGAGCGCGATGGAAAATACCGGGGACGAAACCGCTGCACCTCACTTTATGGGGCTCGGAGATTCTGTTGATAATGGTGCTAACGGCAAAGTGTGTGTGATTGATAGAGGCAGCATTAGTTTTCATGATAAAGCGCTTAATTGCCAAAACTCTGGCGGTATTGCTGCGGTTATAGTGAATAATGAAGCTGGGTTATTTAGTGGTACATTGGGCACACCCAATAACACTAATATTCCAACAGTGGGTGTTGCTTTTGAAGACAGAAGCCAAGTGCTAAATGCGTTATCTATCCGCGTTAAAGTAGGAGCTAGCGATTATGGTTATATGAGTGGCACATCTATGGCAACTCCAGCCGTTGCAGGCGTAGCAGCACTGGTTTGGTCAAATCATTCCGATTGTAGCGGCGAAGATATTCGTAGTGCATTAAAAGCAAGCGCGCTTGATGGCGGAGCCACTGGTAAAGATGTGTACTTTGGTTATGGCATAGTACAAGCAAAAGCCGCAGATGATTACTTAATTGCTAACCCGTGTGGTGGTGATGGCGGTGGTGACCCAGGTACTACGGACTTTAACATAACTGGCTATAAAGTAAGGGGTGTACAACACGTAGACCTTGTTTGGTCGGGCATATCGGGCAGTTTGGTCGACATTTACCGTAATGGCACTGTTGTTAACTCAGTAAGTAATAATGGCGAATACACTGATAACATCGGTGTGAAAGGCGGTGGTAGCTACACCTATAAAGTATGTGAAGCTGGCACTAATCAATGCACTTCAGAGCAATCGGTGGTGTTTTAAATAAGCTGCGATAGGGAAGTCGCATACCAAATGCTAGCAGTAGTCCCATGTTTGACTTAAGCCTCAGTTAAAATTCATGTAATATACAACAAAAAATTGTTGGAAATAACATGAAGAAGAAAGTTGCCGCAATTACTAGTTCTCGTGCTGATTACAGCCATTTATATTGGCCACTTAAGTTACTGGAAGCCGATTCAGAGATTGAATTAACCATAGTTGCAATGGCGGCTCATATGTCGCCAGAGTATGGTAATACTTGGCAAGAAATCGCAGCTGAAAACTTCTCTCATATCGAAACAATAGAGTGTCTTTTAAGCTCAGATACTGATCTGGGAATGGCAAAATCACTTGGTTTAGCTACGCTGAGCCTTGCGGATAAGCTCGCCCAATTAAAACCTGATTTAGTATTAATCATTGCAGATCGCTATGAAATGTTAGCGCCAGCCAATGTAGCATTAACATTACGTATTCCAATTTTGCATATTGAAGGTGGTGATATTAGCGAAGGTGCAATTGATGATGCTGTACGTAATGCGTTAACTAAAATGAGCCATATTCATTTTACTCCTACAGAAAAAGCAAAGCGACGTGTTTTGGCTATGGGCGAAGAAGAGTGGCGAGTGCATTTTAGCGGTGCGCCATCACTTGATCATATTGCAAAGTCAAAACTAAAAACTAAACAAGAAATAAAAGATCTTTTAGGTCTCTCAGATGAATATCCTATTGTAATTGTAACCCTGCATTCAGTTTCTCTACTTAATGATGCAACAGAAGAAGTTACAGCACTCTTTGATGCTTTGGATAAACATAAATTTCAATATGTTTTTTCTTTTCCTAATGCAGATCTTGGTTCCCATATCATAATGCAAAAGGCTGAAGCTTTCTGTAAAAGCAATGAAAGAGCTCAGATACATGTAAATTTGGGAGCTCTAAATTATTTTTCACTACTTTCGGTGGCAGATTGTATGATTGGAAATTCATCAAGCGGCATAATGGAAACCCCAAGTTTTTGTTTACCCACAATTAATGTAGGTTTACGTCAAAAAGGACGAGAACAAGCGAAGAATATTATCGATGTAAAAGCGGATAAAAAAGCCATCTCGAACGCGATTACACAAGCGCTTAGCTCTGAATTTAGAGAATCAATTAAAGATACAATTAATCCATATGGCAATGGTGATGCCTCTGTAATTATCAGAGATGTGATCAAATCATTACCTGAACGAGATGTCTTGCTCTTTAAGAAAAACCAATTGTAGGGAAAGTAATGAGTAAACACTCTAATACTCAAAAAAAGGGCATAAAGTTCACATTGTCTATGCTGCTTTTGCCATTTATGGCGATTGCGAGTAATTCTGTATTTGAAGATATCACTCAGAAAAGCGGTGTAAATTTCAATCATTTTAATGGCATGACAGGAAAGTTTTATTTTCCTGAAATGACAGGCTCTGGCGGAGCCTTATTCGATTATGATAATGATGGTGACCTTGATTTATACATAGTGCAAGGTGCTTTGCTTGGTAAAAATGACACCTTAAAAGATACGCTTTATAAACCCCAGCAGCCAATCGGCGATAAGTTGTATCGCAATGATTATATTCTAAATGGCAAAGTACAAGGAAAAATTAGCTTTACAGATGTAACTGAGCAAAGCAAATTAGCGGTTACTGATTACGGTATGGGCGTTGCTGTTGGTGATTATAATAATGACGGATGGCGCGATCTTGTCGTAACAAATTATGGCTTTAATCGTCTTTTAAAAAATAATGGTGACGGCACATTCTCAGATCAAAGTGATGTATTAAAACAATCGCAACATCGTTGGGGTACAAGTGCGAGTTTTTTTGATTATAACAATGATGGCTGGCTTGATTTATATATCACTAACTATGTTGATTATGATGTTAATAATCTTAAAAAGTGCTATGCCCGCAATAGCCGCCTAGATTATTGTGGTCCAGCAGCATTTACACCTCAAGCTGATACTCTCTACCTAAATAATGGTGATGGCAGCTTTTCTGATATGACATTTAAAACTCTATCAGACTATCAAGCAGGGCCTGGACTTGGCGTGATTGCTGATGATTTTAATAATGATGGATGGCTTGATTTATTTGTTGCTAATGATGGTGCGGCTAACCAACTGTGGTTAAATCAACAAGGTAAAGGGTTTGTTGATGATGCACTTTTTTCTGGTACTGCTTTTAACTTAGATGGTCAAGCTGAAGCTAGTATGGGCGTAGATGCTGCAGATTTTGATAATGATGGTGATAGTGATTTGTTTATGACTCACCTTATGGGTGAAACAAATACATTATATAAAAATGACGGAACCGGCTTATTTACCGATGTGAGTCAAAAAATGGGACTTGGTTTATCAAGCTTGCCATACACTGCTTTTGGAACTGCTTGGTTGGATTTTGATAACGATACCTTTTTGGATTTAGTAGTTTTAAATGGCGCTGTTACCTCTATAGAATCCCAATTGCAGGCAGGTGAAATCTATCCATTAAAACAACCTAATCAATTGTTTAAAAATATTTCAGGTGGAAGTTTTAAAGAGTTAAAGGGAGAAAGTGTTAGCTCTTTAAACCACAGTTATGTATCACGTGGTGCAGCTGTGGGTGATTTGGACAATGATGGTGATACAGATTTAGTTATTTTTAATAACAATGGACCAGTACGCATTTTGCAAAATACCTATACACAAAAACCTAACTGGGTGGGTTTCTCATTGAATTCAAAACAATTTAAACGTACCAGTTATGGTGCGAAAATTGAGATTAAATTGGCTTCTGGAAAGTCTATATGGCGCCGTGTTAGGGCCGATGGTAGTTATTGTTCAGCAAACGATGATCGGATCTTGGTGGGTTTAGGAAGTAACACAAAAATTAATCAAGTAGTGATCCATCAGCCTAGTAAAAAACCGCAAATATTAAATTCGTTTAAGCTAAAACAGTATAATTCGATAACACTATAGCTTGCTAAATAAGAGTTCATTAAATGCATATTTGTATTAAAAAGTTCCTAACGTGTGGGCTATTACTTGTATCAAGCCAAATATTTTCATCAGAATTATCAGAAAAGCTTAAAACAATGTCGTTTGATAGTTTGGAGCCCTTAGTTACTGAGCATATTCAACAGCAAATAATTGAGTTAGATGAGACAAATACAGAAGCGTTGTTTGAGCTTGGTAAAACATTACAGGCTTATGAATTTTTTGAACAAGCCATAAACTGTTATTTAAAGGTTATTGAGTTATCTCCGCAAAAATTTGATGCACAGTATTTATTAGCAAAAAGTTACCTACAAGCGAATATGCTGGAAAATGCCATTGACGCTTTTGAAACTGCGCTAAAAATAGATTCAACTTACTTACCTGCACATACTAGTCTAATTGAGTCTGCTATCAATCTTGAACAACTCGGATTTGCTCAAACCAAATTATCAAGCTTACCAGAGAGTTTGCTTAATACTCCTACTGTATTGATGCTGCAAGGTGATATATATCAGTTGCAAAAGCAGCATCAAAAAGCAATTGAGTTTTATTACCAAGCCCTGTCATTACAACCGCAAGCGAGTCGTTTGTACTATAAAATTGCCATGAGCCAGCGAGCGCTTGATTTGAGAAATGAAGCGCGAGAAAGCCTAAAGCTCAGTGGAAAAATAGGTGTAAAACCAATTGACCCCATTTTCAATGAAATTGCTGATTTGGCCAAAGGCGAGCGTATTAACTTACTAAAAGGTAAGTCTGCATTTTCAATGGGACAGTATCAAAAAGCACAGCAGTATTTCGCCGCTGCTATTAAGAGCGCACCTAAAAGTGCAAGAGCGAGAGTAAACTTGAGTGCAACGCTAGTTCAATTAGGTCAAATGGATGAAGCTAAAAATGTACTTTTAGAGGCATTAACGTTAGACCCAAATAACACAACGGCCCACTATAATCTTGCTGAGTTACTATATTTTAGTCAAAACTTTGATTTGGCAAAGACACATTATCTTCTGGTTTTAAAAGATGCACCAAATGATTTACCCGCAAATTTTGCATTAGCAAAGACTTTCATACAATTAGATGAAACTTCGAAAGGTGAACAGTATATTGAAAAGGCCAATATATTTTCTCCGTTAAAAACGTCTCTTTTATTTGAAGTAGTTGAGCTGTTTTACACTAAAAGAGCGTATAAACAAGCAGTAGCATTAATGGAAAGAGCGTTAGTTATCGCTCCTGAAAATGTCATTGTGGCATTAAATTATGCAAATCTGTTACAAGCATTGTCTGGAGACTTTTATGCCGATGATGATAAAGCAATAATGTTGTATGAGCGCATTATGAAAAGCAATCCTAGTTTCGATATTGCTAGCCGTTTAACTCAAGCTTATCTCAATGGATATTACTGCCAAAAGGCCGTTGACTTGATGATGCAGCTTGATAATTTGGCACATCAACAAAAAACCGATATTTCACAATATAAACAATCCACGCTAGCACAGCTAAATCAATTACAGCAATTTGCAGTGTGTAAATAATAGAAGCCAATATGTTTCACAGTATTAAATTTAGTTTACTTATTCTTGCTACTTTTTTGGTTGGTTGCGGACCTAATGTTACCAATCAATTTAAGATAAACGAACAAATGGCCCAGCAAAATAATTTGGGTGTTGGTCAAATGGGCCTATTTGATTATGCACTGGCATATACAACATTTGATGAGCTCGCAACAAAATATCCAGAGTGGCAACAAGTAAAAATAAATCGAATTATTGCACTGTTAAATCGCAACCTTGAAGGTGATACAGAGCAAGCTTTAGCTGCTATTGAGCAGATAATACAAACTAACCCTAAAAATATACAAGCACGTTATATTCGAGGTTTACTAAAACAGCACGCTGGTGATATTGCAAGCGCTGCAATTGATTTTAAGTTTGTTTTAGATACACAACAGAATGATGCATATGCCGCATACTTTTTAGCACAAGGCTTTGCGCAACAGCAGCAATATCAGCAAGCACTCGATTGGTATCAAAAAGCGATCAATTACGACCCATATTTACGCAGTGTTTATTATGGTGCATTTAAGGCTTCACAACAGCTACGTGATAGAGCGAAAGCAAAAGATTATTTGCAGACTTTTCAAAAGTTAAAAACCAACCCGAGAGCGCAACTTGCTGAAATTAAATACACGCGAATGGGCCCACTTGCTGAAGTTAAAACCGTTGATGCTACTCGCACTAATAAAGAAAAAATATCTAAATCACCACTTTTTAAGCAGCCTAGTACTTACCATATTAGTCATAAAAGTGTTGGCTTTGCCGCTAACTATCAAAATAATCAAACCCTATTAGCAACGTTTGCATCAGAACCTAAATTCTTGAATTATAAAAGTAGTGGCTTCAATGAATCTTCCGCGCCTTGGGCGAAAGTAGATAACGTAAATGCGATTGCCTGGGCTGATGTGAATAATGATGGCTATACCGACGCATACTTAATTCGCAAGGGTGCAAATCAGCTTTGGCTACAAGATTCGCTTGGCCAATTCACACATTCATCATTTGAAGGCGTTGAGGGTGATGGTAGTAATACTTTAAATGGCGCATTTTTTGATGCCGATCATGATGGTGACCTTGATCTGTTGTTGGTAAATAAACAGGGTAATGTTTCACTGCTAAACAACAACTTAAACGGCTCATTTAGTAATATTTCTGAGAAATTACCTGAAAAAGTTAACTCATTGAATATCATTGACTTTATCGTTCAGGATTTTGACAATGACCGTGATACCGATATCTTATTATTAACAGCTAATAACCAGCACCTCTTACTTGATAATTATTTGCTATGGCATTACCAAGTTGGCGAGCTTGGAGATTCCTTAACCAATTCATCAATCGAGAATGCAATTGCCGCAGACATTAATAGTGATGGGTATATTGAGCTTTATACTATCAATGAAAATGGTCAGCTATTAAGTTGGCATCGCCAAGCGCAAGGTGGTTATCAACAAACTCATATAAAATTGCCAATAACGCTAGCGACTGATGCCAACTTACATTTAGCTGTTGCGGATGTTGTTGGTAAGGGTGAATTAGCACTATTAGTAACGACCTCCTCAGGCTGGGCTGCATTTACGATTAAAGATGATACTGCGACTGTGGTATTTGAAGCTAAATCGTCAGCACCTATTGTTAACTTCCAGCCTCTTGCTTTATCAGCTTCTAATGGTCCAACGATTGCTGCGTTAACGTCTCAGAATGATCTTGTACTTTGGCATTCAAATGAAAGTGTCAATCAGTTTGTTACCTTGAGTGTTTCTGGCCTTGAGCAAGATGCAGATGGTATGCGTTCGAATGCATCTGGTATCGGTACCAAGATTGCGCTGCGAACTGGTTCTCGTTGGACCTTAACTAACACTTTCAAACAAAGTTCATCAGCGGGTCAAAGTTTGCAGCCAGTTATAATTGGTATAGGAAATAAAAGTTCTGCTGATTTTGTTGCCTTAGAATGGAGTGATGGTGTTTACCAAACGGAACTTAATTTGCAACCGGGGGGTCATCACATTACAGAAACTCAGCGCCAGTTAGCGAGTTGCCCGGTGCTATTTGTATGGAATGGCGAAAAGTTTGAATATGTTAGCGATATTCTCGGCGTTGCTGGTATTGGTTTTGCTATAGGGCCAGGGCAGTATGCAGAGCCTCGCCCTTGGGAAAACTTTATGTTGCCAAATAACTTATTGAAAAGTAAAGATGGCGTATATGAGTTATTGCTAACAGAGCCAATGGAAGAGGTTATGTACCTAGATAATGCCCGTTTAGAGGTCTATGAGTTACCTCCAGGATGGCACTTAGCACTCGACGAGAGAATGGGTATTAATGCGCCATTCCCAACGGGTGAAGCATTTGTATATCAAGACTTTATTTCTCCACTAAACGCATTTAATGGTGAGCACCAAGATGTTACTAACAGCATTTTGCTTAGAGATAATATTGCTGCACCAATACCAGAGGCGGATAAACGTTTCTTAGGATTGACGAAAGAAGCGCATCAACTAACAGTGACTTTTTCTGAGCCAATTAATGAGACTAATAATCCTTATCTATTAATAGATGGGTGGGTGGAATATCCTTATTCTCAAACCAGCTTTTCAGCTTGGCAAGCAGGTGAAGTCTATAAGCCAGCAAGTCTTGAGGTAAGAACTCAGGATGGACAATGGCATATGCTCTATACAGATTTTGGTTACCCAGCAGGTATGCCAAGGCAAATGAGTTTACCGTTACTCAATCTACCAAATGGAGTAGATGCAATTCGCTTATCAGCCAGAATGGAGATTTTTTGGGACCGTATTGGTTTAGTCTACGGTCAGTCGCTCGAGCAACAAAGTAGCACAGCAAATTCGGCGATTAAACGTGAAGCGCCTCTTTTAGCTGCAAGTGCAGAAGAGTTTGGTTTTGCTAAACGTTCGACTCTAGCGCAGAAAAGACCGCATTATGATTTTGAACAATCTCAACCGATTTGGGACACAAGATACCCAACAGGTTACTATTCTCAACTTGGTGATGTAACTGAGCTGGTTAAAGAACATGACAGTGCACTTGCAATTATTGGCCCAGGTGAAGGGATCCGCCTTCAATTTGCTGCAACACAAGCTCCGCTTAAAGCAGGGTGGCAACGTGTTTATGTTTTATCTTCAAAAGGTTGGGTGAAAGATATGGATATGTATACTGAAGACACAAGCACGGTAGGGCCACTCCCAGGTGAGGAAACTAAAGCGCGTAATAAACTTCACAGCAAATATAATACGCGCTTTGAGTAATCGGTTGTAAATTTTACATGTACTTCGTTAGCGGCTTATCACGTGTAACTTATTGAGTGCTAAGTTATTAGCAATGGTCTGTGTTACACCGTCAGGCCAAGTAATGCTAATAGCGTCTATTTTTGGCGAAGGACCTAAACCAAAATAGGCAATTGCTGGCACTTGCGATAAATAACTGCGACTCGGCATGATATCTCTGGTAAGTACCTCACCAGAGGAAAGAGATAGTGTTACTTTGGCTCCAATCGCATCACGGTTAAGCCCTGCTTGAGATAGCTTGATTTGCAACCATTGATGGTTGCTATTTTGTTGGTTTATTAATAGTCGAGCAGGTCCTGCAATTTGTGTAATTGCAAGATCGAGATCGCCATCATTATCAATGTCAGCAAAACTAGCACCACGGCCAACCATTGGACTTGCTAAGGGGTTGTCAGCAGCTAATTCCAAGTTAATAAAGGGCTTGTTACAAGTTGGACCGCAGTTCCAAAATAACTGACTTGCTTGTTTATATTGCTGGCTTGACTGAACACGATTAATTTCACTTTCTACATGCCCATTCGCTTGAAATAAATCGGTATATCCATCAAGGTCAAAATCAAAAAACAGCACCCCAAAGGTCAATGCTTTACGGCTAGCAGGGCCAATACCATCAATAATTGCTTGGTCACTAAAATAAGATGATTCAGTTTCACCAACATAAAATGATGTCATCTCGTTTGCAAAGTTACCGATGGCGAAACCTAAGGTATTATCATTTAAATACCAAGCAGCATCAATTCCCATAGCTCCCGTTGCATGGCCATTTCGATCAAACGCAAGACCTATTATTTCGGCCACCTCACCAAATTGACCATTGCCTTTATTTTCAAATACAAAGTTTTGCACAGTGTCATTAGCAACAACTAAATCGATTAACTGATCGTTATTGATATCGATAGGGCGAATGGCTAGTGATTTTCCGATAGCTTTTTTGAGTTCAGGGCTGGTAATCTGAATGCCACTTTGCGCAGAGTAATCGATAAATCTTCCATCGCCTTGGTTCAAATAAAAACGTGCAAACTGACCAGCAAAGTTAGTTGGTGGTCCGTATGCTCGCCCTATTCCGGTCAGTTGATAATCTACCTCAAAATCAATGTCACGATTCCAGTCAACGTAATTAGCTACAAATAAATCCAAATCACCATCATTGTCAGCATCAAAAAATGCCGCACTTGTGCTCCATTCATTTTTTCCACCTTCAACAGCTGCGCTTTTTGTTACATTGGTAAAATAGCTATTGTCGTTTCTCAGTAGTAAATTATGACCTACAGCAGTGATAAAAATGTCACCATCACCATCACCATCGTAATCTGCAATTGCCACCCCCATGCCGTAAAACTGTTGAGTTAATCCAAGCTCGTTAGATACATCGACAAAGTGTTTGCCATTTTGGTTTTTGTACAAGGTGATTGAGGACTTAGGGCTATCTGAGTTTTCGTTCCAGTCGTTGCTATTGATAAGCAATAAATCTTGAAATCCATCATTATTGTAATCAAAAAATGCAACACCCCCTCCCATAGTTTCTGGTAGAAGTTTATCTCCGGTTGCCCCGTTATTATGGATAAACTTAATTCCAGCACTGTCGCTTATATCCTCGAACGTTGCGTTAGGCGGAACGCGTGTCGTATCTATAGAGACAGTTTTTGGGGTTTCAACTGCAATATTATTTGTCACCGTATTGACTTCGCTTGAGTCGCGAGTAAACAACCAAATGATCAGGGCGCAGAACCCGATAACTGCAAATGCGATGATGGAGCCTTTAAATGCTTTTGCAATTATTTCATCATCTTGAATGTCGAGTTGCTCGTTTTGTTTCATTTATTTTTCTTCTAAAGGCTTAAGAGTAGTGATTTGTTCGGTGTATATTGTTGGTCTATTTAAATCATAAATAACCACTGGCGCAGCAGCGTGATCTGCAGCTGGATTTTTTACCCGGTGTGCGCTTATTGCAGTATCTTTTGCATTATTATCTGGTCGATACTTTTCATGCAAATTACGATACTTTTCAGCACTTTCATGGTCCTGAGTTAATTTGGCAATAACATATAAATTGTAATAAGCCTGATGGTTTTCAACATCAAATTTTAATGCTGTATAAAGCGCTTCTCTTGCTTTGGTAAAATCAGCTTGCTTGGCCGCTTCAGCTTGTTGGCTGCGATGAGTTTTAGCTCTTTCAATATAAGTTTGAGCCAATTCTACCCATACGCGATAGTCCTCTGAAAAATCAAAATCACGCGCTTTTGCATCATTAAAATCAGTATTTAATAAGCGTTCGAAATTATTAATTGCTTGATCAAAATAACCATTTTGTTTGTCTATCAGTGCACTAAACCAGGTTACAGTCCAAGGCCAAGCAGGATATTCATTTGTTGCGGCTCTTGCTAATGCGTCAGATGCTTGCTCTAGTCGACCTTCTTGATAGTAAATTCGCGCAAGGTTGAGTTCAGCAAGTCCTTTACCTTTACCTGAAACTTGTTTAAATGCATGTTCAGCCTGCTTAAATTGGGACTTTTTAGGTTTGCGCAGTAAACCTATACCGTAATCATTCCAACGCATCCAATTTGGTCGTTTAGTTTGGTTTTGCTTTTCAATGGCTTTGCTTTCAGAGGTAGAAATAACAACGGCATCTTTTGCAAGCTCTACTACGGGTAAATCATTGGTAGTGAACTTATCATTCATAAATAAGCGCATGTATGGCGTGTTGAATTTGCGGTAATTTAGTCTCGCAGTCAGCTTGAAATCGCCTTCTAGAGACTCAGGAAGCGTTATTTTGTAATGAATTACATCTGCTGCTCCTGGCGGGATCTGATTGTTATACAAGGGGACGAATATATCTTCTGCATTGCGTCGGTCAATTTTATTACCATTGCGGTCAAGTACATAGGCATTAATAAAATGTGACCAAGGATCAACTGCTTTTTCGTTCTCTTCAATACCACCAGAGCGGCCAATCACTTTATTACCGTTGCTAGCAACTAACTCTAGCCATACTTGGTTAGAATCAGCAGTTCCTTGAGTAAATAAGTGCCCCATTTTTAATGTTCTTACCACAACTTGAAACAAATAGGTTTTCCCTGCTTCTAACTTTAAAGTTTGTTTCTCAAGTGGTGCCAAAAGAGGCCCGTCAATTTCACCACCTTCACGTACACCAAAAATATCAACTTCCATTACATCTTGTAAAAACTGGCGATGTTTTTCGTTAGTTAGTGGTGGCAACCCCTTTAAGTGAGGTAGTGCAGTATTAGCTGATGGGAACATATGATCATGCACTTTTAGTTGATTGCTATCATCTAAAAATTTAGCGCCAAAGTCATTCGATGCAACCGCTGGCATGTGACACCCGTTACAGTTGTTATCCGCTTTCGGTGGATAGTAAAAACTGGTAACACCGTGACCTGATACACCGCTTAAATGGTAGCTATCAAAGTGATTTTGGCCTCTAAGCCATTTATATTTGTTTAACTCTTTTGGTAAATGAACTTTATGACAACCAGCACAAAACTCAGGCGTTTTATGTAACGGTTTAAAAAATGTCTTTTTGTGCATTTCTGGTTTGGCTTTTATCAGTTGCGCATTCACCCAACGCAGAATTTGATTATTAGAGTAAACAAATGGGTAATGTAGAGGCTCTTCTATGGTGTAATCGGCATTTCCTTTACTGCTATTGACATGCGTAATCGCATGGCAACTGGTGCATGTAATACCTTGTTGTGCCGTTGGGTGGTTTACATCGTCAAAATCAGGGTCATCAAATGCACCGCTAAAAAACGGAACAGGGTCGTGGCAGCCTGCACAAAAACGTGCAGCTTGAACGTCGCCATCTCGTTGAATAGCCATCTCACGGGTGTTACGCACTGAAAATAAGTAAGCTGGATTGTTAAACGAGCTCATTTTATGTGCGCTATTTTGCCATTGCTCATGAATATCGCTATGACATGACAAGCAGTATTGGTCCTGCATAAGTGCTTTTGCTGGAATAAAATCTCCGGTGCTGGTGCGTGATAGGGAAGGGAAAAAGTACTGTTCACCAGATTCAGGGCCGACGCGATTCCATTGACGTGGATCTTGTGTTTGCCAAACAGCTACAATTAAAGAGATAACAATTGCAGCAATAGATACTAACCCACCGATTCGCCATTTGATCTTTGGACCTACCAAACGGTGTAATACAAATAGCCATATACAAACAAAAGGCAGTACCACGTGAAGCCAATAACTAAGGCTTCTTACGCTAGGATGCTTAATTGAAAAGAAATCAAAACGAATTAATAATAATCCCGACAAGGCCATTAGTATTAATGCAGCAAAAAGAAATATGCCAACATAAATGGCGCGTTTATTTTTTCGTTGAAAAGTATTTTTAAAATGTAAACTTCCAAATAACAGCAAAGGAATAATGCAAATTAATCCAAGGGTTATGTGCCCTAAAAACATTAATTGATAGAAATAATCTTGGTAGACTGTTTGATTCAGCCATTCAAAAAAAGTCACACTACCAAGAAAAACAGAGTTAATCATTAGTAGTGAAAACGCAACCAGAAGCGCGACGAGTAACACTTTTAGTTTAGGGCCAACAGCATCAATTCTTTTGCGCTTTGGTGGGGATATGTTCATTTTATTCTTCTTATTATAAATATTCTGTATTTATTTTTTGATAAATGGCGACACGCTTTGTGCTTTTGCGATAGAACTGCTTAGGCTGTCATAGTTAATATCTTGCGTTGGGCTGTGTTTAGGATAAATAGGTTGTTTTTGTGCTTGGTATAGCTCTGTTCTTAGGTGAGTAGGCATACTATGGCCAGCTCTTCGTTTTCTTTCACTTCTTAGAGCTGCGATATTAATTGGCGCAACAACAATACGTTCTCCAGGACCTGGTGATGCCTCTGCTAAAATTCGACCATCATAGTCAACTACCATAGAGCCTCCTGGCCACGTAAAGGGAGGGTAATCTTTAGCGCCTTGATTCGCTGCAACGACATAACTCATATTTTCAATTGCTCGACAGCGATTAATAACAGTCCACCAATCCATAGGTTGTGTTGCACCCCAAGGATCCATATAAGCTGAAATGCGAATAAGGACTTCGGCACCTTTGAGCGTTAACTCTCGTGTGACCTCTGGAAACATCCAATCATAGCAAGTCGCTACCGCTAAATTACCTATTTCAGTTTCAACAACAGGTAATGGATCATCGGGGTAATTTTCAATGTCATGCGGACTTGAGTGAACTTCAAATGGGATCCAAGGGTTTACTTTTCGATACTTTGAGAGGATTTCACCTTCAGGACTAATTAAACAAGTAGTATTAAAAACACGGTCAGGCCAGCGCTCATCTACTTCCAAAAAACTACCTGTTTGTACATAAACACCAAGCGCTTTTGCTTTTTCTGCTATTTTGTCTGTGTGTTCATTGGGAATTGGCACAGCTAACTTTTCAAGAATTTCTTCAGCGCTCTCATAGACAGGAACAGCATGAGCAAATTCAGGAAAAACAATCAACTTAATATCATGGAATGGTTTGTATCCGTTTACGGCCTGTTCCATTAGCTCTAACACGCGTTGCGTATTTCTATGCATTTCATCCCGATTAAGCGGGTTTTTTTGGTCTACTTGGCACGCGGCAACGTAATATAAATCCATTGATTGAAACTCATTCTTTAATTGTTAGCCGTACATTGTAACGGTAATTGCAATGCGGGTTAAGTTTTAAGGTAGCTTCGTAAAAGTTTAATCTAATTTTCATGGCATGATTTAGCGACCAATCTAAACTTTTATTTAGGGGGTACACCTATTGAAACTCGATCCTACCCGTTGGGCGCCTAAGCATTATTACAAACGCATTTTGATTTGCGAATTTGTATTTTTATTCTTTTGTTTACCCGTATTTTTATATTTTGTACGCGATGTGATTGCGCCTTACTTACTGCTTTTTTTGGTATCGGTAGTCGGGTGGTGTGTTTTACTGTTGTTAAGTGATCCGCGTTTTAAGCGTTTTCGCCTTTGGAATCCGGTGCAGCTTAAATTATCGCTCGATAGAGTAGTTGCTACTTTTTTAGTCGCAGCGCTATTAATGATGATAGCTAGTTGGTATTTTACCCCGCAATGGTTCTTTACGTTACCCACGCAACAAACTAAATGGTGGTTCTTGCTGTTAATTCTTTACCCTATTTTTTCAGCCTGGCCGCAGGAAGTAATTTTTCGTACCTTTATGTTTCATCGCTATAAACGAGTCTTTAAAAGTAAGCAGCTACGTGCATATTTAAGTGCTACAAGTTTTGCATTAGCGCATCTATTATTTGCGAATTGGATTGCGGTAGTGGGGGCCTTTATTGCAGGTTTAGTATTTTCATTTACCTATATTCATTCGCGTAGCACCTTGTTAGTGGCTGTTGAGCATAGTTTATGGGGATGTTGGTTATTTACTGCTGGGCTCGGCATGTATTTTGATAGCACAATGCGTTTATATGGCGAATAATTCACGTTTAATGTTTGAAGTAATAGCGGTAACCAATTTGATATTGGCTTTCTTTTTTATCTACCGCTTGGTTTACGTACCAGCGCGAAGGGCGTGTTGAATCGATATAGTTATACTCAGTTAGAATAAATGATTGTTTAGAGAGCTTATAGCGATAAGCAAGTGAAAAGGCATTACCTTGCTCGTTGTTGTTATCACCCCAAATGTTATCTAAATCATCCACATTAAAGTGCTCAAAACGTGCTGCAATATGATGGTTTGACCAAAAATGACGTAACATTACAAATGCGTTGTCGAAATCATTATCGACCACTTTTTCTTGGTATGGTGATGTCATGTAAGTATTGCCTTTCATATACTGGGCAATGACTTCCCATTCTTTCGCAAAACGGTATTTCAACGCTAAATGAATAAATTCTGTTGTCCATGTGTATTGGCCGTTTTCTACCACACCTTCTTTAGCAAAGTTATCGTAATAGCCTAAGTTAAATTTAAGTTTATTTGCATACTTCCAATTGGCTGAAACATGCAAACCAAAGCGGTCATCAAGTTCTAAAAAAGGGTCTGATTCAGCGGCTTGTGCAGCGAGTTTTTGTTGGCGTGCGGGAAAATCTTGTACAATTAATTTTTCATGTAGCAAGGTTTGGCGACTACCAACAGTCCAACCGTGCCACGCTAGCATTGCACCTGCAGGATCGTTGTTTTTAAACAGCGAAATATCGCCTGAAAAATTATGCTTTGAACCTGAGAATTTCCCCAACTTTTCAAGTGATAGGTTTATGCCTGTATTTCGAAGTTCCTCACCAACCCAATTGTTTAAACTGCTAGAGGTTAATGTATAGGGGGTAGACCAGGCAGTAGCTACATTTTCAAAACTAATCGTTGGATAGAAAACACCGAGTTTTGATTTTATTCGCCAGCCATTGCTTGAAGGCAGGCCTTTGTAACTAACAAAGCCTTCGGTTATACCAATAGCACTATTACCTTTGTTAGCAAATGCGTTAGTGATTAATGTTGCAGACCATGTTGAATTAAATTCCAAATTAAGATGGGCACCTAACTGCCCGAGTGCTATTCCAAGGCCATCGTCAAAGCGAAATTTTCCATAATCACCGGTTAAATAGCTATTACTATCATCGCTTGTTACATGATAAGCCCTTAAATCAATTAGCCCTTTTATATTTGCATCTACGGCCAATAATTGGCTACTTGCGCACAAAAGGGAAATCGATAGAAGGCTTTTAATCAAGTACTTTCGCATGTGTTTTCGTCTGTTTTTTATAGTTAGATTGAGATAACCATGCCTCAAATTCATGAGCGGGTAATGGTTTACTAATAAAGTATCCTTGTGCTAATTCACACCCTTGAGATTGAAGAAATAGTAATGTGGCTTCGTCTTCAATACCTTCCGCAACAACCGACAACCCCATATTGTGCGCAAGTTCAATGGTTGATTTAACAATGATTTGATCATTTTCATTATCGAGCAAATGCTGTACGAAGGACCGATCTATTTTTAGCTCTTGCATTGGCAGTTGTTTTAATTGCGCGAGTGAAGAATATCCCGTGCCGTAATCATCTATCGATAATTTAAAGCCGCTTTGATTTAGGTAGTTCAATACCTCGGTTGCCTTTTCAGGATCATCCACTACGGCATCTTCGGTAACTTCTAAAGTAATCGCGCAATCGGTTAATTGATGTTGTTGTTTTAACGAGATTACATAATCTGGATAGGACTTATCTAATATATTTTCGGCAGAAATATTTATTGCAATGTTGATGTGGATTCCATTTGATTGCCATGCCAAATATTGATTAATTGCCGCATTCGTTACCCAGCGAGTTAACGCATCCATTTGCCCGGTTTTTTCTGCAATGCTAATAAAACTATCTGGTGGAATTAAGCCTTTTTCAGGATGTTGCCATCTTACTAAGGCTTCAACGTGACTTATCTCCATTGTTTTTAACGAAAGCTTTGGCTGAAAAAACAGAGTGAGTTGGTCTTGTTCGATGGCTGTTCGCAAATTATTGGTTAAGAACAGGCGCTCAATGGCATTTTGGTCAAAAATTGGGTCATAAATTTGGAATGCTTTTTTGTTGTTTTTGGCGCGTTGAATTGCCACGTTGGATTTTTGTAATAATTCGGCCACAGAACAGTTTGGGTGTTGTGACGCAACAACAACACCAAAGGTAAATTGCAGGTGCAGATGAATGTTTTGAAATTGGCATTGCATTGTTAATGCTGATTGCAATGTGTCGATTAATGCGTCGATGTTTTGGTTTTCAATTAGAAGTATAAAATTCTCGTTACCTAAGTGATAACAATCAAAGTCATGTGGTGTGTTTTCAATACGATTTGCAACCTCATTGATGACATAGTCACTCGCCTGATAACCGAGGGTTTCGGCGATTTCCTCTGCTCTTAAAATACTCAGTTGTACAATTAAAAAGTCATGCTTGGATGTTTGACGTTTTTCTATTGCAGTAACAAGTGCATTTCGATTAGGTAAATGCGTTAGTTGGTCATGAAAGGCTTGAAAGCTAATTGTTTGCTCTCGCGAGATAATCGCTTTTGTCATGTCATTAAATTCATTTGAAAGTTGTTTTAACTCTCGGCTACCCGATACATTTACGATTCCGTCGTAATTACCTTTGGAAATTGATTTTACTTGGCTTATCAGGCTTTTAATTGGTCGGGTAATGCCTCTTGCTATGGCAATAGCGCCAAACGTCGATAAAAGCACCGTAATAAAAACCAGTAAAGCTAGTCGCGGCCATTGGATATCAATGCTTTTTAATAAATCTGCACGAGACTCAAAAAGCACCGCTGAAATATATCCATTGTCGGTATTGCCAAGTTCTATTCGGTTATATAAATATTGGTGTTCTGTATTGGCAATTATGCGTTTAAATACATCTGCTTTTATTGGGTAATTATCTTCATCTGAGCTGGCAATAACTTGGTAGTGTTTACCATCAAAACTGGCAAAACCAATGTTTACATCGGTCAAGGTAGCGAGTTCATTAGCAAGTGCGTTATTAATCAAATAACCGAAACCCACCCAACCAACAATGCGAGAGCCACTTTTAATAGGTGCAAAGCTCAGTTGATAAAGTAAATCGTCAATAAAGACCAGTTGTGCCGTTTCTTGCTGTAAAAAGCTGGTGGGTTGGCTAAAAGGTTCACCTTGTCCTTTGCCCACTCGCACTTTTACTATTCCATCATCGTTTGTGTAAGTAACTAGCTGCGCAAAAACGATTCCTTCGCTATTGATTGCCATTGCAAGGTCACTATCAATGCGTTTTCGGTGATTGTTTAGGGCAACTAAAAAGCTTTTTGTATCTTCGTCTAACACAGATTTTAGGCCGTAATCTTTTGCTGCTGTTTCAGCAAATGCAGAGAGGTAATAGCGGCGATTATTAAACTGTGTTTCAAATATATTAGATGCATTGTTTAAGCGATTATTTAATTGGGTACTCTCAAGCTTTACATTGGTGTGATAGGTAAAGTAGAAGCTAACCAGTTGCACGAGCAATAGTAAAAATAAGAACAATATTAAAATTTTACTTTGTAAACTGCGCACTTTGAAAAGTCTCATAGTTGATTAGTACTCTTCTAAAAATTCAAATTCTTCTTGCCCAACTTGTTTGGGAATAGGTAATAGTGGTTTGGTTAGGGTTAATGTCAGTGTTTTTTTATCTGTGCTTAGCAAATGGCTTTGGGTTATTTGATGTGATGGTGTATCAAGTTGAGGATGCCAAACTGAAATATCATATTGGCCTGAGTTTTTTACTGTAAATACGGCGCTACCGTTTGTGTTTGTTTTAGTAAAATATGGTGTGTCGACAACCAATATGTAACCACTCATCCAATCATGAATGTTGCATCCCATTGCAACCTCTTCGGCTGCACTCATATCAGAGATATGCTTTGAATCACCCGCTTTTAACTTAAATTCAAATCGATTTTTACCTGACACAGAGTAAATATGATGGGTAATATCATCCTTATTTGAGAAAACAACATTTTGCCCTTTTTGCATCACGGTAATATATGGCGTAAATTTTTTACCTTGTTGATCAATGACCAATTTTTGGTTGTTACTTGGTAAATCGGCGACCCCAGCTTTTGGCGTTACAAATACGACGACTTTATTTACAGCGTTATTATTTTTATCAACGACGTTCACCGTGAGCTCGAGTGCATTAGCTTCACTAAATGTAGTAACCGCTGATATTAAAAGTAATAAGTACCTCAAAAGATTTTCCCCATGTAATGCCAAGCTCATTTCAAATTAATTGTTAATGTTGAAAAGTGATTTTATGAGCTAAAAGTAAGTTTAGACCCGTTTATAGCTAGAGCGAGGTTTTAAGGAAAAAATTGCAAGATTTATTAATAATATAAAAAAAGCCAATCGGTGTTCGATTGGCTTTTTCGATAGAGTAGATGTAAAAAGAGTTTATTCTATGTTTTGGATTTGCTCGCGCATTTGTTCAATCAGTACTTTTAACTCAACCGCTGCGTTGGTGACTTCAGTATTGATAGACTTTGATGCGAGTGTATTTGCTTCACGGTTAAACTCTTGCATCATAAAATCTAAACGGCGGCCGCATGCGCCACCTTTTTTCAGGATTTTACGGGTTTCTTTAACGTGCGATTGCAGACGATCAAGTTCTTCAGCAACATCTTGCTTTTGTGCAAGGTAAATTAGTTCTTGCTCAAGGCGGTTTTGGTCAATCTCTGTTTTTAACTCTTCTAAACGGTTCGTTAATTTTTCACGCTGCCATTTCATTACTTCAGGCATTTGTCCGTTTACAATTTCAACTTGATCAATAATCGCGGTTAAACGGGTATCTATCATGGTTTCAAGGTTTGCACCTTCCGAACCACGCGCATCAATAAAATCAGAAACAGTTTTATCAAAACCACTTAGCAATTCTGTTTGCACTGAATCCATATCCATTTCTTCAGCTTCCATAACACCAGGCCAACGCAGAATATCCATCGGACTGATTTCGCCATCAATTTGTTCTTGTAGCCAAGTTGCATTTTTCATAATTTGCTTAGCTAACGCTTGATTGATTTTCATCTCGCCAACATGTGCAGGGTTGGCATTAAACTTAAGTGACACTTCTACTTTACCGCGCTGCAATTGCTTGCGTAGTTTTTCACGGATAACAGGCTCTAGTGCTCTAAATTGTTCTGGTAGACGAATAAAGGTTTCTAAGTATCTTTGGTTAACAGAGCGAATTTCCCAAACGCCGTTACCCCAGTCACCTTTAACTTCATGGCGAGCGTAGGCTGTCATACTATGGATCATGTGCGGTTTCCTAAGTTTTTAGAAATGATAATTTATGCTTGGTCGCATTATAGCGGAAGTTGTTAAGCAGCTTACAGTAAATTTTATCTGATAAAAATATAAAGACTGTGCCTTTTATGACTTTTCCCATAGCGATTCGAACAATTAGTTCTTATAATATGCCAAATCTTGAATAGTGAGGATATCCAATGCGTCCTAGTGAACGAACGCCTAACCAAATTCGCCCAGTTTCTTTTACTCGTAATTATACAATGCATGCTGAAGGCTCAGTATTAGTTGAGTTTGGCAATACCAAGGTATTGTGTACTGCAACAGTTGAAGCTGGTGTGCCGCGTTTTATGAAAGGCCAAGGTAAAGGTTGGATCACTGCCGAATACGGTATGTTGCCGCGTTCTACTCATAGCCGCTGTGGTCGTGAAGCTGCAAAAGGCAAGCAAGGTGGCCGCACTATGGAAATCCAACGCCTTATTGCACGCTCGTTACGTGCAGCAGTTGACTTAGCTGCGCTTGGCGAAAATACAATCACTATTGATTGTGATGTTATTCAAGCTGATGGTGGTACGCGTACTGCTTCAATTAGTGGTGCATGTGTAGCATTAGTAGATGCACTTACCTACATGCGTACTAAAGGCATGATCAACGCAAATCCACTTAAGCATATGATTGCTGCAATCTCGGTGGGTATTTATAACGGTGAAGCGGTAACGGATCTTGAATATTTAGAAGATTCAGAAGCTGAAACGGATATGAATGTAATTATGACTGAGACAGGTAAGTTTATTGAAGTGCAAGGTACTGCTGAAGGCGAACCGTTCTCTTATGACGAATTAACTGACTTACTTGAATTAGCTAAACATTCAATTCGCGAAATCATCGATATGCAAAAGCAAGCATTAGCGTAATAGGGTACAACATGAAAGATTATCAAAAAGAGTTTATTGAATTTGCACTTGAGAAGCAGGTGCTTAAGTTTGGTGAGTTTACACTAAAGTCAGGTCGTACTAGCCCTTATTTCTTTAATGCTGGTTTATTTAATACTGGTCGTGACCTTGCACGTTTAGGTCGTTTTTATGCAGCAGCATTACAAGACTCTGGTATTGATTTTGATGTTTTATTTGGCCCTGCTTATAAAGGTATTCCAATTGCGACAACAACTGCAGTTGCATTAGCAGACCATCACGACCGCGATGTGCCTTACTGCTTTAACCGTAAAGAGAAAAAAGATCACGGTGAAGGTGGTACATTAGTAGGCTCTGCACTTGAAGGTAAAATCATGCTGGTGGATGACGTTATCACCGCTGGTACTGCTATTCGTGAGTCAATGGAAATCATTGCTGCAAATGGTGCTGATTTATCAGGTGTACTGATTGCGCTTGATCGCCAAGAAAAAGGTAAAGCTGAGCTATCTGCTATTCAAGAAGTTGAGCGTGACTTTAATACACAGGTAATTTCAATTGTTAAGCTAGCTGACCTTATTACTTACCTTGAACAAAAAGGTGATATGTCTGAGCACTTAGCATCGGTTAAAGCTTATCGCGACCAATACGGTGTAGCCTAATAACCTAAAAGTTTGATATAAAACCCCGATTATCGGGGTTTTTTTATGGATAAATAAAATGAGCGAAATAAATAAACCAAATGGCGGCGGATTACAGCGTGTATTTAAAGCCAGCTATTGTTCTTATTTAGGTATAAAAGCGGCAATAAAAGAAGAGGCTGCATTTCGTCAAGAACTGCTTTTAGCAATTGTTATGTTTCCGGCCTCATTTTGGTTGGCTCAAGATTTGATTCACTGGGCTGTGTTAGTTTCAGTGCTGCTATTAGTACTAATTGTAGAATTATTAAATTCAGCAATTGAAGCGTTAACTGATCGCGTAAGCACAGAAAGACATGTTTTATCTGGTCGCGCAAAAGATATGGGTTCAGCTGCGGTTACTTTTTCACTATTAATCGTCGGTATTGTTTGGGGTGTAAGTCTTTATATAAAGATCTTTGCTTAATTTACGTTGGTGTAAAAATAGTCACTTCTTAAGTTATCCAGCTTTAAAAGTGATAAATATGTAACGAAAGTTGCAAATTATGGCGGTTTTGTACATATTTCGCCCGAACGATCCAAAAAACTAAAAAAAGTTTGAAATAGGGGTTGATCCAAATTCGGATCTCTCTATAATGCGCCTCCACCAACACGGGGAACGA
>NZ_PQCB01000011.1:0-438 GCF_002964745.1 Pseudoalteromonas sp. T1lg24 | reverse complement strand
ACTGAAAGTGCTTTACAACCCGAAGGCCTTCTTCACACACGCGGCATGGCTGCATCAGGCTTGCGCCCATTGTGCAATATTCCCCACTGCTGCCTCCCGTAGGAGTCTGGACCGTGTCTCAGTTCCAGTGTGGCTGATCATCCTCTCAAACCAGCTAGGGATCGTCGCCTTGGTGAGCCATTACCTCACCAACTAGCTAATCCCACTTGGGCCAATCTAAAGGCGAGAGCCGAAGCCCCCTTTGGTCCGTAGACATTATGCGGTATTAGCCATCGTTTCCAATGGTTGTCCCCCACCTAAAGGCATGTTCCCAAGCATTACTCACCCGTCCGCCGCTCGTCATCTTCTAGCAAGCTAGAAATGTTACCGCTCGACTTGCATGTGTTAGGCCTGCCGCCAGCGTTCAATCTGAGCCATGATCAAACTCTTCAATTAAAA
>NZ_PQCB01000010.1:0-43698 GCF_002964745.1 Pseudoalteromonas sp. T1lg24 | reverse complement strand
CCGCCAGCGTTCAATCTGAGCCATGATCAAACTCTTCAATTAAAAAGTGTTTGGAACATAAGTTCCGACTCAATGAATTCTGATTTTGATATCCCATCTACAAGAGATGAGAAATCGAATTGACTGTGCTGAAATAAACTATGTTTATTTCCTTTGGTCACTCAGTTCAATTAAGTCTAAATTTTGTTACGCTTTAAAAGCGTATGTTAGAACTTAACCTGTACGAGTGCCCACACAGATGATTGCTTAAATTTTTAAAGAACAGTGCAAACAACTTTGTGTTTGCCGCGACGCTTCGTCGCTGTTAGGGCTGCGTATGTTACGCTTTCCTAATTTTTTGTCAACACTTAATTTTGATTATTTTCTTTTTATTTTGAAAACGTTCAAAACTCAGTTTTACTTGACTCAACCAACTCGTGATTCGCTGCTATGCTGCGTCGTTCCCCGTGTTGGTGGAGGCGCATTATAGAGAGATCCGAATTTGGATCAACCCCTATTTCAAACTTTTTTTAGTTTTTTGGATCGTTTGGGTGAAATACGTACAAAACTGCTCGTTTTTGTACGTTTTCTTCTAAAAAATGCTTTTTAAAACGAGTTTACTTGTGAATTTTGGGCCTCAGTATTAAATGATTGCTGCGTCACCTCACCCCAATATTCATCATTAATCTTTGTTTCAGTGTAGTTTGCATTGAAGCTTGTGATTGCGTTTCGCCAAAATTGCGTTGCCTTACTTGCACCCGCAATCTGTTTAATCTGCCATGCACCACCATAATGCTGCCAAATCCAACTCGCGAATTTACGTCCTAACCCTTGCTCTCTTAAACTTGGAACTATGTAAAACTCACACACCTCAAATTGTTTACTAGCAACTTGTTTGATTGCTGCAAAGCCAATTGGCTTACCTTCTAAATAACAGAGCAAACCAAAAACATTATCAACCAGCTCTGTGTCGAGATCGAACAGCCCCATGTGGTTAGGTAATTTACCTGTGATTTTTGAAAACTCAGCTTCATACCCTTGTAACAAGTTTAAATACACACGCATGTTGGTTTGTTCTACTACAACTACTTCCACTGCTATAACTCATTTGACCAATAATTTGTCAATCATCACACAAAACCGCTTTTAAAAAAAATATAAATAGCGCTTTACCTCAATCTAACTTGAGCTTTTATAGTCATCCTGCTTTCTCAATTTAAGGAATGATTTTATGCACTCATTTACACGCTACCTTTGTACTTTAAACAAATATTCAGTCTTGATATCAACTTCAGCATTAAAATAAGGAACCACAATGTTTTTGGAACACGTTAATTTAGTTGTTACTGATCTAAATAAGTCACTGACTTTTTATCAAGCTGCTTTTCCACACTGGCAAATTCGCTCAAAAGGAAGTGGTGATTGGTACGGTAAGCCGCGGCAATGGCTGCACTTTGGCGACGATTTTAATTATATTGCATTAAGTGACCATGGTGAGGGAGAGATAAGAAAACTCTCTGGCCATCAAACAGGACTCGCGCACTTTGCCTATGTAGTAAGTAATTTAGATGCACTCATAATGCGTATGTGTGACGCAGGCTTTTTTGTCGATAAAAGCAGTGAGCACCCTTTTCGTAAAAATGCCTATTTTATTGACCCTGACGGATTTGAAGTGGAGTTTGTCGAGTATTTAAGTGATCTGCCTTCTGAGCGAAATAGCGACTAGCTTACACTTGCCCTTCTAATATGCTACTCGCTAGCTACAGTTAACTGGACTAAGGTCTCAATTAATTTATTAATATCAATGGGTTTTGCAAGATGAGCGTTAAACCCTTCACTTAAATACCTTGTTACATCACTTTCAAGTACGTTCGCAGTTAACGCAACTATTGGAATGGTGTTATTTAGTTGCCGAATATATTTGCAAGCTTGCTCACCATCCATCTCTGGCATTTGAATATCCATAAAAATGATGGCTGGGTTTTCTTGTTGAAACAAGTCGATTGCTTGTTTTCCATTTTCAGCGATTAATAGTGTTGCTTTCGCTGGCGCCATAATTGCCTTAAACACAGTTTGATTTACTTTATTATCTTCAGCCAACAAAATGGTTGTGCCATTGAGTGACGGCATCGTTAACTGTGCATCATCTCGTGGTTCTAATACTTCACGACTTTCATGTATCAATGGAATTGTGAGTTTAAATTGAGAACCTTTGTTTAGCTCACTCGTCACTTCAATTTTACCTTTCATTAGGTGAACGAGTTGTGCAACGATTGCAAGCCCTAAACCTGTGCCCCCAAATCGACGTGTTGTCGATGTATCGGCCTGTTCAAACCGTTCGAACAAACGTGTTACTTGGGTATCGCTCATACCAATGCCTGAATCTGCTACTTCGACTTTAATACCTCGCTTATACTTTACAACCCTGACGTCAATTTGACCTGAGTCTGTAAACTTAATTGCGTTACTAACTAGGTTGAGTAAGATCTGCTTAATACGCGTCGGGTCACCTTTCCACACACCTGTTACTGAAGACGTTGAATGCAGTTTCACAACTAATTGTTTTTCATCTGCAATACTCTTTTGCTCGGTTACCGTGTCTTTAACCAATTTTTCTAAATCAAATTCAGTAGATTCAATTTCGAGTTTTCCTGCTTCTAACTTAGATATATCAAGAATATCATTAATTATAGTTAGCAGTGTTTTGCCCGAAGAAAGAGCACTGTCAGTTAGCTCTTGCTCTTTTGCCGCTTGTTTGGATTTTCTTAGCAATTGCAATGTGGATAAAACAACATTTAACGGGGTACGAATTTCATGACTCATATTTGCAATAAATTCGTTCTTTACTTGGTCGGCTTTTTTTAGTTGCTCAATTACTGTGGCTAATTGTGCTGTTTTGTCTTTTACCTTACGCTTTAGCTGATCGTTAAAACCCGCAATAATTAAAGTAAACATCACACCAATTGCGGCAATAATAAAACCCACAATGAGTGTAAGCCAACTTAACCAATCCTTTTTGGTATTTTCAAAACTATCGGTACTCTCAAAATGAACTAGCCAATCGCGGCCAAACCACGCTAACTGATAAGATTTAGCGAAGTGTAAGCTATGACTCGTATTGTGTTGCTGTTCTAAACCTGCAACATACGGCGAACTAGGCGATTGTTTATCTGAAATTGAAAAGTGATAATAATCTGAAGATGCATCTTCAAGCATTAGCTTTTCAAGCGACTTATCAACTTCAATCACCACTTCGGCGATACCTAATAGCTTGTCGTCACTATTTCTAAATACCGGAAAGTAAATTACATTGCCTGTTAATTTATCTGATTGTTGCTGTAATCGAACCGGCGGTGTTGCTTTAATTGCCCGTGCATTTATCGCTTCAAATACGGTATCACCTGCAATTGGGTGACTCGCTAAATCGAGACCAATAGCCAAACTATTAGTCGAGTATGGCGCTGTTAGACCGATCGGAAAAATTTGTGAAAACTGCCTGCTTTCATCGATGATTCTAAGTTTTGACCCTTCCAGCCCTCGTTCAGACTGTTTTTCATACCAAGCTTGCGACTCTTCACGCTCTAAACAGTCTAACCAAGCAATTGCACGGTAAGGAATACCGCCATTATTAAGAGACGATGCAATTAACTGGAATTCATCAATATTAGGATCAATACCATTACGAAACAAGGTTGCCAAAGCAAACAGATTAGTTTCGATTTGTCGTTTGAGTATTTGTAATTCGTAAACTTTCTTTTCAGTAATGTCTGCGAAAGTTAGGTTTAAATTTTTACGATACACTTCTTTTGAATAAGAAAATGTAAAGCACACAGATATCAGCAATAAGGTACCTGTAACCAATACAACTTTAACGTTACTCACTGGGCTAAAAAGCTTAGATGGAAGTAACATGCCAAATAATGGGAAGAAAAACAGCACGCCAACACTGTCACCAACCCACCAAGTGAACCAAACAAAATCGACGATGCTAAATGGAATAATGCCCTGTAAGTATAAAGAGCTAGTACCAATTGTTGCAGACACCATACAAGCAAACGGACTGACTAAAACTAGCGCTTTTAATAAAGGTTTTGCTGCATTTAGGCTAAGTGGAAAATCGCACAATTTTTTTAAGAGCAAACAGCTAATGGCAGCCTGCAACAAAGCGCCCGCAGCACGAACACTGTTCCATATTAAATCGGAAGCAGAAACGGAAAAAATATCGTTTCCAGAACTATAAATATTGGCCAGTAAAGCGCCTACAAAAAGTGGTATATATGCCTTACTGCCATAGCGCAGTGCGACAATTGCGGCGTACCCTGCAGCTGGCCATACTGCGCTCGCAAAACCAGGCTCTATACGAAAGAAAGTACCGAATACACCAAAAGAATAATAACCAAGCACGATGAGTACGAAAACAACTACATCGTTGCGAAGTAATCTTGTAAGAGTAAGCGGCATTCAGTAAGCCTTATTTTGTATAATGAACTGTTTAAACATAGCACAAAAGTTAGTTCATAATACGATTAATCAAATGCTTAAATGTGTCACGTGCTTGCTAAGGCATCTATATAAAATTATAGCGGGTAACAGATCGCATTAGGCTTTTGAAGCACTAGAGCAATACATAACTCTTGGGATAGCGAAGCGTTAATTTTGCAACAAACGCGATATGGGGTAATAAGTAACGCTGAATATTAATGAATAGCGAATGACGAAGTTCCATTCATTCAACAGCTCTACAAAGTAACATACTTAAAAGCTAAGTACGCTGTTTCTGAACGACTGTTCAAGGCAAGTTATCGCAAGCGGTCGGTAATATAAAATGATGTGAAACGAGAACGTTAAATAAAATATAGGTATTTTTGACATAAAAAAACCCGAGCCTAAACTCGGGTTTTTCAATGCTTATGCATTAACTATCAAGAATTAGTCTTCGATAGTTGCTACAACACCAGCACCTACTGTACGGCCACCTTCACGGATCGCGAAACGTAGACCTTCGTCCATCGCGATTGGAACGATTAGCTCAACAGTCATCTTGATGTTGTCGCCTGGCATTACCATTTCTACGCCATCTGGTAATTGGATATCACCAGTTACGTCAGTTGTACGGAAGTAGAACTGTGGACGGTAGCCTTTGAAGAATGGCGTGTGACGACCACCTTCATCTTTAGATAGTACGTATACTTCTGAAGTGAACTTAGTGTGAGGCTTGATTGAACCAGGCTTACATAGAACCTGACCACGCTCAACTTCATCACGCTTAGTACCACGTAGAAGTGCACCAATGTTCTCACCAGCACGACCTTCGTCTAGAAGCTTACGGAACATTTCAACACCCGTACAAGTAGTAGTCGTAGTTTCTTTAATACCTACGATTTCTACTTCGTCGTTCACGTTGATGATACCAGCTTCAACACGGCCTGTTACTACTGTACCACGACCCTGGATTGAGAATACGTCTTCGATAGGCATGATGAATGGCTTATCGATGTCACGCTCTGGCTCTGGGATGTAAGTGTCTAGTGCTTCTGCAAGCTCAACAATCTTGTCTTCCCACTCTTTCTCGCCTTCTAGTGCTTTAAGCGCTGAACCTTGGATTAGTGGTAGGTCGTCACCTGGGAAATCGTACTCAGAAAGAAGTTCACGAACTTCCATCTCTACTAGCTCTAGTAGTTCTTCGTCGTCAACCATGTCACATTTGTTCATGAATACGATGATGTAAGGTACACCAACCTGACGTGAAAGAAGGATGTGCTCACGTGTCTGTGGCATTGGGCCATCAGTCGCAGCTACTACTAGGATTGCGCCGTCCATCTGTGCAGCACCTGTGATCATGTTTTTAACATAATCCGCGTGTCCTGGACAGTCTACGTGTGCGTAGTGACGAGTTGGTGTATCGTACTCAACGTGTGAAGTTGAGATTGTGATACCACGCTCACGCTCTTCTGGAGCGTTATCGATTGCTGCGAAGTCTTTCGCTTCACCACCGTATACTTTTGCAAGTACGTTAGTGATTGCTGCTGTTAGAGTTGTTTTACCGTGGTCAACGTGGCCGATTGTACCTACGTTTACGTGCGGTTTCGAACGTTCAAACTTTTCTTTTGCCATGACGGAACCTATAAAGTTATATAACTAAAATTACATGTAAAAGTGTCTACAACAAGCGCAGACGTATTCAAATAATTGAATAAGTTTATGACAAATTAAAGGAAGTGGAAAATATTTAAGAAAGGTTGAACTCGATACTGGTGCTGATAGGCAGATTTGAACTGCCGACCTCACCCTTACCAAGGGTGCGCTCTACCGACTGAGCTATATCAGCACACCAGAAACTGGAGCGGGCAGCGGGAATCGAACCCGCATCATCAGCTTGGAAGGCTGAGGTAATAGCCATTATACGATGCCCGCTTTCGGAACCTGTTCTTAACTACCTCTAACCGTCAAGAGTAAGTGGTGGAGGGGGACGGATTCGAACCATCGAAGGCAATGCCGTCAGATTTACAGTCTGATCCCTTTGGCCGCTCGGGAACCCCTCCACAAATTCTTTTAAAGCTAGACTTTCATATAGTGAAAGTAAAATGGTGCCGACTATCCGAGTCGAACGGATGACCTACTGATTACAAGTCAGTTGCTCTACCAGCTGAGCTAAGTCGGCACGTATACTGCTTAAGTACGGGGCGAGATTCTAAGGCAAGGTTTTACGATATGCAACCATTTATTTTAAAAAAAGTTAAAGATACCGTTTAAACGTTGAAGATTTAGTCAAATCGCTGCAGTTTTATGCGGTTATCCTGCTATTTCGCATAAGCAACCAACCCGCGCAACACCAAATCTTCAATGAATTCGCTATTTTCAAGATGATCTGACAGTAGCTTGCCATAACCACCCGTACACAATACGCGAATATTATCACCAAATAAGTGCCTTGCTTGCGCAACCAAACCTAAACTGGCTGCTAAACAACCATAACTTAATGCTTCTGGCGTATTAATACCGACGGCGTTTTCAAACGACACCTGTTCGCTGGCAAATACTTTTTCCGCGCGCGATGTGATTGACTCCATCATCAAATCTATTCCCGGAATAATCCAGCCGCCTTGATGTGTTTTACCTTCAATTAATACGTCAACTGTCGTTGCTGTACCTGCATCTACAATAATTGCTGATTGACCCGCATAGAGTTGCGCTGCCGCAAGCACCACAAGCCAGCGGTCAATGCCGAGATTATGAAACTGTTGATAAGCACAACTAACTCCATTGTGCTCGGCTGATACTTTTGCAATAATCACTTCAACCCCGAGCTCATTCGCATCGCTAATTAGACTATCAAGTTGCTGATTACTGCGAACACTGGCGATAAGCACTTGGTTAATATCCTGCCAATTAACTTCGTGCTGGCTAATAAACGTAATTTCATCATTTTTGTATAGCGCTAATTTAAGTGCGGTATTACCTACATCAACTAACAGCTTCATTGTTACATAACCTTACGCACAGAAATTTCACCGCCATAGTAGGTTTTTTCATTGCCGTCTTGACGTAAAATTAAACCACCTTGTGGATCAATGCCAACACATATTCCTTGCCAAGTTTTTTGACCCGTGTTTAACGTGACAAGTTGCTCTGCAAACGCATTAACATTATTCCACTCTTGATACATATCACTTAACCCTGATACTTGATACTGGGCTAACCGTTGCTCTAAACAATAAGTAAGCTGAGCGATTAACACATTTTTATTCACTTGCATGCCAAGTCGTTTCAGGTCAATCCAAGCTTGGTCAATATGTTCACTGGCGTTTTCTGGCATCGCGATATTCAATCCAATACCAATAACTAAATGACATGGCCCTTCTGGTTGACCATCTAACTCAACTAATACCCCTGCTAACTTTTGGTTATTCACTAAAATATCATTTGGCCACTTTAAACTAACTTGCAAACCATAAAGGGTATGTAAGCAATCAAATACAGCTAAACCAACCGCAACACTGACACCCATTGCTGCTTGTAAACCATCATCCAGTAGCCAGTAGTAGCTATAATATAGGTTAGCACCAAATGGTGATTGCCAAACACGGCCACGTCTGCCGCGCCCTGCATTTTGCATTTCAGCTACAACCACAGTTCCTGATGTAACCACTTGCTTACTTGCAAGACGTTGCATTAATTCGGTATTCGTAGAGTCGACACTTGCAAATGTTTCGAAGTTACCAACCTGCCCTGATAATTTTTGATATTCGTTTTCAACCACTGCTTTCGCAATTAAACCGATATCTTGTTTAAGACAATACCCTTTGTTATTCACTTTATAGATATCAAGGCCGAGCTCACATAGTGACTTAATATGTTTTGCTACCGCCGCACGGCTTATGCCCAGTTGCTCACCAAGATGTTGACCAGAGATAAACTCGCCACCTTGCAGCGCTTGCAATACCGCAAGCTTAGTGCCTTTTATTTGCGACATGTTGCAACCTCAACTTTGGTTTCACCAGTTTTAGCAACAAGGCGAACTTCATGTTCAAGTACAACACCGAATTGTGAGAACACCTTGTTTTGAATGTGCGCTACCATCGCCAACAGATCATCACTCGTTGCAGTGCCAGTATTAATCAACACTAAAGCCTGCTTATTACTCACCTGCACACCGCCCATCTTAAACCCTTTTAGCCCTGCTTTTTCTATTAACCAACCGGCGGCTAATTTTGTCGTATTTGTGCAAACAGGGTAAGTAGGCATATTTTCATATTGCGTATGTAAGCTTTCGATTAATGTATTTGGCACGATAGGGTTTTTAAAAAAGCTACCACTGTTTGCCTCAACCGCAGGATCAGGTAGTTTGCTTGAACGAATTGCAATAACTGCTTTCATTACTTGTAGCGCATTTGGCGTATTCAGTTCTTGCAACGGTCCATAAGTTAATTGAGGTTGCCACGCTTTTGTCAGCGTAAATTCAACCGATGTAATAACAAACTTGCCTAGCAAGGCATGCTTGAAAATTGAATCACGATACGCAAATTGGCATTCTGCAGCGGTTAATGTTTGATATTCACCCAGCTCAATGTTGTAGCCTGATACACTTGTGATTAAGTCTTTTACTTCTACACCGTACGCACCAATGTTTTGTACGGGTGCAGCACCAACTGTGCCCGGAATAAGCGCCAAATTTTCAAAACCATAAACACCCTGCTCAGTGCAGTCGGTGACTAATTGATGCCAGTTTTCACCAGCGGCAACGTTTAAGATATACGCGTCAGTGCTTTCTGAAATCTCTATTCCTTTATTTGCGATTTGAATTATCACCCCTTGGTAATCATCAACAAATACCGTATTGCTCCCCTCACCGAGTACAATAAATGGCGCTTGCCAGTCTATTGTTTGTAGCTCAGTTGGGTCTTCAATGCGTATTAAGCGCTTTGCATATGCCGGTAACGCGAAAGTATGGAGTTGAGATAATGAAATCAAAAGTAATTCTCAAGGTAATAACAATGAAAGTATGCACATATTAACGCATTCTTTTACTCGACGTATAGAAATGCGTATTATTGACGCCAATTGTATACAACCCGTTTTAGGAAAAGCACATGAAGCTAACCACTATTGCTAGCTTAGTAGCAATGACATTATCTGGCACCTCTCACGCCGCATATGACGAGCATACATTTGGTAATTTAAACGATGTTCTTTCTACGCACATTCATTTAGACCTTGAAATCGACTTTGAAAATAAACAACTACAAGGCTTTGCTGAGCATACGTTAGATTGGCAACAAAAGAATGCAAACCAGTTAGTGTTAGATACGCGCGATTTAGAAATTGATAAAGTGCTATACAAAGACAACGCAGGAAAATGGCGTCAAGCAAGTTGGCAGCTTGCCAAAGATGACGGCGTTAGAGGCTCAAAGCTGACTATTAACTTTGCTAATCAAGCCGAGAAAGTGCGCGTTTACTACAACAGCTTGCCACAAGCGTCTGGCCTACAGTGGTTAACTCCTGAGCAAACCGCAACTAAAACGCAACCATTTATGTATAGCCAATCGCAAGCAATTCACGCACGTAGCTGGATCCCGGTACAAGATACTCCAGCGATGCGTGTAACATATACTGCCCGTATTCAAACACCAAAAGATGTACGTGCGGTAATGAGTGCTGATAACACTGATGCATTTATTAAAGACGGTGATTACCAGTTCACCATGCCACAAGCTATTCCTCCTTACTTAATTGCGATTGGCGCAGGTAATTTAGAATATAAAGAAATGTCGCACCAAACCGCGATTTTTGCAGAGCCAACAATTCTGGATGCATCGGTTGCTGAGTTTAATGATACGCAAACCATGATTGAAAAAACCAATGCGATTTACGGTGAATATGCATGGGGTCGTTACGATTTATTAATGCTGCCACCAAGCTTCCCATTTGGTGGTATGGAAAATCCTCGTCTTTCATTTATTACCCCAACTGTTGTTGCTGGTGATAAGAGCCTTGTAAATCTGATTGCGCATGAGCTTGCTCACTCATGGTCGGGCAACCTTGTTACAAACGCTACTTGGGAAGATCTATGGCTAAATGAAGGTTTCACTTCATACGTAGAAAACCGCATTATGGAAGAAGTGTTTGGTCGTGACCGCGCAGTAATGGAACAGGCACTCGATACCGCAGCGCTAAAAGGCCAAATGCCGAACTTAGACCAAGGCGATACGCGATTAAACCTAAAGTTAAATGGCCGCGATCCGGATGATGCGTTTAGCAAAGTACCTTACATTAAAGGTATGCTATTTTTGATTTACCTAGAAGAAAAATTTGGCCGCGATCGTTTTGATAAGTTTGTACGTTCATACTTTAACGAATATTCTTTTAAATCGCTTACCACAGCTGAATTTGAGAAGTATCTCGCTGAAAATCTACTAAACAAATACCCTGGTATTGTATCGGTAGAGAAAGCAAAAGAATGATCCACCAACCAGGTTTACCTGCTGATGCACCAAATCCAACATCAAATGCCTTTATCAACGTAGATACTGCTGCAAAAGTATGGCTAGAGAATGGTGATGTACAAGCATTGCCGACAAACAACTGGACCGTGCATGAATGGCTTCACTTTATCAATAATCTACCGCGCGATTTATCAATTGATAAAATGACCCAATTAGATAAAGCCTATAACTTAACACATTCAACTAACGACGAATTAAGCTTTGCTTGGTATATGCTTGCTGTTGGTAATGGTTACCAGCCAATCTATGGCCCACTGGAAGAGCACCTTGTTGGTATTGGGCGTCGTAAGTTAATTGTCCCGCTATATAAAGCGCTTATTGCCAATGGCAAAAAAGAGTGGGCACTTGCGGTTTACCAAAAAGCAAAGCCCGGTTATCACCCGCTTGCTCAGGGTACTGTAGAAAACTTATTTAAATAAGTTTTCTGGTTTTAAAAGGCAGCGCTTAGCTGCCTTTTTTATTTGCTAAAAATGCTGCTTTTTCTTGCTCACTGGCTTGTGACCACCAAAACTCAAGCATACTTAGCGCACTAGGTTGTTGACTAACTGGTGCGTTAGGTGATTTTTCAGCAACCACTTGAATTTTAGATGACGACTTTGGCGCAACGCTATTAGATGGCGCGCTTGCAGTTGTAGCAGGCAAATGTGTCTTATTTTTCTGTTCCGTAGAGAGTACTACTTGCGCTTTTACAGGTTCTAAACGCAATGCTTGGCTGTTAGCTCCTAGCTCTTTGAAGGTTACAAACGGGTTTTTAATATACTGCTTTGCACCATCAATATCATCAGCACGTGGCATTGAAAGCTGATAAGTTGCCTCGCTATTTTCAATATTGATCACAAGCCAAAATGGCTCTGACTCAATGACTTCATGTTCATCATAATCAATTTCGTAAAGGTCTTTATACTTGACTTTGATTTTATGCTGGCCTTGTGACACTGTCACTTCATCAACACTTGAAAAGAGTGAATGCTCTACTTTACTCTCATTCACTTGTAGCGGGATTAACTCTTCTGAAAACTTTACCGTTGCGGCATACGCTAAACTTGGTAATAACAAACTGAGTGCTAATAGATTTTTCATACTCGTTTCAATAAACCCTTGCAGATATATTCCATCAATCTAAACTGGCATAATTCGAACAGAATTACTACTAGGATGTTGGTATGAGTCAAGAAACCCTTTTCACCAAAATTATTAATCGCGAAATTCCAGCCGATATTGTCTATGAAGATGAGCTAAGTCTTGCATTTAAGGACATAAACCCACAAGCACCTTTCCATGTACTTATTATTCCGAAAAAGCCAATCGCTACAATTAACGACATTGCATTAGACGATCGAGAGCTTATAGGCCACTTGTATTACGTTGCTAAACAGCTAGCAACAGAGCATGGCTTTAGTGATGAAGGCTACCGTGTGGTTATGAACTGTAACGAAAATGCAGGGCAAACAGTTTTTCATATTCACCTGCACATGCTAGCAGGCAAAATGCTAGGTTGGCCACCGTATACAGATAATGCAAAGACCTAGATAAAAGTATTAATTAGTTTAAAAAAACAATACAAAAGTCTAAATATTATGTTAAGCTTCTGCTATTAATTTAAGTAGAAGCTTTATTTTTTGAGTTAAACAATGAATAACACAGCGTTTATCATTTTGAACACTAATCCTACTAATAATTCAGGATTAGAAGTTTTAAAACCATTACTAACCACCCAAGGTCTAAACGTTTTACACGGGTTTGATGGTAAAGATGTACCAAGCAACACGCGCTTATTATTTATCGAATCTAACGGTGATAATGTTTGGCAACGTTTACAAACACATATTTCTGAACTAAACACTGACTGTGACATTATTTTGTTTAACATCAGCGATAATACTGAACTCGCTAATCGCGCTCTTTTATCAGGTATTCGTGGTGTATTCTATGAAACAGATAATGCTGATGTATTAATGAAAGGCATTCGCTTACTGCTTGATAATCAATTATGGTTCCGCCGTGATGTAATGTGTAGCGCATTGAACCGCTTATTACAGTTCAATAAAGAAGCCATTAATCAGATCACAGACGCTGAATTAGAGCCAGTGAAATTAACAAAGCGCGAGCGCGCAATTATTAGCCTAATGAGTAAAGGCGCAAAGAATAAAGAAATAGCCGACGAGCTTAATATCAGCCCGCACACGGTAAAAACACACTTATATAGTGCGTTTAGAAAAACTAACTGTCGTAACCGCATCGAGCTACTTTCATGGGCGCAATATAATATGCCTAATGAGTTGCGATAATACTCTTTGAAGATTACATAAAAACGCCAAGCAAATGCTTGGCGTTTTTTTATGTTTTCACTAAAACATGTAGTGATAGTAAACACCTAGGTGTTTAGCATCTACTGTGTAATCTTGCATAACGTTAAAGCTGCCTACTTTTTCAAGCGTGTATTCTTGCGATACAAAGCGGAACTCGAATTCACTGTTTGTATTTGCTAATGCATACTTACCCGATAACACCACACCCGTTGCAGACTCAAAAGTCGCATCTTCAGTAAAGTCACTATCAAACTCAACATTTGAATGTAACGTAAGGCCCAAACCAAGCGATACCGATTCATTTAAACGGTAGTAAGGAATTGCTTCAAATACAACGCGTGAGAATGTCATATCGCCGTTAGAAGCGCTTGCTGAATCAGCATGATAGCCAAGGTTTACCTGCACATCGACTTGCTGCCAAACATTAGCTGATAATGAAGCACCAACAGTGTACAAACCACCTGCTTTAACACGTTCTGTCGAATCATCTTCGTAGTAAAGCTTACCTACTTCATCACCACCATAGGTAAGACCTGCGTACAAGCCAAACTTAATTGGACTTGGTGATGGCTGCTCAGCTTCTTCCGCTGCATAAGTAAACTGAGATAATCCGGCTAAGGTAAGGAATAGAATAGTTTTTTTCATCATAATCCATTGAAACATTGAGAAGAGGCGCGGATTATACGGATGCGGAATTAATTTCTCAACCTCTAAACAACTAAATTGGAGCAGCAAGCTATGCTTGCCTGATTGGGTAAATGAGCTAACAACAGTATATAGCGGCAAAGCAGCCAGATGCCATGTAAAGCAATAGAAAGTTGAATTGTTAAATTTTAGACGTAAAAAAGCCGAGCATTTGCTCGGCTTTTTAATTCTTTAAATCTTACTCTGCAGACTGCGCGTCTTCTTGAACTTCTTCAGTCGCTGGGCGATCTAGTAGTTCAATGTAAGCCATTGGCGCGTTGTCACCTGCACGGAAGCCACACTTAAGAATACGAGTGTAACCACCTGGACGATCCGCGAAACGAGGACCAATCTCAGTGAACAATTTACCAACTACTTCTTTATCACGCGTGCGAGCAAACGCTAAACGACGGTTTGCAACGCTATCAGTCTTAGCCAGTGTGATTAAAGGTTCAATTACACGACGTAACTCTTTCGCTTTTGGCACAGTAGTTTTGATGATTTCGTGCTTCACCAAAGAACTTGCCATGTTGCTGAACATCGCTTTACGATGACTGCTGTTACGGTTTAATTGACGACCACTCTTACGATGGCGCATGACCCTATCCTTCTAACTAAACTTATCGTTGATTATTCAGCTAAGCTTGCTGGCGGCCAGTTTTCTAGGCGCATACCTAGAGATAGACCACGTGATGCAAGCACGTCTTTAATTTCTGTAAGTGACTTCTTACCAAGGTTTGGTGTTTTAAGAAGCTCAACTTCAGTACGCTGAACAAGATCACCGATATATTGAATTTGCTCGGCTTTCAGACAGTTCGCAGAACGTACAGTAAGCTCTAAATCATCAACTGGACGAAGTAGAATCGGATCAAACTCCGGCTTCTCTTCCTTCTCTTCTGGCTCAGCCACATCACGTAAATCTACGAATGCGTCTAATTGCTCAGCTAGAATAGTAGATGCACGACGGATTGCCTCTTCAGGATCAATCGTACCATTTGTTTCCATATCGATAATAAGCTTATCTAAGTCTGTACGTTGCTCAACACGTGCTGATTCAACCGAGTACGCAATACGCTCAACCGGGCTAAATGATGCATCTAGCAACAAACGACCGATTGGGCGCTCATCGTCTTCAGAGGAAATACGGCTCGACGCTGGAACGTAGCCACGGCCACGTTGAACGCGAATACGCATGCTGATTTCACTGCTATCAGTCGTCAGGTGACAAATCACGTGATCTGGGTTAGCAATTTCAACACTATCATCGTGTTGAATATCAGCAGCGGTTACAGGGCCAACGCCTGATTTAGTCAGCGTTAGAAATACTTCATCTTTCTCGTGTAAAGAAACTGCTAAACCTTTAAGGTTTAGTAGAATTTCGATGATGTCTTCTTGAACACCTTCCTTCGCACTGTATTCGTGTAGTACGCCGTCGATTTCAACTTCAGTCACTGCACAACCTGGCATTGATGAAAGTAAAATACGACGAAGTGCATTACCTAAAGTGTGACCAAAGCCACGCTCTAGCGGCTCTAAAATCACTTTAGAACGCGATGTACTTACAGCGTCGATATCGACTAATTTTGGCTTTAGGAATTCGGTAACAGAACCCTGCATGTGTATCCTCTCTTATCTTTTAACTTTACTTCGAGTAAAGTTCGACGATTAGCTGTTCATTAATTTCTGCAGACAGATCAGAACGCTCAGGTAAACGCTTAAATGTACCTTCTAGCTTCTTAGTGTCTACTTCAACCCAAGTTGGCTTCTCGCGTTGCTCAGCTAGTTCTACAGCTGCAGTAATACGAGCTTGCTTCTTAGCCTTCTCACGGATTTCAACTACATCTTCAGCTGAAACTGTGAATGAAGGAATGTTTACAACTTGACCATTAACAACGATTGCTTTGTGGCTTACTAACTGACGAGCTTCAGCACGTGTGCTAGCGAAACCCATGCGGTAAACTACGTTGTCTAAACGTTGTTCTAGAAGCTGAAGTAGGTTTTCACCTGTGTTGCCTTTAAGACGAGCAGCTTCTTTATAGTAGTTACGGAATTGCTTTTCTAGTACACCGTAGATACGACGAACTTTTTGCTTTTCACGTAATTGTAAACCGTAGTCAGATAGGCGACCTTTACGAGCGCCGTGTTGACCTGGTGCTGTTTCAAGCTTACATTTAGAGTCGATTGCTCTAACGCCGCTCTTAAGGAACAGGTCAGTACCTTCACGACGACTTAGCTTGAGCTTAGGGCCCAAATATCTTGCCATGTTATTTCTCCTAACCTATTGTTATACGCGACGTTTCTTCGGTGGACGACAACCATTGTGTGGAATTGGCGTCACGTCAGTAATGTTTGTAATACGGTAACCTAGTGCATTTAATGCACGAACTGAAGATTCACGACCTGGACCTGGGCCCTTGATGAATACTTCTAGGTTCTTTAAACCATATTCCTGAGCAGCAGTACCTGCACGCTCAGCAGCAACCTGTGCAGCGAATGGCGTAGATTTACGTGAACCACGGAAACCAGAACCACCTGCAGTTGCCCAAGATAACGCATTACCTTGACGGTCTGTAATAGTAACAATAGTGTTGTTGAAAGAAGCATGAACATGAGCCATACCATCAGCAACTTGCTTTTTAACCTTCTTACGACGGATTGGTGCTTTAGCCATAACTTACCCCACCTTATTTCTTGATAGGCTTGCGAGGACCCTTACGAGTACGCGCGTTAGTCTTAGTACGCTGACCACGTAGTGGAAGCGAACGACGGTGACGTAGGCCACGGAAACAACCAAGGTCCATAAGACGCTTGATATTTAGAGTAACTTCACGACGAAGATCACCTTCAACAGTGTACTTACCAACTTCTTCACGTAATTGGTCAAGAACTTCATCATTTAGTTCACCGATTTTTGTGGTCTCGGCGATACCAGTCGCTGCTAAGATAGCCTTAGAGCGAGTCTTACCTACACCATAGATGCTTGTTAAAGCGATAACAGCATGCTTATGGTCAGGAACGTTAATGCCTGCGATACGGGCCACTAACATATCTCCTATAAATGAATCTGATTATCATCCTGTTGGAAAGCCCGTATAGGATACCCAACCGATATCAGATTTCTACCAATGAAACAGGCCGAGCTTACGCTCAGCCTGCATGACTTAATTAGCCTTGCCTTTGCTTATGCTTAGGGTCGCTGCAAATTACACGTACAACACCTGCACGCTTAATAACTTTACAGCTACGGCAAATTTTCTTAACGGAAGCACGTACTTTCATAACTTAACTCCGTAGTCAAAGCCTTATCGGCCATAGCCTTTAAGGTTTGCTTTTTTCAGCACAGACTCATACTGATGAGACATCAGATGCGTTTGTACTTGTGCCATAAAGTCCATGATAACAACAACGATAATCAAAATTGATGTACCGCCGAAATAGAATGGCGTTTGCCATGCCATTGTCATGAACTCGGGCACTAGACAAATAAAGGTAATGTACAATGCGCCAGCTAAAGTTAGGCGTGTCATTACTTTATCAATGTATTTAGATGTCTGCTCACCTGGGCGAATGCCTGGGATAAATGCCCCTGATTTTTTCAGGTTGTCTGCTGTTTCACGCGGGTTAAATACCAACGCAGTGTAAAAGAAGCAGAAAAAGATGATTGCAGCTGCTAAAACCATCGCATATAGCGGCTGTCCAGGAGACAATGCTAAAGAGATAGTTTGTAATGTATCAGCAACCGGGCCTTCACCTTGACCGAACCAGCTCGCAATTGTACCAGGGAACAGAATAATACTACTAGCAAAGATTGGTGGAATAACCCCTGCCATATTAACTTTCAATGGTAAGTGTGAACTTTGCGCTGCAAATACCTGACGGCCTTGCTGACGTTTAGCGTAGTTAACAACGATGCGACGTTGTCCACGCTCAAAGAACACTACCAAATAAGTTACAGCAAAAACAATTACCGCAATCAATAGTAGTACTAACGGTTGTAAATCACCTTGGCGCGCCATTTCGGCAGTCGAACCAATAGCAGACGGCAAGTTAGCTACAATACCAACAAAAATTAGAACTGAGATACCGTTACCGATACCACGCTCTGTAATTTGCTCACCCAACCACATTAGGAACATTGTACCAGTTACCAAGCTCACTACAGCAGTGAAATAGAATGCAAGACCAGGATTAACCACTAGGCCTGACATCATATTTGGTAAACTAGTTGCAATACCAATAGATTGGAATGTAGCTAGCACGAGCGTTGCATAACGAGTGTGTTGGCTGATCTTCTTACGACCTTGCTCACCTTCTTTCTTCAATTCCATGTAAGTTGGATGCATATGTGTCATCAACTGCATGATAATTGAAGCGGTGATGTAAGGCATAATACCTAACGCCAACACCGATGCACGCTCAAGTGCACCACCACTGAACATGTTGAACATCTCAACAATGGTGCCCTTTTGTTGCTCGAAGAACTGGGCCAATACTGCGGCGTCAATACCAGGGATCGGCACGAACGAGCCTAAACGGTAAATAATGATAGCACCCAATACAAATAGTAATCGGCGCTTCAGCTCCGCTAAGCCGCTTTGTGCACTTTGCATATCTAGACCTGGTTTAGCCATAGTACTTCCTTATTATTCTTCTATCTTGCCTCCGGCAGCTTCAATCGCTTCACGAGCACCTTTAGTCACTTTAAGACCTTTAACGGTAACCGCGCGAGAAACTTCGCCAGATTTAACTACTTTAACGAACTGAATGTTCTTTTTAACAATACCAGCTGCTTGTAGTGTGCTTAGTTCTACCACATCGCCTTCAACTTTAGCGATTTCGAACAGATTTACTTCTGCAGATACTAGTGATTTGCGTGAAGTGAAACCGAACTTAGGTAGACGACGTTGCATAGGCATTTGACCGCCTTCAAAACCAACGCGTACTTTACCGCCTGAGCGAGATTTTTGACCTTTGTGACCACGACCACCAGTCTTACCAAGACCAGAACCGATACCACGACCAACACGCTTACCAGGCTTCTTTGCACCTACTGCTGGAGAAAGTGTATTCAATTGCATCGAATTAACCCTCAACCTTAACCATGTAAGACACTTGGTTGATCATACCACGTACACAAGGAGTATCTTCTAACTCCACTGTGTGGTTGATACGACGTAAACCAAGACCACGTAAAGTTGCTTTATGCTTCGGTAAACGACCGATAGAGCTCTTTACTTGAGTTACTTTTACTGTATTTGCCATCGTGTCTTACCCCAGGATGTTATCAACGCTTAAACCACGTTTAGCAGCAACTGACTCAGGCGACTTCATGTTGTCTAGAGCTTTAATTGTTGCGCGTACAACGTTGATTGGGTTAGTAGAACCATATGCTTTAGAAAGTACGTTATGTACACCTACAACTTCTAGTACTGCACGCATCGCACCACCGGCGATGATACCTGTACCTTCAGCAGCTGGCTGCATATATACTTTAGAACCAGCGTGACGACCCTTGATTGGGTGCTGTAACGTGTTTCCGTTTAATTCTACGTTTACCATGTTACGACGTGCTTTTTCCATTGCTTTTTGAATAGCAGCAGGAACTTCACGTGCTTTACCGTAACCAAAACCTACTTTACCTGCGCCGTCACCAACAACTGTTAGTGCAGTGAAGCTAAAGATACGACCACCTTTAACTACTTTTGACACGCGGTTTACTGCAACTAGCTTTTCAGCTAATTCAGGTTGCTTTACTTCTACGTTAGCCATTCTCTGCTCCTAGAATTGTAAACCGGCTTCACGCGCTGCATCAGCAAGCGCCTTAACACGGCCGTGATATTTAAAACCACTGCGATCAAAAGATAATTTAGCGATACCTTTCTCAACTGCACGTTCAGCAACTGCTTTACCAACTGCTTGCGCAGCTGCAACATTGCTAGTGCCTTCGATTGAACCACTAATCGCTTTTTCTACAGTAGAAGCAGCAGCTACCACAACACCCTCAGGATTTACAACTTGCGCGTAAATATGACGTGGAGTGCGGTGGATAACTAGGCGAGTTGCGCCTTGTTCAATAAAGTTTCTACGAGTGCGTTTTGCACGACGTAGACGAGCTGTTTTCTTATCCATCGTTCTACCTTACTTCTTCTTGGCTTCTTTGCGACGCACGTGTTCATCAGCATAACGTACACCTTTACCTTTATAAGGCTCTGGCTCACGGTATGCGCGAATGTTAGCAGCAACTTGGCCAACTAACTGCTTATCTGCGCCTTTAACCACAATTTCAGTTTGGCTAGGTGTTTCAACAGTGATACCTTCTGGAACTTCAAAGTTCACAGGGTGTGAGAAACCAAGAGTTAGGTCTAATACTTTACCCTTAGCCGCTGCACGGTAACCAACACCAACTAGCTGAAGTTTTTTCTCGTAACCTTCGCCTGCACCAACAACCATGTTGTTGATTAGTGCACGAGCAGTACCTGCTTGTGCCCAGCCGTCAACAAAACCTTCGCGAGGAAGAGTTTTGATTACGTTTTCTTCAAGCGTTACTTCAACAGCATCGTTGATAGTGCGAGTTAACTCACCGCTCTTACCTTTAACTTTGATGTCCTGACCAGCTAGTGTAACTTCTACACCGGCAGGAACATTGATAGGTGCCTTTGCTACGCGAGACATAGTTCCCCTCCGATTAAGCTACAAAGCCGATGATTTCACCACCGATACCAGCACCACGTGCAGCACGGTCAGTCATCAAGCCTTTAGAAGTTGAAACGATAGCAATACCTAAACCGCCCATTACCTTTGGTAACTCGTCACGTTTCTTATAGATACGTAGACCAGGACGGCTAACGCGCTGTAGAGACTCGATTACAGCTTTGCCTTCGAAATATTTTAATTCTACAGAAAGCTCAGGTTTAACGTCACCAGCTACTGCGTAGTCTGTGATATAACCTTCTTCTTTAAGTAGTTTTGCAACGGCGATTTTTAGCTTTGAAGAAGGCATAGATACTGAAACCTTCTTAGCCTGTTGGCCGTTACGAACACGTGTAAACATATCCGCGATTGGATCTTGCAAGCTCATTGTCTTACTCCCGTGATTCTATTACCAAGAAGCCTTTTTAAGGCCAGGAACTTCACCGCGCATAGCAGCTTCGCGTAATTTGATACGGCTTAAGCCGAACTTACGAAGGTAACCATGTGGGCGGCCCGTGATGTTACAACGATTACGTTGACGTGCAGGGCTTGAATCACGCGGAAGGCTTTGAAGCTTTAATACCGCGTCCCAACGATCATCTTCAGACGCATTTACGTCAGAGATGATTGCTTTTAGTGCTGCGCGCTTTTCAGCGTACTGAGCAACTAGTTTAGTGCGCTTTGCTTCGCGCGCTTTCATTGAATTCTTTGCCATAACCCTACCCTTATTTCTTGAATGGGAAGTTAAACGCTGTTAACAACGCACGGCCTTCCTCATCACTTTTCGCAGAAGTAGTGATTGTGATATCCATACCGCGAACGCGGTCTACTTTATCATAATCGATTTCTGGGAAGATGATTTGCTCACGTACGCCCATAGAATAGTTACCGCGACCGTCGAAAGACTTTGCGCTAACACCGCGGAAGTCACGAATACGTGGCATCGCAATAGAGACTAAACGCTCTAGGAAATCCCACATACGCTCACCGCGTAGGGTTACTTTACAACCGATCGGATAGCCTTCACGAATCTTAAAGCCAGCAACTGATTTGCGCGCTTTAGTGATAAGTGGCTTCTGACCAGAGATAGCTTCTAGGTCGCTTACTGCGTTCTCTAGAATCTTTTTGTCCGCTAGGGCTTCGCCCACACCCATATTAAGGGTGATTTTCTCAATTCGAGGGACTTGCATGACAGAGCTGTAGTTGAACTCTTTAACTAGTTCAGCTACTACTTTGTCTTTATATACTTCATGCAGTTTCGCCATCGTATACTCCGACTATTAGATAGTTTTACCGGTAGATTTGAAGATACGTACTTTCTTACCATCTTCAATCTTGAAACCTACACGATCCGCTTTACCAGTTTCCTGGTTAAAGATCGCTACGTTTGATACGTCTACTGACGCTTCTTTCTCAACAATACCGCCTGGCTGGTTCAACTGAGGAACTGGCTTCTGGTGCTTCTTGATTAAGTTAACGCCTTCAACAAATACTCGACTAGATTCAGTTACAACTGAAAGCACTTTGCCGCGCTTACCTTTGTCTTTACCTGCAAGTACGATTACTTCGTCATCACGACGGATTTTTGCTGCCATGATCGACTCCTTATAGTACTTCTGGGGCTAGTGAAACGATCTTCATGAACTTATCGTTACGAAGTTCACGAGTCACAGGGCCAAAGATACGAGTACCAATTGGCTGTAAGCTATCATTTAAGATTACTGCCGCATTGCTATCGAAACGGATTAAAGAGCCGTCTGGACGACGAACGCCTTTTTTAGTACGCACAACTACTGCGTTTTTAACATCACCTTTCTTCACTTTACCGCGAGGAATAGCTTCTTTAACAGAAACTTTGATGATATCGCCAATCGCTGCGTAGCGACGGTGCGAACCGCCAAGGACTTTAATACACTGCACTTTGCGAGCGCCGCTGTTATCAGCAACGTCCAGCTGAGTTTGCATTTGGATCATTTTATATGCTCCGGTGTAGTTAAAAATTGCCGTAAATTCATACGAAATCACGACCTAAACGTTTATTTGTTCACCATTAAGCGTGTCATCGACAGCTCAAGGGCGGGCAATTGTACCAGCAAACACTGATAAGTGGTAGGTTATTTTTTAATTAATTTAGTCGTTAAACTAATGATAAAAAAAGCCTTGCAATAACAAAGAGTTCAAAAAACGTACAGCGCTGTTTATATTTACTGAGAAAGATTAATGGGGGTATGTGAAGGCGATTTCAAGCGCTAGCGGGAATGCATAATAAACATTTTACAAACCCGCTAATCAAAGCATGCGAGAGACAACCTGTCTTTATTAATATTTTCAGTGAACCGAGTGATTAAACAAAGGACGGCTACTCCTTGTTAAATAAATCTTTTAGCTTATCTTTGATCTTATCTTTCGCTTTGTCTTTTGCCGCTTCGCCAATATCAGGCTTTACTTGCACATCATGCAATGGGCCTTTTAAACGAATTGGAATTTTAAAGCCGGTACTTTTATCTTGCGTGCCTTGCCCTTCAATTGAGTCAACTATGCCGGTTACCAGACGATAGTTAATTTTTGTCGCCGGTAGATCAATATCACCATTGCCAGTAACGCGAATCAATGGGCTTTTTAAGGTCAATTCGTTCTGTTTGCTCACGCCTTCGCTAAACTGAAAGTTACCCGCAAGTTCTGAGAAATCCGTTTTTTCAGCGTTATCAAAGCCCTTTTCAAGCCCTTTTGCATCAAGACCACCGCCTTTAATAAGTTGCTCTGCGCTGCGCACCATAGCGGCAATATTAGCGCCTTTAACGGCACCATCGTTAAAACCAAAACCAACGCTGCCATGCAGTGATTCAATAAACTGCTTCTGTGATTGCCCTTGGCTATTAAGCGCAATGGTTAATAATCCTTTGCCCATTAATTTATCAAAACCAACCGCATCGGTTAATAAAGGTTCTGCTTGAATGCCATCAAATGAAAACGATGTATTGAGTTTATATGGTGCACGCTTGGCCATTAATACTACTTGTCCCGTACCGTCGCCTTCGTACGCTTTAAACTTGTCTAAACCGATTTGTGCCGTACCATTATTAAGCTTGAGCGATAACTTAGTTTCACCCAGTTTGATTTCTTTAAACTGAAAGCCCGTCGCTGCGATTTTGATATCAGCATTTACACTATTAAGCGCCGATAAATCGATTTCACTGTCATCCCACACAATAGGTTGTGGCTTGCTTGGTGTATCGGTGCTTTGTTCCGTCGACTCGTCTGGCACATCAATTTTTTCAGGTAAGTAAGGGTTCACATTCAACATACCTAAATCAACATTAGCAGTAATCTTTGGCACCTTGGTTAACGCAACCTTTGCCGAACCTTTAATTGCTAGGTCATCTAAGCTGGCGTCAAGTTTAGATAGATTAAACTCTTGTCCGGCAAAACGCATTTCTGACGCAATTGAAAATTTATTAAATGCATTTTCTTTCGCTGTAAGCGCTTGGCTTTGCCACTTAGCAAGCGCTTTAACCGAGTCGCCCGTCACATCTAACTTACCACTAAAATCAGTCATCTGTTTTGCAACTAGTCCATCAAAGGTAAGTGCAACCAAGCGAGAATCTAATGCGGTTTTTAACGTAAAATCTTGGCCTAACAATAGTTTTTCTGGAGTGTTAAGTGTTACATCTAATTCGAATTTCTCGGCCATGTAAGTAACTGCACCTTTTACTTTCAGGTCCTTTTTAAGCGAAGGTAATTGAATTGCTAAATCTAAGTCTGTTACTTTTTGCGATGTATTATTTTGATGATCAATAAATGTGAAGCTACCGCCATAAATCGCGACTTCGCCTAATTGAATATCAACGCCTTCGGGTAAACTTTTTGCTTTACCTTGCTGTTCTGGCGCCTTGTTTTGTTCTGTCGCACCCGACGCATTAACTAGCTGCCAGTTAACTTCACCATTAGGCATTTTCTCAAGCAGTATTTCTGGATTTTTAATGACAAACTTTTCAAGTTTAATATCACCAGATAAAACCGACAGGTAAGGAATGTGAATCGCAAGCTGCTCCATAGCTGCCATATTCGGCTTTGAACCCTGCTCAAAGTTAGCAAATGTCACATCATTTAGTTCCAGTTTTAGCGCAGGGAATACCGATAGGCTTTTGTCGCCTTTAATCTCGAGCGTGCGCCCTGTTGTTTGCTCAACCGATTGCGTAACTTGTTTAAAAATAAAATCGACCGGAATAATAAATGGCAAAGCCACAATTAACGCGATTAAACCAAGTAGTAGAAATCCAATAACTTTTGCGAGAGTTTTCATTGTGTGTCCCTTAAATCACATCTAACGCTACTATAGCTAACGCGCGTTAAAGTTAAAACCTAACTCTCTAAAAATCGCAAGGTTTCTTGAACCAATGTATTAAGCCCTTGAACCATTCTTGGCTGCCATGGCAAGGCAAAGGTAATGCGAAAATAATTATCAAATTCAGCACTTGTTAAAAACATTTTGCCGGGCGCAATCGCCACATTATATTTTATTAATCGTTTAAAGAGGATTTCTGAACTTTTGCTATGAGGTAACTTTAACCATAAACAAGGTCCCCCCGAAATTGTTGGTATATCTATGTAACCCACAAGTGGCCGCAAAATAAATAAGGTTTCAGTGTACTGCTGCCACATTGCTTTTCTTAATCGCGTGAGTAATTTTCGATATTCTAATGACCTAATCATCTCGTTTAGCATCATTTGGCTTGCCATATCAGGCTTTTCTACCGTGATATGTTTTGTAAAAAGACATAATTCAATACATTGATGGCAAACCATATAACCAAGCGAGAAACTAAAGCTTATCGTATCTGAGAAATCGCCAATGCTAATTGCTGGTGTTTTATCTCGCGGTGTTAAAAAATGCATGATCGATTTAGGCCGCATTCCTGAAAAGTAAAGCTCCCCTCGATCATATTCAATTAACACAACATCACGTGCTTGCGCCCATGCGACCAATGCCTTTTTGTCTTGGTCATGCAGCAAGCGCCCAGTTGGGTCATTAAAATTTGGATTAAACACATATGCACTGAAAGGCTCGGCTTGATACACCTTATCGAGCAAAGCTATTTCATCGACGTAATTAGCTTGCATTGGAATAGCGACAGTGTCGATTTGCAATTGCGCCATATTAGCGTTTATGAAAAATGAGCATGGTGCTTCAATAGCAACCCGCTTTTGCAATAACCATAAAGAGATCATAGCCAGGCTCAGCGCATCGCTACGCCCGTGTGTGATTAGGATATTTTCACTGGCATACGAAAAGTCATTGCAACTTAGATGTTGCGCAAGCGTACTTCGCAAATTAGGCAAACCCGCTTCAAAATTATCCTGCTTTAAACGATAAGGTCGTTGGGTTAATACTTTACGATGCAACTTATTGAGCAATGCTTCATTATCTAGCACGGTCGAAGGGCCAGTACAGGACAGTGGCAAAATAGATTCATCATTAAACGAATACTGTACCGATTGCGCTAGTGGTAAAGCATGTAAGTCACACTTATAAATTACATCACTGCCATAGCTATGCGCTTTAAATTTACTCTCGCCATTTACAAAATAGCCCGATTTAGGCTTTGCATGTATAAGTGTCACCTTTTCAAGCTCAGACAAAACCTTAGTAGCCGTGCTAATAGAAACGTCGTGACGCTTGCCCAATGCCCTAACCGAGGGCAATTTATCGCCGGGTAGCAATTCGCCATTACTAATGAGCTGTTGATAGTAAGAAAATAACTGACGGTATTTGAACTCAGCCATCTGTACCCTAAAAATATTCTGCAACTGTATCTGTATTGCATTTTTGATCGGCATTAAAGTTTTTACCAGTACAGATAAGGAGAAAATATGAATACACTTATTGAAACACCGCGTTTATTAATGCGCGAATTTACGCTTGAAGATGCTGAGCACGTATTCAAATTTAGCAGTAATGAAGATGTTACCCGTTATACCGGAGACGCTGGCTGGGTAAACACCACAAACGATGCCGAAAATATTATTCGCAATATTTGGTTAAAAGAATATAACGAGGTTGGCTATGCGCGCTTTGCCTTGGTCCTTAAAGAGAACAACCAAGTTATTGGGTTTTGTGGCTTAAAATATGAACCCGAGTTAAATGCACCTGATATCGGCTACCGCATGCTGCCAGAATATTGGGGCAAAGGCTTGGGCATGGAAGCAAGTCGCGCCGCACTTGAATATGCATTTAACCAGCTTGGCCTGTCTTATATTGTTGGCGAAGTAGATGTTGCTAATACTGCTTCACATAAAATACTGACAAACCTTGGTCTTGTAGAGCAGAAACGTTATGAAAAGTGGGGACATCATTTAATTCACTTGAGTATTGATAACTTCCCTGAAATCACAACCGACAAGTTCACCTTAGTTCAACAAACACAGGCAAAAGCCGAAGTCGTTTTCCGTCTTTTTTCTAACTCAAAGGTGTGTGAGTTCTACGATTTACCAGTTATGAGCGACTTAGCAGAAGCCAAAAAACTTATTGAGAAAGATGAGCTAATACGCAGACAAGGTAAAGGGCATCGCTGGTTAATACAGTGCAACACACGCCAGCAAATTGTTGGCAGCTGCGGTTACAAATATGATTTTTGCACACGTACAGCGAAAATTAGCATCGAGATCTATCCTGATTTCTGGCAACAGGGTTTCGCATCAAATGCAATTAACACGATGACAAAATGGATGTTTACTCATATCGCCTCATTAAACCGAATTGAAGCAGAAGTACTTCCAGAAAACACAGCGTCAACTAAACTGTTTACTAAGCTTGGTTTTCATTTGGATGGTGTGATGCGCGAAAAAGGTGTTTGGAAAAATAAAACCCATGACCTTCAAGTTTTTAGTTTACTCAGGCGTGAAATTTAAGAAGTCAATATTGCATCAAAATTAGATCTCAGTATGATCCACAGCCCGCTTAGCGTAACACTTTGCAGGACATTGTTAATATTATATTGGGGTCACTTACTAATTATGAAAAAATTGCTTACGTCGCCATCGAAAATGCCACTTTCTGAAGTGGAAGCAAACATCTACCAAAATATTTTAAAACTCATTCCAGATGTTAGCCTTAACTTAATGGCCGTAAAAGTAAGTAACCATCCAGAAGATTTTGCAGGCTGGTGTTATGAGTTAATTGATGTTGTAAGCAAACGCATTAATTTTGACCTACTTGAACCAAATCAACTACCTATTTTAAAGAAAATTCAGCAACAGCTAGAGGCGGGTATTGGCATTAGCCAAATTAAAACGCTACGTATTGCGCCTTGGCCAGTTGTATTTGATTCAATTCAGCAAAATAAAGAGCGCATTGTGCTAGATGAGCAACTTGCACTGCTTAAACATATTGAGAGTATTCGTGAAACCTCTCTGGTTGATATGATTGAAGAAGACAAGCTAGCGTTTGCCGGTAAACATACGGCAAAACATGATCCCAGCATCTATCAATTTGATGTTGAATGGTTTGCGTCAACCAAAACAGCCAAAGCGCTACATAATGTGATAGCCACAAGCTGTACTGACTTAAATGATGCGCTTAGTCATATTCCGCTAGAAGGTGACATCACCTTTGAAAACTACATGGATTTTGTGCGTGGTTACATCACAGCATTTGCAGCAGTTGATAATGAAAAAGCCACACTTGCGCCAGCAACCCGTTTGCTAGCCATGCGCCGCCCTGATTTTTTCACCCCAGTAACAGCAGCAAGCCTTGATATTTTATGCCAAGCGTTTGGCCTTGTGAGATTAAACAACCAAGACTTTGACCGCTACTGGCATGACATAGTTATGGCAATTCACAAACAACCTTGGTTTATTGCAACAACACCTGAAGTCGAAGAAGAACGAGCTCTTTGGCACTACAAAGCATTAGTACCATGTTGGTTTGCTTATTACAGTGACGATGCGAAAGAAAATTCTAACTACTACAAAGCACTTCATAAACCGAAACGCGCAAGCTCAGAAAAATCGAGTGGCCGTAAACGCGGGAAAGAATCAGCTGAAGCATTGGTTGATCGTGCGTTGGCAGCAGAAGATATGCCACAACATATTAAGAATATGCGCGATTCTATTGTGAAAGAAGTTGCTGCTGGTCGAAGCGTTGATGAAACCATCACTCTGATGCGTACTATTTTCGGCTAATCACAAAACAAGGTGCGCAGTTTTTGTGCACCTTGTGATTTTCACGCACCGAGTTAGTGCATTATTTTCATATACTCATCTTGCCAAATTCATAATTCCCTACTAGTACTTTGATATTCTTGAACTTTTCAGTTTAGGCATAAACTTTGTTAATGGATAGTTAACTCAGCGCTACAATTTTAGGAATTATTATGAAAAAACAATTACTCACAACTCTCACTGCTACGAGTATCGCCTTTTTCTCAGCAGCAAGTTATGCAGAAGTAACCGCCAATGCTGCAGCTTCATCAAACTACTTATGGCGTGGTGTAACGCAAACCAGCGACAACGCTCAAGTATCTGGTGGTATCGATTACAGCCATGAATCAGGGTTTTATGCGGGCACATGGGCATCAAATGTGGACTTTGGTGGTGATAAGCCAGGTTATGAACTTGATTTATACGCAGGCTTTGCTGGCGAAATGGGTGAGTTTGGTTACGACGTGGGTTATGTGTATTACGCATACCCTGATGCGGTTGACTCAATTGACTTTGGTGAACTTTATGGTGCGTTAAGCTGGAACTGGCTCGAAGGTAAAGTAAGTTATCTTAGCAATGCGCAGTCAGGTGCAACTTCAGAAGAAGATATGATTTACCTAGAGCTAAACGCAACTTTTGAAGTCTTAAATGAAACCGAACTGACATTCCACATTGGTAATTCGATGGGTGATACCGTTGCAGAGTGGTATGGCGAAGACGACAGCTATATTGACTACGGTGTGAGCATTGCAAAAGGCGGCTTCACTTTCGGTGTTGCGCAAACAGATTTAGATGCAGATGACGACTTAAAAGTTTATGTGGGCTTTGCCATGGACTTTGAACTCTAGCAATCAGTATTAATGCTTTAAACTAAAATTACTCCAACTTGCTACAACTAAGGGTGCCTTTCGGCACCTTTATTTCGTTTAGTAAATATCCAAGGCTAAGTGTTATGGCACACTGTGACCTGTTGATGCTTGCCAAACGCGATACCATTGCTCACGACTCAAACGCACTTTACTTGCTGCAACTGCTGATTGAATACGCGCTAACTTTCCAGTTCCTAAGATTACACTCGGTTGACATGGTAACGTTAACAACCACGCGTAAGCAGCTTGATCGATACTATCTAACCCAGTTTCTTCAGCAACACTTTGCAGTGCAGGTCTAACTCGCTGTGCTTGTTCTGTTTCAGCAAATAAACCGCCACCAGCAAGAGGCGACCATAGCATAGGTGATATTTCATGCTGTTGGCATAAGTTAAGCGTACCATCTTCAAGTGCCCCCATTTGTAACGGTGACATTTCAATTTGATTGGTTACTAACTTAAAGTCCAAGCGCGACTGCAATAACTCAAACTGCGAAGCCGTAAAATTTGAAACACCAAAGTTAAGCACTTTGCCTTGTGCTTTTAGCTCACAAAAGGCGTCTGCAACTTCATCCGCATGCATTAAGTAATCCGGACGGTGAATTAATAACACATCAAGGCAGTCAGTTTTGAAATTACGCAGTGATTGTTCTGCCGAGGCAATAATATTTGCTTTACTTGAGTCATAGTGTGCAGTTTTACCTGCAAAGCCATTTTCAGGCCACGCAGGTTTAATACCACACTTAGTAATGATCTTAAGTTGATCTCTTAAATGAGGTGTTAATGCCTCACCAAAGAGTTTCTCACACTGGTATTGACCATAGATATCCGCATGGTCAACCGTATCTATACCAAGCGCTAGCAGTTGCTCAATGAATTGCGCTAAAGAAGACCCGCGCTGTTGCCACTCATCTAAACGCCAAAAGCCAGCCACAAACGACGGTAATTTAAATTCTTGCATATAATTCCCCTGATTTAGATAAGCTTATTGTAAAGTGTGGCCAAACTTAGCGCATTGCTTCGCATACGTTTTCAGGAAAAAATAATGTTTTTGCATGAAATAAAAACCGCTTTCTAAGCGATTGTGCAATTTGCTAACGTTTCGCCATTAAGAGATACACTCAACTTGTCTTGAATATTAAGCTTACCTACCCCTTCTGGCGTGCCCGTTAAAACAATGTCACCCGGCTGTAATGAGAAATACCTAACAATTTCAGACAGCAGCTGTTCAATTTTAAATATCATCAAATTAGTGTCACCAGATTGGCGAAGCTCATTATTAATCGAAAGTGAAAATTCACTGTGCGTTAAATCATTTTCTGCTAGCGGTACAAAGCGCGACACTAAACAGCTTTTGTCGTAGGCTTTTGCGCGCTCCCACGGATGCCCTTTCGCTTTCAGTTTTGCTTGCTCATCGCGTAACGTAAGATCAAGCCCTACACCTAAACCAGCAATACAAGACTTATAATCTGCAATATTGTCCTTATTGAGCGGCTTACCAATTAACAACATTAGCTCCGCTTCATAATGGTGCTCACCTAAGCTATAGTCTAACGCCACTTCCCCTGCCGCATTTACAATACTGATTGCTGGTTTTAAAAAGAGTAACGGCTCAGTAGGTACTTCATTACCGAGTTCTGCTGCATGGGCAACATAATTGCGCCCCACACAAACTGCTTTGCCTATAGGAAGTTCAATAACCTCACCGTTATTCCATAAATACATCATGTAAAATTACCTTTTTATAGTGCTTGCGCCTGTGACTTAAGTTCAGCTAAATAGCTTGCTTGTCGCTTTTTATGCCAAGTGCGCATATTAGCCGCTAGGCTCACTGCCTTTTCTTGCAACTCAATGGCTTTGTCAAATTCTTTACTTTTCGCATAAGCCTTGGCTAAGTGGTGATAAGCATATGCATCTTGCGGATAAAGCGCTAATGCTTGGTTAAACACCTTTTTAGCCAATTCAGGCGATGTTTCTAACAAGTGAAATCCTAAAGCATTAATTGAAGATTTAGGTGAGACTTCAAAGTCAAACTTTTCAGTTGATAGACGCTTATAATGCGCAACAATAGCATCCACACCTTGCTTAGCTATTTTTGATTCAGGTGCCAAGCCGTTATGAATCTCATCAAAGATCTGCTCTATGCCATACGCAGTAGATAACACCGGTAAAGACATAAAGTAATGCTCTTTATAATTTTGATATTGCCATTGTAATGATGCGGGTGCGTTTGCACTAATTTCTTCTTTTAATTGTGAATATCTATGCTGTTGATGATCTTCTTTTATGGTTTCGCCATGGGTAAACAGTAAATAACGTGGTTTATCATTTAGCTTGGCTAATTTCTTACCATAGCCCTTTAAAATATTGACTTGCTCTGGCGTGAGCTCTGGGCTAATCACAATATGTGCATTAAACAAGTTTGGTTTATTCACTAAGCTTGAAAGCACCACCGAACCATTCACCCTAAAGCCACTAAAAATGCGAAAGCCGCTAGTACGGTATTGTTTATCAATTTCTGGCACTAATTGGGCTTCAAAAAAATCGAGTAAAGGCGTTGTTTTGCCTGTAGCATCAAATAACCGCCCTACCGGATTACCATATGCAGGCGTCACAATAATGGTTTCTAACCAAGGCCATTCACCATTATGACTCATCCAATCATGCATACCCGCTAAGTAACTTTTAGCATTAGGGTGAAAGTCAAACATTAGCACGTAGTGTTTATTTGGCTTTTGCGAATAGCTTTTTGGCAACTGCACATTAAATTCTAATGGTTGTTTAAACCCGTGGTCTGCAACTGTGAGAACAACTTGCTCTGCTTTAACTAACGTACTTAGCAATGCCAGACCAAGCATCAGATAACATATTAAAAAGCGCATAAAGTCCATATGGAATTGATTTGGGTATAGCCAAACTACTGAACAAGTTTACCTAAGTAAATTGATTTTGAATTTGTAAAACACTTAATAACTTCGAACAATAAGAACTTGCTTGAGTTAGAATTAATTAGAACAACAATAATACTTAAATCTTAATTTTATCTATGAAAAACAATTACCTGATTACAAATTATTAGTATCTATTTTTAATTAAAGATGATTTAATGACCAAGTATTCATTCAAAGGATTTGATCATGATGAACCGCATGTTTATGCTGTCTCTTACTACTCTACTCTTAGCTGCATGTGGCAGCTCAGAGCCAAAAAAAACAGAATCTGTAAATCAAGCCCCTACTGTAAGTATTCCTAACGTTGGAGAGGTGATTAACTTACAAACCGTTGAATTCTCAGCTTCCGCCAATGATGCTGATAATAACCTCGCATCCACTGAGTTTTCTCTTTCCAGTAACGGCGAGGTTTTAGTTACTAGCGATACCACAAACTTTACTTACCAATTCCCATATTCAGAGGTCGATGTTGGTTATCAACTGAGCATTACCGCTACAGATAGTGACGGTCTCTCTGCTAATTCTGTGCAAGAGTTTACAGTTCCGGCTAGTAACATAAGCATTAAAGCTTATGAACCCCTTGTGAGTTTACAAGAAGCAAATTTTGAAATTGAATTGAGCAATATTGATACAAGTCAATTAGAAACATCTCTGACACTACAATATCTAAACGACAATATAGCCAGTCATAACTCTAACTTAGTCTACAAATTTCCAATACATACGGAAAAAACACCATATAAACTAAAACTAGAGGTGTACAATACTGGTAAAAAGATTATTGAAAATATTAGCTCATTCGAGATAGATCCAATCTCGGTATCATTTGAACTACCGTTTAATAGCATTTCAATGCGTTATATTGATGTCATTGCTAAGGTAGAAAATATCGCTGAAAACAATCTGTCATCAAATCTCAAACTATCAAACCCTGAATATCAAATTGAAACATTAGCTTCAAATCACATACGTTTTTTTGCCCATAAAAAATACACAGCTGATAATGGAAAAGAGAACAAGCCGCAAGGTGATGGATATTCTGAAGAAATTTCAGCTATTTTTACGTTTAACAACGAAGAATACACTTTGGATTTCTCTATTCAGCCTTTCCAGAGCGCACCTATTTGGCCAGTAAGACAATCTGCCACTAATTTACAGCACTTAAATACAAACAAGTCTTCAATTGACGTAGACAAATGTCTAAACGGCGATGAACACAATATTAAGTTATTCAAACACGACTTTAATGATGATGGTATGGATGATTTTTACTGTGTGGATGAATCTGGCTCTGACTACGTTCTTTATTTTTATTTATCACAGGGGGCAGATTCTTATCTTGAGCAAATAGTTTCGACAGACCTTTATCAAAACTATGCAAACTATCTATTAGCTAATCACAATGATAAGCCATATTTTCTTGCTGTTGACAGTCAACGCAACATCATGCTTTTTGAATATAATGCTACAAACCAAAACGTTGAGCTAAAGAACACGTTTCCCACTGAAAGTGAACTTGGCTATAGCAAAGGTTTCTATTTTTCTGCTTCAAATAGCGGCTTTTTATTAGGTTTGACTTACCCTGAAAATGACTATGATGATGTATACGGTTACGCAGATTACACAATCTCAATATCTGATTTCACATATTATGAAAACGACCTTATAGAAAATAAAAATATCATTCTTGAAAAAGTCGATTTTTCAAACTTTATTGAGCTCGCATACGATGACGTTAACGAGGATGGAATAAGCGAATTAGTATTTCACTTTTCAGATAAAGAGCTTGATGTAAAACCGAGTGAACGCCTAATATTAATTAATAATGATTTCTCAAAAAGTATCGACTTTGGTGAATTCCACACCATTTCGAGACAGAATATCGACGAAGATCCCTACCAAGAAATTATTGCTGAAGGGTTTGTTATTGTTGGTAGCAAACCGCTTGATACATACAAACATTGGAAATTAACTGGCAAAAGTCATTTAACATTAAATGAACTTGGCGAAAAACAAGTGAACAAACTTGAGGACTTCTTAAATAATGACCTCTTCTTTTATTTCTACAGTATTGACTACCCAATAGATCCAAACAGCGACCTTGCATTGTTAATCTATCAACCTTACAGCAACGAAACAAACTCTCCACCTTACACAACGTTAAATAAGCATGTACTTATTAGAAACGAACAAATACCTGTTGATTTAAAAGATAGGGATGCTGATGGTGACTTAGATTTAGTCATTGATAATAGTATATGGATTGAGAACCCTAATGGTTACCCTATACAAGCCATTATTGATAACTATCAACAATCACAAAAATAAAAAAGAAAGCCGCTAAGTGATATTCACAAAGCGGCTTTTTTATTCGTGTTTTCAATTACAACTTCTTAATATTATCCCCGCTATCGCGGTCGATTAGCTTCACAAATGGGTCAACACCGGCGAACTTAGGTAATTCTTTTACTTTCAGTTCGATAATGTTTTCACCCGATTTGATATTATGCTTTTGTAGGTAAAGTACGGTGTTCTCCGCTGATAAATCCTCAGGGTCAGCGCTAAATAAACCAATATCTACTTTATCGCTAAACTCTACTTCGGTTTCTTTACCTTTGCTGTCAGCGCGGTTTAGCTTGGCATCAATGGTGAGTGTTACTGTGTATAAGCCATTTTCATCTTGTTGGTCAGCAACCGCAACTTCCGTAGTTTTTAAATCATATAAGCTAATGTGTTCAAACAAGTTACTTACGAATTGCTTTTCACTGTCATTTGCGTCTTGTGAAATGTATGACATTAAATCAAGCGTTGTTGGGTAAGGCGTGCTCTGATACTTAAATTCCGCTAAGAAATCTTTCAAAGCTTTGTTTAAACGCTCTTCGCCTAGACGGTCTTTTAACGACATCATTACCACAGAGCCTTTACGATAGTGAATGTACTGCTGGTTTTCACTGCGCATAAATGGCATTTCTTCCAGTGCTTCGGTAGTACGGCCACGTAAGTATCGGTCTAGCTCGTATTTTAAGAACTTACGGATTTTCTCAGGACCATATTTCTTTTCCATTACCATTAACGCGCTGTATTGCGATAAGGCTTCAGAAATAATTGCGCTGCCTTGTACATTTGCCGCGCCTACTTGGTGCCCCCACCATTGGTGAGCCACTTCGTGTGCTGTAACATAGTAAACAGGGTCAATGTTTTCAGGGTCGCGTAAGTCAGTAATAAAACCAATTTCTTCTGAATACGGCACCGTATTAGCAAAGCTTTGTGCAAATGAGCGGTAACCTGGGAACTCAATAATGCGCATTTGCTTATGCTGGTAAGGGCCAAATGCTTCGGTGAAGTAGTCAATCGAGTCTTTCACCGATTCAATCATACGATCCACATTCATATCATGGGTTTTGTGATAGTAGATCTCGATATCAATCCCGTTATAATTTTCCTTTTTCGCTTCTAAGCGCGCAGACATAATTGAGTAGAAGTTAACCATTGGCGCATCCATTTGGTAATGGAAAATACGGCGGCCGTTCTCTACTCGTTCTTCGGTTAAATAACCCGGCGCAATCGCAAACTGATCTTCTGACGTTGAAATAGTCGCCTCGAAGTCGATAAAGCCTGTACCTTTACCAAAGAAGCTTTCATTGTAGTAACGGTCGTCTTCTAATTTATTGGCACGCTCTAATGGCTCTAAACCATGTTTGCGACGCTTATGGCGGTCAACAATTTGGTAACCTTCGTAGTAGCCGAAGTGAGGTAATAAATCACCGTTGTTAATAAAGGTACCATTATTCAGTAACGTAAAGTCCTCATTACCCGCTCTAAAGCCTTTATGTTCACGCACTACGCTTAACTTACCGATGCGCGTTTCACCTGGCTGAAGTGGCTTATCAAAAGTAAACCATGCAAGGCTGTAGGTTTTATCTAATTCACCTAACGCGCCACCGGCTAATTCTACTGAGTACTGTTCGGTATAACGCGGCTTATGCACCATAAACTTCTCAATCGCCGTATCGCCCACATTGGTAAATTCAATATTGGCGGTTGCTTCGATTTTACGTGCTTCAGGGAAAATATCCGCGTTGATATCTACCTTAGTAATTACCGGAATATTATCTTCTTTGTGCTGAACATACGCTTTTTCATAACTAGCTTGTTCAAGCTCAAAATCATCCTGCTCTTGATACACATGCAATACGCGAGTGTTTTGGTAAATGTAACTACCACTGGCAATAAAGATAATTAAACCTGCTGCAACGGTCGCTTTACCATAAGCACCTAAATAATATGGTACTAGCTTGATACGTGCTTTAAGTGGTTGCTCAGGGCCGCGATGCCAAAGTGCATAGCTCAATGCACCTAAAACTAAACTTGCACCTAACCAATACAACATAAACCAGTTATGCGCTGTTAAGAAGTGACCATATTGGTTAATGTCTGAATATGGCACACTTGGCGCATCGGCAAATTGCCACATTGGATGACTAAAGCCAAAATTAGAAAGTACCAATGTTCCAATGATGTACACCATAAACAAAAGCATACCGACATATTTGTTCGGGCTAATTACTTGAAGGAAGAATGCCATCACCACTGTCATCATCAATGGCACAAGGTTGATATAACCTAATCGGAAAGCATACTGAGATAGCTCAAAGTTGGTGTAACCTTTAAGTGCTTGGTTAGCGACTGTAACAAACGTACCAAAGCTATAAAGCAGTACAAAAACAAGTGCTATTGCAATGAATTTAGATAACCAAAAGGTAATATTGTTTACAGGCATACTATCAATGATATCGCCCATACCTGAGTTACGCTCACGCCAAACAACTTCCGCACTGTAATAAGCTAATATCACCAGCATTAATAAACCGGTAGAGCCAGCGACTAATTGCACCATGGTTTGAGTAAGTGGCCAATTAGGCGTGCCAAACATGCCCTGCGGGTCGAATAGAGGCGCCATTAACATAAAGCAGGTAATTAGACCTAAAATCAAAAATGGCGCGCTGAAAATCACTTGTTTCACTTCAAAAAGCGTACGTGTTTTAAGGTGTGCAAGGGTATTAATACGCGGGCTATTTTTAATGTTAATACGGTTTGCAAGTGCTGCTGTGTAACTGTCATTTACAGCTGATTTTTCCGTTTTTTTTGCTTTTACTTTAGTCAGAGTTAAACCACGTTTAAAGCCGCCAAACAATGCCAAAATAGCAATCGCTGCCACCAGCCAAATTGCGCGGTTTTGCAGTAGTACACCGCTTAACTCGATTGCAGAGTTATTCTTCTCGTGCATTGTCCAGTAACGGGTTACTTCAGCAAACGCACTGTAACCAAATGGGTCAATTAATGCGGCTAATTCGCGATACGCAGGTTCACCGGCAAATTGCACTGCCACGTTATAACCAATAAAGAGTGCTACAGCACTTAAATACACACCCATCATTGAGCGGAAGCGAATCGCAATCGCGTAAAAGATACACGCAAGCACTAATAATGTAGGTACAGATAAATAGAAGAAGGCTGTAAAATAATGGCTTAATACCGTTGGCCCTAGTCGCTCAACATCAACCCATCCTGCAGCGGCACCCAGTGTGGTACCTAGAAAGATACCCAGCGGTACAAACGCAAATACCGTTAATACCACAGCAAACGAGCCAAAAAAGCGCCCTAGCTGATAACTAACAGGGTTTATTGGCTTGGAATATAAAATCTCCGCCATTTTAGAGCTTTCATTACGGATTGCCGTGCTTGCAACAAAATTCACCACCAAAAAGATGGCGAAAAAGCCCAATATTAGTAGTGTTTGCGCGATAGAGAATGGGCCGTTATAAACCACATTACCACCACCGCCAATTTGCACATTTTCAGATACCGTCGCAAAAAACGTCAGCAGAAAGAAAATACTGCTCGTAACAATAAACGAAGGTTGTCGAGTAAAGTAGCGCCACTCGAAGGCGAGCATTTTTAAAAACATATCGCCTCCTTACGCTGCATTTCGGTGTTGCAATAGCGTTGAAAAATAAACATCTTCTAAGTTAGCTGGTGCTGCATCAAACCCTTCTGGTTGGTTTTCGGCCATTACGTGCACAATGGTTTTACCTGCAAATAATCGCTTAGAAATAAGTGGCATAGACGATTCAATTTCTTGTGCTTCATCAAGCGATACCGATTTTTTCCAAATCTGACCATTTAGCTGATCGGTGAGCGCTATTGGGTTCCCTTCTAGTAAAATTTGACCCGATGCTAACACAGCCATATTCGGGCAAAGCTCAGATACATCCTCAACTATGTGAGTTGATAAAATAATGGCTTTTTCTTCACCTAGGCTTACTAATAAGTTGTGAAAACGGTTTCGCTCTTCAGGGTCAAGACCCGCTGTTGGCTCATCCACAATAATTAAATCAGGATCGCCTAACAATGCTTGTGCAATACCAAAGCGCTGGCGCATACCACCAGAAAAACCGCTTACCGCTTTTTTGCGATGCTGAAATAAATTAGTGTGTGCCAGTAAACCCTCAACAGCTTCCTTACGCTCACCTTTACTTTCTAGACCTTTTAAAATCGCCATATGGTCAAGTAATTCATACGCGCTAATACGCGGATACACACCAAAATCTTGTGGTAAATAACCTAGGCGTTTACGTAAGCTTTGCGGATCATTGAATACATCAATACCATCAAAGGTAATTTGACCGGCATCTGCTGTTTGAAGTGTAGCGATGGTGCGCATAAGTGATGATTTACCTGCACCATTTGGCCCTAATAAACCAAACATGCCTTTTGGCACTTCGAGATTTACATTATTCAGTGCTTTTACACCGTTGTCGTACGTTTTTGATAACCCTGTTATTGATAACATTTGCGTTCTCTTTTTTATTTATTGCCAATATTTCATCGGTCAGTCTAAGTAAAGTGAACGCAATATAACCATGTAAAAATGATTAAAGGTTAAATTCGGTGATTAACGGTTTATTAACAAAACACCGCCATTCAAACTAATTAGCGGCGGTACACTTAATAACGGTCTTATTGTGTAAAGGGAAAATACAGTGCAGCCCATAGCGATAATGGTTAACAAAAAAGCCGCCAATCAAAATGATCAGCGGCTTTGCACATAATAGTGGGCGTATTATGTATAAGGGATAAATTTATGCTACTTGCTGCGTGCCATCAGCATGGCGAATTAAATAATCAAATGCGCCTAAACTTGCTGTTGCTCCACTGCCCATAGCAATAATAATTTGTTTAAATGGTGTGGTTGTCGCATCACCTGCAGCATATACACCTGGCATTGATGTAGCGCCCTTATCATCAATAACAATCTCACCAAATGGAGTTAATTCGATACTGCCTTTTAAGAATTCAGTGTTTGGAATTAAACCAATTTGTACAAAAATACCCGCAAGTGAAAGATTATGTTCGTCGCCAGAGACACGATCCGTATAATTTAGGCCAGTTACTCGTGTGCCGTCACCGATCACTTCTGTGGTTTGTGCATTTTTAATAATCTCAATATTACCTAGGCTGTTGGCCTTTTTGATCAGCACTTCATCGGCACGTAACGTGTCAGCAAACTCCACTACGGTAACATGCTCAACAATATTAGCTAAATCGATAGCTGCCTCGATACCTGAGTTACCACCACCAATCACTGCCACTTTTTTGCCTTTAAATAACGGACCATCACAGTGCGGGCAGTAAGCAACACCTTTACCACGATATTCTTGTTCGCCCGGTACATTCATTTCACGCCAGCGTGCTCCTGTTGCCAAAATCACACTTTTACTGGACAGTGTTGCACCGCTTTCCAGTGCGACTTCTACGTTGCCAGACTTACCTAAGGTAACGGCTTTTTGTTGGGTAATAATATCAACATCATAGTCTTTAACATGCTCTTCAAGCTGTGCCACCAGCTTAGGCCCTTCTGTTTTTTGCACCGAAATAAAGTTTTCAATGCCAACAGTATCTGCCACTTGGCCACCAAAGCGCTCAGCCACAATACCCGTTTTTAAACCTTTACGCGCCGCGTAAATTGCTGCTGAAGCACCTGCAGGCCCGCCACCCACTACAAGTACATCAAATTCATCTTTTTGTGACAGTAGCTCAGCTGTTTTTTCTGCTGCGCCATCATCTAGCTTATTGATAATGTCACTGAATGTAAGTGCACCTTGGCTAAATAGCTCACCATTTAAATACACGCTGGGTACTGCCAAAATGTTGCGCTCTGACACTTCACCTTGGAACAGTGCACCATCGATCATTGTAACCGTAACATTCGAATTTAAAGCCGCAATTGTATTAAGTGCTTGTACTACTCCTGGGCATGTTTGGCAACTCAGTGAAATATACACTTCAAAGTTAAGTGTACTTTGCAAACCCTTAATTTGTTCAACTTCCAGCTCACTTGCTTTGGTAGCAACGCCCCCTGTATGCAACAGTGCCAAAATTAAGCTTGTAAATTCGTGGCCCATTGGCACACCCGCAAAATTAATTTCGGTGCCTCTTTTCGGTGAACGAATTGAAAGCATTGGTTTGCGTGCAATTGAATCGTCTTCACGAATTAAAAAGTGCTCACTTAGTGCTAATAGATCATGTGCTAAGGCTTTTACTTCCTGTGATTTATCACTGTCATCTAAGGCAATGACCAGCTCTACAGGGTCGACAATACTGCTAAAATGGCTCTGTAATTGTGTTTTGATATTGTTATCTAAAATACTGTTCATGATGATCATTCCTTAAATGACATTAATCGGTAAACCAAATTGCTGCCTGCTCTAACAGGCAGCAAGGTAAGAGGTGTTAGATTTTGCCAACTAGGTCTAATGAAGGAGCAAGTGTTTCATCACCTGGCTGCCATTTAGCAGGACAAACTTCACCGTCATGTGATGCAACATACTGTGCAGCTTGGATTTTACGAACCAGTTCGCCTGCATCACGGCCAATACCTAAATCGTGAGTTTCGATAACTTTAATCTCACCTTCAGGGTTAATTACAAATGTGCCGCGTAGTGCTAAGCCGTCTTCTTCAATCATTACACCGAAGTTGCGTGTAATACGGCCAGTAGGGTCGCCGATCATTGGGAATTGAATTTTCTTAATTGTGTCTGACGTATCGTGCCACGCTTTGTGTGTAAAGTGTGTGTCGGTTGATACTGAGTACACTTCAACTCCCATTTCTTGTAACTTGCTGTAGTGATCCGCTAGGTCGCCAAGTTCGGTTGGGCAAACAAAGGTAAAGTCGGCTGGGTAGAAGAATACAACTGCCCATTTACCTAAAACGTCTTTTTCAGAAACTTCAACAAACTCACCATTGTGGTATGCCATTGCGTTGAAAGGTTGGATAGTTGTATTGATTAACGATGTGCTCATAATATTTCTCTCTCTATAATGTAATTAGTCATCGAAAAAATTAATTAATGCTTTCCGATTGGCTTGATATATAGATTAAGAAATTCAGTTAAAAAGATAAAACAGATTAATTTGATTACTGTAATCGATTTTTAAGAACATCATAAAGTGATCGATTTTAATCTGCTAATTAATGACTTTCATTAGCACTATCATCACACTTAATTTTTTGCTCGCCATAAAAGTAGATATTATTTACTAAGGTATAAGAACCCGATAACAGACCAGATACCGGAATGATTATGGGAGACAGTACAAACCCAGACACGCTATAAAAAGTATTAGTTGCTTTCGCAACATCAACCACTTTTAGTGTTTTCTTGTCACTAGAAAGCTCACAGCGCAATTTTGCAACACGGGTTGCTTCTTTATCTGTAACAGGAAACACTACACAAGCAGAAAGCAACGAAAGTAATATTAAAAGTAGTATCGTTCTCATAGTCGACACCATGATTTATAAGATTTTTTACTATAGCGAATGTAACCTAATGTGACTGTAAGTATCTGTAATAAAAAATTGATGGTTAACTATTTTTCACATTGACCACCAATAACACTTAAAAATATTTGCACCTAAGTGATACCAAGGATATAACAAAAATAAAAAGGGAAAAATTATGCAAGATCATCAATCAGTACCACTCACAGACTTTATAGAATACCCTCAGGAAGAGATGTTACATCGGGCACAAACCTTTTTAGATACCAGTAAACGTCGCCATTCTATTCGTTCGTTTTCAAATAAGCCTGTACCAAAAGAAATAATTGAAACCTGTATAAAAGTTGCCGCAACCGCACCAAGTGGTGCAAATCATCAACCATGGCATTTTGTGGCAATCAACAGCATGGATGTTAAAAAGAAAATAAGAGAAGCTGCCGAAGATTTAGAACGCTCTTTTTATCAAGGGCGTGCGGGTGAAGAATGGCTCGATGCACTAAAACCTCTTGGTACCGATGATCAAAAACCTTATTTAGAACATGCCCCTTGGCTAATTGCCATATTTAGCCAGAAGAAAGGCGGTATTCATGCTGAAGACAAGAACACCAATTACTATGTGCATGAAAGTGTGGGTATTGCCACTGGGTTTCTAATTCAGGCTTTGCACCATAGCGGTTTAGTTACACTCACCCATACCCCAAAACCCATGAGTTTTTTAACTGATATTTGTAGCAGAAACAAAGATAATGAGCGACCCTATATGCTAATTATTGCAGGATACCCAGCCGAAAACGCTACGGTTCCTGAGCATGCGCTAGTGAAAAAAGACATTACTGAGGTTTCAAGCTTTTTATAATGAAAATACAACCAGGAAAATACCAGCACTTTAAAGGTAACTTTTACCAAGTCATTGACACTGTTACTCATAGCGAAACACAAGAAACGCTTGTATTGTATAAACCACTCTATGGCGAGCAGGCGCTGTGGGTAAGACCAATTGAAATGTTTGTAGAAGAAATAGAGCGCGACGGCAAAGTGTTTAAACGTTTTACCTTGGTAGAATAAGAGCCCTAGTGGCATAAAGTGTGGGTCTCGAAACCTCGGCTGACAAACCATAACTAGGCTCTCATCTTCGAAACTAGAATCTCATAAGGCGTTTTTCCTTTCAAGCCAC
>NZ_PQCB01000009.1:0-19402 GCF_002964745.1 Pseudoalteromonas sp. T1lg24 | reverse complement strand
ATGGCAAAAGAAAAGTTTGAACGTTCGAAACCGCACGTAAACGTAGGTACAATCGGCCACGTTGACCACGGTAAAACAACTCTAACAGCAGCAATCACTAACGTACTTGCAAAAGTATACGGTGGTGAAGCGAAAGACTTCGCAGCAATCGATAACGCTCCAGAAGAGCGTGAGCGTGGTATCACAATCTCAACTTCACACGTTGAGTACGATACACCAACTCGTCACTACGCACACGTAGACTGTCCAGGACACGCGGATTATGTTAAAAACATGATCACAGGTGCTGCACAGATGGACGGCGCAATCCTAGTAGTAGCTGCGACTGATGGCCCAATGCCACAGACACGTGAGCACATCCTTCTTTCACGTCAGGTTGGTGTACCTTACATCATCGTATTCATGAACAAATGTGACATGGTTGACGACGAAGAACTACTAGAGCTAGTAGAAATGGAAGTTCGTGAACTTCTTTCTGAGTACGATTTCCCAGGTGACGACCTACCACTAATCCAAGGTTCAGCTCTTAAAGCACTAGAAGGCGAGAAAGAGTGGGAAGACAAGATTGTTGAGCTTGCAGAAGCACTAGACACTTACATCCCAGAGCCAGAGCGTGACATCGATAAGCCATTCATCATGCCTATCGAAGACGTATTCTCAATCCAGGGTCGTGGTACAGTAGTAACAGGCCGTGTTGAAGCTGGTATCATCAACGTGAACGACGAAGTAGAAATCGTAGGTATTAAAGAAACTACGACTACTACTTGTACGGGTGTTGAAATGTTCCGTAAGCTTCTAGACGAAGGTCGTGCTGGTGAGAACATTGGTGCACTTCTACGTGGTACTAAGCGTGATGAAGTTGAGCGTGGTCAGGTTCTATGTAAGCCTGGTTCAATCAAGCCTCACACTAAGTTCACTTCAGAAGTATACGTACTATCTAAAGATGAAGGTGGTCGTCACACGCCATTCTTCAAAGGCTACCGTCCACAGTTCTACTTCCGTACAACTGACGTAACTGGTGATATCCAATTACCAGATGGCGTAGAAATGGTAATGCCAGGCGACAACATCAAGATGACTGTTGAGCTAATCGTTCCAATCGCGATGGACGAAGGTCTACGTTTCGCGATCCGTGAAGGTGGCCGTACAGTAGGTGCTGGTGTTGTAGCAACTATCGAAGACTAATTCTTGATAGTTAATGCATAAGCATTGAAAAACCCGCGTAAATTGTTACGCGGGTTTTTTTCATTTTTAACATTCGCAGTGGTGTTGTGCTTTTTTTGAACGTTGATTGTTCAAGCTGTAAACAGCTAAATGTGAAATTCAAAGCTTAAATAAGCTAAAAAATGTACATTTTATTGCTGTAAATAAGCCACTATTAGATGATGTTGTCATCAACTAGTGTTATACTCCGCGCGAAAAATTTTAATTAATTAGAGTAAAGAAATGGCTGATTTATCTAAGTACAGAAATATCGGTATTTTTGCCCACGTAGATGCGGGTAAAACGACTACAACAGAACGTATCCTTAAGTTAACTGGTAAAATCCACAAAACTGGTGAGGTTCACGATGGTGAATCAACAACTGACTTCATGGAACAGGAAGCTGAGCGTGGTATTACAATCCAGTCAGCAGCTGTAACGTGTGAGTGGAAAGGTCACCGTTTAAACGTAATCGATACTCCTGGACACGTTGACTTCACAGTTGAAGTATATCGTTCACTTAAAGTTCTTGACGGTGGTATCGGTGTATTCTGTGGTTCTGGTGGTGTTGAGCCTCAGTCAGAAACTAACTGGCGTTACGCTAACGAATCAGAAGTTGCTCGTTGTATCTTCGTAAACAAACTAGACCGTATGGGTGCTGACTTCTACCGCGTTGTAGGTCAAGTTGAGAAAGTACTTGGTGCAAACCCACTAGTTATGACACTACCAATTGGTATCGAAGACGAATTCTGTGGTGTTGTAGACGTTCTAGAGAAAAAAGCATACGTTTGGGATGAGACTGGTCTTCCTGAAAACTATGAAGTACAAGACGTTCCAGCTGACATGGTAGACAAAGTTGAAGAATACCATGAGATGCTAATCGAGTCTGCTGTTGAGCAAGACGACGACCTAATGGAAGCGTACATGGAAGGTGAAATCCCTTCACTAGAGCAAATCAAAGCGTGTATCCGTAAAGGTACTCGTGATCTAGCATTCTTCCCAACTTACTGTGGTTCTGCGTTCAAGAACAAAGGTATGCAGTTAGTACTAGATGCTGTTGTAGATTACCTACCAGCACCAACTGAAGTTGATCCTCAGCCGTTAACTGATAAAGAAACTGGTGAGCCAACTGGTGAAGTTGCAACTGTTTCTGCAGACGAGCCACTAAAAGCGTTAGCGTTCAAAATCATGGACGACCGTTTCGGTGCACTTACGTTCATCCGTATCTACTCAGGTCGCATGAAGAAAGGTGATACAGTTCTTAACTCAGCAACTGGTAAAACAGAGCGTATCGGCCGTATGGTTGAGATGCAAGCTGACGACCGTAACGAAATCACTGAAGCGCAAGCGGGTGACATCATTGCTGTTGTAGGTATGAAGAACGTTCAAACCGGTCACACTCTATGTGATCCTAAGCACGAATGTACTCTTGAAGCGATGATCTTCCCTGATCCGGTAATCTCAATCGCTGTTGCACCTAAAGATAAAGGTGGTAACGAGAAGATGGGTATCGCTATCGGTAAGATGGTTGCAGAAGATCCGTCATTCCAGGTTGAAACTGACGAAGATTCAGGTGAAACAATCCTTAAAGGTATGGGTGAATTACACCTAGACATCAAGGTTGATATCCTTAAGCGTACTTACGGTGTAGACCTAGTTGTTGGTCAGCCTCAGGTTGCTTACCGTGAAACTATCACGCAAGAAATCGAAGACAGCTACACACACAAGAAGCAGTCAGGTGGTTCTGGTCAGTTCGGTAAGATCGATTACCGTATCAAGCCAGGCGAGCAAAACTCAGGCTTCACTTTCTCTTCATCAGTAGTTGGTGGTAACGTTCCTAAGGAATTCTGGCCAGCAGTTGAGAAAGGCTTCGCATCTATGATGGAAGAAGGTGTTCTTGCAGGCTTCCCAGTACTAGACGTTGAAGTTGAACTATTCGACGGTGCTTTCCACGCAGTTGACTCATCAGCAATCGCGTTCGAAATCGCTGCGAAAGGCGCATTCCGTCAGTCTATTCCAAAAGCAGGTCCTCAGCTTCTTGAGCCAATCATGAAAGTTGACGTGTTCACACCAGAAGACAACGTAGGTGACGTAATTGGTGACCTTAACCGTCGTCGTGGTATGATCAAAGACCAAGAAGCTGGCGCAATGGGCGTTCGCATCAAGGGTGAAGTACCGCTTTCAGAAATGTTCGGTTACATCGGTCACCTTCGCACAATTACTTCAGGTCGTGGTCAGTTCTCTATGGAGTTCTCACACTACTCTGCATGTCCAGCAAACGTTGCTGAGACAGTAATTGCTGAACAAAAAGAAAAGAACAAGTAATTAAACTTTTCTAAGTTCTGAAAAAACCCAGCATTTGCTGGGTTTTTTATTGCCACAAATAAAAAATTGCCGATGTTGAAAATCGCAAAGTTAAGATAATTGCTTAGTGGGCATCTTTTACCCTTGTTTTAAAAGAATTGGTCAGTATAATGGGCATCCACTTTGCAGGGGCGTAGTTCCAATTGGTAGAACAGCGGTCTCCAAAACCGACGGTTACGGGTTCGAGTCCTGTCGCCCCTGCCACTTTAATTCGAAGTCTAAACCTGATAGTTTATTTTCTTGTTACTAAGTAGATTATAAAGTTTGGATTTTAAGGATTAACCTCGTCTAAGCACCGGGGTTGTTGTGTCTGGTATTAAGGTAAATTAATTATGAGCGCAAATGTAGAAGCTCCATCAAGCTCAATGGATGCATTAAAATGGATTGTAGCAATTGCACTGCTAGCAGGTGCAGTTGTAGGCAATTACATGTTTGAAGATCAATCTGTATTATTACGTGCAGTTGGTGTAGTAGTAGCGATTGCCGCAGGTTTGGGCGTTGCCTCGTTAACGGGTAAAGGACGTGAGTTTATTGCGTTTGCCAAAGAAGCGAAGCTAGAAGTACGTAAAGTGGTGTGGCCAACACGCCAAGAGACGGTTCAAACAACGTTTATCGTAATGATTGCAACAGTAGTAATGGCGCTTATCCTTTGGGGTCTAGACGGTGCATTATTTAGAATTGTTGGCTTTTTAACTGGATTGGAGATCTGATCCCATGGCGGATGAGAACAAAGAAAAGAAACTACGTTGGTACGTAGTACAAGCATTTTCTGGTTTTGAGAAACGCGTAGCTCAAACAATTATTGAGCATATTAAAATCCAAGGCCTAGAAGACAGCTTCGGTGAGGTATTAGTACCGACTGAAGAAGTTGTAGAAATGAAATCAGGCCAAAAACGTCGTTCAGAGCGCAAGTTCTTCCCAGGCTATGTACTGGTAGAAATGGATATGAACGATGCGAGCTGGCACTTAGTAAATAGCACGCCACGTGTAATGGGTTTCATCGGCGGTACATCTGACCGTCCTGCGCCTATCAGCAAAAAAGAAGCTGATCGTATTCTTAACCGTCTGCAAGAAAATGCAGATGCACCTAAGCCGGCTACATTATTTGAGCCTGGTGAAGTGGTACGTGTTATTGATGGTCCATTTGCTGACTTTAACGGTGTTGTTGAAGAAGTTGATTACGACCGCAGCCGCGTAAAAGTGTCTGTTCTTATTTTTGGTCGTTCTACACCAGTAGAATTAGAATTTGGTCAGGTTGAAGCTGACAAATAATTCTTAAATGATCATATTGAAAAAGGCCGCTGGTTAATCTATAATCAGCGGCCTTTTGTTATCTGATGATAGCAAAAGCTAAGAATTTTTTAATTTTGGGAAGCCGCTTGAGTACGTGTCCTCGCACGCACAAGGCTAAGACCCATTAAATGAGGTTATTAAAATGGCAAAGAAAGTTGAAGCTCTAATCAAGCTACAAGTTGCTGCTGGTATGGCTAACCCTAGTCCTCCAGTAGGTCCTGCACTAGGTCAACATGGTGTTAACATCATGGAATTCTGTAAAGCGTTCAACGCACGTACAGAGTCTATCGAGAAAGGTGCACCGGTTCCTGTAATCATTTCTGTTTACAACGACCGTTCATTCACTTTTGATATGAAAACTCCACCTGCATCTTACCTTCTTAAGAAGGCTGCAGGTATCAAGTCTGGTTCTGGCCGTCCTAACACTGAGAAAGTTGGTACTGTAACACGTGCACAACTAGAAGAGATCGTTGAGACTAAACGTCCTGACCTTACTGCTGCTGATATGGACGCAGCTGTACGCACGATTGCAGGTTCTGCACGTGCAATGGGCTTGAATGTAGAAGGGTAATTGAGAATGGCTAAATTAACTAAGCGTATGCGCGTAATCCGCGAAAAAGTTGACGTAACTAAAGAGTACGAAATCAACGAAGCTGTTGCTCTTCTTAAAGAACTAGCTACTGCTAAATTCACTGAAAGTGTTGACGTTGCTGTAAACCTTGGCATCGACGCTCGTAAATCAGACCAAAACGTACGTGGTGCAACTGTACTACCACACGGTACTGGTCGTGAAGTACGCGTTGCTGTATTCACTCAAGGTGCAAACGCAGATGCTGCTAAAGAAGCTGGTGCTGATTTAGTAGGTATGGACGACCTTGCTGAGCAGGTTAAGAAAGGCGAAATGAACTTTGACGTTGTTGTTGCTTCTCCAGATGCAATGCGCGTTGTTGGTCAACTAGGTCAAATCCTAGGTCCACGTGGTCTTATGCCTAACCCTAAAACTGGTACTGTAACGCCTAACGTTGCAGAAGCAGTTAAAAACGCTAAAGCTGGTCAGGTTCGTTACCGCAACGACAAGAACGGTATTATCCACACTACTATCGGTAAAGTAGATTTTGATGCAAACCAACTTCAAGAAAACCTTGAGGCGTTAATCATCGCTCTTAAGAAGGCTAAGCCTTCTCAAGCGAAAGGTACTTTCCTTAAGAAAGTAAGCATCTCTACTACGATGGGTGCTGGTGTTGCTGTAGACCAAGCTACTCTAAATACTCAAGTAGTATAATTTAGAGAATAGCGTTTACATGGCGCAAAAATTAGACTATAATTTTGCGCCATTTTGTTGAGTTATGAAGTTTTCTTTAATTCAACAATAAAACCAAATTCGGGTTGGAGTCTATAATTTCGCGCTTGTTTCAAGCAAAAGCGATAAATTAGGCTTTCGTCCAAGACCGTAGGTGCAAACCATTAGGTGTGCTTAATCTCCTACGTAGACGGTGTGAATCCCCAGCAAGATTTTTCCTAATCTTCTGGCTCTCGCCGTAAAAAGCACTTTTAATCTTAATTTTGATTAAAAGATGAGTAAACAGGGGCTTGTCCCCATAGAACCAGGAGTAACACCCATGGCGTTAAATCTTCAAGACAAAAAAGCAATTGTTGCTGAAGTTAACGAAGCTGCCAAAGGTGCTCTTTCTGCAGTTGTTGCAGATTCTCGTGGTGTAACTGTAGATGCTATCACTGCCCTTCGTAAAGAAGCTCGTGAAGCAGGCGTTTGGATGAAGGTTGTTCGTAACACTTTAGCTAAACGTGCTGTTGAAGGTACTGATTATGAGTGTCTAAATGAGTCGCTAGTTGGTCCTAGCTTAATCGCTTTCTCTTCTGAGCACCCAGGTGCTGCAGCGCGTATCTTTAAAGATTTCGCGAAGAAGAATGAAAACTTTGAAGTTAAAACGGCCGCTTTTGAAGGTAACGTTGTAGACGCAGATATGCTTGCTACATTACCAACATACGACGAAGCAGTTGCACGCTTAATGAGCGCTATGAAAGAAGCGTCTGCTGGTAAATTGTGTAAAACAATTGAAGCAGTACGTGTACAGAAAGCTGAGCAAGCTGCTTAATTTTAAGCTGTTTTTTGTTCTTTTTCGGTGTAAAGTATTTTTTGAACCCTTAATGGTTCGTAATTATTAGGAAATTTGAAATGTCTGTATCTAAAGACCAAATCCTTGACGCTATTGCTGAAATGTCAGTAATGGAAGTTGTTGAACTAGTTGAAGCTATGGAAGAGAAGTTCGGCGTAACTGCAGCTGCTGCTGTTGTTGCTGCTGGTCCTGCTGAAGCTGCTGAAGAAAAGACTGAGTTCGACGTAATCTTAGCTGCTGCTGGCGGTAACAAAGTTGCTGCAATCAAAGCTGTACGTGGCGCAACTGGTCTTGGCCTTAAAGAAGCTAAGGCGCTTGTTGAGTCTGCTCCTGCACCAATCAAAGAAGGTGTATCTAAGGAAGAAGCTGAAGCACTTAAGAAAGATCTTGAAGAAGCTGGTGCTGAAGTTGAGATCAAGTAATCTAGCTTATGCTAGATTAGCTGCCTGACCAAAAATCAGGCAAGGGCTGGTGAATTTTTATTCACCGGCCTTTTTGCGCTGTAGAGCTCCGGCTTTGCAATCGCACAATAATTAGCTAAGTTGTTTAATTATTAGTTTTGCAACCAACTGATTTTTAATGTTTTTAGCTGATTAAAAAATTGGTGTTGCAGTATTGGCCACAGTGCCAAGTTAGTCTGTTCATTATTATGAGCAGTTGGGTCAAAAGTCAGCAAGCTGAGGAACCCCATGGCTTACTCTTATTCTGAAAAGAAACGTATCCGTAAGGATTTTGGTAAACGTCCACAAGTGTTGGATGTGCCGTTTCTACTGTCTACGCAGTTAGAATCCTTTAAAAAATTCTTAAGTCCGGACGCAGAAGGCAATCACGGCCTTGAAGCAGCATTCCGTTCTGTTTTCCCGATCAAAAGTTACTCGGGAAATTCTGAGCTACAATACGTAAGTTATCGTATTGGTGAGCCAGTATTTGATGTTAAAGAGTGTCAAATCCGCGGTGTGACTTATTCTGCACCATTACGCGTTAAGCTACGCTTAGTGCTAATGGACAAGGAAGCACCAGGCACAGTTAAAGACATTAAAGAGCAAGAAGTATACATGGGCGAAATTCCGCTCATGACCGATACAGGTACTTTTGTGATCAATGGTACTGAGCGTGTAATCGTTTCTCAGCTACATCGTTCACCAGGTGTATTCTTCGATAATGACCGTGGTAAAACGCACTCATCGGGTAAAGTTTTATATAATGCACGTGTTATTCCTTACCGTGGTTCTTGGTTAGATTTCGAATTCGATCCAAAAGATAACCTATTCGTACGTATCGACCGTCGTCGTAAACTACCAGCGTCTATCATTTTACGCGCACTAGAATATTCAACTGAAGAAATTCTAGATATGTTCTTCGAAACTACAACGTTCGAAGTAGCAGACGGTAAAGTATTAATGGAACTTGTTCCATCACGTTTACGTGGTGAGACTGCGATCTTTGATATTAAAGATCCTTCTGGTGATGTGATTGTTGAATCAGGCCGTCGTATTACGGCGCGTCACATCAAACAATTAGAAAAGAACAACGTTACTCAGCTAGAAGTTCCGCACGAGTACATCATTGATCGTGTTGTAGCGAAAAACTACATCAACGAAGACACGGGTGAAATTGTAGCTGAAGCAAATGCTGAGCTGTCACTTGAGTTAATGGCTGAACTTGTTAAAGCGGGCTTTAACAAGATTGAAACACTGTATATCAACGAAGTTGATAGCGGTGCATACATGTCAGAAACTGTACGTGTTGACCCAACAAATGATCGTTTAGAAGCGCTTGTTGAAATCTACCGCATGATGCGTCCTGGTGAGCCACCAACGCGTGATGCAGCAGAAGCACTATTCGATAACTTATTCTTCTCTGAAGAGCGTTACGACCTATCACAAGTTGGTCGTATGAAATTCAACAGCCGTGTTGGCCATGAAGAAGGTTACGGTGCAGGTACACTAAGTAAAGAAGATATCGTTGCAGTTATGAAGGTTCTAATCGACATTCGTAACGGTAAAGGTGACGTAGATGATATCGACCACTTAGGTAACCGTCGTATTCGTTCTGTGGGTGAAATGGCAGAAAACCAATTTCGTGTTGGTTTAGTACGTGTTGAGCGTGCAGTACGTGAGCGTTTAAGCTTAGGTGATCTTGATGCAGTAATGCCACAAGACCTAATCAATGCTAAGCCTATTTCTGCAGCGGTTAAAGAATTCTTCGGTTCATCGCAGTTATCTCAGTTTATGGACCAAAACAACCCGCTTTCAGAAGTAACGCACAAGCGTCGTATCTCTGCATTAGGTCCAGGTGGTCTAACGCGTGAGCGCGCAGGCTTCGAAGTACGTGACGTTCACGTAACGCACTACGGTCGTGTATGTCCAATCGAAACGCCTGAAGGTCCGAACATCGGTCTAATCAACTCGCTTTCAACATACGCACGTACTAACGACTATGGTTTCCTAGAAACGCCATACCGTAAAGTAATTGACGGCGTTGTAACTGACGAAGTTGATTACCTATCTGCAATCGAAGAAGGCCAGTTTGTAATTGCGCAGGCAAACGCAAACCTAACTGAAGAAAACCGTTTTGTTGATGAGCAAATTCCATGTCGTCACAAAGGTGAATCAACCTTTATGCCTAGCGACAGCATCCAATATATGGATGTATCGCCACAACAGGTTATCTCAGTTGCAGCAGCACTTATCCCATTCCTAGAACACGATGATGCGAACCGTGCACTAATGGGATCGAACATGCAACGTCAAGCAGTACCAACATTACGTGCAGACAAGCCGTTAGTAGGTACAGGTATCGAGCGTACACTTGCGAAAGATTCAGGTGTAACAATCGTTGCTAAGCGTGGCGGTGTAGTTGATTACGCTGATGCCAGCCGTATCGTTGTAAACGTAAATGAAGATGAGCGCGTTCCAGGTGAAGCGGGTATCGACATTTATAACCTAACTAAGTACACACGTTCTAACCAGAACACCTGTATCAACCAAAAACCAACGTGTATGGTTGGTGAGCCGGTTGTTCGTGGTGACGTACTTGCTGATGGTCCTTCGACAGACTTAGGTGACTTAGCACTAGGTCAAAACCTTCGCGTGGCATTCATGCCATGGAATGGTTATAACTTCGAGGATTCAATCTTACTATCAGAGCGCGTAGTTCAAGAAGATCGTCTAACCACGATTCATATTCAAGAACTTCAGTGTATCGCGCGTGATACCAAGTTAGGTCCAGAAGAAATTACAGCTGATATTCCTAACGTAGGTGAATCTGCACTTGGCAAACTTGATGAATCGGGTGTTGTATACATCGGTGCTGAAGTTAAAGGCGGTGACATCTTAGTTGGTAAAGTTACACCTAAAGGTGAAACGCAGCTAACGCCTGAAGAAAAGCTACTACGTGCTATCTTCGGTGAAAAAGCGTCTGACGTTAAAGACAGCTCATTACGTGTACCAAACTCAGTATCTGGTACGGTAATCGACGTTCAAGTATTTACTCGCGATGGTGTTGAAAAAGACAAGCGCGCACTTGAAATCGAAGAGATGCAAGTTCGTGAAGCGAAGAAAGACTTCAACGAAGAATTTAAGATCCTTGAAGAAGGTGTCTTAAGCCGTGCTCGCAAGCTACTTATCGCTGCTGGTATGGATGAAGCATCACTTGCAGGTCTTGCTGCAGACAAGCTACTAACGCAAAGCCTAGCTGATGAAGCACAACAAGGCGAGTTAGAGCAACTAGCTGAACAGTATGATGAATTAAAAGCTGATTACGACAAGCGCTTCGAAACTAAGCGTCGTAAGATCACACAAGGTGATGATTTAGCACCAGGTGTTCTTAAGATTGTTAAAGTTTACCTTGCGGTTAAACGTCGTATTCAACCGGGTGATAAGATGGCTGGTCGTCACGGTAACAAGGGTGTTATCTCGACAATCGTACCAGTAGAAGATATGCCTTACGATGACCGTGGTCGTACCGTAGACATCGTTCTTAACCCGCTAGGTGTACCATCACGTATGAACATCGGTCAGATCTTAGAAACACACATGGGTCTGGCTGCACGTGGTATCGGTGAGCGCCTAGAAGACATGATGAAAGAACAGCGTGAACTTCACGAATTACGTGAATTCATTGCTAAAGCTTACGCATTAGGTGACTGTCGTCAGAAAGTTGATATTGCAAGCTTCTCTGATGATGAAATCCGTCGCTTAGCTGAAAACCTAAAAGGCGGTTTACCAATCGCAACTCCAGCGTTTGACGGTGCAAAAGAAAGTGAAATCAAAGAACTACTTGAGCTAGGTGGATACCCTTCAAGTGGTCAGGTAACACTTTATGACGGTCGTACTGGTGATGAGTTTGAGCGAAAAGTAACTGTAGGTTACATGTACATGCTGAAACTAAACCACTTAGTAGATGACAAGATGCACGCTCGTTCGACTGGTTCTTACAGCCTAGTAACTCAGCAGCCACTTGGTGGTAAAGCTCAGTTCGGTGGTCAGCGTTTCGGTGAGATGGAGGTATGGGCACTAGAAGCATACGGTGCTGCTTACACGCTACAAGAAATGCTTACTGTTAAGTCGGATGACGTTAACGGTCGTACTAAGATGTATAAGAACATCGTAGACGGAAACCACAAGATGGAACCTGGTATGCCAGAATCGTTCAACGTATTGTTGAAAGAGATCCGCTCACTAGGTATCAACATCGAGCTGGAAGAAGAATAAGCCGATTAGGCGCTACTCTGTAGACACAGAGTAAAGCGCCTTTCGCGAACGAATAGCTGGGGTGGCTAAAATGGACCGCCCCCAAGATTAACCTCCTTTAGGAGAGCTAAGGTGAAAGACTTACTTAAGTTTCTGAAGCAACAAAACAAGACCGAAGAGTTTGATGCGATCCGCATCGGTCTAGCTTCGCCAGATATGGTACGTTCATGGTCATTTGGTGAGGTAAAGAAACCTGAGACAATCAACTACCGTACTTTCAAGCCTGAGCGCGACGGCTTATTCTGTGCTCGTATTTTCGGCCCAGTAAAAGACTATGAGTGTTTATGTGGTAAATATAAGCGCTTAAAGCACCGTGGTGTTATTTGTGAAAAGTGTGGCGTAGAAGTTACATTAACTAAGGTTCGTCGTGACCGTATGGGTCATATCGAGCTAGCTAGCCCTGTAGCGCACATTTGGTTCCTTAAATCATTACCGTCTCGTATCGGCCTAATGTTAGACATGACATTACGTGATATCGAACGCGTACTTTACTTCGAATCATTCGTAGTAACAGAGCCAGGTATGACAACGCTTGAGCGTGGTCAGCTATTAGGTGAAGAAGAATACCTAGATGCATTAGAAGAGCACGGTGATGAGTTCGAAGCTAAGATGGGTGCAGAAGCTGTACTTGATCTACTTCGTGACCTTGACCTTGGTCAGCTAATTGCAGAAATGCGCGAAGAGTTACCAACAATTAACTCTGAAACTAAGCGTAAGAAGATCACTAAGCGTCTTAAGCTGATGGAATCATTCCACCAATCAGGTAACAACCCTGAGTGGATGATCATGACTGTATTACCAGTTCTTCCACCAGATCTACGTCCACTAGTACCACTAGATGGCGGTCGCTTTGCAACATCTGATCTGAACGATTTATACCGTCGTGTAATCAACCGTAACAACCGTCTGAAGCGTCTTTTAGACTTAGCTGCACCAGACATTATCGTACGCAACGAAAAGCGTATGTTACAAGAAGCGGTAGATGCACTACTTGATAACGGTCGTCGCGGTCGTGCGATCACAGGTTCTAACAAGCGTCCACTTAAGTCGCTTGCAGACATGATCAAAGGTAAGCAAGGTCGTTTCCGTCAAAACCTTCTTGGTAAGCGTGTTGACTACTCAGGCCGTTCTGTAATCACTGTAGGTCCTACACTGAAACTACACCAGTGTGGTCTTCCTAAGAAAATGGCACTAGAGCTATTCAAGCCATTTATCTACGGTAAATTAGAGCGCCGCGGTATGGCGACTACTATCAAAGCTGCGAAGAAGATGGTAGAGCGTGAAGTACCGGAAGTTTGGGATATCCTAGATGAAGTAATTCGTGAGCACCCGGTTCTACTTAACCGTGCACCAACACTTCACCGTCTTGGTATCCAAGCGTTTGAACCAGTTTTAATCGAAGGTAAAGCGATTCACCTACACCCACTAGTGTGTGCGGCATATAACGCTGACTTCGATGGTGACCAAATGGCGGTACACGTACCGTTAACATTAGAAGCACAGCTAGAAGCACGTGCACTAATGATGTCAACCAACAACATTCTTTCACCAGCGAACGGTGAGCCAATCATCGTACCTTCACAGGACGTTGTATTAGGTCTTTACTACATGACGCGCGATCGCATTAATGCGAACGGTGAAGGTTTAGTATTTAAAGACGCGAAAGAAGCTGAGAAAGCATACCGTACGGGTGTTGCTGACTTACACGCACGCGTTAAAGTTCGTTTAACTGAAACGGTTATCAGCGAAGAAGGCGACAAGAGCGAAATTACACACCTAGTTGAAACAACAGTGGGTCGTGCGATTTTCTCACTTATCATGCCTAAAGGCTTACCATTTGAACTTGTTAACAAGGCAATGGGTAAGAAGCAGATTTCGGGTCTTCTTAACGAGTGTTACCGTCGTCTAGGTCTAAAAGACACAGTAGTGTTTGCTGACCAAGTAATGTACACAGGTTTCCACTACGCGATGAAGTCGGGTGTTTCTATCGGTATTAACGATATGGAAATCCCACCAGTTAAAGCTGAGATCATCGACGCTGCTGAAGCAGAAGTTAACGAAATTAACCAACAGTTCCAGTCTGGTCTTGTAACTGCTGGTGAAAAGTACAACAAAGTTATCGATATCTGGTCACGTGTAAATGAAAACTTATCACGTGAAATGATGGCAAACTTATCAAAAGATACTGTAATCAACGCGGAAGGTGTTGAGGAAGAGCAAGACTCATTCAACTCAGTATTTATGATGGCCGACTCAGGTGCACGTGGTAGCGCCGCTCAGATCCGTCAGTTAGCGGGTATGCGTGGTCTAATGGCACGTCCAGATGGTTCAATCATCGAAACACCAATCACGGCGAACTTCCGTGAAGGTCTAAACGTACTACAGTACTTCATCTCGACGCACGGTGCGCGTAAAGGTCTTGCCGATACAGCACTTAAGACAGCGAACTCGGGTTACCTAACACGTCGTCTAGTAGACGTTGCACAAGACTTAGTGATCAACGAGCAAGACTGTGGTACTGAAGATGGTCTAACAATGAAGCCGCTAATTGAAGGTGGTGACGTTGTTGAGCCGCTACGCGAGCGTGTATTAGGTCGTGTAGTTGCTGAAGACGTATTAAAGCCGGGTACTGAAGAAGTACTTGTTGAGCGTAACGTAATGCTTGACGAAAAACTGTGTGACCTTTTAGAAGAGAACTCAGTGGACGAAGTTCGCGTACGTTCAGTTATCACATGTGATAACGACTTTGGTGTATGTGCTAACTGTTACGGTCGTGACCTTGCACGTGGTCACCTAATTAACCCAGGTGAATCAGTAGGTGTTATCGCAGCTCAATCAATCGGTGAGCCGGGTACACAGCTTACGATGCGTACCTTCCACATCGGTGGTGCGGCATCTCGAGCGTCTGCAGAGAACAGCGTTCAAGTTAAGAACAACGGTAGCTTGAAGCTACACAACGCGAAATACGTTCTTAACTCAGATGGTAAGATTGTAATCACATCTCGTTCAACTGAAATCACAGTTATCGACGAGCACGGTCGTGAGAAAGAGCGTTATAAAGTACCTTACGGTGCGGTTCTTTCAGTACAAGATGGTGCTGAAGTAGCTGGTAACGATATCGTTGCGACATGGGATCCGCATAGCCACCCAATCATTGTTGAACACGAATCAAAAGTTCAGTTCAGCGACATTGATGACTCAAACGTAGAATCGCAAACAGACGAACTAACTGGTCTTACGCGTATGGTTGTTAAAGACCTAGCGAAAGTTAACGCGAAAGAGCCTAAGTTAATCATCGAAAACGATGAGCGCGGTCTTCAAGAAATCCGTATTCCTTCATTCACTACAATTGAAGTGACAGATGGTTCAACGGTTGCGGCTGGTGCAGTATTAGCACGTATCCCGCAAGAAGGTTCGAAGACACGCGATATCACCGGTGGTCTACCTCGAGTTGCTGACTTATTTGAAGCGCGTAAGCCGAAAGATCCAGCAATTCTTGCAGAAATCACAGGTACAGTTAGTTTCGGTAAAGAAACTAAAGGTAAGAAACGCTTAGTTATTACACCAGAGCAAGGTGATGCATACGAAGAGATGATTCCTAAATGGCGTCAGCTTAACGTGTTCGAAGGTGAATCAGTATCGAAAGGTGAAGTTATCGCCGACGGTCCAGAGTCACCACACGATATCCTTCGCCTACGTGGTGTAACTGATGTTGCTAACTACATCGTAAACGAAGTACAAGAAGTATACCGTTTACAAGGTGTAAAAATTAACGATAAGCATATCGAAACTATCATTCGTCAGATGATCCGTAAGTGCATCATCCTAGACGGTGGTGATACAGAATTCCTAGCAGGTGAACAAGTTGAAGTGGCGCGCGTAAATATCGCAAACCGTGATCTTGAAGAGCAAGGTAAGATCCCAGCTAAATATGAAATTCAGCTAATGGGTATTACTAAAGCATCACTTGCGACAGAATCATTCATTTCTGCAGCATCATTCCAGGAGACAACTCGTGTTCTTACTGATGCAGCAGTAAATGGTAAGAGCGATGAATTACGTGGTCTTAAAGAAAACGTAATTGTAGGTCGCTTGATTCCGGCGGGTACTGGTTTTGCCTACCACCAAGACCGTATCAATCGTCGCAAACAAGGTGAAAGTGTTGAAGAGCAAACAGTTAGTGTAGATGAAGCATCACAAGCACTAACCGATGCACTTAATGCTGGCATCGAAGGCGAGCAAGAATAACCTTAATCGCAACTCGCACATATAGCCTAAATTTCGGGCTATATGTGCAGTTTATGTTGACAGGTTAAACTTTGCTCATTAAAATTCCGCCACCCTTTTGCTCAGTGAAGTAAAAGGGCGGATTTTTTTCAGTAGTTTAGTTTAATTTATTAGGAGCTATTTAATGGCAACTATCAACCAGCTAGTGCGTAAGCCACGTCGCAGCAAGGTTAAATCAAATAACTCAGCTGCGCTTAAGGCTTGTCCTCAAAAGCGTGGCGTATGTACTCGTGTATATACAACAACACCTAAGAAACCAAACTCGGCTCTACGTAAAGTAGCGCGTGTTCGTTTAACGAATGGTTTCGAAGTAACTTCATACATCGGTGGTGAAGGTCACAACCTTCAAGAGCACAGTGTAATTCTTATCCGTGGTGGTCGTGTTAAAGACTTACCAGGTGTACGTTTCCACACTGTTCGCGGTGCACTTGACTGTGCAGGCGTTAACGACCGTCGTCAAGGTCGTTCTAAGTACGGTGCTAAGCGCCCTAAGGGCTAATGGTTCTCCGTTAGTAAGGCCAAGCACTTAAATTTGTAATTAATATTGTTTTGGGGATTCGCTGAAGTAAAGCGGACCTGAAGAAATCGGAGAGATTAAAATGCCTAGAAGACGCGTAATAGGTCAACGTAAAATTCTTCCAGATCCGAAGTTCGGATCAGAGCTTCTTGCTAAATTCGTTAACGTAGTAATGTTAGACGGTAAGAAGTCAACTGCTGAAAAAATCGTATATGGTGCGCTAGACGTGGCTGCTGAGAAATCAGGCAAGTCGCACCTAGAAATCTTCGAATCGGCACTTGAAAATGTTCGCCCACAGGTAGAGGTTAAATCTCGCCGTGTTGGTGGTTCAACATACCAAGTACCAGTAGAAGTACGCCCAGTTCGTCGTAACGCATTAGGTATGCGTTGGTTAGTTGAAGCAGCTCGTAAGCGTGGTGAAAAATCAATGGGCTTACGTCTTGCACAAGAAATGATTGATGCTGCTGAAAACAAAGGCACTGCGGTTAAGAAACGTGAAGACGTTCACCGTATGGCTGAAGCGAACAAGGCATTCGCTCACTACCGTTGGTAGTAAGCTCTTAAGTTTTAAGAGGATATTATGGCACGTACAACTCCAATTGAGCGTTATCGCAATATCGGTATTTGTGCCCACGTAGATGCGGGTAAAACCACCACTACAGAACGTGTTCTTTTCTACACCGGTCTTAGTCATAAGATCGGTGAAGTTCACGACGGTGCCGCAACTATGGACTGGATGGAGCAGGAGCAAGAGCGTGGTATCACGATCACTTCTGCTGCAACCACGTGTTTCTGGAAAGGTATGGACGCTCAGTTCGAAGACCACCGTATCAATATTATTGATACCCCAGGACACGTAGACTTCACTATCGAAGTAGAGCGTTCTTTACGCGTACTCGATGGTGCAGTTGTAGTACTTTGTGCTTCATCTGGTGTCCAGCCACAAACGGAAACGGTGTGGCGACAAGCAAATAAATATGAAGTACCACGCATGATCTTTGTTAATAAGATGGACCGCGTAGGTGCTGACTTCTTGATGGTAGTTGAGCAGGTTAAGAGCCGTTTAGGCGCTGTACCTGTACCAATCCAACTTGCTATCGGTGCTGAAGACGACTTCAAAGGAGTCGTTGATCTTATCAAGATGAAAGCGATTAACTGGTCTGAAGAAGATCAAGGTATGAGCTTCACTTACGAAGAGATTCCTGCAGACCTTCAAGACCTTGCTGAAGAATGGCGTGCTCACTTAGTTGAGTCTGCTGCTGAAGCAAACGAAGAGTTAATGGAAAAGTACCTAGAAGATGGTGAATTAACGGAAGAAGAAATCAAAGCAGCAATTCGTCAACGTACGCTTGCGAACGAAATCGTTCCAATGGCCTGTGGTTCTGCATTTAAGAACAAAGGTGTACAAGCGGTACTTGATGCTGTGATTGAATTCATGCCGTCACCAACTGAAGTTAAGCAAATCCAAGGTGTTTTAGACGACGGCGAGACAGAAGAAGAACGTCCTGCTGATGACAATGCACCATTTGCGGCGCTTGCATTTAAAATTGCAACCGACCCATTTGTTGGAACGCTAACTTTCTTCCGCGTTTACTCAGGTGTTGTAGCCACTGGTGATACAGTTTACAACCCAGTTAAAGCTAAACGTGAGCGTTTTGGTCGTATTGTGCAAATGCACTCAAATGACCGTCAAGAGATTAAAGAAGTTCGCGCTGGCGACATCGCGGCAGCAATTGGTCTGAAAGATGTAACAACAGGTGACACACTGTGTTCACTTGATTCGCACATTACACTTGAGCGTATGGAATTCCCTGAGCCAGTAATTTCAGTAGCGGTAGAACCGCGCACCAAAGCTGACCAAGAAAAAATGGGTATTGCACTAGGTAAACTAGCTGCAGAAGATCCATCTTTCCGTGTCGAAACAGATGAAGAATCAGGCCAGACCATCATTTCAGGAATGGGTGAACTTCACTTAGATATTATCGTTGATCGTATGAAACGTGAATTCAGCGTTGAATGTAACGTTGGTAAACCTCAGGTTGCGTATCGTGAAGCTATCCGCTCAACTGTTGAAGTTGAAGGTAAGTTTGTACGTCAGTCTGGTGGTCGCGGACAATATGGTCACGTTTGGCTGAAACTTGAGCCAATGGACTTTACGGAAGAAGATGCTGAAAACTTCGAATTCGTTAACGAAATCGTTGGTGGCGCTGTTCCAAAAGAGTACATTCCTGCGGTAGAAAAAGGTGTTGCTGAGCAAATGCAAAATGGTGTATTAGCTGGCTTCCCTGTATTAGGCGTTAAAGCGACACTATATGATGGTTCATTCCATGATGTAGACTCGAATGAAATGGCGTTTAAGATCGCAGGTTCTATGGCATTCAAGAAAGGTGCGCTTGAAGCGAACCCAGCCTTATTAGAACCGGTTATGAAGGTTGAAGTTATCACCCCTGAAGAAAACATGGGTGATGTAGTAGGCGACCTAAACCGTCGTCGCGGTATGATCGAAGGCATGGACGAAGCGCCAGGTGGTCTTAAGCAAGTAAACGCACAAGTGCCGCTTGCTGAGATGTTCGGTTATGCAACAGACCTTCGTTCTGCAACACAAGGGCGTGCTTCGTACTCGATGGAATTCCTCAAGTACGCAGAAGCATCTTCAAATGTTGCAGACGCAATTATTGCAGCTCGCGCTGTTAAGTAATTTTAGTTCGGTCCGATTCATGTGGGATCGGACTTTAATTTCTTTATAGGAATTTAAGAAAATGGCAAAAGAAAAGTTTGAACGTTCGAAACCGCACGTAAACGTAGGTACAATCGGCCACGTTGACCACGGTAAAACAACTCTAACAGCA
>NZ_PQCB01000008.1:0-302 GCF_002964745.1 Pseudoalteromonas sp. T1lg24 | reverse complement strand
AACCCACACTATCATCGACGCTGTTTCGTTTCACTTCTGAGTTCGGCATGGGGTCAGGTGGTTCCAAAACGCTATGTTCACCAAGCAAATTCTGTGTGCAAATGTTCAATGGCGAAGTCCGTCGGACCGAGCCACCTTATTTGCGCAAGGTGCGTATCTGTTAACACTTGTTGTTAAGAGACACACTTTGCTTAAATTCGGAAAACTGTTTCTTTTATCTCAATTCGTAAAGTTTCTACTTTAGTACTTTGCTCTTTTCGAGCTATTCAACTTCTGCGGGTTATAAACCACTTTGGCGTTGT
>NZ_PQCB01000007.1:0-1453 GCF_002964745.1 Pseudoalteromonas sp. T1lg24 | reverse complement strand
TTTTATCTCAATTCGTAAAGTTTCTACTTTAGTACTTTGCTCTTTTCGAGCTATTCAACTTCTGCCGGTTATAAACCACTTTGGCGTTGTATGGTTAAGCCTCACGGGTAATTAGTACAGGTTAGCTTAATGGCTCACACCACTTCCACATCCTGCCTATCAACGTTGTAGTCTTCAACGGCCCTTCAGTTAACTCAAGTTAAAGTGAGAACTCATCTCGAGGCTCGCTTCCCGCTTAGATGCTTTCAGCGGTTATCGATTCCGAACGTAGCTACCGGGCAATGCAATTGGCATCACAACCCGAACACCAGCGGTTCGTCCACCCCGGTCCTCTCGTACTAGGAGCAGCCCCTCTCAATTCTCAAACGCCCACGGCAGATAGGGACCGAACTGTCTCACGACGTTCTAAACCCAGCTCGCGTACCACTTTAAATGGCGAACAGCCATACCCTTGGGACCGACTTCAGCCCCAGGATGTGATGAGCCGACATCGAGGTGCCAAACACCGCCGTCGATATGAACTCTTGGGCGGTATCAGCCTGTTATCCCCGGAGTACCTTTTATCCGTTGAGCGATGGCCCTTCCATTCAGAACCACCGGATCACTATGACCTACTTTCGTACCTGCTCGACGTGTCTGTCTCGCAGTTAAGCTTGCTTCTACCATTACACTAACCGTACGATGTCCGACCGTACTTAGCAAACCTTCGTGCTCCTCCGTTACTCTTTGGGAGGAGACCGCCCCAGTCAAACTACCCACCAGGCACTGTCCACAACCCCGATTCAGGGGCCTATGTTAGAACATCAACACTACAAGGGTGGTATTTCAAGGACGGCTCCACACAATCTAGCGACTGTGCTTCAAAGCCTCCCACCTATCCTACACATGTAGGGTCAATGTTCAGTGCCAAGCTGTAGTAAAGGTTCACGGGGTCTTTCCGTCTAGCCGCGGGTACACAGCATCTTCACTGCGATTTCAATTTCACTGAGTCTCGGGTGGAGACAGCGTGGCCATGGTTACACCATTCGTGCAGGTCGGAACTTACCCGACAAGGAATTTCGCTACCTTAGGACCGTTATAGTTACGGCCGCCGTTTACCGGGGCTTCGATCAAGAGCTTCGCCGAAGCTAACCCCATCAATTAACCTTCCGGCACCGGGCAGGTGTCACACCCTATACGTCTTCTTTCGAATTTGCAGAGTGCTGTGTTTTTAATAAACAGTCCCAGCCACCTAGTCACTGCGACTCCCGTCCGCTTAGAGAGCAAGTCTCATCACAGATAGGAGCGTACCTTCTCCCGAAGTTACGGTACAATTTTGCCTAGTTCCTTCACCCGAGTTCTCTCAAGCGCCTTAGTATTCTCTACCTGACCACCTGTGTCGGTTTGGGGTACGATTCGAAATAATCTGAAGCTTAGAGGCTTTTCCTGGAAGTATGGCATCAACAACTTCCAC
>NZ_PQCB01000006.1:507466-856605 GCF_002964745.1 Pseudoalteromonas sp. T1lg24 | reverse complement strand
CATGCCGAACTCAGAAGTGAAACGAAACAGCGTCGATGATAGTGTGGGTTCGCCCACGTGAAAGTAGAACATCGCCAAGCTCCTAATTAAGTGAAAAGCCCGCTCAATGAGCGGGCTTTTTGCGTTTGGGCGTTTTATGAATTTATAGCGCTATAATTCATCCATGAAGCTGGGTGCCATCGCGCATCCTTGCGCTCACTTCCTCAGGCTGCGAAACTCCGTTAACTACAGGCGTCCTGCCTTCCCTCCTTCGGACCAGTAGAGCTGTTCAAAAATATTCCGGATATTTTTGTCGGTCCATCTTCACCCATGTGTCTCTTCACCGCTGTGGACACTTGAAGAACGATTATATTTCGATGAATCGTTATAAATACCTCCCTGTAGATCGGTTACATCGGTCTTCCATGACCTCACCTCATTACACTGCGAAACTTTGTTTCGGTTGTAATTCACCTAATAAAGTAAGGTCGATAAAAGTCCTCTATCCGCGAAGCTAATGGTATTTGCGCATTAAAGTACATTAGAATCGTTTGATGAGCATTTTGTGGAAGGTATACAAGTATAACTATAAATAGAGCTTAGTTAGTGAAGCGTAGTAGACCTCTTTTCAGGTACTAGCTTATTAGAAATAAAGGGTTTTCTGTTTGATAGACTGTGCCTAACTAAGAGTAATTGGTTTATCTAAAAATTAAGATTTCGTTAGGTTTGGGATTTGTATTATTCTCTTTCTATTACTTCACACTTTTTATTTAAGCAAAGCGTTTGAGGTGCTGGATTATGCTCACAGGTAGAAAATGCTTTGTTTTTTTGATTATAAGCTTGTTCAAAGGATGTAATTTCTGTTGCCAAGAATTCAATGTCTTCTTGTTTACTTGTCTTAATTGAGTAAATATCAAAGCGACTCGGGCCACCACATGCGCGTTCACCATAGGAGATTACACGGCACTGATAGCTTGCATCACACGATTTATCTTCAATAGCTTTCTGAAGTTTAGTTTCTGCATCAGTAATGGTGCTAATTTTACTCTCTGGGTTAAAGTCATTTGATTGACATCCAAAGAGCAAGCTACTTAAGGCTATGATTGGTGAAATTTTAATAAGCTTCATAGACGAGTGTTTATACAAGTTATCTTTTATTTGTTCATACTAGCACAAACAAACTATTTATATCATACAAACACTTATCACATGAATTATATCGTAGTTATTAGATGATACCTGTCATCGATGACTTATACCGTCTTGAAAGACTAAGTTGATGCCCATTGCGTAAAGTAACCTGATAATCGCCGCTGTCAGTGGGTTTGAGCTCAGCGATACACTTTTTCCTGACGATTACGCTACGATGAATGCGTATAAACCCTAAATCAGCTAGTTTGGTTTCCATAGCAGATAGTGTCTCTCTGTGAAGTGTAGGGCGCTCTTCATTCACTAAATATAGCTCGACATAGTTACCAGCGCCGCCAACCCAGACGATGTCGTTACAATCGATCAGCTTAATTCTTCCAGAGTCTTTTACTATTAGTGTTTGATCAGTCGTGTTTAATTGATTAATCAAACTTTGAATATTCTCAAAAGGGAGCTGTTTGTTGTTATTGAGTCGTGACGAAAGCTTTTTGATGCACTTATTAAATCTATTCCTATCGCATGGGAATAAAAGATAGTCAGCAAAATCATGTTCGAATGCGTAAATTGCCTCTGCTTCTGACTCTCCAAGATAAACGATCTGTGTATAGTCAGGGCATTCTTGAGCTAATGTTTCTAATGCGTCTAAATCGGGCAGCAAGTTGTGATTAATAAAAAGAACGTCAGCTTGCATTGTATTTACAATGCTGATTGCTTCAGACCAGTCAAACGCTAACGCAATTGCTTCAAAGTTTTCGTGCTCCTTTAACAATGTTTTTAATGCAGACTTATTGCTCTCTTTTTCGTCTGCTATTACAAGACTGAACTTTCTCATTACGCAAGTTTCCCTTTAACTATAAGATAAACCTATTTTGGCATTGATTTTATTATCTTGTAAGTCTTTTTGGGTAACAAGGAGTAACAAAATGTTAGTGGTTATTAAGGTGGGAAAACTTGATATGTAGGGGTTTTGTAAAATTATTTTTATTTTTGTAACTAAAATGACATTAGCATCCGCTTAAATTGATTATAGCGCCGCTTGTGTATTCGGTGTGGTAACTAAATATGCTTGTTATTATTTTGTAAACGATGTTAAAGTTAAATTGAAACAATAAAGCAACAATATAATAACATGTAATTTCCCGGGAGAATCTAATATGGCTCAATTTAAGAAGTCAGTATTAAAGGTAGCGGTATCAACAGCGCTGCTGTCAGGTGTTACTTTTTCAGCTAATGCAGCGGAAGAAGCTGCGGAAAACCAAGTCGAACGTATCGAAGTAACTGGTTCACGTATTAAGCGAACAGATATGGAAGGTGCGAACCCAGTCACGACTATAGATGCTGCGGCAATTAGTAAAATGAGTGTTAACAACGTTGGTGACTTACTGCAAAATTTAACCTCATCTGCAGGCGCCGCGGTTAATACTCAGACCAATAATGGCGGTGACTCTAGTACGCGTTTCTCATTGCGAGGTATAGGTGATGAAAGAACACTAGTGTTAATCAATGGTCGTCGTGTGGTTGCTGGCGGTAATGGCGCAAATGCTTCCGTTGACCTTAATACTATTCCAACTTCGGTAGTTAAGCGTGTAGAAGTTTTGAAAGATGGTGCTTCTGCTACTTACGGTTCTGATGCGATCGCTGGTGTGGTGAATATCATAACGCGAAATGATTATGAAGGGTTTGAACTAAAACTGAACGCGGGTCAAAGTGGCGAAGGTGATGCTGAAGCTAAAGGGGTTGATTTAACATTTGGTGCAGCGAGTGATCGCGGAAATGTCGTTGTGTCATTAGGTTATAACGACCAAGGTGACGCCTTTCAGGGAGACAGAAGTTTTTCAGAGTATGAACTTCGAGCCTATGCTGATGGTAGCACTGAGCAAGGCGGTTCATCTGCGCCACCTTGGAGTAATATGGATGGCTACGATGGTGGCAATGTAACACAAGGGCCTGAGTTTGGTGATTGGCGCCCTTATGATGGGGCGACAGATTCATATAACTATAACCCAGTGAATTATCTACAAACTCCAAGTAAACGTAAATATGTGAATGTGTTTGCAAATTACTTGCTAGGTGAGTTTGGTGTTTTAGGTGAAGTAAACTCATTTGCTGAGATGAGTTATGTACAAACGGTCGGTAAACGCTTAATTGCACCTGAGCCATTAGCACCACTTATTTTCTTCGGTACTGCAGCACCGTATTCGCCAGACAACTATTACAACGTAAAATATGGTCCGAAAGATCCAGACGGTAATTCATTCCAGATAGATGATTGGCGTCGCCGTATGCTAGAAACGGGCGGTCGTAAAAATGAACGAGATTACAAGACATTTAGAACTGTAGTAGGTTTTAATGGTGTATTTGAAAATGGCTGGGATTGGGAGATCTCGTATAACTTCGGTCAAAGTGACGCAACAGAGCGTGCTGAAGGCTATTTCAACCTAGCTCGAGTAGGTGATGCTGCCGGTCCAACAGGTTGGTTAGATGCAAACGGGTCACTTATTACCGATGCTGACGGTAACGCAATTGTAGATGCTGCGAATGGCGCTCAGCTTGTATGTTTGAATGCTGAAGGGGCTGTAATTGATGGGTGTGTACCACTTAACATATTTGGCCAACCTGGTACTGATACTGCAATTACTCCTGAAATGTTACAGTATATTTCGGGAGACTATAACACAACAGAGTTAGGTCAAAACCGTCAAGAGACTCTTTCTGCTATTGTTTCTGGTGACTTATTTGATTTACCAGCGGGCCCTGTAGGGTTTGCAGCGGGATATGAATACCGTAAAGAATCAGGATATTACAAGCCTGACTCGCTAATCCTTCAAGGTACAACTACAGCTGGTAACGCAGTAAGTACGGAAGGTGGATATGATGTACAAGAAGTGTTTGGTGAAGCGATTGTGCCAATTTTGGACGACGCACCATTTGCTCACATGCTCGAGTTGAGTGCAGCATTCCGTTATTCGGATTATAGTTCTTTTGGTGACAATACATCGGGTAAAATTGGTCTTAAATGGATGCCTACAGATGCGTTGTTACTTCGTTCAACTGTTTCAACTGCATTTCGAGCACCAACAATTGATGACTTAGTAGGCGGCGCAGCTATAGGCTTCCCAGAGGCTGCAGATCCATGTGATGCGAACACGTATGGGTCAGATGCAGCATATGAAGCAGTTAAGAACTCACCGAATTTTGCAAATTGTATTGCAACAGGTGTTCCAGCGAATGGATATGATTCAGATGGCGTTGAGCAAATTCCATCAAACACCGGTGGTGCAGAAAACTGGGGCGGTTCGATTGAGTTAGAGCCTGAAGAAGCTGATGTTTTAACTGTGGGTATGGTGTACACACCGGACTTTATTGAAAATCTATCTTTCAGTGTCGATTACTGGGAAATTCAACTTGATAATGCGCTATCTACAGTAGGTACTCAAAGTACTTTAACAGGATGTTTCGAGCGAGGTGAATACTGTGACCGTATTACTCGATTTGGCGCAGACAGTGCTGCATATGGCGGTATTATTACGGTAGATGATTATGCGGTAAACGTAGGTGGTATCGATACTGCAGGTATTGACTTTGATATTCGCTATACTTTTGATTCGAACTTTGGTGAATGGCGCCTGTCTCTAGATGGTACTTACTTACTTGAATATGATAAGCACTTAGCATCTGAAACAATTGATCATGTTGGCCGCTTTGAAGTAAATCATGATGGTCACTTTGCAGAGTTAAAAACTACTTTACAGTGGGTTGGTCAAAAGATGATTGGGATGCAACACTTACCACGCGTTACATTGATGGCGTTACTGAAACAGAAAATGGTTGGTGGACAGACCCGTTTGATCGCAGTGTTGAATCAAATGTAGTCGTTGACTTACAGGGTAGCTATTTAGTGACAGATCACTTAACAGTTACTGCTGGTATTGATAACTTATTTGATGAAGAACCGCCATTCGTATTCTCAGCATTCGGTGCAAATACTGACGTAGCAACTTACGACATTATTGGCCGTTATATGTACTTACGTGCTGTTGTTAACTTTTAACGGACTATAACCCTGGTAGGGGTGTTTATTCACCCCTTTTTTATTTAAGGACAATAAAATGTATAAATCTCTAATAATTTTGAGTGTTTCACTGTTATTTATAGTTGGTTGTGAATCGTCACAAGATATGTTTAAGCGAGATCAACTTGCTAGTGTACAGAAAAAAGAAGCTGATACCGACGTTAATGGAGTGAGATGTGAAATGATGTCTCGTACAGGTAGCAATCGAAAAACTAAAGTGTGTCGTACAATTGAGCAAATTAAGCGTGATGAAGAAGTGGCACAAAATACACTCAAGCGTATGAATAAACCTGAAATTACGCGTGGACAGTAAATGCTAAGGAGCTTCACTTAGCAAGAGCAGCCCCAACTTTCTCTAAATACCGAACACTATAAAGTAAATGTTTGTATCTGTTTGTTTCCGGCTTATGGCTTTTTAACTAACCTTGAGCCGTTTACCACTCACTTCATTCCTTTTAAGTAATATAAATAGCAATAGTCTTCCAATGTAATTAGGTTGCAATTTGCGTTTGACTAAGTCGCGCAATTTTTCCAGGGAGATTATCATAATGAATACATTTAAAAAGTCAGCGCTAAAAATAGCAATGACATCCGCGTTGTTAACAGGGGTTAACTTAAACGCAAATGCAGCTGAAGAACGTTCAGCTGAAGACGTAGAACGTATTGAAATTACAGGTTCACGTATAAAACGTTCAGACCTTGAAACAGCTACACCAGTTACAGTAATTTCAGCAGAATCTATTAAAGAACAAGGTTTTGACAGTGTAGCCGATGTTTTACGAAATACATCATTTAACACTTTGGGTTCTTACCGTGAACAATCGGGTAGCAGTTTTGGCGGTGCCGCGCTAGTCAATCTTAGAGGTTTAGGTGAAGATCGCACTGCAGTTCTAATAAATGGTCGCCGTGTGCCGGGCAATGCCTTCACTGGTAGTTCGGCGGTGGATATCAACACAATCCCAATGTCTGCAGTTGAAAGTATTCAAATCCTTACAGATAGTGCATCCGCTGTTTATGGTGCGGATGCGATTGGTGGTGTTATTAACATCATTATGAAGAAAAACTTCGATGGCACAGTTGTTGAGTACAACAGTGATATTCCTAGTCAAGACGGTGGTGATAGAGAGTCTTTCAAGATCACTACAGGTACTTCAAGTGATGTTTCAAGCGTTCTTTTCTCGTTTGAGTATTCAAAGAAAGATCACATCGCAGATAAAGATCGTGACTATACAGGTTTTGTGCAAACAGGTACTGGTATCCCGCGTGATGCAATCGATATTACTGGCGCGAATGCTGGCGGTAATACCGGCTTTGATTTAGATTTTACAGAAGGTTTCGCTGTTGGTCCTTGTAATGATGATACCTCGTTACTTGTTCGCGACCCTTTCGGTTACTCTGGTGAAGGTTGTGGCTACATCTTTAGTGAAGTGTCGTATAACACAATGGATGTTGAGCGCTTTTCTACGTTTGTTGATGCTAGAAGAGATCTTGGTGATGATCATCAGATCTATTTTGAGAGTCGAATTTCTAAAGTTGAGTCATATGGTCGTTTTGCACCAGCCATTGGTGGGTTTGCGGTTTCGGCAGACGCGCCTATTAATCCAGTAGGTGAAAACTTTATTCTTTATCACCGATTTAAAGGTCACGGAACTCGAAACGATAGTATTGATGCGACTGAAATTGATGCAGTACTTGGCTTTAATGGTGTAATAGGGTCAACTGATATTGAATATGATGTTAGTTTCCGTAAATACCGATATGATGCGAATAGCCGAGGCGAAAATTACATTCTAAAATCTAACATAGAAGCGTTAGTGGCTAGCGGGGCATATAATTACTTAGACCCATATTCTGAAGATTCTGAGCACAAAGCTGCGATAGCAAATAGTAACGCTACGCTCTCTCGTGACCTAGGCAATGAAACATCTTCATTCCAAGTTGTGTTGAATGGTTCAACGGATATTGAACTTGGACTAGGTGGCGACGGACTTCAATGGTCTGCTGGTGCAGAATATGTAAGTGAAGATTATAAAGATATTTATGATGCATATCGTGAAGCACGCAATGTATTAGGTTCATCAGGTAACAGCGCGGCTGGCGAGCGTAAACGTTCCGCAGTATTTGGCGAACTTTATGTACCGATTATTGAAGGTTTAGATATCAATATGGCGGTGCGTTATGATGACTACGATGATTTTGGCTCAGAAGTCTCACCATCAATTTCAGCATCTTATGTTGCGACTGACTGGCTTAAATTACGAGCTTCATATGGTCAAGGTTTTAAAGCACCAAACCTAACGGACTTATATGCGCAACCACAGCAGAGTTTTGATGGTATTGTCGATACGACTCGTTGTCGTGCACAAGGTATTGCAGATAAAGATTGCCCTGCAGGTCAGCAAGAGACATATTCAGCGGGCAACCCAGACTTGAAAGCTGAAACTTCAGAATCATATAACTTTGGTATCATTTTAGAACCGGTAGATAATTTCTTAATTACAGCGGATTACTATAGTGTTGAGCTTGAAGATGTTGTTACTCAAATTGAATTTAAAGATGTATTTGAGCTTGAGCAAGCGAACAATCTTCCCGCAGGTGTAATTGTTAATCGTGCTCCTTCGCAAAATGGTATACCAGGAGCGATAACGCGATGCGCAGTTAAAAAATACCCAGACTGTGGCCTAATTAATCCTGTTGCTAACCTTGCATCACGAACTGTTGAAGGTGTTGATTTAAAGATCCAGTATTTGCATGAAACTAGCTTTGGTGATTTTAGGCCTGAACTACAATGGTCTCATATTGCAACTTATGAAGAAGAAATCTTAGGTGTATTATTTGATCAACCAGGTACACAAGGTTATCCAGCGAATCGAGCTAATTTTAATTTCTTATATGAAATTGGTGACTTACGCGTGAACTATATGTATCAGTGGATTGCTGAAACAGATTCGGACACAGGCGGTAAGTTTGAAGCTTGGGATACTCATTCAATTAATGCGATTTATTCTGCGATGGATGGGTTAGACCTTGCTTTTGGTGTACGTAACTTAACAGACGAAGATCCGGCAATTGATACTGTTGGTGGTTGGGTGCAGGATTCCGCAGCAACTTCACGAGATTTGTATTCACTAGATGGACGAGTATTTACACTCGGCGTTAAATATTCATTTTAATTAGTAGTTTAGTAACTCAAAGCCAGCGACATTGTCGTTGGCTTTTTTATGCCTTAAATTAAGGGATTATTTTACTATTTCAAATATTACTGGTGTGATTCTTTAAATATAGATAAACAGAAAGTTAATACATGTGTCTTTTTATGTCAGATTTATAGTTTTTGAATTCAAGTCTCGCCGCTTGTCCTTAAATTGGATCCTCTTGAATAATACAAATGGAAATGCCTTCTTAATGTAATTAGGTTGAGCTTTGCGTTTGACTAGTTCAACGCAATATTATTCCAGGGAGATAAAATAAATGAAAAAATTCAATAAGTCAGTGTTAAAGGTTGCGATTACCTCAGCATTGCTATCATCTATCAACTTTTCAGTAAATGCGGCAGAAGAAAATGCTTCGTCAGAAGAAGTAGAACGCATTGAAGTAACAGGTTCACGTATACAAAGAACAGATATGGAATCGGCACTTCCTGTTACAACGCTTACATCAGCAGATATTTCGGCAACAGGTTTAACAGATTTATCAGCAGTTATTGCTCAAATGCCGTACAACACACAAGGTAGCTTTGTAAGTGCGGGCGGTAGTTCTGCGCAAAACCACTCAAGTTCAGGTATGCGTGGTTTAGGTTCAGAAAGAACATTAACACTTATCAATGGTCGCCGTATTGCCCCTTCTGCAACGTTTGGTGGTACAAGTACTAACTTAAACTTTGTGCCAATTGAAGCAGTTGAGCGTATCGATATCCTTCGTGATGGTGCATCGGCTATTTATGGTTCAGATGCAATTGGTGGTGTAATCAATATTATTCTGAAAAAAGACTTTGAAGGGTTATTAGTTAAAGGTTCATTTGCAAACCCAACACGTGGTCAACGTGATGAAGCAGGCGTTTCACTTACATTCGGTTCTCAAGGTGAGCGAGCTCGCTCAACAGTTGTAATGGAGCATAAGCAGTGGGAAGGTCTAGCTGGTGGCGGCAGTGGCCGACCTCAACTAGAAGCTGACTGGGAAACTGGTTACAACCGCAGTTCACTTTATTCTCCATACGGAACTTATCGTCCAGTTGATGCGGAAGGTAATGCTATTGGTGACCGTGTGCCAGGCCCTAACTGTCCAGCAGATAAGGTTGTTGTAAATAGTCCTACAGATTCACGCTGTGGTTTCAATTACTTAGATGGTAAAGACTTTTTACCAGATCGTAAGAAAGACTCTATATTTGGCCACCTAGGATATGACATTACAGATAACCTAGTATGGGATTCTCAAGTAATGGTACTTTTTGATAGCTCTGAAACGGCTTCGACAAGTATTAATACAGGATTTGGTACAGCTAACTTCTACATGGAAGCTGATAATCCAAATAACCCAACTTTTGGTACAGCAAACCCTCAGCGTATCCAATACTGGAGCCGTATGAATGGTGCTGCTGATCGTGAAACAACGTTTGATAGTAATGTTTTAGATTTTTCAACATCACTAACGTACAACACTGATATGGGTTCACTTAAAGTTGACCTTCAACACAGTACGCAAAAAGTGAATATCAAAACTGAGCACTACGTTTTCGAAGATAGATTTAGAGAAGCGGTAGCCGATGGGCGTTGGAATCCGTTCGTTCTTGGTGGTAATGCATCGGCAGAAGATATGGCTCTTTTCCAGCATACTTTTACGCGTGAAGCGGAAACTGTATCAAAAGCGGCATTAATCAGTTGGGCATCTGATACAAACCTAGAACTTGGTGGTGGTACACTTGCATACTCTATTGGTGCAGAGTATCGAGATGACACGTATGTAGATCAAATGGACCGCCAGACTGCAAATGGTGAAGTGCTAGGTGCATTTGGTGGTGACAGTGCTGGTGAGCGCAGTTATAAAGCGGCGTTTGCTGAAGTTGATTTACCTGTTTTAGAAAGCCTAACACTAAAAGTCGCAACACGTTATGACCAGTATAGTGTGCCGGACAAAGGTAAACTTTCGTCAGCAATTAATGCGCGTTATCAAGCGCTTGATAGCCTAGTGCTTCGCGCGTCATATGGTCAAGGTTTCCGTGCTCCTAGTTTAGATGACTTGCTAGGTGATGAAGCATTAAGCTTTAACCGTGTAATTGATACAACTAGTTGTCAAGCATTGCCGCCGGCGGACCGTGAAGGTGCTGATGTGTGTGAACCGCAACAAATTGAGCGCCGAAGTGCTGGTAATGAAGGTCTAAATCCTGAGGAATCTGATCAGTACTCATTAGGTTTAGTTTGGGATATCGTTGATGGTACATCAATGACTGTCGATTACTACAATATTGAAATCAATGAGCAAGTACAGTTTCTTAGCGCACAATCAGTAGTTGACTTAGAAGCGGCTGGTTTACTAAGTAACTTTGATCCTAATCGTATTAACATTACACGTGATGCAGATGGTACGCTAACAAATGTAAATACAAGCTCTATTAACATGGCTGGTATTACAACAAGCGGTATTGACTTAAGTGTGAAAAGCCGTTTTGACTTAGGTAATTACGGTGAGCTTCGCTACAGCTTTGAAGGCTCATATACGCTAGAGTATGAAACGCAAGATACACCGACATCTCCTCGTTTTGATGAAGTCGGTTATCAAGATACCCCGGAGTATCGTTTCAACACAGGTTTTGGTTATAGCATCGGTGATTTTGACGCAAACCTTACATATCGTTATACAGCTGCGTTTAAAGGCCAAACACCAGAAGATGAGTTAGCTAACATTCCGCGTCAAGACTTCTCAAGCTGGAATACAATTGACTTGTCTGCATCTTACACAACAGATCAGTATGGCAAGCTTACAGTTGGTGCTCGTAACCTAACTGATAATATTGCGGACTTAAATGATGAGTTACGTGATGGTTTCAATGATGCTTTCCATGACATCATTGGTCGTGTTGTATATGCAAACTACTCGATTGCCTTCTAATAAAACTTAGCATGATATTTGAATAGGAGCCCTAGGCTCCTATTTTTTTTGTTGTAGCTGATGAGTAATTAGGCTTTTGTCCCAAGCTAAAGTCCTTGATAGAAAATGCCAGAACAAATCGTTTTGTAGCTATTCGTTACAAATGAGCAACCTTATCTCGGTGAAAGATAAGAATCTTTATTTCAAATTGTAATAGCTTCGCCGTTTGTCACCAAATTTGTTCGTATTATCACTTTAGCCTAGAGAATAGGGCGCTCAGTCAGTAGTCTAGGCTCATCGCATTGATATTTAACATTGCGATTTTCTTTGGACCAAATGGGGGATTTATCCACCCCCCATTTTATTTTACTCACAAAGACTCTTGAGTGTTAGGATTCCAGATATTCAGAATGTCTGCTAAACCCTAAACCCTAAACCCTAAACCCTAAACCCTAAACCCTAAACCCTAAACCCTAAACCCTAAACCCTAAACCCTAAACCCTAAACCCTGCCTCAAAAAAACTGTTGCATTTATCATCAATATCACTATAATACGCAAACTTTCAAAATTGTGAGTCCGCTTACAAGCTTTGAAAGTTAAAGATAGAGGCTTGGATTTCAAGCCCATGAACAGGAACTCCGATTTGGAGTTCAAAGGTAAGATATAAGAAGATTGTCGCTTTCCAATTTTTTTGGATGAGTTGACGGTTTTTTTATGCTCTTTTTAAAATGCTCTTTTTATTGAGGTTTAATTGAATGTCTAATCAACGCATTCGTATTCGCCTAAAAGCTTTTGACCATCGTTTGATTGACCAATCAACTTTGGAAATCGTGGAAACTGCTAAGCGCACTGGTGCTCAGGTTCGTGGTCCAATCCCACTTCCTACACGCAAAGAGCGTTTCACTGTACTTGTTTCTCCGCACGTTAACAAAGACGCGCGTGATCAGTACGAAATCCGCACCCACAAACGTCTGATCGACATCGTAGAGCCAACTGACAAGACTGTAGACGCACTAATGCGTTTAGACCTTGCTGCTGGTGTTGATGTTCAAATCAGCCTGGGTTAATCGGAAGATTAGAGAGGTTTTAGGAAAATGGCATTAGGTCTAATCGGTCGTAAAGTGGGCATGACTCGTATCTTCACTGAAGATGGCGTTTCAATCCCAGTAACCGTTATCGAAGCGACGCCAAACCGTGTAACTCAGGTTAAATCTGAAGCTACTGACGGTTATAACGCGCTTCAAGTGACTGCAGGCGAGAAGAAAGCTAGCCGTGTAAACAAACCAGAAGCGGGTCACTTCGCTAAAGCTGGTGTTGAGGCTGGTCGTGGTCTGTGGGAATTCCGTCTATCTGGCGACGAGGGTGACTTCGAAGTTGGTAACGAAATTACTGTTGAAGTATTCAACGACGTTAAGAAAGTTGACGTAACTGGTACTTCTAAAGGTAAAGGCTTCCAAGGTGGTGTTAAGCGCTGGAACTTCAGCATGCAAGACGCTACTCACGGTAACTCATTATCTCACCGTGCTCCGGGTTCAATTGGTCAAAACCAATCACCTGGTAAAGTATTTAAAGGTAAGAAAATGGCCGGTCACATGGGTGCTGAGCGTGTAACGACTCAAAACCTAGAAGTTGTTCGTGTTGACGCAGAACGTGGTCTATTACTTGTTAAAGGTGCAGTACCTGGCGCAGTAAATGGCGACGTAATCGTTAAACCAGCTGTTAAAGCTTAAGTCCTGGAGATTTAGTGATGGAATTAACGTTAAAAGACGCATCAGGCGCTCTTGAGGTTTCCGAAGCTACTTTTGGTCGTGAGTTTAACGAAGCATTAGTACACCAAGTAGTTGTTGCTTACGCAGCAGGTGCTCGTCAAGGTACTAAAGCTCAGAAGACACGTTCTGAAGTAAGTGGTGGCGGTAAGAAACCATTTCGTCAAAAAGGTACTGGCCGTGCACGTGCTGGTACAATCCGCAGCCCAATCTGGCGCAGCGGTGGTGTGAGCTTTGCAGCTAAGCCGCAAGATCACAGCCAAAAAGTTAACCGTAAGATGTATCGCGGTGCGATTCAAAGCATCCTATCTGAACTAGTTCGTCAAGAGCGTTTAGTAGTTGTTGAAAACTTTGGTCTAGAAGCACCAAAGACTAAAGAACTAGTAAGCAAGCTTAAAGAGCTAGAGCTTAAAGATGTTCTAATCGTAACTGAAGAAGTTGATGAGAACCTATTCTTATCTGCACGTAACCTATATAAAGTAGACGTACGTGACGTTGCGGGCATTGACCCAGTAAGCTTAATTGCTTTCGATAAGGTTCTTATTACAGCTGCAGCTGTTAAGCAACTTGAGGAGGCATTAGCATGATCTCTGAAGAACGTTTATTAAAAGTTCTACGTGCTCCGCACATCTCTGAGAAAAGTACTATCAATGCTGAAACTAGCAACACTATTGTGTTCAAAGTAGCTAAAGATGCAACTAAAGCTGAAATTAAAGCAGCTGTAGAAAAACTTTTCGAAGTTGAAGTAACGGGTGTTCGTTCGCTTGTTGTTAAGGGTAAGAAAAAGCGCACTGGTATGCGTTTCGGTCAGCGTTCTGATTGGAAAAAAGCTTACGTTACTCTTAAAGAAGGCAGCGAATTAGACTTTGTCGGCGGCGCCGAGTAATTTAAGGAGTTAGAATTATGGCACTTCAAAAGTGTAAACCAACTTCTGCGGGTCGTCGTCACGTCGTTAAAGTGGTTAACCCTGATCTACACAAGGGTAAGCCATACGCTCCGCTACTAGAGAAAAACTCTAAATCAGGTGGTCGTAACAACAACGGTCGTATCACGGTTCGTCACATTGGTGGTGGTCATAAGCATCATTACCGTGTAATCGATTTCAAACGCACTAAAGACGGTATTCCGGCTAAAGTTGAGCGTTTAGAATACGATCCAAACCGTAGCGCAAACATCGCTCTTGTATTATATGCAGACGGTGAGCGTCGTTACATCATCGCACCTAAAGGCCTTAAAGCTGGTGATTCAATCCAATCTGGTGTTGATGCACCGATCAAGGTTGGTAACACATTGCCAATGCGTAACATGCCTGTAGGTTCTACTGTTCACAACGTTGAGCTTAAGCCTGGTAAAGGTGCTCAAATCGCTCGTTCAGCGGGTGCATACGTTCAGATCCTTGCTCGTGAAGGTCAGTACGTAACACTTCGTCTACGTTCAGGCGAGATGCGTAAAGTTGAAGCGGATTGTCGCGCAACTTTAGGTGAAGTAGGTAACGCAGAACACATGCTTCGTTCACTAGGTAAAGCTGGTGCTAACCGTTGGCGTGGTGTTCGTCCTACAGTTCGTGGTGTTGCCATGAACCCAGTAGACCACCCACACGGTGGTGGTGAAGGTCGTACTTCTGGTGGTCGTCATCCTGTGTCTCCATGGGGTAAGCCTACCAAAGGTGCTAAGACACGTAAGAACAAGCGTACTGATAAATTTATCGTACGTCGTCGTACTAAGTAATAGTTGAGGAATTGCCATGCCACGTTCTCTCAAGAAGGGTCCTTTTATTGACCTACACTTGCTGAAGAAGGTAGAGAAGGCGTTGGAAAGCGGTGACAAGAAGCCTATAAAGACTTGGAGCCGTCGTTCAATGATCATCCCTAATATGATCGGATTGACCATCGCTGTCCATAATGGTCGTCAGCACGTCCCTGTATTTGTTTCGGACGAAATGATCGGTCACAAACTAGGTGAATTTGCACCTACACGTACTTATCGCGGCCATGCTGCTGATAAGAAAGCTAAAAAGCGTTAATAGGGGAATATGATGGAAGCATTAGCTAAACACAAATTCGCCTCTGGTTCAGCGCAAAAAGCACGTTTAGTTGCAGATCAAGTCCGTGGACTACCTGTTGATCGCGCGCTAGAAATACTGGCGTACAGCCCGAAATCAGCGGCTGTTTTAGTTAAGAAAGTACTAGAGTCTGCTATTGCGAATGCAGAGCATAACGAAGGTGCTGACATTGATGAGCTTAAAGTGGCGAAAGTTTTTGTAGACGAAGGTCCTACAATGAAACGTATTCGTCCACGTGCTAAAGGTCGTGCGGATCGCATCCTTAAGCGTACTAGCCACATCACTGTTGTGGTTTCAGATAACTAGGAGATTAACTAATGGGACAAAAAGTACACCCTACTGGTATTCGCCTAGGTATCTCAAAACCTTGGGTATCTACTTGGTACGCGAATACAAAAGACTACTCTGAGACGCTATTTGGCGATCACAAAGTTCGTACTTTCCTTACAAAGGAATTAAAAGCGGCTTCTGTGTCTAAAATCGTTATCGAACGTCCAGCGAAATCAATCCGTGTAACAATCCACACAGCTCGTCCTGGTGTTGTTATCGGTAAAAAAGGCGAAGACGTTGAGAAGCTACGTCAAGCAGTGACTAAACTTGCAGGTGTTCCGGCTCAGATCAATATTTCTGAAGTTCGTAAGCCAGAGTTAGACGCACAGCTTGTAGCTGACAGCATCTCTTCACAGCTTGAGCGCCGTGTAATGTTCCGTCGTGCTATGAAGCGCGCGGTACAAAACGCAATGCGTCTAGGCGCTAAAGGTATTAAGGTTGAAGTTAGCGGTCGTTTAGGCGGCGCTGAAATCGCACGTTCTGAGTGGTACCGTGAAGGTCGTGTACCTCTACACACTCTACGTGCTGATATCGATTACGCAACTTCAGAAGCTTTAACTACTTACGGCATCATCGGTGTTAAAGTTTGGATCTTCAAAGGCGAAGTTATCGGTGGTCTTCCACTGAAACAAGAAGCTGAGAAGCCAGCTAAGCGTGCACCGAAAAAAGCTCGTAAAGCTAAGTAAGGGGTAGCGATCAATGTTACAGCCAAAACGTACAAAATTCCGTAAAATGCACAAAGGCCGCAACCGCGGTTTAGCGCAAAACGGTAACAAAGTTAGCTTCGGCTCATTCGGCCTTAAAGCGACTGGCCGTGGCCGTATGACTGCTCGTCAAATCGAAGCAGCTCGTCGTGCTATGACTCGTCACATCAAGCGTCAAGGTAAAATCTGGATCCGTGTGTTCCCAGATAAGCCAATTACAAACAAACCGCTTGAAGTTCGTATGGGTAAAGGTAAAGGTAGCGTAGAATACTGGGTTGCTGAAATTCAGCCTGGTAAAGTACTTTACGAAATGGAAGGTGTTTCTGAAGAGCTTGCTCGTGAAGCATTTGACCTTGCAGCTCGTAAACTACCATTCAAGACAACATTCGTAACTCGGACGGTAATGTAATGAAAGCTAGCGAATTAAAAGACAAGAGCGTAGAAGAGCTAAACACTGAACTTCTAGAGCTTCTTCGTGAGCAGTTTAACCTGCGCATGCAAGCGAGCACTGGTCAGCTAGCTCAGTCTCATTTACTACGTAAAGTACGTCGCGATATCGCGCGTGTTAAAACGGTTATCAACCAGAAGGCAGGTGCATAATGAGCGATAAAATCCGTACTCTACAAGGTCGCGTAGTTAGTGACAAGATGGACAAGTCTATCGTTGTTGCTATTGAACGTCAGGTGAAGCACCCAATCTATGGTAAATTCATCAAGCGTACTACTAAGCTACACGCACACGATGAGAACAACACTGCTAAAGTAGGCAACACAGTTACTATTCGTGAATGTGCTCCTATTTCTAAGAACAAATCTTGGACTTTAGTAGACGTTATTGCTTAATTTTTATTAATTAAGCAAACGCTAAAAACCCCGGCCTTGGTCGGGGTTTTTTACGTTTGGAATAAAGCAAATTAAGTTGTAGGCGAAGCGCCGTCACATGATTAAATTATGAGTTTGAATAGTTAGTGAATAATGGATGAGAAAATACTTATAGCTTAAATCATCATTGCAGATTTCTATTTTGACTAATTTCGACCGTCTGTTGCATCACTACTGTTTTTATATTCATCGATTTATTTTATTAGGAAAGTTAAAGGATTGTTTTTTCTGTTTACATAAATCCTTAATGCATTACTTTTTTTTTTGTTATATTTCGCGCTGTTACAGATGCTTAAATAGATATAACAATAAGGAAATGTTAATGAAGTTTGATATTGGTAAGCTTTCGGCTGTCTTGTGTATGATTTTAATTACAGCTTGTGGAGGGGGAGGGGAGGCCAATACGAATACCAAAACTTCCAGTAACCACGTCCAGAATGTATTGCCTGTAGTTGATGCTGGGCAGGATATATTTGCTTTTGAAAATGAGCAAGTAACGTTATCAGCTTCAGCTTCAGATTCAGATGGTAATATTAGTTCTGTTGCATGGCGTCAAATTGAGGGTGACCCAGTTGATTTGTCAAGTGCTTCTGAATTAGTTACAACTTTTACTTCCCCTGAAGTAGATACACCTAAAGATTTGATATTTGAGATAGTCGTTAAAGATGATCAAGGCGCAACTGCTCGAGACTCTATTACGGTCACAGTCGAAGAGAAACTAAACCAAGCCCCAGTAATTAATTTAGTCGATCGAATAGATGTAATTTCAGGTTCTATAGTAAATTTAAACGCCTCGATAAATGATCTTGATGGGGATATCTCTAACGTTTTATGGACTCAAATAGCAGGGAGTACAGTAGTAATATCTAATGCTGATACCCCAGAAGCAAGTTTTATTGCACCACAGGTTACAGAAGCCATCGAGCTAAAATTTGAACTTACCGTAACAGATGATGATGCGGCAACCACAAAAGACAATATTACTGTGCTCGTAAATAAAGAGAACTCATTACCAATTGTTTCTGCTGGAGAGGACATTATCGCGAACCCTGGAGGTAAAGTAAATTTGTTAGGGGTTGCAAGTGATATTGATGGCCAAATAGATACAGTAATATGGAAACAACTAGAGGGAAAGGAAGTGGATTTAGTTGATTACAACACACTTACCCCAAGTTTTGACATACCAGAGGTGGCACTCGGTAGCTATTTTACCTTTCAGGTTGAAGTGACTGATAACCGAGGTGGCCAAGCTGTTGACTCTATAAAAGTAACGGTGCAAAAAATTACTCCTACTACCCCCGAGCTTGTTGTAACTCGTTTAGGATATCCAGGTAGAATAAAATTAAATGTTAAAGGCGATAATCAGATAGACTCAGGAGCTAAATACAACCTCTTCTACGCTAAACAAGCAGGTGTGAGACCGGATAACTATTCCAGTCTAGCAGGCGGAAAGGTGATAAGAGATATCTCGCTACCTTATGAAATCCCAAGTTCATGGAATGAGTACCAAAATACATTTTTTGTTTTGGAAAAAGAATTATTAAATACTACATTGTTGAGTAATGAAGTAAACACAAGCCATAGGTTAGGGGTTAGTAACTGGAATAGAGCGTGTGTAGTTGAGGCTAGTACAGTTATCTGCTGGGGACGGTATGATAATCAGGAAAGAGACATAGAAGCCGCTAAGGACCCTATAATTCTTTCTAATCCATCACAACTAGCGGTTGGTTCGGTTGATACTTGCGTAATTGATTCCAATGAGTTGAAGTGCTGGGGTGATGATTTAGCTAATAATATTCCTGAGTTAGTAAACCCATTTTTTATAAATATAGAAGGAAGCACAGCTTGTGCGATAGATAACTCTGGACATAGATGTTGGGGGGAACTTTCAGAGGTTCATAATGGTATTTCTTTAAAAAACCCCAAAGAAATAGTTATTAATGATTACTCTCAGAATTGTGCATTAGATGATACCGGTGTTGTATGTTGGAACAATAGTGGTCAGTTATTTACAGAGCTGCCTAAGGTTAAAAATCCTCATTCCCTTGATATTAGTAATTCAAGAGCGTGCTTGCTCGATAATAATAAACTTGTTTGCTGGGGGGGGATTGAAGGTATTCAAGAAACCGAAGGATTTGAAAACCCCTCTCAAGTTGTCGTAACAAACTTACCGCCTTGCGTTCTAGATGATAACGGTGTTAATTGTTTAGATGATGATCCTTTAAGCCCAGTTCAGCCTCCAGAGTTAAATAATCCAAGAAGTCTCTTTGGTGATGATCAGTATTATTGCTCGGCAGATACTGAAGGGCTTCAATGTTGGGGCTATCCTGAGGCGGTTTCAAATAATATGCCAAATAGTAGTGATTTAGTTGAAATGGACCTAGATCAATCTGAGAAACTAGAATGCTACGTATCAACTTCTGGGTTAACTTGTTATCACTATGGAAAACAGATTAATTTAGGTAAAAATTTTGTGGCAAGTGATATTGATGTAGAGAGGAATACTATCTGTGTCATAGAAGGTGGTTTAATTAGCTGCTTTGATGTTGTATATGGAAAAGAAATCATGGAAGTAAAGGAGATTGCTTTTGATGAAACTATGGGCAGTGCAAAAGAAATATACTTAGACATGTTTGGCTCCGGGGGCTGCACTCTTTTTGAACTTGGAACAAGCTGTGTGGGACTTTTAGGGTACTCAAGTTATCAAGTTGAAACTATAAAAAGTATTGCAATGAATAGCTATACTGGTTGTGTACTAACCGACAATGGTCATACATCATGTGGGACGGATAAAGGAAATGGCGAGGCAAAAAGTTTCTATAATTCAAATGCAGTTGGCATCGCAAACTCACAAGCTTTACTTTGTCATGCGCTGCCAAACTCAGCCCTTTGCTTAGATCTAAGGTATGATAATGAATTTAATATTGAATTAGCCAAGAATGTGAAGCAAATTGAAGGGTATGATGGAGAACATGGCGGTTATATGGAATTAATTTGTGCTCTAGATGATAATGGCGTCAGCTGTTGGCAAGCAGGAGAATACGCTTCAAGCCCTTTAAAGTATTACCCTTCGATGACATTATTTAATCCAAGTCGTTTATCAAAGAATGTACCTTGTGCAGTAGACGATTATGGTTTAGCTTGTTGGGGGATTTCTCCGTATTATGGCTATGGACAGAGAAGTAATCCTCGATATTAGTGTTGGGAAGTATCTGGGCTATACACTTTTATTTTAATATGACTAAATTACATGTTGAGAAGATTACTTCTAAAGGTGGCAACACAGTTACTATTCGTGAATGTGCTCCTATCTCTAAGAACAAATCTTGGACTTTAGTAGACGTTATTGCTTAATTCTTATTAATTAAGTAAACGCTAAAAACCCCGGCCTTGGTCGGGGTTTTTTACGTTTCGAATAAAGTAAATTCAGTTGTAGGCGAAGCCCCCAATCTACGGTAAATTTATTTAGTGCACTACTAAGCTACACGCATGATAAGAAGACACCTTCTAAAGGTGGCACCACAGTTACTATTCGTCAATGTTTAGTATTAACTGGCTCTTTGGGTAAGCCTGCTTACTTACGATTTCTTACATTGTTTAGATTTTATTCGCTGAACTTTAACCCCTTGCAAGACTCCTAACATATTAATAATAATTATAAATTTCTAAAAGGTGTTGCTGTGCGTTCCAAGCAAATGGCATTGCTGACCTCTATTACCGTACACTTTGTTCTAGGCTACTTACTGCTGACTCAAACATTCAAACAGCCAAGTTCAAAACAGGAAGCTTCTCTTAAAACGTACATCATACCTGTCGCGCAGCAGCGCAAAATACTAGCTGAAATGGTGAAACCTAAAGACGAGCAAAAGCCTGAAGCTAAACAACAAAACGTCCCTGAAAAAGTTATAAAAAAAGTAGTTGTTGGGCAGGAAAATAAAACCCCAAAAGTTGCAGAATTACCAGTACCAAAAAGCACTGAAAAACCGTTGGAAATCGCACCTAAAACTCAGAAAAAATCGAATGAAACCAAGGCTAAAGTGATAAAGTTTAATCGTTATAAGAGCATTGAGAGTGTAATAGCAAAAGAACAACAGGCTTATTTCAAATCGCAACAATTCAATAATCAGATAAGCCAACCTAAAGTCAAAATTAAGCCTTCGCAAAAATATCAAGACTTAGTAAACGGGCAAACTGAGGTTGTTACTGGAAGTGTAGCCTCATCACGTAAGACAATAAAATATAAAGGTAAGTGTTATCTTGTTGATAGTATTTCGGAAATGGGTAGTATGGACATGCCGTCATCATCTGGCTTTCCATGCCCTGGAGAAAAATCAGATAATGAAATATTGCTGAAAAATTCGTTGAATAAGTATTTAAAGAAAAAATAAGGGATACGCGTGAAAAATTGTGTATGTATTTTCTTGCTGCTAATAAGTGCTGGTTGTTCAACTGGTTTGAAGCAGCGTGACATAAGAGAGTGTCGAGAAAATGCGTTTCAAAACCAAACACTGCCTATGGCAGTAATAGAAGCCCAGTATAAAGAGTGTCTAAACGAGAAAAGAGAAATACAGACGGCAGAGCAGCAAATGTCACTAATTGAAAATGTATTTGAGATCTTACTAGACGCCTTTGGTGTAAAAGAGCCTGATTAGCTTTAGCGACAATCTTATTTAATTTTCAAGATTGATGTTAATACCTAGTATAACCTAGTACCAATTCAATTAATTACTCACCATTTTGCTGACTAAGTATATCGTTCATTGCGCTACATTTATCTATGTAGGATAAGTGTCAATGGCGAGCTAAATGCTTATTTAGCGTTATATCTGATCACATGCACCAATAAAATTGGTGTATCGTCATTTATGTACCTCAAGGGAAAATTTAATTCTATCTGCGTGAACCTTTGCTCGAGCGCTCACGTCTTGATAATCAAACAATCTACTTTGGAAGTGTAAATGCATCAAGCGCAGGAAGAGTTACTGGTCTTAGCGGCTCAATCAGGGAACAATAAAGCGTTCACCTATCTGTGTCGTCACTACCAAAAAGCCGTAACTCGCTTTGCGTATAAACTATCGAGCGACCCGCAAATAGTTCATGATGCGGTGCAAAATGCATGGTTAAAAATCGCTAATAATCTTCACAAATTAAATGACCCTAGAGCATTTAAAAGTTGGTTGTTTAAAACCGTCCGCTGGAGCGTGTATGACTTAATGCGCGCAGCAAAGCGAGATAAAGAGACTATCGCAAACGATATAGATGTGCTTGATATTGTCGCGTCAACTAAACCTGAAAGTTTAGATCTCGGGTCCTTGATAGAGCGGCTTCCAGATATAGATAAGCAGGTTATACATTTGTTCTATTTGGAAGAAATGCAATTGACACAAATAGCCGAGGTATTAGAAGTACCACTAGGTACTGTTAAATCGAGGCTATATCGTGCCAGAAAAGCGTTACAAAAGAGTGTAGAGGATAAACAGGATGAATATTGACGAAAGAATTGTTAAACAACTCGATGCGGATTCAGCTGAAATCGACCGCATTTTAGCGGAACAAAATAATGGGCTAGGTGCATTGCTAAATGCGGGTTTAAAAGGCGCGATGCGACCTTGGTTTATATTAGTAAATGTTTTAGTACTAATAAATTTTCTCGGGCTCGTTTACCTTGTCTACCAATTTTTTACGCAAACAGCAGATACGCAACTATTTTGGGGGGTACTCGCAATTTTCAGTTTTCAATTTCATATTGCAGCTAAAAGTTGGCTTTATAACGAAATGAATCGAAGTAGTTTAATACGTGAAATAAAGCGCCTTGAAGTCGCGATTAGCGAATTAAAAGTTTCAACAAGTAAGTTGGAGTAATTGATGGAAAAGCTAAAGACAGTTGTTTTAATATTACTTCAAACGCTGCTATTTATTCTTCAGTTTTTACAGTCATAACAGATATGCATATAAAACAAAAAGCCAGCTAAACGCTGGCTTTTTTAATTAAGGAGAATGACTTAATTAAAGTTTTGGGCCTGCCGCTACGAGCGCCTTGCCGTTTTCTGTGTCAGTGAACTTATCAAAGTTATCAACAAAACGCTTAGCTAGGTCTGTTGCTTTGTCAGTCCATACGCTTGGATCTTCGTAAGTGTTACGAGGATCAAGAATATCACCTTCAACACCTTCAAGTGACTTAGGTACTTCAAGGTTAAATAGTGGCACAATTTCAGTTTCAGCGTTATCGATAGAGCCATCTAGGATAGCGTCAATGATTGCACGCGTTGCTTTAATTGAAATACGTTTGCCTGTGCCGTTCCAACCTGTGTTTACTAGGTAAGCTTCAGCGCCAGCAGCTTCCATACGCTTTTGTAGTACTTCAGCGTACTGCGTTGGGTGAAGTGATAAGAACGCAGCACCAAAACAGCTTGAGAAAGTAGGTGTAGGTTCAGTAATACCACGCTCAGTACCTGCTAATTTCGCAGTGAAACCTGATAGGAAGTAGTACTGAGTTTGCTCAGGCGTTAATTTAGCAACTGGTGGTAGTACACCAAACGCGTCAGCAGTTAGGAAGATAACTTTCTTCGCGTGACCTGCTTTCGATACTGGCTTAACAATGTTGTCAATGTGGTGAATTGGGTAAGAAACACGCGTGTTTTCAGTTGTTGAGTTATCGTCAAAATCAATTTTGCCGTTTTCATCAACTGATACGTTTTCTAATAATGCATCGCGACGGATTGCATTGTAGATGTCTGGCTCATTTTCTTTGCTTAGGTTAATTGTTTTTGCGTAACAACCACCTTCAAAGTTAAATACGCCGTTGTCATCCCAACCGTGCTCGTCATCACCAATTAGCTCGCGCTTAGGATCGGTTGAAAGTGTTGTTTTACCAGTACCAGAAAGACCAAAGAAAATTGCAACGTCGCCATCTTTACCAACGTTTGCACTACAGTGCATTGATGCGATGCCTTTAAGTGGTAGGTAGTAGTTCATCATTGAGAACATACCTTTTTTCATTTCACCGCCGTACCAAGTACCACCAATTAATTGGATTTTCTCAGTTAGGTTAAATGCAACGAAGTTTTCAGAGTTAAGACCCTGTTCTTGCCACTTGTCGTTAGTAGTTTTCGCACCATTCATTACGATGAAGTCAGGCTCGTAATCTTTTAGTTCTTCTTCAGAAGGGCGAATGAACATGTTTTTAACGAAATGTGCTTGCCATGCTACTTCAGTAACAAAACGTACTTTAAGGCGTGTGTCTTCGTTCGCACCACAGAATGTGTCAACTACGAAAAGACGCTTGCCTGAAAGCTGCTTAGTCACTAAACCTTTTAGGTGTGACCAAGTTTCAGGAGTCATTGGTTTGTTGTCGTTTTTACCTTGATCAGACCACCACACAGTGTCAGCTGAGGTTTCATCACGTACGATGTACTTATCTTTTGGTGAGCGACCGGTAAAGATACCAGTTTTCACGTTAACTGCGCCTAATTCAGTTTCGACACCTTTGTCATAACCTTCAAGGCCCGCTTTAGTTTCTTCCGCAAAAAGTAACTCGTAAGATGGATTGTGAACAATTTCTGAAACATCGTGAATGCCATATTGCGACAAATCAATCGAGTTTTCTAAAGCTGACATAGTTTAAACACTCCTAGGGGTTTTGAACGGGTAGTAAAATAAAATCGAATAAAATTCGAGCGTCAATTCTATCTTAATACTAGAGTAAAACCAAAGCTGAAACCCCCGATTTTTCTAGGATTTATGTATTTTTTTTCATGATACCGGTGTCATTTCAAAATACCCAATATGCATTAAAATAATGACATCGCTGTCATTTTGTTTTTGTACTTTTTATAGACTTTTTATGCAGGGAATTTGCGGCAAGTTAATTGCAATTCTGATGTTCTTAGGATTGGTTAAACGCTAAACTAATTTAGATAACAAAAAAGCAGGCATTTAGCCTGCTTTTTCAATAAAAAACATTTTTTGTATTAGTTAAAAATGTTTTCAATATCACGTTTGTTAAATTGGTATTCTTTTAAACAATATTGGCAGTTAATTTTAATAGCGCCTTGTTCTTTAGCATCTTCAAGCAATGCATCTTTACCAACATTAACAATTGCATCTGCAATTTTATCGCGGCTACAACCACAGCGGAAACTTACTGGCTGAGGATCAAATAAACGCGGGTTATCTTCATGATAAAGGCGCGTTAACACTGTATGACCATCAAGATTTAATAACTCTTCATCTTTAATGGTATTTGTTAACGCTTCTAAATGCGTAAAGTCTTCTACCGCTTTTTCTTTGTTTACAGGTAATACTTGTAGCAACATGCCTGAACACTTTTCTTGCTCAGCATCAGTGCTAATCCACATACGTGTACGCAACTGTTCAGACTGTTGGAAATATTGCTCTAAGCATTCTGCAAGGCTGTTTGACACTAAAGGTACAATACCTTGGTAGCGCTCACCTTTTAGTGGGGTGATGGTAATAACCATATGACCTTTACCAATTAGGTTTAACACGCCAGTATCTGTAATTTCACCTTGAATACGGGCAATACCACGCATAGTTTGCTGGTGGTTACCATTAATCACGGCATATTTTACAGGCCCATCACCTTGTAGCTGAACGGCAATTTCGCCTTCAAATTTCAACGTTGCTGTAAGTAAACAGGTTGCAACTAATAGCTCACCGATCAACTGTTTCACTTCAGTTGGGTAATTGTGGTTTTCGATTATCTCTGAAAACGTTTGATCAAGTTGTACTAACTCACCACGTACATCATGGTTTTCAAAAATATATCTGTGTAATAAATCTTGCTGCATTGGTCAGATACCTTGTTTCAAGCGTACTGCTTGATAAATGTTAACTATGTTTAAATTTAATAAGCTCACGACGCTGCTTTTTATCAGGGCGTTGTTCAGGGCTTGGAGAGAAAAAGGCATTATTTTTACGTGCCCAAGCGTTTTCTTCACGCTTTTTCTCGCTCTCTTGTGTTTCCTGATACAACGTTTGCGCAATTGGCGCACCGCGTCTTTGATCGCTAATTTTTTCGATGGTGACAATTTTTTCATCAAATCCTTGCGAGAATTTAATTGTCGCACCTAACTCAACGGTTTTGCTAGGTTTGCATCGTTGGCCATTGTAATGAACTTTGCCCCCAAGAATCATTTCGCGAGCAATCGCACGTGTTTTGTAAAAGCGTGCAGCCCAAAGCCACTTGTCTAATCTTACGCTTAGACTGTCGTCGTGATCTGAAGTGTGTGTTGAATTCTGCTTTTTACTCATGGAGTGAGTGAATAATTGCACTGAAAAGTACGTGAAATATACCATAAATGCCAATATAGACAAAGTTGATACATTTATTTACCAAAAATAGAGACAAAGGGAATCAAGCCCTGACACAGAATTGTCATATTTACAGTGTAAATTCCAGCCACTTTCCAGATTACCTGCTTGTTGTAGAAAAGCTGACAGGTTAAGATGGTCGTTCAAAAATAAGCAAACAAATTATAATAATGCAGATAAACCAAGCGCAAATCGAACAGGTTATAGCAAAATTTCCACATAAAAAAGCAAGCAATATTGTACTTATTGTTGTGGTTATTTATGTCGCATTTTTAGCTGCGCAATTAACGTGGATGTTATGGCCAAAGCCGACTCAGCAAGCTGCATTTATTACTGTGAATAACAGTGATTCGGGTAGCGCATTCAACTACAGTAGTAAAGAGCTGGTATCGCAAAATATTTTTGGTAATGCAACGCAACAAGCAGAGCAGAAAACAGAAGAAATTATCAGTGATGCACCTGAAACAACGTTAAATATTAAATTAACGGGTGTAGTGGCGATTGCTGGCGATGAGAAAGCTGGTCATGCCATTATTGAAAGCCAAAATATGCAAGAAACCTATTCAGTAGGCGAGTTAGTTAAAGGTACTCGTGCACAAATCGAAACCATTTTTGCGGATCGCGTAATTATTAAAGTAAGCGGTCGTTTCGAAACCTTAATGCTCGATGGTATTGATTACTCAAAAACCGTTAAGCAGCCTACCAAAAAACAAGGCAGGTCATTTAACCAACTTCGTTCAGCAAATGAGTCTCCGGCTCCTGCAATAAATGCAACGAAAAATTCAGACCTTAAACAAGAACTAAAAGCTAAGCGCAGAGAATTACTTGAAGAACCTGGGAAACTTTTTGATTATATTCGCATCTCACCTAAACGGGTTGATGGACAAATTGTTGGATATAACCTTAGCCCAGGCAAAGACCCTAAGCTGTTTTCACAAATGGGGCTTAAAAGTGGGGACCTCGCGACTTCAATTAATGGCTATCAGCTAACCGATATGAAACAGGCTATGGCAGCGATTGGTGAACTTAGAAATGCATCATCAGCGACAATAGTTATCGAGCGTCAAGGGCAAACTCTCGACGTGCTATTTAGCCTAGAATAAGAATACGACTCGGAGTAACTAAATGAAAAGCGTGTTAAACCTAAGCAAGGTTTACAAAGGATTACGTAAATATGCAGCATTATTAGTTGCTGTAGGTGTTTCCTATTCTGCACTTGCGGTGGAGTATTCACCTAGTTTCAAAAATACAGAAATCACTGAATTCATTAATGTTGTTGGTAAAGACTTAAAAAAAACCATCATCATTAACCCTAATGTGCGTGGCAAAATTAATGTGCGCAGTTACGAGGCGATGGACGAAGAGCTGTATTACGAGTTCTTTTTAAATGTATTAGAAGTATACGGCTATACCGCAATTGAAATGGAAACCGGTTTTATCAAAATTGATAAAAGTGCCGATGGCCGTAAAAAGAATGTTCCTGTACTGGATGACGATGAAGAAGTGACGGGTGATGTGATGATCACCCGCGTTGTGCGTGTAAAAAACGTCAGCGTACAAGAGCTTGGTCCAGTTGTTCGTCAGTTTAGTGACCAAAAAGGCGGCAGCCACGTGGCACAATACACCGCATCAAACGTAATGATGTTAACGGGTCACGCGGCAACGGTTAATCGCCTGGTACAGGTAATTAAACAAGTTGATAAAGCCGGTGACCAATCGGTTGATATTGTGAAGCTTAACTACGCGACAGCCACCGATGTTGTATCAGTTGTCGAGACCATTTATAAGCCCACCACAGGTAAAAACGACATTCCAGCGTTCTTAATTCCTAAAGTGGTTGCTGATGAGCGCACCAACAGTGTCATCGTAAGTGGCGAAGGTGAGGCGCGTGACAGAGCGATAGCCCTAATTAAGCGCCTTGATAACGAGCTCGAAACGCAAGGTAACACCAAAGTATTTTATCTAAGTTACGCCAAAGCAGAAGACTTAGTGAAAGTGCTACAAGGTGTGAGTAAGTCGATTAACGACGAAAAAAACCAAGGTAAAACATCTGGTCGTTCAGCTAATAAAGATCAAATTAGTATAGAAGCGCACGAAGACACAAACTCAGTTGTAATAACAGCAAATCCTGATGTGATGCGTTCGCTTGAAAAAGTAATCAAAGATCTCGACGTGCGCCGTGCACAAGTACTGGTTGAAGCAATTATTGTTGAAGTACTTGAGGGTGATGGCGTTAACTTTGGTCTGCAGTGGATTTCAGAACAAGGCGGCATGGTACAGTTTAACAACGGTAGTAGTGCACCAATTGGTTCTATTGCCGCGGCGGCAGAGTTAGCTCGTGATAAAACCGTTAAGAAAAATGTAATTGGTTCAGAAACGGGCACAGGTACACAGTACGATGAAACTGTTGAGGGTAACCTTGAACCATTAGCTGGTCTACTTAGCAGTATTAGCGGCTTAGCAGTGGGTATCGCGAAAAACGATTGGGCTGCGATTGTGCAGGCCGTATCATCAGATACTAACTCAAATATTCTAGCAACACCTTCTGTAACCACTATGGATAACGAAGAAGCGTCGATGCTAGTTGGTCAAGAAGTGCCAATTCTTACTGGCTCAACGTCAAGCAGTAACAATACTAACCCATTCCAAACGGTAGAGCGTAAAGAAGTGGGTGTAAAACTGAAAGTAACACCACAAATCAACGAAGGTACAGCGGTTCAATTAAAAATCGAACAAGAAGTATCAAGTGTATCAGGTGCAACTGCGGTTGATATCTCAATTAACAAGCGTTCGATTAGCAACACTGTACTGGCCGATGACGGTAGCATGGTAATTCTCGGTGGCTTAATTGACGAAAATGTACAAGAAAGCGTGCAAAAAGTGCCATTGCTAGGTGATATTCCAGTGCTTGGTCACTTATTTAAATCAACGTCATCAACCAAGCAAAAACGTAACTTATTGGTATTTATTCGCCCGACTATTCTGCGTGACAGTGTAAGCATGAACAAGCTAAGTCATGGTAAGTATAACTTTATTCGTGGTGAGCAGGTAAAACGCAAAGACGATGGCATTAACTTAATGCCAAACGAAGTACCACCAGTACTACCTGAGTGGAACGATGCGCTTGTGTTACCACCGACGTATCAAGAGTTCTTACACGGCGAAAACAAAAAGAATCAGCAAGATGACTGAGATAGTTTCTGAGGTTAGTGTTGCACCCGTAGTGCCTGTTAAGCGTTTACCATTCAGTTTTGCTAAGCGCTACAGCATCTTGATGCAAACACAAAACAACGAGTTAGTAGTAAGTTACGCAGGCGACTTAAACCAGCAGGCATTACTTGAAGTAAGGCGTGTCGCTGCAAGTACCTTTTCGCTTAAGCAAGTGACTAAAGATGAGTTTGAGTTACTGTTAGAGGTGGCTTATCAACGCGATAGCTCAGAAACACAGCAGATTATGGAAGATATCGGCAATGAGGTCGATTTGTTCTCGCTGGCAGAAGAGTTACCGCAAACAGAAGACTTACTTGCCTCAGAAGATGATGCGCCAATTATCAAACTAATCAACGCCATGTTAGGTGAAGCGATTAAAGAAGGTGCATCGGATATCCACATTGAAACGTTCGAGCAAAACTTGGTAATTCGTTTCCGTGTTGATGGTGTTTTAAAAGAAGTATTAGAGCCAAATCGTAAACTTGCATCATTACTTGTCTCACGTATTAAAGTAATGGCAAAGCTCGACATCGCAGAAAAACGTGTTCCGCAAGATGGTCGTATTAGTTTGCGTATCGCAGGCCGTGCAGTTGATGTGCGTGTTTCAACGATGCCATCAAGCTTTGGTGAACGTGTCGTATTACGTCTTCTTGATAAAAACAATGCACGTTTGGATTTGGAAGATCTCGGCATGTCTGAGGGTAACCGTAAAACATTCGCCGAATTAATTCGTAAACCGCATGGCATTATTTTGGTTACCGGCCCAACAGGTTCAGGTAAAAGTACCACCTTGTATGCAGGTATGACCGAAATTAATACCCGAGACCGTAATATCCTAACGGTTGAAGATCCAATTGAATATGAAATCCCTGGTATAGGTCAAACGCAGGTTAACCCTAAAGTAGATATGACTTTTGCCCGCGGCTTACGCGCAATCTTACGTCAAGACCCTGATGTGGTGATGGTTGGTGAAATTCGAGATTTAGAAACTGCACAAATTGGTGTACAAGCGTCATTAACCGGTCACTTAGTATTATCAACGCTGCACACTAACACGGCAGCCGGTGCGATTACTCGTATGGAAGATATGGGTGTTGAACCATTCTTACTTTCTTCGTCACTACTTGGCGTACTATCGCAACGCTTAGTACGTACTTTATGTGACTGTAAAGAGTCGCATGTAGCTGATGAAAGAGAATGTGAATTGCTTGGTATAGAACACGGTAAAGGTGTAGAAATTTGTCGCCCTGTCGGCTGTAGCGAATGTAATCACAACGGTTATAAAGGCCGTACTGGTATTCATGAGTTGCTGGTGGTTGATGAAGCAGTACGCGAACTTATTCACGATGGCAAAGGCGAGCAAGCCGTTGAAAAATACGTACGTAAAACCACGCCAAGTATTCGCCAAGACGGTTGTAACCGAGTGCTTGCGGGGCAAACGTCACTTGAAGAAGTGCTTCGCGTGACGCGTGAGGAAAGTTAATCGTGGCTGCGTTTGAATATAAAGCGCTCGATGGTCGCGGTAAAAATAAAAAAGGTATTTTAGAGGCTGATACCGCAAAACAAATTCGCCAAATGCTTCGCGAAAAAGGGCTTACGCCGCTAGAGGTGGTGCAAGCTGCAGATAAAGAAAAGCAGCAAGTTAAAAATCGTGGCGGATTGTTTAAAGCAAAAATATCTGCGCATGAGTTATCACTGATCACGCGTCAATTAGCAACACTTGTGCAATCGGCGTTGCCTGTGGAAGCAGCGGTCCTTGCTGTGGCAGAGCAATGTGAAAAGCCACGTTTAAAAAGCATGTTGATGTCAGTGCGTTCAAAAGTGGTAGAAGGTTATAGTTTGGCTGAAGGCCTAGCTGAGTTTCCGCATATTTTTGATCATTTATATCGCGCTATGGTTGCCGCGGGCGAAAAGTCGGGGCACCTTGATCAAGTACTGGTGCGTTTAGCTGATTACACTGAACAAAGACAGCATATGCGCAGTCAAATAACGCAAGCTATGGTCTATCCCATTATTCTTGTGGTATTTGCTGTCGCAATTGTATCTATTTTGCTGGGCACTGTGGTACCGACCATCGTTAAGTCGTTTCAAAGCTCAAAGCTGGCATTGCCTTGGACCACTGAAACAGTAATTGCGGCAAGTAACTTTATTCAAAATTATTGGCTGTTTTCATTAATCGCCATTTTTGGCAGTATCTTTGCCATAAAGAATGCGTTAAAAAAACCGAAAATACGTTTTTGGTTCGATGCTCGCGTATTGCAGTTTCCGTTTATCGGTAAAGTAGCACGGGGTCTTAATACAGCACGATTTGCAAGAACGCTAAGTATTTTGTCATCGAGCTCTGTGCCGCTGTTAGAAGGCATGCGAATTTCGGGCGAAGTTTTAGCAAATGAAAAAATGAAAGCAGCAGTCGCTGAGGCAGCAGTAAAAGTCAGTGAAGGCGCCAGCCTGAAAGCGTCACTTGATCAAACTAAACTGTTTCCACCTATGATGCTGCATATGATAGCCAGTGGTGAAAAGTCAGGAGAGCTTGAACAAATGTTAGAGCGCTCGGCAGATAACCAAGATAAAGAGTTTGAAGCGTTAGTGAATATTTCACTAAAGCTACTAGAGCCATTAATGATTGCGCTTATGGCAATCATTGTCATGTTTATTGTAATGGCAATTTTACAGCCAATTATGGCGATGAATAACGCGATCGGATAAGCGTTAAGTTTTATAGAGGTGTTAAATGAAAAAGCAAAGTGGATTTTCATTACTTGAAATCATGGTAGTTCTGGTAATTATTGGCATGATCATGGCCATAGTTGCGCCGAACATTATGGGTCAACAAGAAGAAGCAAAAATTGACAAAGCACGTATCGATATCAGCGCATTAGAAGATGCAATGAATATGTACAAGCTACGTAACAATCGTTACCCAACAACAGAACAAGGCCTTGAGGCGTTAGTTGAAGAAACAACGATTGAGCCGTTACCAAAACGCTTTCCTGAAGGTGGTTTTATTGAAAAGCTACCCGTTGATCCATGGGAAAGCCCATATCAGCTAGTAAGCCCTGGTGAGTTTAGCAAAATTGATATTTTCTCAATGGGTCCAGACGGTGTTGCTGGTACAGAAGATGATATTGGTAATTGGGATGACGAAGACGAGCGTTAATCGTTAACGTTAGTTTAAATTATGAAAAAGTGGCAAAGCGGATTTAGCTTACTCGAAATTTTAGCGGTATTGGTAATTATCGGCTTTGCCATGAACCTTGTTGTTCTTACGCTTAATGATCAGCAAGAAGAACAACTTGAAACCGAAGCACTTAAGCTTCACACCATGATTAATCTTGCCTCTGAATTTGCCGTTATGAACCAGCTTGAGCTGGGCTTTCATATTGATAAAAATACTAATACGTTTGAGCTGCTGGCGTTTGATAGCGAAAAGTGGGTTGCAATTACAGAACCTGAAGTATTTAAACCACATCAGTTCAGTGAATTTATTAGTGTTGAAATGGCACTTGAAGATTTGCCGTGGGGCGAGGAAAACTTGTTGCAACAAGTTGACTGGCGCCAGCTTCTCAACAGTGAAGATGAAGAAAGCTTATTGGAACTTGAGAAAATGAAAATTCCACAGGTTTTGTTGCTGTCTTCCGGTGAAGTGAGCCCTTTTCAGCTAGTACTAACGCTAACTGATAACGAAAAAGCGCGTCCTTATTACATTAAAGGTGAGTTAATGGCACCGGTTGAATTGTCGCAGGAATTAGACGACGATGCTTAGAGTGCGCGGTTTTACGTTATTAGAAGTGATGATTGCAATGGCCATTTGTGCACTTGCAGGCATTGCCGCAATGAAAGCGGTTGGTGATCACATTAATCACCTATCAAATATTGAAGAGCAACAGCTAGCAAGCTGGGTTGCTGAGAATCAATTAGCAGAATTAACGCTTACTACCAGTTGGCCGCCAGCGGATAATAAAACCGGTGATGAAGAGCAAGCGGGAATTAAGTTTTATTGGCGTCACAAAATTACCAAAACAGAAAGCCCCGACCTACTTGAAGCAAGAGTGTTAGTATATTCAGATGAAGCACGTAAACACGATGTTTATGAGCTTATTACTTACATTGCCAAAAGTGAGGGTAAGTAAGTGGTCACTCAGCGCAATAGCTATTTAGGATTTACGCTAATTGAGGTGCTGGTGGCACTCGCGGTATTAGCAATGGTAACGCTGGCAAGTCATCAAATTTTATCGACCGCGATTAATGCCAATCAAAACTCAAAAGAAAAAGTAGCGGAAATAGGCGCTATGAATACGGTTTTCCGTATGATGCAGCAAGATTTTACCCAATTAGCACTACGTAACACACGCAATGAATCGGGTGATAGTTTAGAGCTGTTTTTAATGGCTGATCGTTTTTTATTTGATAGTCAATATCACGGTGTTGCAGGCGTGCGCGATGGTTGGAGTAACCCAGTTAACTTATTGCCGCGCAGTGAATTACAGTTATTCAGTTATGTTGTAGAAGAAGATAACTTAGTGCGTAAATATCGCATTTATGTCGATTCGCTCGACGGCACTGAACCGAAAAGCCAAGTATTACTGGAAGACATTAAAGACTTCACCATTAGTTTTCGTGGCGACAACGATAAATGGGAAGAAAATTGGACAAATCCTAGCTTGCCTAAAGCTATCAAAGTAGAAATCGCGTTAGCCGATGAGATTATCGTAAGTCGCATTTTACTGCTGCCAGAGAATGAGGCAACCTGATGAGGCTAAAGCAAACGGGTGCAGCGTTAATTATTGTTTTATTTGTGGTGGCGTTGGCAGCCTCTTTGGCAGTTAAAATGAATGCGCGCTTGATGGTAGAAGTACAGCGTTCAAGTAATCTCGTATTACAGCAGCAGGCACGTTGGTATGCCATGGCAGGTGAAGCTCTGGCTAAGCAATTGCTGATTGAAGTAAAAAAACAAGATAAAGATCGTATCGACTTATCACAAAAGTGGGCTGTTGAAACGCCACCTTACCCTGTAGAAGACGGTACAGTTGCAGGTAAAATCATTGATTTACAGGCGTGTTTAAACCTTAATGCACTGCGGTTTGTTGACCCAAACAATGCTAGCACTCGAAACTTTAATGAAGCACATAAAACATTAGAGGCGTTACTTGATCTGATTCCTGATTTACCGATGGAAGAATCGAAAGAAGCACTTGCAGATAGTGTATTTGATTGGCTGGATGAAGATAGCATGCCAAAAAGGCAGGGTGTCGAAGAGGGTGAGTACATGTCTTACAGTATTCCCTATATGACAGCCAATAACTTATTTGCTAGCGTATCTGAGCTGAGATTAATTCGTGGCTTTAACCCGATCATCGTGGAAAAATTAAAGCCTTATGTTTGCGTTATTCCCCAATACGATGAATTTAAAGTGAATGTGAACACACTGCAACCTGAACAGAGTTTGTTATTGGCTGCAATGCTGGATATTTCAGAGAGCCAAGCAGAAACAATAATAAGTCAGCGCCCGAATGAGGGCTGGGATGACCTTAATAAGTTCATTAATGATGCCAAACAAAATGGCGCTAAATCGTTAGACGATAAAGATAAACGCTTTGTAATAAACAGTAATTATTTTGAAGCGCAAATAAAGGCAAGCTTCTTTGAAACGAATTTTGCGATGAAATCCATAATACATATAACAGATAATCAAAAAGTTAGTGTACTGGCGCGTAGATTTGGAGGCGTACAGTGAAAGAAACCTTAATTATTCGCTTAGGGCAATCGGTTAATGATCCAATCCATTGGCTTATTAGCAATGCGAATGAAACCATAGCAAGTGGCCGAATTGATAATAGCTTGGTACTTGAAGAGTTAGCTGAAAAAGCGCAATCACGGGAAGTTATCGCGCTATTTCCTGCCAGCAAAGTGCAGCTTAAAACAGTAGTTTTACCGACTAAATATAACCGTAAGTTAGAGTCAGCATTGCCATTTATGCTAGAAGAAGAACTGGCGTGTGAACTTGATGATGTTTTGATTAGCATCGGTGAACCTTGCATGTTAGGCGAAAAGCATGCATTGCAAGTGGCTGTATGTCAGCGAGCGTGGTTTGAAAACTGGTTGGATATTTTAAAAATAGCAGAGCTATCGCCAACGCGTGCGCTGCCTGATGCACTGTTACTACCACAATTTGATGACGCCGATGTAACCGTTACGGCGCTTGAAAACAACTGGTTGTTTAGACTTGATGCTTGGCGCATTGCCGAGGTGGAAACAAGTTGGATAAACGAATTTACTGCGACCTTAGATGCACAATCGCTCGCACATCTTAGCGATTTAGAGTTTGAATATGACAACGCGGTAAAAAAATTAGAACACTATGACTTACCGTTAGCGATCTTCGCCAAACAGCTTGTGACGCAACCATTTAATATGTTGCAAGGTGCATTTCAGGTTAAAAAACAAAGTAAAGGTGTGTGGCCTGTATGGCAAGTGCCTGCTATTGCCGCAGGTGTAGCTTTAATGTTTGGCCTTGTTTTGAAAGCGGTAACTGCGTATCAATTGGAGCAGAAAGTTGCTGTTGCAAAAGCTGAGACAATTGAAGCGTATCAACAAGCGTTTCCTGGTTCAAAAGTGCGACCAAACCTAATTCGCCGTCAAATTCAGTCTAAATTGTCACAAGTATCGTCTGGTGGTGAAACGGGCTTTTTGTTCTTACTACACCATCTAACGCCTGTATTTAAAGATGTTGAAGGTTTTACACCTGAAACATTACGTTTTGACAGTAAGCGCGGTGAGCTACGCTTACGCGCCAGTGCAAAAGATTTCCAGAGCTTTAATGTTGTAAAACAACGATTGGAACGTTCAGCGTTGCAAGTCGAGCAAGGATCACTTAGCAACTCAGGTAATCTGGTGGTAGGCGAAATAAAAATTAAGGCGGGTTCATGAACCAGTTAGAAACATATTGGCAGAATCTTAAACCAAATGAACAACTACTGCTAAAATGCGCTGCGGTAATTTTTACCTTGTTTATTATTGTGATGTTAATTATTCGTCCATTAAATAATAAAATTGAAAAAGCGGAAAAAACCTTGCAGCAACAGCAGGAATTAGCGCAATTTGTAAAACAAAGTGCAGCAAAAATTAATGGCAGCGGACAAGGCAAACGCGCAGTGAGTGGCAGCTTAAGTCAGATTATTAATGTTTCAAGCCGTCGCGCGCAAATCAGCATCAGCAAAATGCAGCCAAAAGACGAGACACTGCGTCTTACCATCGAATCAGTTGAATTTAATAAACTACTTATTTGGCTTGAATCACTGGTTGAAGATAGTGGTTTAACGATCTCTGCGATTGATATTAATCGAGGTGCCGAGCCCGGCATGGTAAGCATAAGTCGTTTGGTGGTTGAGAAGTAATATGAAAAAAACGATATCTCTTATCTTGTTATTTATTATCGCATTTATTGCGTTTGTTATGTACCTTGCTCCAGCCTCGGTTGTGCTTGGCTTTGCACAAAGCTACTTACCAAAAAATATTAAAATTGTAGGTGTGTCTGGCACAATTTGGCAAGGTCGCATCGCTCAGGCTCAAATTAATCAACAACTTATCGATAAGCTAGAGTGGCAGTTAAAACCAGCTAGTCTGTTAACTGGCAAGGTGAGTGCTGATATTAAATTTGGTAGCTTACGCGGTTTTGATACGCCGTACGGTAAAGCGTCAGTTACTTTGCCATTTTCGGCGGAAACGGTGCAGTTAAGCCGTGCTAATATCCGAGTTGCGACATCAAGTATTATGGATAATGTTAAATTGCCAATGGCGCTGCCAACTAAAGGTAATTTAAAAGTAAAAGTGAGCAATGCTGAATTGCCATTAGTAGCAAAAGATAAGTTGTGTCATGTTTTAGCTGGTAATGCTGAAACGCACAATTTATCGGTGCAAGGTTTACAAGGTTGGATTGAGTTTGACACCATCAAGGGTAAGCTTGGGTGTGATAATGGGTCGCTAACTTTAAATATTAGCGAAGAGAACCAACTTGGGCTGCAGCTAGAAGCGCAATATGGCATGCGCTTAATGAGTGTTATGGCTTTGTTAAACCAGATGCAAGTTTGCCAAAACAAGTTCATGATGCCGTTAAGTTTTTGGGTAAGCCTGATAATAACGGGCGCTACCCGTTTAAGTTCTAAGTACAAAACATGATTGAATTTACACAAACAGATAAGCACGCGTTGGCGAGCTGGTTAGCAAGCAATGAAATGGCACCTTCTGCGATGCCATTCCCCCAACTTGAAGGGTATTTATTTGCGCTTATAGCGGCGCCAGCTCCGATCATTGAAGATATTTGGGTAAGTGAAGCGCTTGGTAATAAAAGCGAGCAATTAGCCGACGATAAACTGTTTGCGTTAATGGCCTTTCACAATGATGTTAGCGATCATGTTTTTGAAAAAGGCTATGCGCTTTCTTCTCGCATTAATATGATGCAACCGAGCGCTGCTAATTTATCAAAAGACAGTGAGCTTCATTTATGGGCGCTAGGTTTTACGCAAGGCATTAAGCATTACATAGAGCCAATTGTATCGGCGAATAATCTCAATGGGGAACTAAGCGAAGCACTGGCAATGACGTTAGGTTATTTATGCTTTTTTGCAGATCTAACTAACGAGGCTTCATTGTGTGATGATGTTATCAGCTTGCTTGAACCATTTGCTGAGGGCTATGCTGAGCTTATCGAAGCATGTGTACTGGATGCAGGGCTTATTGAAGAAGATGATTTAGATGATCTCGAATGAGATCATCTAAATACTCACAACTAAAGTTCGCTTTTCTTAGCTTGAGTTAACTAATCTATCTCAAGAGTGAGCCGAGTGCAGCCAGATCCGCAACTTACAATAAACTCACCGTCTTTATCGTTAAGTGCTACGCTAAGGGGCTTATTACACGTATTGCAATTAACTGTGCCGCCTTTTAAGAGCTTTTTTAAAACGGCTTTTTGATCATTAAAGTTTTTTGCAAACTTTTTATTAAGCTGTGAAAAATCCATAATTAACGTTTAGATTCTTCCGCAATAATTTTACAAATTTGTCTTAAGTCATCCCCGTAGAAGTAAGAGTTAAGCTCTTTTTGTACACAGTACCGGGTTTTAAACGATGACATCTTTTGATTAGTGGCAAGCTGCTTAGTTAAATAGTCTTCAGCAGTTTGTGATAAACGAAGTTTTTCTTTAGCACGTTCTAATGAGCGAGCAGCTTCTTGATCTGTTTTTACTTTGCTCGAATCACTCAGTACGCCCATAATTTTGTCATAAAGTTCTTGTCGCGGCTTAGCGATGCTTGGGTGATCAACACTGGCTAAGATAAGAATGACCAATACAAATAAGAAGTAATTTTTCATAAACTTTTCTTTTTTTTGATTTAGCACTAATTTGCTGTGTATTTAGTTTAATAAAATGCATCGCACTAGCAAAGACAATTGTTATAATTAAGCAACTTATCTACAAGTTTGCACATCTAGGGGCGCCATGGACAAGCAAATTAAAGTAAAAAATATCCCAACCGAAGTAAAGGTACATAAGCCTGACGCGGAAAAATTTGACCGTTTTAATCCGCGAAACCGCATTTATGTTCGCGCTGTAAAAGGCTTACATCAAAAGTTGCGTAAGTACCTTGGTTTTATTGCCATGCTTAGTTTTATGTTACTGCCATGGGTGAGTTTCAATGGTCATCAAGCGGTTCTTTTCGATATCTTCAATCAAAAATTCAATATTTTCGGCATGACATTATGGCCGCAAGATTTAACCATTCTTGCCTGGATTTTTATGATTGGCGCTTTCGCTCTGTTTTTAGTAACGACTTTTTATGGTCGAGTTTGGTGTGGCTATATGTGTCCACAAACTGTTTGGACTTTTATCTTTATTTGGTTTGAAGAAAAAATCGAAGGCAGCGCGAATCAGCGTAAAAAACTCGATCAGCGTAAAATGGACTTTGATAAGTTTTGGCGAAAATCAGCGAAACATTTAAGTTGGGTTGGTTTCTCACTTTTTACCTCGTTAACCTTTGTTGGTTATTTCACACCTATTCGTGAACTCATGGTGGATTTTTTCACCTTTGAAGCAACGGCATATGCCGTTGGTGGCGTGTTGTTTTTTACGTTTTGTACCTATGGCAATGCAGGCTGGATGCGCGAAATCATGTGTTTACATATGTGTCCTTATTCGCGTTTTCAATCAGCGATGTTCGACCAAGATACCTTCACTGTTAGCTATGACGAAAAGCGTGGTGAAAACCGTGGTCCGCGCGGCAGAAAACAAGATCCAAAAGAGCTTGGTTTAGGCGATTGTATTGATTGTAAAATGTGTGTGCATGTCTGCCCGACAGGCATTGATATCCGTAATGGATTACAGTACGAATGCATTAACTGTGGTGCATGTATCGATGCGTGTGACGAAGTGATGGATAAAATGAATTATGACAAAGGGCTTATTTCATACACCACAGAGCGTAACTTAACATCTGATAAAAAGACCCACGCATTTCGTCCGAAAATTATTGGTTACTTGGTCGTAATGCTTGTTATTTGCGGTATTTTTGTTGCGGATGTGATGACTCGTATTCCTATGGACCTTGATATTATTCGCGACCGAAATCAGCTTTACCGCGTAACTAATGAAGGTTTAGTTGAAAACACATACACCTTAAAAATTCTCAATAAATCACAGCAAGATCACGAATACACCATCGCAGTTGAGGGGCTAAATAATTTTAATATTATTGGTAAAACACAAGTGCATATTCGTTCCGGTGAGTCGTATAGCCTGCCGTTGTCAATCGCAATTGATCCGTATGATTTGAAATCGCCAATTACCGAATTTAATTTTGTATTGCAGCGTGCAGATCAAACGCAGACGCAACTTGCACAGCCAAGTAAGTTCTTTAAAGGACGTTAAATGTCGACTTTTGATTTTAGTGATTTAACGCCTGAACGTATTTTAGACGCGGTTGAAAGCATTGGCGTTTACCCTATATCGGGGCTTTTACCGCTCAACAGCTATGAAAACCGCGTTTATCAGTTTGTGGCTGAAGATAACAAACGTTATGTAGTGAAGTTTTATCGCCCAGAGCGTTGGAGCTCTTTGCAAATACAAGAAGAGCATGATTTTAGTTATGAACTGGTTGACGGTGAAGTGCCTGTTGTCGCGCCAATAAAACGCGACAATACCAGTTTATTTGAATACCAAGGCTACCGTTTTGCGCTGTTTCCGAGCGTAGGTGGTAGAACGTTTGAAGCAGATAATTACGATCACCTGGAAGTTTTAGGTCGTTTTATCGGTCGTTTACATAATGTGGCTAAAACTAAACAGTTTGCAGTTAGGCCAACAATTAGTTGCCAAGAGTTTTTGCACGACGCTAAACGTTCTCTAATAGATAGTAATTTAATATCGCCAAGTTTAGAAACACCGTTTATGACTGTTTTGCAACAGGTTATCACGTTAACTGAAGAGAAATATTCGCCAATTAACGAGATCCGCTTGCATGGTGATTGCCATATTGGCAATATTCTGTGGACAGGCAATGAACTGACTTTCGTTGATTTAGATGACGCACGTCAGGGGCCAGCAGTTCAAGACTTATGGATGATGTTAAGCGGTGATGAAAGTGAACAACGCATGCAAATGGATACATTGTTGTGTGCATATGACGAATTCTCATCACTGGATTTACAAGAACTGAGGCTGATCGAACCTTTGCGCGCCTTACGTATGATTAATTATATGGGCTGGCTTGCAAAACGTTGGAATGATTTAGCATTTCAACGGAACTTTTCGTGGTTTGCATCAGACAAATACTGGGAACAACAAATATTAAGTTTAAAGGAGCAATTGGCTGCGTTGCACGAAGCACCGTTAAAGCTTTTGCCATAAGAGAACCCTATGACTAAGAAGTTATTTTTAATTGTTGCATTAATTTTTCCGTTAGCACTATTTGCTAAGGAGTTTACGTTTGAAGAGGGAAAACACTTTTCACGTATTAAAACTGAAAAATCTGAAAAACCACAAGTAACTGAGTTTTTCTCATATTACTGTCCGCATTGCTACAATTTTGAAATGATCGCCCAGCGATTAAATAAAGAACTACCAGCAGATACTTTTGTTAAAAGTCATGTAAATTTTTTAAACGGCATTGACCCAAAAACTCAATCGTTACTTTCTGTTGGTTACTTAGTTGCAAAACAAGCAGGTAAAGCGAGTGAAGCGAGCGATGCTATCTTCTCATTTATTCATCGCAATCGCGGTAGCTTCGCAACAATCGGTGATGTTCGTCGCTTATTTGTATTAAACGATATTGTGACAGAAGAAAAATTTGACCAGCTAGCTGGCAGCATGGCAATTGCTGCGCAAGAACAGTACATGGTTGAACAGCAAAAGCGTTTTTCAGACCTGCGCGCGTTGACTGGCGTACCAACATTTATTGTTAACGATATTTACCGTATCGAATTAACCAGTATTAAATCATACGATGAGCTAAAAGCGCTCGTTGACTATCTATTAGAAAAATAACGGAGTAATAATGAAAGCATTTTTTAAAGCTGCTCTTTTAGCTTTAGCACTGCCTGTTGTGGCAATTGCCAACCAGTTTGAAGAAGGCGTGCACTACGAAGTGATCTCAGATCGTGCAACTAAAAAGCCAGAAGTCACCGAGTTTTTCTCATTCTACTGCCCTGCATGTAACAACATGGAAAACGTGATTTACGACATTAAACCTTTACTAAAAGACGGCGTGGCATTTAAAAAAGCGCACGTTAACTTTATGGGCGGTCGTTCAAAAGAAAATCAAGAAATGTTGTCACAAGCGTTAGCAACAGCCGAAGCGCTGCCGCAAAAAGACCAAGTGATTGCAGGTATTTTTAACCATATTCACGGTGAGCGTAAAAGCTTTAATGAAGTTGCAGACGTAAAAGATGTATTTGTAGCTAAAGGTGTTGAGGCTGCAACATTCGATAAATATTACAAGAGCTTCGGCGTGCGCACAAAAGCGAAGAAAATGAGCAAAGAGCAAGAGTTCTTTAAGAGCAAAGGCGCATTGGGTTCAGTACCAACCTTTATTGTTAATGGTAAGTACAAAGTTAACTTTGGCCGTAAGTCAGGCATTTCAAGTGCTGAAGATATGGCGAATCTTATCAATTACCTTGCTCAAAAATAATTTAAGCAATTAGTAAAAAAGCGCTGTTTAGGCGCTTTTTTTGTGTTTAAATTTTACTTTATCTCAGGGATGGTTGCATAAACCATAATTTTCACTCAGTAATTTAAGCTTAAATAAGAGTACGAGTAAGCAGTATTTTAAGTTGCGGTTGAGATTAATTCGCTCAATTTGCTGACGTCGCGCAACTGGTAAATTAATTTATTTATGCTTGACTTAAATTACACATTTAAATGGTTTTTATCATGGAATTAAAAGAACAAACCGTATACATATTTGATAGTAGTGAAGAGCAAAGGGCTACTACACAAAAGTGTATAGAATACTTATGGGCTGGCAGAATTTTCACTACGGGCAATCTCGCTAGTTTACAAAGTGAAGTGGTACAGGGTACCAGTGACGACACATTAGTTATCGCGGTAAGCGCGTTTACTGATGTTGATATGTCGAGCTGGTTGCTTGGCACAGGTTTTAAAGGCCGTTTAGTCTTACTGCTAAATGATGAAGATGCGGTGCCATTATTCTTACCTTGCGAACTCGTCGCACAAATTAATAAACCGGTAAAATTAAGTGATTTTAACCAAGTATTTAGTCAGCGTTCGGTGACTGAAAAAATCATCGATAAAGACAAACTGGCTTCACTTCTCTCACGACGGGATTGTATTAATCTCGATTTTCAGCCGGAATTTCGCAGCCAAAATGAAAAACTATCAGGGTTTGAATGTCTTGTGCGTTTTCAAGAAAACGGGATTAAACTCAGTACTCGCGAAGTAATGAACGCTATCGAAAATCATCAGATGATCGCGACCTTTAGCGAGGTATTCTTTAAGCGCATTGCCGAAGTATTACCCGCATTTAGCAGCGTACGTCTTTCGATTAATCTATCGCTTATCGATCTTGAACAGTATGACTTACTTAAAGTGATGAGCCAGCACCTAGATATCGCGGGAATTAACCCTGAACAAATCGTTTTTGAGTTCCCTTTGGACGCATTCTATAGCTCAAATACTAAGGTCATTGAATTATTAACTGGGCTTAAAGAACTGGGTTTTAGTTTAGCGATTGATGGCGATGATGATGTGCTTAGCAATATTGAAAAGTTGCCATTAGTGATTGATGAAGTCAAAGTACCGGTTGCGCAACTTCAGCATTTAGACAAGCAGCAAATGGATAAGGTATCGCAAGCCTATCACTACCATTCAATTAATTACATATTTGCGCGCATTGAAAATTACCAGCAGCAGAAGCTCGTGCAAAACAATTTCTCATGTAGTTTTATGCAAGGATATTATTTAGCGCCACCGATCCCTGTAAACCAAGTTTTTGAGATGTTAAAAAATAATCGTATTTAATTTGCTCATTTTTAATTTTATTTTTTATGCATAACACTTATCACGATTGACTAATATTTTTCTAAATCTGTCAAAAATGAAAAGATATTTCAATAAATGTTGGTTTTTGGTATTTAAATTCCTTTTAAGTTGCCTTTGACACCGATTTTTTGGATTTTTTATGCTTGTTTTGTTCTTTTGCTAATGGTTAAATTGCCTTAGTTAATGATGGAAACTAAATAAAAATGTCAAAAAACACGATTAGCCTACTTCTAAACAACCTCTTACTGCGTAATTGCAGAAGCGGGGCTTAGTGTATTTGACTGAAAAGTTTGCAAAAACCCCGCTAAATGCGGGGTTTTTTTATATTAGGGCAAAGGTGCAGGTATGAGCGATAAAATTTGGATATTTGATACGACGTTACGCGATGGTGAGCAAGCATTAAAAGCAAGCCTTACAGAGGACGATAAGCTTCAGCTGGCTCATGCAATTAGCCGACTAAACGTTGATGTTATGGAAGTTGGGTTTCCGGTTTCTAGTCCAGCTGATTTTAGAGCAGTAGAACGCATCGCCCGTGAAGTTAAAGGGCCATCAATTTGTGGTTTAGCACGTGCCGTTGAAAAAGACATTGAAGCATGCGGTTTAGCATTAAGACCAGCTGAAAAAAGTCGTATTCATACCTTTATCGCAACCAGTCCATTACATCTTGAGCATAAATTACGCATGAGTCTTGATGACGCAACAGCAATGGCGGTGCGTTCGATTAAGCAAGCGCGAAACTACACTGATGACGTAGAGTTTTCTTGTGAAGATGCAGGGCGTACACCGCATAGCGATTTATGCCGCATTGTTGAAGCTGCGATTAATGCAGGAGCGTCAACTATTAACTTGCCTGATACCGTTGGTTATGTAACGCCAGATGAATATGCCGCAATGATCACACATTTAATGAATAACGTGCCTAATATCGATAAAGCACGTTTAAGTGTGCATTGTCACAATGACTTAGGTTTAGCCGTTGCTAACTCAATTGCCGCAGTGCAAGCGGGCGCACGTCAAATCGAGTGTACGGTTAATGGTATAGGTGAGCGCGCGGGTAACTGCTCACTTGAAGAAGTGTCGATGATCTTAAAAATGCGTGAAGATCACCTTAAATTACATACCGATATTGTCAGCGAAGAAATTTATCGCGCATCAAGACAAGTCAGTCAAATTTGCAATATGCCTGTGCAACCAAATAAAGCCATTGTTGGTGAAAATGCGTTTGCTCACAGTTCGGGCATTCACCAAGACGGCGTATTAAAGGCACAAAACACTTACGAAATTATGGCGCCAGAAACAGTTGGTGTGCCAAACAACCAATTAAATATGACTTCGCGTTCAGGTCGTCATGTTATCCAGCATCGTTTAAGCGAATTAGGGTATCAAGCTGAAGATTACGATATGGATGCGTTGTACAAAAGCTTCTTAGCGTTAGCCGATCAGAAAGGCACCGTTTATGACTATGATCTTGAAGCAATGATTTATTTTAATAATCAATCGGATGAAAGCGATTTCTATCAATTGTCATTTGTTCATTCAACATCAAATTCTCAGTCAATTGCTAGCAGCAGTATTGGCATGACCATAGGCGGTAAAGAAGTAACTGAAGCTGCTACGGGTAACGGTCCGGTTGAAGCATCATTCAAAGCTATTAAACGTATGACTAATATGGATGTTGAAATAATTGAATATAATTTAGACGCAACAGGGCAAGGCGAGGGGTCGCTTGGTCAGGTTGATATTATCGCTAAGTTTGACGGTCGTCAGTATCACGGCGCAGGTTTAGCAGCAGATATAGTAGAAGCGTCGGTACGCGCTTTGGTTCGAGTTCACAATTTAATTTATCGGGCGCAGCAAGTGTCTGATCTAAAACTACAAAGGAAAGCAGTATGAGCAGCCAGTCAAATTACGACATCGCAGTATTAGCCGGTGACGGCATTGGACCAGAGGTGATGACCGCCGCAATCGACGTATTAAATGCGGTTAGTGAAAAGTTTAATTTTTCATTGAGCTTAAATCATCACGCTATTGGTGGTGCAGCGATTGATCAATTTGGCAAGGCATTGCCAGATACTACGCTAGCTGCGTGCGAACAAGCCGATGCTATTTTGTTCGGTTCAGTTGGGGGGCCGAAATGGGAAGGCTTACCACCATCAGAGCAGCCTGAGCGTGCGTCGTTATTGCCGCTTCGTAAACATTTTGGCTTGTTCTGCAACTTGCGCCCAGCACAATTATTACCAGCATTGAGTGCTGCATCGCCACTGCGTGCAGATATTAGCTCAAAAGGCTTTGATATTTTATGTGTACGTGAACTTACCGGTGGCATTTATTTTGGCGATAAAGGCCGCAGTGGAGAAGGTGCTGATGAATACGCATTCGATACGCAAAGGTATTCACGTAAAGAAATTGAACGTATTGCACGCTTTGCGTTTGAAGCCGCTAAGTTACGTGCAAATAAAGTTACTTCGGTTGATAAAGCAAATGTGCTGGCATCAAGCGTACTGTGGCGTGAAGTGGTAACCGAAGTAAGCAAAGATTATCCAGATGTGGCGCTTGATTATATTTATATCGATAACGCAACGATGCAGCTTGTAAAAGAACCAAGCCAGTTTGATGTGTTGCTATGCGATAACTTGTTTGGCGATATTTTATCGGATGAATGCGCAATGATCACAGGATCGATGGGGTTATTGCCATCGGCAAGCTTAAATCAAACTGGTTTTGGCTTGTATGAACCTGCTGGTGGCTCTGCGCCGGATATTGCTGGCAAAGGCATTGCTAACCCAATCGCACAAATTCTAAGTGCGGCCTTAATGCTGCGTTACTCACTTAAGCAAGATGAAGCCGCACGCACGATTGAAAAGGCAGTGGCTGAAGCCGTTGCAGCCGGAGTGGGAACACCAGATATTTTCCCTACCGCGGGTTACACCACGTTGGACGTTGCAAAAGAAATTATTGCGCGTATTTAATTTTAAATTTTAGGCCTGAATTTAACAGGCCTCCGTCACCGATAATAGCAAGGGGAATGACGTGGCTCAGACCTTATACGATAAAATTTGGCAGGCACATAAAGTGACTGCCATTAATGAAGAAAGTGATTTACTTTACATTGATCGACACTTAGTACACGAAGTTACATCACCACAGGCATTTGCAGGCCTGCGTGAAGCAAACCGTAAAGTCCGTTGTCCTGAAAAGACGTTTGCAACAATGGACCATAACGTATCGACAAAAAGTCGCTCATTAGATGCTGCAAGCGAAGTTTCAAAAAACCAATTAATTGCACTAAAGCAAAACTGTGAAGAGTTTGGCATTGTACTTTACGACCTTAATTCAATTAACCAAGGTATTGTGCATGTAATGGGGCCTGAACAAGGTATTACCTTACCGGGCACAACTATTGTATGTGGTGATAGCCATACTTCGACCCATGGTGCGTTTGGTGCGTTAGCGCATGGCATTGGTACTTCAGAAGTAGAGCATGTACTAGCAACACAAACATTACAGCAGAAAAAAGCCAAGAGTTTAAAAATCCAAATTGATGGCAAAATTAACCTTGGTGTTACCGCAAAAGACATTATTTTAGCGGTCATTGGTAAATTAGGTACCGCAGGTGGTACAGGTTATGTTGCAGAGTTTTGCGGTGAAGCAATCAGTGCGCTTTCAATGGAAGCGCGCATGACGCTATGTAATATGAGCATTGAAATGGGTGCAAAAGCAGGCTTAATTGCACCGGATAAAGCAACTTACGACTACTTAGAGGGGCGTCCGTTTGCACCAAAAGGCGATGATTGGCAGCAAGCAGTTGCGTATTGGCAAACCCTAAAGAGCGATGATGATGCCGTGTTTGATCACACTGTTGTATTGAATGCTGCGGATATTCAGCCACAGGTTACTTGGGGTACAAGTCCAGAGCAAGTGATTGGCATTGACCAATTAGTCCCAGATCCAGATGCACAAAGTGACTTGATTAAAGCTGATGCGATTCGTCGTGCGCTAGCTTATATGGACTTAAAGCCGGGCCAAAAGATTTCAGATCTCTCGGTCGACACGGTATTTATTGGCAGTTGCACAAATAGTCGTATTGAAGATTTGCGCGCTGCAGCCTCGCTCGTTAAAGGTAAGCAAGTTGCGGTCGGCGTTGAAGCGTTAGTGGTGCCAGGCTCAGGCTTAGTTAAAAAACAAGCGGAAGACGAAGGCCTTGCTGATATTTTCAAGCAAGCAGGCTTTGAATGGCGAGAGCCTGGATGTTCAATGTGCTTAGCTATGAATGATGATCGCTTAGGCGCGGGCAAACGCTGTGCGTCGACATCTAACCGTAATTTTGAAGGTCGCCAAGGCCGAGGTGGTCGCACTCACTTAGTCAGTCCAGCAATGGCAGCAGCCGCGGCTATTCATGGTCGATTTGTTGATATTCGAGGAGGTATCTAATGAGTAATTATCACACCGGCTTAATGGCACCGCTTGATAAAAATAATGTCGATACAGACCAAATTATTCCGAAGCAGTTCTTAACATCAACAAGTCGTGATGGTTTTGATAAGGCGCTTTTTTACGATTGGCGTTATTTAGATAATGGTGATGCGAACCCTGAGTTCATTTTAAATGAAGCGCGATATCAAGGCGCTAGCGTATTGTTAACACGCGATAATTTTGGTTGTGGTTCATCGCGTGAGCATGCGCCATGGGCATTAAAGCAGTATGGTTTTACGGTAATCTTAGCTGAGAGCTTTGCCGATATATTCTTTAATAACTGTGCTAATAATCAGATGCTTGCTATTGCATTACCGAGCGAAACACTGGATCATCTATTTCACGTAACAGAGCAAACTTCTCAAGTAAATGTTGAAATTGATTTGCAAAATCAAGTTATTAAAAGCGATCACTTTGATGATATTAAGTTTGATATTCGTCCCGATATTAAACAGCGCTTGTTATCAGGGTTAGATTTTATTGGCGTAACAGAAACACTAAACGATAAGATTGATGCCTTTGAACAACAACTTACAAGCCAAAGGGCTTGGCAATAACTGCCAGATGAAATTAGAATGAAAAAGGCTGTGTTTACAGCCTTTTTTTATACAGGAAAATAATTATGTTTGGCGAAACGAACTTACAACTACTGATAAAAAATATGCGACCGCTGTTACAGCCGCAAAGCTATGTATTTGTATCTGTATCAAATGTTGAAGCGTTTGATATGAATAAGGTATTTGCGCGCATCAACGAGCCAGAAGGGGTGACGTTAATTCTCACCAAACAACAAGCAGTTGAATGGCAGTTAGAATATGCTTCAGAGTTTTCGTTAATAACCCTGCAAATTCACTCAAGCCTTGATGCGGTAGGCTTAACGGCGGCATTTTCAAGTGCGTTAGCAAAGCATGGGATTAGCGCAAATGTGATTGCAGGCTTTTATCACGACCATATTTTAGTTGCCAAGCACGATGCAAACAAAGCTATCGATGTGCTTGAAACGTTAGCGCAGCAAGCAGGTTAATTATGGATTCATTATTCCACTGGATTGACTTATTTGGCGTTGCTGTTTTTGCGATTTCTGGTGCGCTTGTCGCTTATAAAAAGAAACTAGATGGCTTTGGTGTAGTGGTTTTAGCATCCGCGACTGCAATAGGCGGTGGTACAACGCGCGATGTGATTTTAGATGTGCCGGTTTTTTGGTTAAAAGATCCCACATATTTGATTTCGATTTTTATCGCTAGCGCCATCACCATTGTATGGCTTAATCGTCAACGCGGCTTTCCACAGGTATTGCTTGAAATAGCTGACGCGTTAGGGTTGGCATTTTTTGTGGTGATGGGGGTGCAAAAAGCGTTAAGTTTAGGCATGCCAGACTTAACCGCAATTGTAATGGGCACAATCACCGGCTGTTTTGGTGGCATGATCCGTGACGTACTTGCGCGTACCACACCTATGGTTTTAAAAAGTGAGCTGTATGCAACTACCTGTATTTTTGGTGGTATTTTGTATACTCAAAGTTTGAACTTAGGCGTATCAACAAATATTGCCATGTTGGTGGGAATGCTAGGTACATTAAGCTTACGTATGGGCGCAATAAAGTGGGGTTGGAGCCTACACGTGTTCAAATACAATAAAGAAAAGTAAGCAGCTGAGCGTTAAATATACGCTACACTAAAAGAAAGAAATAAATTAAGGACAATGGAATGTCTTTTGCCTGTGTTTATTCTCGCGCACAAGTCGCGATGGATGCCCCGCTTGTTACCATTGAAATACATATCACCAGTGGCCTACCTAAATTTACCATAGTCGGTTTGCCTGAGACATCAGTTAAAGAAGCTAAAGATCGTGTGCGCAGCGCAATTATCAACAGCCAATTTAAATTTCCGCAGGAACGCATTACTGTAAATTTAGCGCCTGCCGATTTACCGAAGGAAGGTGGCCGTTTCGATTTAGCCATAGCAGTTGGTATTTTGTTGGCTTCTAATCAATTGGGCCAGCTCGATTTGCGACAACTTGAATTTTTTGGCGAACTGTCTTTAAGTGGGGAAATTCGTCCGGTGTTGGGGCTGCTATCGTCGTTAATCGCAAACGTTAATAGTGGCAAAACGGTTTATATTTCAGCGTTCAACGCTAGTGAAGCGGCGTTGGTAACAAACTGCAATACCAAGCATGCCAGTAGTTTAAATCAGGTTTGCCAAGACTTAACGGGCCAGCAAGCGATCGAATTTACTTTAAACATCCCACAAGCTGAAGCGTTAATTTCACGCTACACAATTGATATGGCAGAAGTAAAAGGCCAAGCTCAGGCCAAGCGCGCACTTGAAATAGCCGCAGCGGGAAAACACAACGTAATGTTTCTTGGTCCGCCTGGTACAGGAAAATCCATGTTGGCAGCTCGAATGGCGACCATTATGCCGCCACTTACTGAATCTGAAGCGCTTGAAACCGCAACTGTCTATTCTATTATCGGTAAAACCATCAACAACAGTGAGTGGCAAGTAAGGCCGTTTCGTGCACCGCATCATACTTGCTCTGCGGTTGCTTTGGTTGGTGGTTCTTCTAATCCCAAGCCAGGTGAAATCAGCCTTGCCCATAATGGCGTACTTTTTTTAGATGAGCTTACTGAATTTGAACGCAAAGTATTAGACAGTTTGCGTGAACCATTAGAAACACGAAAAGTCACTATATCGCGCGCCGCAAGGCAGTCAGAGTTCCCAGCTAATTTTCAGCTAATTTGTGCGTTAAACCCCAGCCCCACAGGGTGTCATCGTGATAATCGCGCATCGCCAGAACAAATTCTTAAATACTTAAGTCGTGTATCAGGACCATTTCTTGACCGAATCGATTTGCAGGTAGAGCTTCCTAAACTAAAAACCCACGAATTACAGTCAACACAGCAAGGCGAAAGCTCCGAGGTTATTCGTAATCGGGTTGTTGCCGCGCAACAGCGACAATACCAACGTCAGGGTAAGTTAAATGCATTACTTAGCAATAGCGAACTTGATCAAGTTGTTACCCTTGATAATGAAAGCTTAGCGTTTATGGCACTTGTTACTGATAAGCTCGATTTATCGCCGCGGTCGTATCATCGTGTGCTAAAAGTAGCGCGCACCATTGCTGATTTAGCCGCTGAAAAAACGGTTGCGCTCACTCATATTAAAGAGGCGATTAGTTACCGTGCCTTCGAGCGACTATTAAATACGCTCACACGTGTATAAATACTGCAGCTTAGGCGTTTCCTCAGTTGCACCACTATTAACCAGCTGTTAACATGAAGTTTGGTGCAATTGACAGGAGTTGAAATGAAAAAGTTAGCGAGTGTAATAGCCGGCATTTTATTGGTGGGTCAAAGCTTTTCAGCAAGCGCAAATGCTGATCGCGCGATGGATCTCTATCTCAATCAAGACTACGCGCAAGCCTTTAAACTTTTTCAAAAAACAGCTCACCTCGGTCATGGTAAAAGCCAATTTAATTTGGGTGTTCAATACTTACGCGGACAGGGCGTACCGCAAGACCCAGTTTTAGCATACGCATACTTAGCGGTAGCCATTGAAAATGGCTTTCTAACAGCAAGGCAAGCATTAAAAACCGTTGAACGCCGTTTAACCCCAGCGCAAACCAAAGCAGCAAAAGCTAAAGCAGATGAATTAATTGGTTTTTATGGTAAGGCTGGTAGCAAGAATATTCGTTATGCATTGCCATTTGGCCGTGCGTATAACCCGCCACCTAAACGCACTGAAAATCCAGAAGCTAAGTACCCAGGTAGTTTATTTAAAGAGGGTATTCCGGGTATGGCGAGATATCTATTTGATATCGACCGCAATGGTATTGTGCGAGATATGCAGTTGTTACAAAGCTATCCTACTGATGAATTTGCACAGAGTGTGCGTGAAAAACTTGAAAATTCACGTTACCAAATCTTAAAAGTGGGCGGCACATTACGAAAGTTTAGCCAAGCGCAGTTTAGCGGCATGTTTAAACGTACAGATATTCCAGAAGAAACGCGTAAAAAGCTAGCGATCAAACACAAACAATTACTTGCTAAAGCAAAGCGTGGTAACAGCAAAGCGCAAGCAGAATTAGCTGATATGTTAGAGTTAATGAGCGACGACAACATGTTGAAGGTGGCTTATTTACCAGACGATACGGTTTCAAGTTCACAAGGTGAGGCGAACTTACTCGCGAGCAATGCCGATAACTTTTCTAATAACACTCAGCTCGAGGAAGATTTTTATAACTTTGCATATTTAGTATGGTTAGATAAGCAAGGTAATACGCTTCGCTTTGAGGCAACAGGTGATTATAAAGCACCGAAAGAACTCGATGAACTAGCAGTTAAAACTATGAATAACTGGCACGTATTGGTAAGCGGCGATGAACAAGCTGAATACGGTCCATTTTTAGCTGAGTTTTTCTACAACAATGAAACGCGAAATAATACCTACTCAAATTACCTTAATCGCCAAAATGTAAAACTGAAAAAGATTATTGCCAAACCGCGTGAAGAAATGCCGAGCTACTGGCGTTTAAAAGCAGCGCAAGGCGGTGATTTTGCGTCACTTATGTTGTTAGGCTCGGGTTGTAATTTGCGTATTTTAGGTACTGCAGCGGACCTTGGTCATACACCAGCACAAACCTTGGCTGCAAAATGTGTTTTACAAAAAACGAACGCAAACAAAGACCAGCTTAATCAAGCGAAAGAGTGGCTAACCGCCGCTTCTGAGCAGGGTGATTATATTGCAATGCGTGAACTTGCTGGTGTTTATGCGCGCGATTCACATAATCAAGGTGAGCTAAATTACGCGATTGAATTAACCAAAAAAGTGGTTGATGAGAAAGATGACCCATGGGCATATGAATACATGGCAGCGGCCTATGCAAAATTAGGTCAATTTGAAGAAGCCATTGATATGCAAGAAAAAGCAGTTAAAGAGGCGTGGGACAAAGATTACTTTGTTGATGCAGCGAAAGCGCGATTAGCAGCTTACGAAAATTCAAAACTTGGCACTTGGTAAAAAGCTAATATTAATCAATTAAAAAAGGCCGCAAAAGCGGCCTTTTTTATTTTATTAGCTAGTTAAGTAAATTGTTATCATTAACCTAGGGCAATCATATAGCCTTTGCCACGTACTGTAACAATACGCTTTTGTTCTTTTTCATCACCGAGTTTTTTGCGTAGGCGACCAACTAATACATCAACGGTTCTGTCTGATGGGCTCCAGTCAGATTGACCGATTTCTTCCGATAGCTTTTCACGGCTAGTTGGTTTACCAGCATTACCTATTAATGAAATCAGTACTTTATGCTCTGCTTCAGTTAATCGTATTTCATCGCCACTGGCAATGATAAGTGTGCGATGTTCTGGGTGCACTTTGATATCTGAATATTCAATGTATTCGTCATTGGTTTGAAACAAGTTGAGACGCTTAGCAAGGGCTTTTAATCTTAGCTCTAGCTCAAGTAAATCAACTGGCTTACAAATGTAGTCATCTACACCTTGTGCTAACCCTAAAATGCGATCTTCTTGCGAATCGCGGCTTGAAAGTACAACCACACCGATATCGGAAACTAGATTTATCTCTTTAGCGAGCACTAGGCCGTCTACCTGCGGCAGTACAATATCAACAATCGCTAGTTTGATTTCGTGGTTTGAACGAATGATTTCAGCTGCATTTGCGCCGGTTTCGTCTACCACAAAACTAAAATCACTATTGCTAAAATGTGATTGAATGCGCCTTACTAGCAAGGAGTCATCTTCAACTAGAAGTACTTGTATTGTCATAATGCTCGTTAATGTGTTTTTCTGCCCGAAGCAATATTATCACCAATTTTGCACTGAATGAAAAATAGAAATGTTATGTCACAAAATGCATGTGTACAGAAATAATAACGGCCCATTGTGGGCCGTTATTATTTAGTAATACTTAAATCTTATTTTTGTGCATATAAGTCGTTCCACCATTGTGGTTGTTCTTTTAGATGTTTGTCGAAATATGCAAGCATGGTATTCCACCAATGGAAGCGTTTATCGCGCGCAAAAATCTGGTGGTCTGCGCCTTTATATTCCACTAATTCAACATCTTGACCTAGTAGCTTTAAAGCAGTGTACATAGTGTGGCTCTCGCCTACAGGTACATTGGTATCAGCATCACCATGAATAAGTAATAACGGTGTTTTTACCTTATCAGCGTTAAATACAGGGCTGTGCTTTGAATAAAGCTTAGTGTTATTCCAAGGAAAGCTGTTTTTAGAGGCTTCACCCGAATATAAATAACCCCACCAACCTTGGCCCCAATAAGAGGTAATATTTGAAATACCTGCATGGGAAATAGACGCGCTAAACATATCTGTTTTGGTTGCCAACAACATAGTCATAAAGCCACCGTAAGAGGCACCTAAATTACCTACTTTAGTTTTATCAACAAAGCTGTATTTATCTAGGAATGCCTGAGTACCTTTAATAATGTCATTGGCTGTATATTCACCCCATGCATTTACGTGTTTAGCCGAGAAATCCTGGCCAAATCCAGTTGCACCGGTAGGTTGTAATACGTAAACCACATAGCCATTTTCTGCCCATAAATTAAATGGGTAGCGGCCGGTAAATGCGCGATTTACAGGTGAAGTACCGCCATAGTAGTAAACTAACGCAGGGTATTGCTTTTGTTTATCAAGGTTACTTGGTAGGTAAACGCGCCCTTTAATTTCAGTACCGTGATCGTTAGTGAAATTAAATTCTTCCAAACTTGGCAATTGGGTATTAGCGTAGAATGCTTTTTTGCTATTAAATAAGGTTTTTGACTTAGTATTAGAGAGTTTAGTTTTTAACTGCACTTGTTGTGGCAATTGTGCGCCAGTTCCAGCGAAAACAAGGGTAGGTGACTTCTCATTAGAAACGCTAAAGCGTTCAATTACGTCAAGATTCGTTTTTACTTTATTAAAGCGTTTTTTACTTTCATCAAATACATATAGCTGGCGTTTGTCTTCTTCACCGACATTTAAAATCACATTGTCATTTTTTAATACGCTAAATTGGCCAATGCTTGGATCAAATGTTTTTGATAACGCGGTGATGTTTTTACCATCGTAGCTTACTGAATACAGTTGCGTGTCGTAATTGTTGCTAAACTGAGAATCAGCAACCGTTTTTCCTGCTTTTTCACCGAATTCAGGGCCAGCGGTAATGTATAAACCATCACTAGAATACTGCGCACTATTAAAAGTACGGTACTTTCCAACAGTGGTTTGGCTATTGTCTTTTAAGTTGTATTCCAGCAGTTCTGTTAGCATATGTGGCGGTGCAGCATAATCTGAAATAGAACGGCTTAATAACAACGTACCACGCTCGTTATCAAAATCTTGTAAGCTAACGCTAAATTCAGCTGGGCTCACTTGGCGCATTAAGCCTGAATTTACATCGTATAAGTAAACACTGGTTTTATTGCGTGCATACGACCAGCGATCTTCTAAACCATGATAATACTTAGTAAGCGATGTCGACTTTTCAGGGCGTTTAACCCAAGTAAAAATAAGCGTGTCGTTATCATAAAAATCGACATTGCTGATACCAGATAGATCTTCACTTAATGCGCTGGTGGTTAGCGTTTTAAGGTTTAGTTTATAAAGCACTTTATTGCTTGTGTATACAAGGTGAGTGTTATCATCTGACCAAGCAAAATTGCTGGCGTTAGCTGGTAATGAGTAAACAATCTCGTTGTCTTTAACCGACTTGATAACAGTCTCTCTAATTGCCTTATTGGCGTTTTTATCGTTATAGCTGCGCGTTTGCCAAATTAAGTGCTTACCATTTGGTGAAATACTTAGGTTGCTTACGGTTTTGCTATCAAATAATTGTTTTGCGCTTAGTGTATTTGGCGCATCACTAGAAACACTGATTGTGCTCTCTTCAATTTCGCTGGTTAAATCTAAAGCTACCTTGCCCCAATCTTCAACACTTTCAGTAATAATGATTACTTGGTGTTGTCCTGTTGTTAGCGGTAGTTTATAAGCGTCGCCTTTTTTAGAGAGCAACTCGCCATTAAGATAAAAACTCGCCTCTTTAACACCATCTAACTTAAGTGTTGCAGGTGTAAAGCGCGTTGTTGTTAATGTGAACTTAAGGGCTTGTAGGCCAGGTTCAGTTAATGCATTTACCTTGCTTAAGCTTTGCCATTTTAGTGTATTACCAAAAAACGAAACTGACTTTTGGTCGGCTGTTAAGCTTTGCTTTAGGTTGGTTAAAATGGCGTTTTTACGGTTTGTTTCAAATGGCTTGAGTGCGTTTTGCGGCGCAATTGGGCCTAAGTAGTTAATCTTGCTTGCATCAATTGCTTCAGCATGCGCTACAGGAGAAATAAAATAAGCGCCGAGCATTGCTGCTAAAAATGATTTTTTCATTGTAAGTCCTTATGAAAATGCGTGACGAAATCATAGCGAAAAAAAGTATGAATGTATGCTTGAACTCGTTGAGTTGCAGCCCAATTATGGTGAACAACGAAAACGATTGTTAATCGATTTTGTAACGGGCTTTAATTGTTATGGTTTATCGCTGTTTATAAATTAATACAATTAAAATGCGGTTGTTATACGCAGCACTGGTTTAATTGGGTAAACTAGTGACTGAAATTATTATTCGCCATGATTCGAGAGGTTACTGTGGCTTTGTTAATTACCTATATGCTGTTAGCTATAGGCATTTCGTTTGTATGTTCAATAATGGAAGCGGTATTACTAAGTATTACCCCAAGCTATGTCGCCAGTTTAAAAAAGCAAAAACCAAAACTTGCTGCGCGCATTAACTCATTAAAAGAAAAAGTAGATCAGCCGTTAGCGGCGATTCTTACTTTAAATACGGTTGCACACACAGCCGGTGCTGCAGGTGTAGGTGCACAAGCTGCAGCGGTATTTGGTGATGCGGCAATTGGTATTGCGTCTGCGGTAATGACACTACTGGTGTTGGTGCTGTCTGAAATTATTCCTAAAACGTTAGGTGCAAACTATTGGCGTCAGCTTACGCCAATTGTATCGTCGTCACTTGTAGTAATGGTTCGCTTATTAAAGCCGTTTATTTGGCTTTCAGACATAATTACCAAAATGCTCGGCAGCAAGCAAAGCGAAAGCCATTATATTCGTGCTGAAATTGAAGCGATGGCTGAAATGGGCAGCGAAGCAGGTGCACTTCATCAAGAAGAAAGCGAGCTTATTCGCAGTCTTTTAAAATTCCGCCATTTAAAGTTAGATACTTTATTAACTCCGCGCACAGTACTGTTTAAAGTACACAAAGACTTAACGGTAGATGAGTATCTTAAACAACACGGTAGCGTGGCATTTTCACGCGTACTCGTGTTTGACCAAGATTCTGACGACATCATTGGTTTTGTGCACAAAAATGACATCATGCTGGCGTATCATCGGTTAGGTGAAGACTACAAAATTGCCAAGCTAGTTAAGCCAATTTATACCGTGCCTGAAACCTTGCATGTTCACACTTTGCTTCATACGTTATTAGAAAAACGCATTCATATTAGCCTGATCGTAGATGAATACGGTGATGTACAAGGTATTGTTACGCTAGAAGACATGATTGAAAGCCTAATGGGTATGGAAATTGTGGATGAACGCGATCAAACCTTTAACATGCAGACCATGGCTAAGGAAAAATGGCAGCAACGCGTTGATAATCATGAAAACCTGATTAAAAATGATGAACATGGTGTAGAGAGCAAATCTCCTGTAGTTGACAAAAAGTCGCTCAGCGATGAGTGTAACTAAGCTAAAACATCATTTTGTAAACCTCGCTAAGCGTTTAAATGCTTGGCGAGGCATTATGGTTTTATTTGCCATTATTGGCGGTGCCTTGTTAGGTGCTTCGCTGCTACTAAATAATCCACAAATGAACAACTACCAAGTGGGCTTTATTTTGCTACTTGGCTGGAGTTTGCTCGGTTACTTTTTTATCGCCAGCTTTAGTTTGTATGATGGGCATATTTCCGCCGATGCATCATGGCTCTCACGTGTTAAACATAAATTAGCTAAGATTTTTATTAGAATTCTTACTCTAATTTTTGTATTGATGGTCGCTGTTACCCTATATTTAACGCTTCGCTTAATAAGCGTTTTCAGTAGTTAAATTTTAAATTGAATGTAATATTTAATTTCTACGTTTAAATTGGATTTTTTAATCTAATTAGTCCTGCATTCGTGAAATATAAACCACAAAAAACCTGTTAAAACCGTCTAAGATCTCCGCGATTTATAATTCATCATCTGCGAGCGTGTTATGACGAAAGTAAACAACCAAGAATCTGCTGCAATTGCGTTTTATTGAGCAAGCATTTATCGAGCAGCTAAAACCTTCTTTTGATAACTTACCGGCAAACCCATATGCCGACGGTGCATTTCGTTTACGCCGTTACTCTGTAATTAAACTTGTTGATGGCAAATTAAGCCTGCAACCAACTAAAGCATTTGTTCAAGATGACTCAATTAACCAATTCCAAGGCAACATTGAGCGTACTTACGAAAACCTTGAAGAGTCGCTGTTAGCGACTGACGGTATGCAGCATTTAGTTAACCAATTTATCGAAATGTCAGGCATTGCTAGCGATACTGATATCGAAATTCATCAGTTCCGCATGTTAGCGATTGATGCAGATACACCACCTGCACCAGAAGGTGTTCATCAAGATGGTTTTGACCATGTTTGTGTTGCTGGCGTGTCACACAGCAATATTGAAGGTGGTGAGCTACTAGTTTACGAATCACGCGATGCAGAGCCATGTTTCAAAATGGAAATTAAAGATGGCATGTTTGCCATGGTGAATGACCGTCAGGTATGGCACAACGCAACACCAATGAACAAAATCGACAACGATAAAGTAGGCTACCTAGACTGCTTTGTATTAACAGCGTAGGAACTGATAATGCAATTAACTAAAATCCGTAAGCAGTTTCCAGCGTTAATGCAGGAAGTAGCAGGTAAATCACCGGTGTTTTTAGATGGCCCTGGTGGCTCACAAGTACCGCAAAGTGTTTTAACTGCCATGTCAGCTTATTTAGGTCGTTATAATTCAAACTTAGGTGGCGCATTTTTCTCAAGCCACCAAACGGTTGACCTAGTAAACAAAGCACGTGAAAGTGCGGCAACATTGTTAAATGCACCAAGCAAAGAGCAAATTGTGTTTGGTCCGAATATGACCAGCCTAACCTTTAGCTTTAGCCGTGCTATTAGCCGCGATTGGCAAGCGGGTGACGAAATTATCGTAACTAATGCAGATCACTTCTCAAACGTATCTAGCTGGCAGCAAGCGGCAGACGATAAAGGCGTAAAAGTTCACGCATTAGAAGTGGATACCGCAGACTGTAGCCTTGATTTAGTGCAGTTAAAATCATTACTCAATGAAAACACTAAGCTTGTTGCCGTTACTTATGCGTCAAACACCACAGGTACTATCAACGATATTAAAGCGATTGTTGAAATGGCACACCAAGCAGGTGCGCTAGTGTATGTTGATGCTGTGCATTATGCGCCGCACATGCTGGTGGATGTACAAGCACTTGATTGTGACTTTTTAGCGTGTTCTGCATATAAATTCTTTGGCCCACACTTAGGCATGGTTTATGGTAAACGTGAACACCTAGAAGGTTTTACACCATACAAAGTGGAACCAGCAACTGATCTAATTCCTGGTCGTTGGGAAACGGGTACGCAAAGCTTTGAAGCTATGGCTGGTTTTATTCAAGCCGTTGAATACATAGCAAGCTTAAGCGAGCTGGCTGAAAGCGAGCCACTGCGCACGCGTTTAGAGGTGGCTTTTGCTAATGCTAAGCAGCATGAAGATACGCTTTCTAAGTACTTCCTTGAACGCATCGCAAAGTATAAATCAGTAACCTTATACGGTATTTCTGATCTGTCTCGTTTAGCTGAGCGTACACCTACCTTTGCAATTACTGTTGCAGGTGTAACGCCACGCCAAGTGTCTGAGCACTTAGGTAAAGAGCATATATGTGTGTGGGACGGTAACTTCTACGCCAAAGGCTTATGCCAACAGCTTAACGTGTTAGACAACGGCGGTGTGATTCGCATTGGTTGTATGCACTACAACACAATCGAAGAGCTAGAGCGCTTCTTTGATGTATTAGAGCCGCTACTTGCATAAGCAAGCCAATACATAAACGTGAAAAAGGGTAACTGAGTTACCCTTTTTTATTGGATAATGCCAGCATCAACTAAACCTAACTGAGCCAACTTGAAGTTAACCAGCTTTAAATACAAAACCCGCAAAGGGCCAGATTATCGTCATGGCGAACAAGTGTCGTTTTTAGACATTAAACACACTTTTGGCATGGGGAATATTCGTGTGGGTAGCTGGGTAACGCGCGAAGAAAAAGACCTTGCCGCTAATTTAGTATTCGATGCACTGGCTGATTTAGCTTACATATTGGCATTGCCGCCACAAGCTATGGGGCTGCGTGGCAACTTAAATCTTGCCTTTGGTAGTGGCGGGCGAAAGGGCGTGCAAGCGCATTATGCGCCCCATTATCGCGAACTAGCACTGGCTAAAAATGCGGGAGCTGGGGCACTTGCCCATGAGTTTTGGCACGCCTTTGATCATTATATTGCCGACAAAGCCTTTGATATTAATGATACTGAACTCTTTCCAAACCGTATTTTATTCGCCAGTGACTGCTGGCTGAAAAACAAAACACAAATTGCCCACCCACTAAATGATCGCCTAATAAATATTTTTAGCGCCATGCTGTTAAGCGACGACGGCCAAGATAAAAATGACTTTGTTGCACGCAGTGTAAAAGCCGACTTAGCCTTATCAAGAAACTACTTTTCATTACCCACCGAAATGATGGCTCGGGCTTTTGAAGCTGCAGTAGAGACTTGCCCTGATATTGAAAACAGCTATTTGGTTGCGGGCACAACAAACCCAGATGTAATGCCAGTGTTTCCTGACTTAACCCATCGGCAAAGAATTTATGAGGCGTTGCTAGCGTATTTTAAGCCATTGGGGATGGCATTGAGTAAGTGAGTTGATCATTATTATTTAGCTTTGCCTCCTTGCATTTATCTTGCGCCATCCATGGCGCACTCTTGTTCATTTTTGTTACACGACAAAAACGAACCAAAAAACGTGCCCCGAAATCAAACTGAATCCTCAAAGAATAAATTGAAATGAACGCAAACAGTATGCAATCGCCATCCATGGCTCAAGCATACTTTTGCCAGCATCCATGCTGGCAATTGCTCTTCAATTCAATCTTTTCGGGTTTGATTTAAGGGGGTAGGACGTGAAACTAAACGATGTATTTCAACAGTAGCTCTCGATTTATCTGAAGTAATTCATCTGATACTTTCTATAATTTGCTTGAACATTTGAATTGAAGACAAAAGCACTGCTGGACTTTCACTGAATGCCTGTCCATATTTTTTTAAGTCTCGCCTAAGTTCCTTTTCATCACTTTCTAAGTTATTTATGATTTTATTAATTTGATCTAATAACTGTTTAATGGATCGCGACATACACTTTTCAGAGCTTTTATCTGATACATCGATATTTATCTCTGTATAATCAAAAATGGTTGATGTTAGCTCAAAGGTAAACTCTTCATACTCGAATTTACATAATAAACACGATATTTCTGCATTTGAAAAGCAATTCTCTATTGCTCTAGTTATTACTGAGGAAATGCGTTGAATACGCTTTAGGTCGTTAGTTATCTTAGCCATTATTCTGTCAGCTCCTCTTCCAGAAGCATCGACTCCTCGTACTGTTCTGAAGTTACATCACTCAATATGTTGAAATCCGTATCCACAAATTCAGTTAAAGCTTCTTCTATTTCTTTGATTGTTAGTTTAAAAAATTCTCTTCGTTGGTTAACTTTGTTCACTCTTTTTGAAGCAAACTTGGTATGCAATTTACTTTCTAAAGAAGGTGCGTCATCAGATGGTATGAAGGCGTGGACATCAAAGTGGAACGGCACTGATGCACCACTCAACTCCCTAACTCGATCTAACGGCTCTAGTCTTCTGGTCATGCCTATTTTATATACATTCTCTCCAAAAGATCCTTTGTTCGAGATTACATATACATAACCTGAGCGAGTTAACTGTGCCATACTAAGCGCTCTTTCTTTTTCACTTGTTGCACGCTCTAGTTTTAATTTAAGCTCTTCAATATGAGTGTTGAGCTTTTCAATTTCTTCTTGATTAGCAGTTTTTATCTTACTTAGAGCAGCATTTAGGCTTTTGTGATATGTCACTTCTTCTTTTTCACGATCAGCGATAAATTTTTCTATCTCTTTTTTTACTTTAGCCTCTTCTCTCAAGGTTTCTCTCATATAACGCTGCTCTTCAAGCTCCATTTCCTTTTTGTATTTAAATTCAAAAAAGTGGCGTTGTTCTTCTAGTCTTAAAGCTAGTAAATCTCTACTCAATTCAATAAAACTGTCTTGCCCATCTTTATTTACTCGATCAAACCATTTCTCAATCTTTTTGGCGCTGTTCGCAAAGTTGCGGGCAGTTGTGTTAGAGATGATGTTATCCACCTCAGCATTAAATGCTGTTATCAAAAATTTTCCGTGCCGTTTCTGCATTGCCTTACCACTAGCAAGGTTGTCATTCCAACGGATAAATTCTTTAATTCTAAAGCCTTTTCCTTTTAGTATTAATGACTTTTGTTTTTCTTTAACTTTCTCTAACTTGGCTTTTATTTGGTCGCTAACAGGGCCATCTATTAAATATTTGTATGGTGTAATCGTTTCTGCGATTTCTAGGTTTTCTGATTCGGTTTTAAGTTCTTGTTGCCTTTTTTCCAGTCTTGATATTGCTTCAGACGCTTTTAATTTAGACTCTTCCAATGTCTTAATTTCAATTTCAAGCCTGCTGAGTTTGGCTTGAGCTTCTTGTGACTGTTGTTCAGCCTTACTTTTGGCAGAGGCAATAATTTTTTTACATTCTTTAGCTGTTTTATTTATTAGTTCATTAGCGCTATCTTCGGCCTTATTGATAATAATGGCGGCGTTTTCTTTAGCCTTAGTTATAAACAATATTGCTTTGAGTGATAGCTGCACAGCTTTGCTTTTTGCAGTGGTAATAAGCTTTTCGTTTTCTCTATCTGCAATTAGTTTAGTGTTATCACATTCTTGATTTGTTTTATCTATTATCTCTTTGGCACTACCCTGGGCCTTGTCGATCATAGTCGAAGCGCTCTCTTTAGCGGCAGTTAAAACTAGGGTTGCTTCCCGCGAGGCTGATGTAAGAATCTTATCCCTTTCTTTTGAAGTCGCGGCTATAATTTCTTCAAACTCTAATTTAGCTGAATCTATTTTTGAACGATTTGTGGCTAACTTTTCATCTAAATCCTTTAATTCAAAGCCACGGAGGTGTTCTGTAGTTGCAATTTCATTTTTTATGGCTTGTAGCTCAGACTTTGAGTGCTGAAGTTCCTTTTCAAGTGAGTTAACCCGCTTTTGTTCTTTTATTAATCTTGACTCTCTAACAAAACCTAGCATTCCCTTTCACCTATGAAGTTTTTTAAAGTCGACTTTTAATCAATCAAACTTAATGATGATTAACATGACTATATTGGCTGTCAACGAACTCATTTTCTTTAAATTAGTTAAGTCTGTCCATACTCCCCCTTTAATCAAACCTGAAAAAGGGATTTAAATGAATAATGCGAGACAGGGAGCGAAGCGGTCGAGCAAGCCATGTACAACAGGGATGTTGCTTCATGGCGTTTATGTTCACATTTAAATGTCTTTTGAAGATTAGTTTGATTTAGGGGCACGTTTTTTGGTTCGTTTTTGTCGTGTAACAAAAATGAACAAGAGGACGCCATGGATGGCGTCAGTTATTCAAATGGAAATGTTGAAGTTGATTTAAATGCTGCGGTTGAGGCTAAAATTAAAAATTAGCTAACCCCAACCCTTTACCCAAACGATATCGGTTTTCTACCCGTTTTTTTATCTTTGGCTTTTGCGTTTTTAGCGGCTGGTTTTTTATCTGCTTTTTTCGCTTTTGATGGCGACAGATTATTCGCGGGTGTTGCCGCTTTTGGTGATTCAGTGACTGGCTGATGTTCAACTGCGTCATCATCCTGATAGTCGTCTTCAAATGACTCGTTATCTTGGTAGTCACTCTCAGCGCTTTCGCCTGAAAATTCGGCTACTTGGAATAGTTGGCCGTCGAATTCTACCGTGTCACCAGCGTATACTTTTTTGCGTTTTTGTAGGCAAATTTCACCATTAAGAGCAACATAGCCGTCGGCAATTAGCATTTTTGCTTGGCCGCCAGACTCAACAAGGTCGAGTAGCTTTAATAAGTTACATAATTCAATCGGTTGCTCTTCAAGTTCTACAACAAAAGCTTGTGACATGGATAAATCTCTTAACTGGTTTCGCTGGCTATTGTATCAAACTTATAGGTGCGGTCGAGTTCGCTGATGCCTAAACCTGACTTTTTACGCACTTTAATTTGCACTGGTATGCGCTCTTTCATCGCATCGATATGACTTATTACGCCAATGGTTTTGCCGCTGGCATGCAGGTTATCGAGCGCATCAAGGGCGATATCGAGGGTTTCTTTATCGAGTGTGCCAAAACCTTCATCTAGAAACAGTGAGTCAATACTCACTTTATGACTAACCAAATCAGAAAGCGCGAGCGCCAAAGCAAGGCTTACTAAAAAGCTTTCACCGCCAGATAGGGTGTTGGTATCGCGTACTTGCTCGCCCTGCCAAAGGTCGATAGTTTGCATTTCTAACGACTGATCTTCTTTGCGTTTTAATAGGTAGCGGCCTGTGAGCTTTTCAAGTTGTCGATTGGCAAGGTAAATCAAATTATCAAGCGTTAGCCCTTGGGCAAATTTTCTAAATTTATCGCCTTTTTGCGAGCCAATTAAACCGTGTAAATAATGCCAATCTTGATACTCGCGGTTAAGTATATCGAGCTCGTGTTTTAAATCTTTAAGTTTGTCTTGCCGCGCTGCATTTTCATTTATTTGGTTGCTTAGTAACCCCAGTTGTTGGTTGGTTTGACCAAGGGTTTCGTTTAGTTCGTCAAAGGCACTTTGTAGTTGCTGGCTATTTAGGTTTAGCGTATTAAATTCGTGTGCTTGTTGGGTTTTTAATTCATTTTCAACAGTATTTATTTGCTCACTATTAAGTGTAAGCGCAGCATCTAATTGGCGTTTAAGCTCGGCTAGTTTATCAAACTCATCTGCTGGCAAACGTGCTTGTTGCGCCGCTTCAATGGTCGCATAAGGGGTTTGCTCCAGTAATTTTATGAGCTTGGTTTGCACCTCATTTAATTGTACATTGGTATCATTAAGTTGATCTTGTTTTTCGCTCAGCTGACCGTTGAGCTTGGTGAGCGCAGCATTAATTTGTTGGGCGTGTGTTTCAGCGGCTTTTACTTCAGTGTGAAGCGCCTCTAAGTGTGCTTGTGATAACTGCTTTTCAGTTGTAGTCGATTTATCGCCAAACAGCTCGTGGCGAGTGTGTGCTTGCTCTGCAATTTTTTGCTGCGTGGTTTCGTGTTGATTTTTTAATTCACTTTTTTGCTTTGCAACATCCATTTGCTGCTGTGTTAAATGGTTGCGTGCCTGCTGTGCTAGAGCGAGCTGCTGTTGCACATGTTGGTATTTTTTATGCTGTGTTTTAAGTGTATTTAATTGTTGTTTCTGTTCGTTAAACCAGTTGGCTAAGTCGCCTTCTTGGCAGGGGTATCCACACTTATTGATTGTATATACAAGCTCTGCAAGTGCTGAGCCGTAAGCCTTTTGCTGCTCATTAAAGGTTGTTAATAGCTTTTGCTCTTTGACCGTTACATTTTGTAATTGCTCAGTCGTGCTATTAAGTTTTTCAGCCAGTAATTGTATTTGATAGCTTAACTCGCGTTCTGCTTGTTGCGCCTCAGTTAACTGAGTATTTATTGCTTTAACTTGTTCATGGTTTTGTAACGCGGTTGCAAGGTGTTGCTCAGTTTTTGCAATAAACGTCAGCAAAGCGGTTTCATCGCTAATCGCAATTTGTTCAATCTCCCAAGTTGTGGCAATTGAATCTAGTTGCTTGGTTTTTCTGGTGATTGCAGTATTGAGTGCATCAATTTGTTGGGCGTTGCTACTAAGTGCTGCGGAAAGCTCAATTATGTTTTGTTGTAAGTCACTTATCTCTTGTTTAAGCGTTGCGATGTGTGTGTTTTCATCACCTGACGTGTTACCAACCTCAAAATGACTTAAGTCATGCTGAGCACTGCCACAAAGTGGGCAGGGAGTATCTTCTTCTAAATCTTGTCGTAGCAGTGCTAATTGGGCCTCTGCATCTTGTAAGCGAAGTGAGGTATCTAAACTTTGTTGCTGAGCTTTCAGTAGTGCATTTTGTGAAGCAAGCTGCGTTTCCAGTTCAGGTTGGGCACTCTGTAATGTTTTAATTTGCGTTTTATCCGCAAAGATTTCGTTTGTTATTTGTTGCCATTGAGTTTGCTGTTGTTTTGCAGTTTTGGCTTTATCTAGCGCCTGTTTTAGCGATTCAATTGTGTCTTCAGAAACATTAATATCACTGTTATCACAAAATTCACTTAACTGTGTTTGTAACTGCGTAACTTGTAGCTGATGCTGTTCACGCTTTGTTTGCTCTTTTGCGATACCTGTTTGTTGCTCGCCAATTGCTTGTTTTAAAGTGGTTTTGCTTTCGGCTAACTCGGTTAGCTGGTTTTGTTGCTGCTGCAAAGACTGTGCGTTTAGTTGCAGTTTGGCATGCTCATCAAGCCACTCTGCAAGCTTGTGTTCAAATTGCTCTATATCGACGGTTTGATCAAAACTAGCGGCAAGTTGCTGCTTTTCAGCTTCAAGGTTATGAATGTTACTTTCACTTTGTTGCAGCGCTTCAGTTAATTCTTTCTCTTGTATATACAAGCTTTCTAGCTGTTGATTTAACTCGCTTAATTTGCTTTTGCTATGCGCAAGTTGGTTATCGAGTGGGGTTACTCGGTTATCAATAAGCTCAAATAACTCTTTTTGCGCTTGCTTGGCAGTATCGAATTTAGTGGCTAATGAGTGAGTTAACTCAACTACCTTTGCTTGCTCGTTTGCGTGAGTGTTTGCTTGTTGTTGATAACTTTCAATACTGGCAATTTGGTTTTGTTTGGCAACGTTTAAGGATGCGAGTTTATCTAAATCAACTGCGAGCTTTTGTGCGGGCAGGGCAGTTTCAAGACGTGTTAGTTCTGGCTGTTTTTCAGCAAGTTCATTTTCAAGCTGAATTTTTTGCTGTTGCAGTTTTTCTAAACGCTGTTGGTTTTGTGTGACTTGGTTATGCCAATCGCGTTTTGCTTGCAGGCTTGTAAGCTCGCTTTTTAAATTAGTTTGTTGTGTTTGTAGCTCACTAAATTGCTGGTTTATTTCATTTATGCGCTCTTCAGGTAACAGTTCGAGTGACTCTGTTTTAGCGTTTAGTACATTAAGTGCATCGCGTGCTTCACCAAAGCGTTGGTGTACTAATTGCGAAATTTGGCCATAAATTTCGGTGCCTGTGAGTTCTTCTAATAATTCGGCGCGGTCGGCTTCTTTGGCTTGTAAAAATGCGGCGAATTGTCCCTGTGACAACATCATCGATTTTGTGAAGCGGGCAAAGTTAAGGCCAGTGAGTGACTCGATTAGCTGATCTTTCTTTTTAATTTGCGCGGCAATGGGTTTGTTGCTCGCCACTTCAACCAGCTCTACTTCCGCTGGTTGTAAGTTACCATCGGGCTTATTGCGGGCACGGCGCATTGACCAAAAAGCACGATACACACCTTGATTTACGGCAAATTCAACTTCAGCTAAACAGTAGCTGGTACCACGGGTCATTATTTCATTATTGCTTGCGCTGATTGCACCAAGCCTTGGTGTGCTGTTGTAAAGTGCTAAGCAAATGGCATCTAAAATGGTGGTTTTACCGGCGCCAGTTGGCCCTGTGATAGCAAAAATACCGCTTTCGGCAAATGGCGCTTTGTTAAAGTCGATTTTCCATTCGCCTTTTAACGAGTTTAAATTGGCAAAACGCAGTGACAATATTTTCATGACTGTGCTCCTTTTGCCGTATTAAGCAGTGAAATAAAGTGCTGGGTTAGGCGCTCTTTACGGGCAAGCTCGTCCTCTGTTGTAAACTCTTCAAGTGCGATGCGTTTCTCAAAAACCTCTAAAGGGGTTATTTCAGACAGGTTTTCTTGCTTTTGTTGGCTAAGTTTAGCCACATGTTTGCGCGCACGTTTTAGTTGTAATACTTCCACGGGCAGGTCTTTGGTGAGATCTAACACGGTATTTTGCAGGTCGCTAATATAGTCGTCGGTGGTAACTTCAATACTGAGCCAGGTTGTTTCAGTTTGCTCTGCAAATACGGTTAATGCGTTTTTAATTTCGGCGAGGTTGCCTTTTATGGTTTGCATTGCTTGAAAGCGCGGGATTTCAAGTTGGCTTATTTGCGAAACATTTTGCCCGTTAAACTCAACTAAGTTGACCGATTTTGCGTGTTTTAATTCATCAAAACTAAGGGCGATTGGCGAGCCGCTATAAAACATATTACCTTCTTTACCAACCTGTTGGGCGCCATGAATATGACCAAGGGCGATGTAATCGGCGTTTGGCAGTTGATGGGCGTTTATACCTGACAGGTGGCCGATATAAATATCGCGCACTGACTCTGAACTAGATGCGCCTACCGCAGTTAAATGGCCCGTCATAATAATCGGTATATCTTGATCTGCTTTTAATGTTTGCGCGGCCTTAAAGGTATTTTCAAAGTGCTCGTAAATGCCTTTGGCAAGGTTGTCTTGTTTTTCTTTTATGCTTTCGTCGGCGCGGCTGGTAATAATGTCTTTACTGCGTAAAAATGGAATGGCACAGACATAACCTAGTGTTTTTTCAGCTTGAGTGATAGCGACGATTTGCTCTGCTACATTTTCACTGGCTTGCGATACCACATGGCAGTTAAGCGCTTTTACTAAGCTTTTAATCTCGTTAAGAGTTGCTACCGAATCGTGATTGCCTGCGGTAACAATCAACTGACAATTTGCCGCTTGCATCGCCAAAATAAGTTCGCTGTAAAGGCTGCGCGCATAACTTGGCGGCGTGCCAGTATCAAAAATATCTCCTGCGATAATCACCGCATCTACTTGCTGCGTTTTAATTTGCTCAGCTAGCCATTTGATTAATAAATGGTGCTCTTTTTGCCGAGACTGATTAAAAAAGCTCTGGCCGAGGTGCCAGTCAGATGTGTGAATAATGCGCATAAGAGTTCTTGATAGCAAAAAAACTCACTTTATCACTTTTTAATAAAACCCATAAAGGGCAACAAGCTGCATAAAGCATAATTTTTTAACTGCTGCTTTTAGCGCATAACATGTTGTTGCAGTGCGTTAATTTATCCGTTAGATCTTCGCTTAATGGATGGTTATAATGCGTTTTTTATTTTGCTAACCAGTAAGAGAAATTCAGTATGTTCACGGCCATGCAAAGCCAATTTCAACGAATCGACGACAGTAAAGCGTTTCAAGCCTTTGTTATTTTTGTCATTGTGGTATCGGCACTGAGTGTTGGTGCGCATACGTATGCCTTGCCTGTGTGGATGGAAAATCTTTTATTGCTGTTAGATAAAGGCATCACAGTATTTTTCGCGGTAGAAATAGCAATTCGTTTTATTGCTTCAAAAGGGCCTAAAGCGTTTTTCTCAAAGGGTTGGAATATTTTCGACACCATTATTGTAATTGGTAGCTTGTTACCTGTTGCGGGGTCAACGGTGTTTATTGCGCGTTACTGCGTATTTTCCGTGTACTGCGTTTGGTTTCTATGGTGCCTGAGTTACGAATGCTAGTGAATGCGCTGATTAAAGCGATTCCGCGCATGGGTTACATCGCACTGTTAATGTTTGTAATTTTCTACATTTATGCCGCTGTTGGTAGCATGATGTTCAGTGAAATTAACCCAACCCTTTGGCGCGATGTATCGATTTCAATGCTGACGCTGTTCCGTGTAGCCACCTTTGAAGACTGGACAGATGTAATGTACGAAACCATGGCGGTGCACCCGCTAAGTTGGATTTACTATTTGTCGTTTATCTTTTTAACTGCGTTTATTTTCTTAAATATGATGGTGGGTGTGGTGCTTGAAGTAATGACCCAAGAGCACGATAACTTTGTAAAAGAAAATACTGACGAATTAGATGAGCCAGCCACCAAAGGTGAAGTGCTTGAGTTAAAAGCGCAAATTCTAGAGCTTAATAAATTACTCAGTGAACGCTTGAAGTAACCGCTGCTGCTCACTTGCGCATCTCGCTAACCTCGTTAACACTTATGTATAGTGAGCAGGTGTGGCGGATGTGCAATGTGGAACAACTTTAGTCGTATTCTTAATATACTCTACGTTGTTTGTGCGCTATGGGCGTGTTTTGTTGCCTATTGGTTCTTAGAAAGTCTCACCGCTGTTATTGTGTGCGGTGCAATTGCCGCCATATTACTTCTGTTATTTATCCACCGCGCGTCATCCGGCGCGCTATTAAAACTGCCTCCGCAAATTTCATTTAAACGCCAAGCTTCCCCTGTTTATGCATTAAACAGCAATGCGTTTGATGTGTTTGTATTGGTTAGTGGTGCATCTATTAATAATTTGCAGGAGTTAGGTGAGCGCTTAAAAAACGCATTCGCCAGTGACTTTGTATCTTGCAAGCAACTTAAAGGCGAGCGTATAAGCATTACTATTAAATGCCCAAATGTGTGCGATGAAAGCCGATTTAATACACTTTTTAGTGACGTTATGGCGCAGTATAGCGACATTGCATTTGGTGCTTGTTTGTATCGCGAGCCGTGTCAGCAGTTGAATGTATATCAGCTTGCAGAGCTTGCATTAGCTATTGCGAAAACAAAACAGCATGACCCTTGCCACACCCTAAAGCTAAATCAAACTAATCTTGCGCTATTGCAATATTCGCTGCCAGATATGCTGAGTGACTTGTTAAATAAGCAGTTTTTACTGGTTTTTGAGCCGGTGTTTAGTGTGCATGGTGAGGCTTTGTTATTTCATCAAGTTGGCATTACGATTCGCCATCAAAAAATTGGATTGTGTGATGCCAAACAGTGTTTGTTGGGCTGTATTGAGCCAGATAAGTTAATTGCGCTCGATTCACATTTAATGCACCAGCTAATTAAAACACTTGCACAAGACCCTGGTAGCGAACCTGTCTCTTTGTGTTTAGATCTTTCTACTTGGCAAAGTGCTAATGCAATAAATGAGCTAGTGAAATTGGTAGAGCAAGTGGGGCATACCCAAGTGATCCGTTTTTCATTGCCTGAAAGCGTATTCGTTAACGAATTTGATAAAATCTCAGCACAACTTAAATTTGTTAAAAAGCATAATATTGCTATTTTGCTCGAGCATTGTCATGGTGCATTATTAGCAGTGCAAAAAGGCGTGAATTATTTAACAGGGATAAGTTTAGATAGCGATTGCTTTCAGCTGCCTCATGAACAACAAGAGAGCTTACTGACCGCCGTTGCTCATTTTGCCAATCAATACCAGTTGCAGTTATACGCAAATGGCGTAGCAAATAAATACCAACTTAACTTGCTTGCAGAACATCATTTTTCTGGTGCTAGTGGGCGCTACTTTCAGCAAGGCGAAAGCAATATTGCACTGGGATTAAACTAAATCCCTCCAATTGAGGTTGTTAAATTAGCTTTCGGTATTTCAGTCCTGTTAATCCTTGTAAGCCACCGGTATGAATCGCCATGATACGGGTGTTTGGTTTAATAATACCTAGCTTTATTTGGCTGAAAATTGTGAATAGTAATTTTCCAGTGTAAATGGGCTCAAGTGGCAACTGCGCGCGCATGCTTTGGCAAAACTGCCACAATTCATCTGTAAATTTACCGTAGCCGCCATAGTGATATTCGGTGAATAAATGCCAATTATCTTGTTGTTTAGCTTTTAGACTGAGCTTTCGGATTTCATCGTTTAAATAATTTGCTTGTTTCAATACCGCAACACCATAAATTTGAGTACTGTTGGGAAGGCCTTCAATCAACCCTGCTAAGGTGCCGCTACTACCCACAGCACACCAAACTTGATCAGTGGGTGGCAAGCTTTGTGCGAGTTCTATTACACCTTTCATTGCGAGTTGGTTGCTACCACCTTCTGGAATGATTAGGCTGTCTGGGCGCTGTGTTTGTAACTCAGATAAATAATCTTGATCATAACGCTTTCGGTAAGTAATGCGATTAACTGGCGTTAGTTTTACGCCGCAAGCGCTGGCGAATTTTAAACAGGGGTTGTTAGCATCAAGTTCTGGCCCGCGTACAATTACTTCTGTATTAAACCCAAACAAGCGCGACGCGCCCGCTAACGCATATAAATGATTTGAAAAAGCGCCTGAAAAACTCAGCAAGTTGGTTATTTTGTTTTTATGCGCATAGTGCAGGTTGTATTTAAGTTTGCGCCATTTATTACCGCTTATTAACGGATGTGTCAGGTCATCGCGCTTCACAAATAGGGTGATGTTATTTTCAGCTAATATGGGATGCGCAATTTTTTGCACTGGTGTTTGATCAATATTTAGTTGGAAATCAATGCTCAAAGCACGAAACTCCTTGCTTAGGTTGGTTTGCTTGCTACACTAAGAGCAATAGCGCGTTTGATAGATAACATATTAAATAATAACAAATATGAAGAATTTATTGGCTCGAATTCCGTGGTTTAACAAGAATAATGATGGCTCACTGTTAGCTGGCATCTATATTGCGAGCGATAAAGTTGTATCTGTTATTCTGCATCGCGTTTCAGATAGTTTCGAAATTAAGCATACGGTAGTTGAAGCGTTTCAAAGTGAAACGGAAAAACTACCAGCATTTAATCGAGTGTTAGCGAAACTTCCCGCGGGTGCACAAGCGTGTTTAGTTATGCCCGAAAGCGCATATCAATGGGTGCAAATTGAAAAGCCCAACTTACCAGAACAAGATATCGTGACATCGTTACCTTGGACGATTAAAGAATTAGTAAGCTTAGAACCTTCCGATATTATCGCGGATTATTATGACGCATCGTTAAAACAAGGTGGGCAAAATAAAATTAATGTGGTGGTAACAAGCCGTACCTTGTTAATGCCAGTGCTTAAATTAATTAACGACAACGATATTGACCTACAAACCATTACTACCCAAGAAATGATGTTTTGCGACTTAGTGACGCAAGATAATGCTGCGCATATGTTGGTTTCGCAGCAATTTGGCAACGAGCCAAGCATTCATATTATTCGTGATGGCGAGCTATTGTTATCGCGTAAGCTGCGTGGCTTAATTCCACTGGCTGAGCAACCATTAAACCAATTGAAACTCGGGCTACTTGATGCACTAGGGTTGGAATTACAGCGCTCACTCGATTATTTTGAAAGCCAGCTAAAGCAACCTCCAATCAAAAGTTTGCAGTTGGCAATTCCAAATTTTGAAATTAACGGCATAGCGCAAGAGTTGAGTCAGTTTTTTCCAGCAAAAGTACTCGCGTTTGAACCACGCTTAGCGCTCTGTTTACAGCAAAACACTGAAGTGCAGCTAGCGATTGTGGCGGCATTATCTCAGGACTTGCGAGGTGACAATGAAGACTCGCATTAACTTATACTTAGATGAGCTAAAACCGAAGCGTGAGTTTTTTACGCTTAATAATATTGTGATGTGTTGGGGTGCTCTAATTATTGTGTTGGTGCTTGTTAGTATATTATTCGCGCGTTTTGAACATACATCGAAACAACAGCTGTTATCGCTACAAAGCAAATTAGACCGCACTAAAGCTGAGCTAACTCAAGTGCAACGTGAATTAGAACGAAAACAAGATAAATCGCCAGTATTACGCCGCATTGATAAGAAAAAACACGACATGCTTGAAATGCAAAAGTTACTACAATTTATGCAAGCGAAATCAAAGCAAGCTGAATTTGACTACGCACAAGTGATGGTTGATTTGGCTAGTAATACGCACAACGAAATATGGCTTAAATCGTTCCATTTTGTTGGTAACGATATTCAATTAGTAGGCGAGGCGACACATGGCTCGGCTATTCCTGAATGGTTGAATGGCCTGAAGCGCTCAGAATATTTTGAGGCAAAAACCTTCTCGTTACTTGAATTTGATAAGCAAGAAACCGGTGTTGAGTTTCAAATTGCCACCCAATATAGCGGTCAAGGAGTGCAATAATGAAGGATACTTGGCAGCAGTGGTCAGAAAAACTCAGCACGCTAGAGCAACGTGAAAAATTACTGGTATTTTCAGTTGGCTTGTTTTTGATTGGTTACTTAACCATTTGGTTTGTAATTTCGCCGCTGCAAACTGCATATTCAAACAATCAGCAGCGAATCACTAATTTAACTAATCAACAGCAAAACAGTGAGCGACAATTAGTGGTGCTGAAAGACGCGCTGAGCAAAAGTTATGTGCAAGAGTTGTTGCAACAAGAGCAATCTCTTGAGAGTGAATTGCAGCAAATTAATCAGCAACTGGCTGATTTTAGCCTTACGTACATCTCGCCTGAAGATATGGCATTGGTATTGCAAAAAATTCTGCGTAAGCATAAAAATATTCAACTTTCGCGTTTTAAAATAAACCCAGTAGAAGCGATTTATGTCACTTCAAGCACTCCTGCTACGGCACAAGACCCTCAGGGTGAAGAACCTCTAGCACCGCGAGAAGTCGCGTTTTATCAACACACTATGTTGATAGAGCTAGAGGGTGAGTATTTCGCGCTATTAAGTTATTTAAAACAAATTAAGAAGATTGAAGAAAAGTTATTTATTCAAGAATTTGATTACCAAGTGGACGAGTATCCGACAGGTAAATTGACATTAACCATTGCTACTGTAAGTGCGAATGATAAATTTATTGCGTTATAACCTTATTTTAATCTGCATGTGTTGTGGCTTTTCGCTGTCGGCAAAAAGCCTGCAAGATCCAACACGACCAAAAACACACGAAGCGAGTAGTGTGGTTGCTAACAGTACGCAAGCAGATAACGCACTGGTGCTGCAATCGGTGTTTGTAAAAAAATCAGGCAACTTAGCGGTTGTTGCTGGGCAAATGGTAAGAATTGGCGACCAAGTTCAAGGCTATAAAGTGATTAAAATAACACCGGACTCGGTGACACTAGAGCAAGGTCAAACTAACAAGGTATTGAGACTTTATCAGCATGAAATTAAAAAATAACATTCTAAAAAGTTGGCTGGCAGTTTCAGCGTTAATGGTGTCTGGTTGTGAGCTTACGTCAGAGCCAACATTAAAGCCGCATATTCAACAAGAACTCAATGCGAAACCACAAAATACTGCAAACGAGCAGTTACCTACCGAACAAGCGCCAGAAGGTTTTGAAGAAGAGTTACTAGCTTCTGTAGGAACCAGTGTTTCATTACCGAAAGAGTTTGAAATGACGCGCTTTGATGTAAATGCCAATAAAGTGTCTATTAATGAATTCTTCGCGGGGTTGGTTGCCGATACGCCGTATAGTGTTGCGCTACATCCAGAGGTGGAAGGTGAGATTTCACTTACTTTAAAAGACGTCACTATGGATGAAGTGACAAAAATTGTATCGCGTTTATACGGCATTGATGTATTTCGTGAAGGCAAAGTAGTGCAAGTATTGCCAGCAAAAATGCGTACAGAGTCGATTCCGGTAAACTATTTAATGATGAAGCGCAGCGGCTTATCTACGGTAAGCGTTGTTGCTGGTGGCGTGAGCCAGTTTGATCAAGGCGGCTCAGGCGGTAATGGTAATTCAGGCAGCAATAATTCGAGCAACAACCAAAATATGGGTGGTAATAACACCTTTGGTGGTGGCTCTAATATGCAAATTAACGGTGCAAGCATTCAAACCAGCAGTGAAACTGATTTTTGGAAAGATCTGAAGCTGGCGATGGAATCTTTAATTGGTAAGGGCAGTGGTCGTTTTGTTATTGTTAGTCCGCAAGCAAGTTTAGTGACTGTCAACGCGTTACCAAGTGAAATTGCAGCGCTAAAAGAGTTTTTAAAAGCCAGTGAAGATAGCTTGCAGCGCCAAGTTGTGCTTGAAGCTAAAATTATTGAAGTAACCTTAAACGATGAATATCAGCAAGGGGTTAATTGGTCAGAAGTGTTAGGCCATATTGGTGCGACTGATTTAACTTTTTCAACCACTGCTGCAGCGCAAGTTGGCAATACTATTTCATCGCAATTAGGTGGTGTGACTAACTTAGTCTTTAAAAATGCTGATTTCAGCGGTGTGATTAACTTGCTTGAGACACAGGGCGATGTGCAAATGCTCTCTAACCCACGTGTAACTGCAACAAACAATCAAAAAGCTGTGATTAAAGTGGGTGAAGATGAGTATTTTGTTACAGAAGTATCGAGCACCACAGTAACGGGCAATGCGACAACTACGTCACCAGAAATTGAACTAACGCCGTTTTTTTCAGGTATTGCACTTGATGTAACACCGCAAATTGATGAGTTTGGTTCGGTTATTTTACATGTGCACCCATCGGTGACCGAGACCGAAGAGCAAAACAAAGTGGTGACATTAAACGATCAAGACTACGTTTTACCGCTAGCGCAAAGTAACATTCGTGAATCCGATACCGTGATCCGCGCAGGCAGTGGCGAAATAGTGATTATTGGTGGCTTAATGCAAACTTTAACCACAGATCAAGAATCGAAAACGCCAGTTTTAGGCGATATGCCGATTTTAGGAAATCTATTCAAAAGCGTGCGTCGCGTACAAAATAAAAAAGAGCTTGTCATTCTTATTCGCCCAACCGTGGTGATGGCAGATACTTGGCAACAACAGCAGCAACGTAGCCTTAAGTTGTTGAATTCTTGGTACGGTAAGTAATGTATCTATCGCACTTCGGTTTGACCGAGTTACCGTTTTCGCTAACGCCCAATACGCAGTTTTATTGCGCGTTAGCTCCTCATAATGAAGCCATGGATGTACTGATTACCGCACTCAATATGGGTGAGGGCTTTATTAAAGTTACGGGTGAGGTTGGTACCGGAAAAACTCTGTTATGTCGAAAGCTGCTCAATAGCTTTGATGATTCAACCATAGTAGCGTATATCGCCAATTCGTATTTAAGCCCTGATGAGCTGCGTTATGCGATTGCCAACGAATTACAAATTGATATTAGCAGTGATTTAGATCAGCAATCGCTTAGCCAGAAAATTCAAGACCAACTGTTAGCATTAAATCATCAAGGCAAACGCGTTGTTTTGATTATTGATGAAGCACAGTGCTTAAGTTGGGATGCGTTGGAAGCGGTGCGGCTATTTACTAATTTAGAAACCGAAACACGCAAATTGATTCAAGTTGTGTTATTTGGCCAGCCTGAGCTCGATAGCCGTTTAGCGAATCAAAAAGTGCGTCAGTTACGACAGCGTATTAGCTTTTCATATACCTTACGCGCTATGACCAATGCTGAAGTGGCTTATTACATTCGACATCGGTTAGAAGTTGCGGGAGCCGAGCAAGCGAAAGAGCTTTTTTCTAATAAAGTGTGTTTGCTGATTGCAAAAGCGAGTCGCGGTATTCCACGTTTGGTTAATTTGTTAAGTCATAAAGTGCTTATTCAGGGTTATGGTGAGGGTACACAAAAAGCCAAAGTAGGCTATGTGTATAGCGCCGCGCAAGACACAGAAGATTGTCGCTTAAGCCGCTCACGTATTTGGCCAATGTACTTAGCTTTGTTGCTAGTAATAGGTACGGCGACATGGTTAATTGTTAAGGAACAACTATGAGTGTACTGAATAAAACGCTCAAGGGGTTAGAGCAAAGGCAAACCGAAGCCGCATCGAGCGCAGAGCGAGAACAAACAGTAAATGTAACACCAATTTCAGATATTGGAGAAAAACTGCATAAGTTAGCAATTCCAGTATTAGCTGTGGTGGCATTATCGCTCGTTGGTTATGTAGTTTATAAAAAAGATCTGGTTCAGCATTTTTTTGTAAAATCGCCAAATGCTGCTGAAAGTACTCCTGTGGTTACTGCTAGCAACGAAAAGCCAGCTGTAAGTGAGCCCATAAGCGAAACGCCAAATCGCATGCTTGAACAGGAAAATGAACAAGCAAATCAACAAAGAAATGAGCAAGTAGCTGAGCAATCTAAATCGCTAACAGCTCAATCATTACCGCAAGCAGAGCAAGTAACGCAAACTATCGACGTGAGTAATGATACAACTGCCACACAAGCTCCCCGCGTAGCGTCACAAAAAGTGGTGCCTGCTGAGGAGGAAACACCGCCCGTTCAGCTTGTAGAACGCGAAAAAGTGCGACCAACTGAACGTCAAACGACGATGAAGCAAGTTACTAAGATAACAGCAACGCAACAGGCAAATGAACATTTTCAAGCCGGAAAAAAAGCCTTCACGTTTGGTTTGGTGAGCGAGGCAATTGCTGCGTTAGAGCAATGTATTGCGGTACTTAATGAACATATTGAGTGTCGTAGCTTATTGGCCGCAGCGTTTTATGGCCGCCAAGAAACCGTGAAAGCCAGTAATGTACTTGAGCAAGGTTTAAGTTTAAAACCCGACAGTATGGAGTGGCGCACTCTACTGGCGCGCATTTACGCGGATAACAAACAATATAACGAAGTACTGAGTGTATTGCCGCAGCGCTATGAAAGCCAAGGTGATAACGATTTTTGGATATTAAAAGGCTTAGCTGCGCAGCAATTAAAGCAACACGAAGTGGCTTTGCGCAGTTTTAAAAAATTAACGCTATCGCAGCCTGAGCAAGGCAAGTGGTGGTTAGCAATGGCGCGTTCCGCTGAATTTTTACAACAGTGGCAAAATGCGATGCAATATTACACAACAGCGACGCAAATTGGCAATTTGTCGCCTGCATCACAGCGTTATGCTGTTGAGCGTTTACAGTTTATAAGAGGTCGACTCGATGCGTCCTAGGTTAAAAATGCGATTAGGTGATTTGTTGGTTCATGAACATATCATCTCGGAACAACAACTCAACGATGCGCTTCAAGCACAAAAAATAACGGGGCGAAAGCTTGGTGCTACATTGATTGAGCAGCAAGTGATTGAAGAAACTCAGTTACTACGCTTTTTAGCACAGCAACTTAATGTTGCGTTTGTAAACTTAGACAATGAAAAGCTCGATCCAAAGGTGGTTAAACTGATCCCTGAGGTTTACGCTCGTCGCTTTAGAGCGCTGGCATTAGCAGACCTTGGTGAGTCGATTCAAATTGCAATGAGTGATCCGGCTGATTTATCGAGTTTAGATCAGTTGGCACCTATTATTGCGCCAAAACAAATTGAAATCGTTGTTGCACAAGAGCAGCAAATTCTTAATGCATTCGATAATTTATATCGCCGTACCCAAGACATAGAAAGCTTTGCATCACAGCTGCAAGAAGAGTATCAAGAGACCGAAGAGTTTGAGCTTAATGCGCTAGACGAAAACACCTCAGATGCCACGGTTGTAAAATTACTGCAGTCGATTTTTGAAGATGCGGTGCAAATGCGTGCGTCGGATATTCATATTGAACCTGATGAAGGCATTTTACGCATTCGTCAGCGCATAGATGGCATTTTGCATGAAAACACCCTTGATCAAGTGGCTATTTCAGCGGCATTGGTACTGCGCCTTAAGTTAATGTCGGGCCTTGATATTTCAGAGAAGCGTTTACCGCAAGATGGTCGCTTTAATATCACCATCAAGGGTCACAATATTGATGTGCGTGTTTCAACCATGCCGGTGCAGCATGGTGAGTCAGTAGTAATGCGTTTGCTCGATCAGTCAGCGGGCCTATTAACCTTAGATGAAACCGGTATGCCTTTAAAAGTGCTCAATAAAATGCGTACTGCGCTAAAGCGACCGCACGGCATGATTTTAGTTACAGGACCAACGGGCTCGGGTAAAACCACAACACTTTACGGTGCATTAAGTGAGTTAAACCAATCAAGCAAAAAAATCATTACCGTTGAAGATCCTGTGGAATATCGATTACCACGCATTAACCAAGTTCAGGTAAATAGTAAAATTGGGCTAAGTTTTGCATCTGTATTACGTACCACACTTCGTCAAGACCCTGATATTTTGATGGTAGGTGAGATGCGGGATCAAGAAACGGTTGAAATCGGTTTGCGCGGTGCGTTAACCGGTCACTTAGTGTTATCAACATTGCACACCAATGATGCGATTACCAGCGCCATGCGTTTAATTGATATGGGAGCGCCGAGTTATTTGGTAGCAAGCTCTTTACGTGCGATTTTAGCGCAGCGCCTAGTGCGTCGTGTATGTGATAAATGTGCCAGCGATTATACGCCTGATGCACAAGAACTTGCTTGGGTAAATCATATCAATCCTCGCTTTAGCGGTGCTCAGTTTAAATTAGGCAAAGGTTGTAACAGTTGTAACCAAACTGGCTATCGTGGCCGGATTGGTGTGTTCGAATTACTAGAAATGAACGAGCCTATGATGGACGCTCTGCGTTTAGCTGATACACAAGCATTCTCAGAAGCGGCACGCGCAAACCCAGAGTTTGAACCTTTATCAGTGATGGCATTGGATTATGCAAGTCAAGGCATTACCTCACTTGAAGAGGTGTTTAGAGTGGCTGAAAGTTTGCCTGAGTTAGTAGGTTAAGCCGATGCCGTTTTTTGCCTATCAAGCAAAAGATAAACAGGGCAAACCGGTTAACGGTGAGCTTGAGGCGCATGATGATAATGCGGCTGCAGATGTACTATTGAGGCGTGGGTTAATACCGCTGTCTATTAAACCTAGCACTGGTGAAAAAGAGGGCGAAAACTCGCCGATAATGGCGTTTTTCCAGCCTAAAGTAACCCTTGATGAGTTGATTGTTTTTTCAAGGCAAATGTACTCGTTAATGAAAGCCGGTATTCCGATTATTCGGGCAATTGTTGGCCTTGCTGAAACCACTACACACCCCGTTTTTCGCGATGCTTTGCTCGATGTCGCAAAACAACTTGAACAAGGTCGCAATTTATCCGCGGCATTTGCCAGTCACAAAAAGATATTTAACCGCTTAATGGTATCGATAGTGGTAGTGGGTGAAAGCACAGGTAAGTTAGAAGATGCGTTTTTGCAACTTGCGACGTATTTTGAACAAGAGCACGAAACTCGTAAACGCATTAAAGCAGCTATGCGCTATCCAACGTTTGTGGTTATTGCGTTGGCAATTGCGATGTTTATTCTAAATATTTTCGTTATTCCAACCTTTGCTGAAATGTTTGCAAAATTTAATGCCGAGCTGCCATTAATGACGCGAATTTTAATTGGCACATCTAACTTTTTTGTAACGTATTGGCATGTGCTTTTACTTGGTATTTTAGGTGTTTTTATAGGCGTTAGAAGTTACCTAAAAACACCGGTAGGTAGGCTGAAATGGGACAGAGTAAAGCTTAGAATTCCCATTGTGGGCGGTATTATAGAACGCTCATTACTGGCGCGCTATAGCCGCTCTTTCGCTATGATTTTGCGCGCAGGCGTCCCCATGACAACAGGCCTTTCACTTGTCGCAGAAGCGATTGATAATGCCTTCATGGAAGAGAAAGTAATTGATATGCGACGCAGTATTGAAAAAGGTGAAAGTTTACTGCGAGCATCGAAAAACAGCGAACTGTTTACTCAATTGGTATTGCAAATGGTTGCTGTAGGTGAAGAAACCGGGCGAGTCGAGGAGTTATTGCAAGAAGCCGCGGAATTTTACGAGCGTGAAGTGGATTTTGATTTAAAGAGTTTAACCGCCAAAATTGAGCCAATTTTAATTTCAATTGTGGCCGGTATGGTGCTTGTTTTAGCCTTAGGTATCTTTACGCCAATGTGGGATATGATGTCGGCAATTAAAGGACGATAAATGTGGCAGATACGCAGGAATCTAGCACAGGGTTATATCGCTTTATTATCATACTGATTGTTTTTTGCCTGCTTTACTGGGTGTTGGCAGGAAAAATGCTAGGCTTATATGATGAAGTAGAACAAGTAGTTGCAAAGAAATCTAAAGATGAGTTTGTAACTAGCATCAATCATATTAGGCATCAATGGATGCGAGATAAGCAAAGCGAAGTTGAAATGTCGTTGGTCGCACAGTCATCGCTAAGTCGCGAAGGGGTGTTAAAAGCTCGTGTTAACCGTAATGGATTTGTAACCCATGTAGTTACATCATCCAAAGCGCAATGTGATGGTTTGTTCGAAAACTTACAGTCGATTGCGTTGTCGGATGTTAACAGTGTAGAAATATTAGATCACGGTCAAATAATTGGCTGTAAATACTATAAAAATTCAGTTTTACTATTTAAGTACATGTTCTTAAATGGCATAGTGAGCAATAGTTAGAGCATAAATGTAAACTTTGGTTACAATTAAGTCGTCGAGGCGTCAAATGAAGAAAAATCTAGCAAAGAACACAGGTTTTACATTAATCGAAATGATTATTGTAGTGATAATTTTAGGCTTATTGGCCGTGACGGCATTGCCGCGCTTTATTGATATTCAAGAAGAAGCGGAGCGCTCAACGGTTGAAGGCGTTGCTGGTGGTTTAGCCGCTGCAGTTGGCCTAGTACGTGGTCAATGGGAAGTGTTAGGTCGTCCTGACAATAACACCACCATCAACTTTATTGATTATGATACAACGCGTGTCGGTATTGACCCAGATATTGGCTACCCAACATCAGGTGTGGACGCTGCAAATAATGAAGTTGCAGGTTCAACTGAAGTAACTGCGTTAAATACAGCAAAATGCCAAGCAGTATTTAATTCTGTACTGCAAAGTGCGCCGTCAAGTACAACATCTGCGGCCGCTGCGACAGTTGAAGAAAATACGTATTTAGTGCGTTTTGTTAATAATGGCTCGGTTGATGGTGCAAGTGATACTTGCCTATATTACTTGGTTAGTGCGTTAGACTTAACAGCCTTACCTGGTAACGCGTTAGACACTAATTTACGTGGTATTGAATACTCTCCAGCAACTGGCGTAGTGCGAGTTTTTGGTAACTAATTATAGGCTTTAAAGAGGTAAGTAATATGAAAAAGCAAACAGGTTTTACATTAGTCGAATTAATTATCGTTATTGTAATTTTAGGTATTTTAGCAGTAACAGCTGCACCTAAATTTTTAGATTTACAAGGCGATGCTAATGCTTCGACTATTCAAGGTGTTGCAGGTGCAGCAGACAGTGCAAGCTCAATCGTTTACGGTAAATCTGTGATTGCAGGCTTACAGAAGCAAGCTACAGGTACTATCACGGCTGACACAGGTGAATCGATCGGCTTGGTATATGGTTATCCAGACGTTGACCTAACAGGTAGTGCGGCGTCGGGCATTGTAGTAGCAATGGACGTGAATGTTGCTGATTTAAACAATGGTGGAACTGCAAACTCTGCTGATTTTAATTTTAATGTGGTTAGTGGTGCAGGTGTTTTTTATGCTAATGGTTCAACAGAGCCAACAGCTGTGACTGATGCTGGTTGTTTTGTTTGGTATGCACCAGCTACGCGTACTGGTACTACACCTAACTTTGTTTATAATGCCGCAACTACAACGGTTCAAACAAACGATTGTTAATCGACTTTGTGATTTTAAATGAAACAACAAGGTTTTAGTCTTGTCGAGCTAATTATAACCTTGGTAATTTTAGGCACCTTGGCGGTAACCGTGGTGCCTAAATTTTTTACAAACGAAAGTTTTGATAGCTTTGAGTTCCGCGACAGAACCCTTACTGTATTGCGCACTATGCAACTTCGCGCAATGCAAAATACTAATAATACTTTATCCCACAAAGTGTGTTTTAGTAGCGCTCAAATAGCACCTGCAATGACCAATAATTGCGCTAACTTAGCGCTCGACTTTGCCTATCTTGTTGTCAATATTCCAACTAATAGCACAGCAACACGTATTCAAACTCTTGATTCAAATAGTGCCAGTTTTACTGAGCTAGAGTTTGATGATTTTGGTAGACCAAATTTAAATTGCGCCGCAAATTGCAAAATCGATTTTGGTGAGGCGGATATTTGCATTTCTGCACAAGGTGGCATTTATGCATGTGAATAGGCTTAAGGGCTTTACCTTAGTTGAAGTGATTTTTGGCATAGTGTTAATGGCGATTGTGCTTACCATAGTAACAGGCCTGTTAGCACCACAAGCAAAGCAAAGCGCCGATCCCGTAATTCAAGTCAAAGCTAATGAACTAGGTCAGGCGATGATGAACGAGATTTTGGGGCGTTCATTTGACGAGAAATCACGACGCAGTCCTCCTTATACTCAATGTGGTATAGCATCAAGTTCATGTACTTTGCCAAGTGATTTGGGTTGTAATGACCCCGAAGAAAAAGATATTAACGGAAAATGTATTCGTAACAAACTTAACGATGTAGATGACTTTATTGGCAATTACCAAGCGGCAGATTTACAAAATAGCTTAGGTCAACCAGTTGAAGATCTATATCCTGGCTTTAGCCTGTCAGTTACTGTGGTTTACGATGATGATGCTAATGGTGTAGCAGATACATCTGGCGATTTTAATACCTTAAAACTAATCACGGTAACTGTGACAGCGCCAACAGGCGATGTATATGGTTTTTCTGCCTACAAAGGTAATTACTAATGAACCGCGCTAAACGAAAGGGTTTTAGCTTGGTCGAGCTGATAATTGTGATTGTTATTATCGGCATTGTGAGCATTAGCACGATGCAGTTTATAAAGTTTGGTGCACAAATTTATGCAACGGGCACAGAGCGTGATGAAGTGGTTGCACAAGCGCGTTTTGCCTTACTGCGGTTAAGTAAAGAGTTACGCCAAGCAACGCCTAATTCGATTCGAGTTCAAGCTGGTAATGTTTCAGGTCAAGCGTTCCAGTGTTTAGAGTTTACGCCGTTTAAAGCTAGCAGTATTTATGTCAATAACCCACCGCTTGATACCTCAAGTGCAGGTGATTTAATTGTTGTGGCGTTTAATAATGAAGATAAAGCGTTTGAAAATGATCGTGTCACCTTGTATCCACAAAGCCCTGCCGATATTTATGATTTGAGTAATAATCGCGTTCGCTTGTTATCGGCAGACCCGGTTGAAGAAGAGACAAATAAAACACAGCGTTGGTCATTTGATAATGGCTTTGCAGTTGCCTCACCCACGCAGCGATTGTTTGTATTGAATAACAGCCCAATTAGCTTTTGTGTTGAAGGTGATAGTTTGTATTATTATCAAGGTTATGATTTTGAAGTGAATCAGCCAACACCTTCGGTTTTGCATGTGCTTGATGGAGTGAAGGGCCAGTTATTAGCAAAATACATTTCAGATCATTTAGCTTTTGAGTTTAATGACGCAAGCTTAACGCGAAATGCTATTGTTAATATAAGGCTGGCGATGGGATTTAATAGCTCTGAATCCTTGGTATTTAACCATGAAGTGCATATTCCAAACGTGCCCTAGAGAAATGTATGACGTTAAGGTTTAAACAGCAAGGCAGTTTATTAATTACATCGTTATTTGTTGCTATTGTATTGTTGGCACTTGGATTAGCGCTTACCCGTGTGATTGAAGGGGGCGCGCAATCAAATGCGGTAGAGTACTATGGCTCTAAAGCGTTTTTGTCAGCGCAAAGTGGTGTTGAATGGAAACTCACACAGTTGTTTCCGCTGAATGCGCCAAACGGCGTATGTAATGCTGATGTGCCGCCAAACCATTTTAATGCAACTAAGTATATGGAAAATTGCCAATTTGTAGAGCTCTCATGTAGCTCGGTAAATAATGTGGCGGATGCAAATTCTCCAACCTCTAAGGTGACTGTGTATCGGATAACCAGTACAGTAAGTTGTGATTCTGGCCAGTGGACAACGCAGAGAAGTATCAATGTTGAAGCAAAAACACTTAACTAGCTTTTTCTATCTATTGCTGTTGCTTCCTAATTTAGTTTGGGCAAATTTACCTGCCTGTGAAGATGTATTTCCTTCAGGAATTGCAACGTTTAATAACGGCAGTGCAATTATTTTAAATAATGCAGAAATTAGCGGCCAAGCTAATAGTGTAATTGTTACGACCAATTTGGTAGATAGTAACCCCGATGCGTGTGGTTCAAAGTGTATCGCTTCGGGCACGAATGCTGAAACCATTCAAGAACCAAGTTTATTTAACCCTCAAACCAGTATTCCAAGGAACGGTAAGCTCTCTGGCGATTATTTATTTACAGGTTCTTTATCACTTAACCGTCCAAACTTACGTGTTACCGGGCCAACACGCATAGTTGTAAGAGGATCTTTATCTATTTTTAGTGATATTGATGTACCGCGCCCGGATGATTTAATTATTTACGTAGCTGGCAGTGTTGCAACTGCCAATAATGTTGAGTTTGGCGGATTTGTTTATTCACAAAGCCAAATAGATCTTGCATTTGGTGCTGAATTCGAAGGTGCGCTTACATCAGGCGCGTCGGTTAGTGTGGGCAACAGTGCCGAAGTAAGCTACGTAGCACCAAGTATATTAAATAATTTTACGGGTATTTGTGGTGCGACAACGGTAGACCCAAATGCGTCACCTATCGCGGAATTTCGTTTTGATGAATTTTCATGGTTAAGCGGTGTAAATAACCAAGTCATAGAATCAATTAACAGTGAACATGGCACGCCTTTTAATATTCAACCCGCAGAAGGAAAAATTTGTAATGCCGCATTTTTTGATTACGGTGTTAGCAATGGGCGAATTGATATTGATGAGGATTTACTCAGTGGCAGAGAGTTTACGATTTCGGCGTGGGTTAAAAGTAGTTTTTCAGGTAGCCAAGTACTAATTTCAGGGGCGCGTAACAATAATAATGCTAATGAATTAATTTGGTGGCATCCAAGCAGTACATTATTTGAGCCTTGGATCAAACAAGATCGCGCCTCACGCATTAGCATTCCAAACTTTTCAGATAATGTTTGGCGACATTTTGTTTGGCGTCGTGACGGTTCAACATCGTGCTTCTTTGTTAATGGGCAACAACAAGGCTGTGTATCAAATCACGATAGTGGTTCATTAAACATTAACTACCTAATGTTAGGGCAAGAACAAGATAATTTAGGTGGTGGGTTTGATGCTAGCCAGCGCTTTCGAGGCTTAGTTGATGAACTACTTATTTTTGATAAAGCGATTGGTGATACACAAATTCAAACCATCTATCAAAACCAAAACCAAGGCTTAGGCTGGGATGGAGCCGCGCGCGAACAATATTGTGACGCCAATGGTTGGTGGCAACTTGATCGTGATTTTTTAGACGCCAATTTAACTGATCCCCATGATTTAACCCCTTCGGGAAGTCCCACATTTTCAATAAGCTCACCTGGCCCGGCAAACACCATAGGCAGCCAAAGTACATGTGAATATGCAGAATTTGATGGAACCAACTACGCATCAGTTGATGACAGTGGTGATTTTAATTATCAAGAGCTAACCGTAAGTACGTGGGTTTATCCCACCGAAAATCGCGGTGGCCTGCGAAGTTTAGTATCTAAAGATGAGCATTTTGAATTCCATTTAGATTCAAATAATCGATTATTTTGGTGGTGGCAAAACGCCGCTCGACAAACGCGTTCATTTACCAGCTCGCGCACTATACCGCTTAATCAATGGACTCATGTTGCCGTTGTGTACAGATCAGGTTCGCAAATTATGTACATTAATGGAATTGCCGATGCCTCACGTAGTTACAGCGATGGGTTAGCTGATTCACCGTGTAAGTTTTTTATTGGCGTTGATGTAGGCACGAATACTTCAACACAGTGTGGCGGCATTCGCAGCGATCGTTATTTTAAAGGTAAGCTTGATGAAGTAAGAATTTATTCACGTGCGTTACAACAGTCTGAAATTTTAAGTGATATGAATACGGTACGTACGTGTGACAATGCGCCGAGTGTTGACCATTATCGCCTTACGCTAAGTGATAATACAGGGTTAACATGCGAAGCTGAAACCATGACAATTGAGGCATGTGCTGACGATACTTGCAGTAGTTATTATCCAAACCCAGCTACTGTATCGCTTTCCACCTCAGGTGGTGGCGCGTTAAGTTGGTCGCCAAGTAACCCATTTACGGTAAATGGTCGAGCAAATATTAGCTTAAATAATACCCAAGCAAGTACCATTAATTACGCGTTAAACACTAATGTAACGAATCCAAGTTCAGGGTTTAGATGTTTTGTCGGTGCAAACGAAGTGTCGCTTGCTAATTGTTATACCCAATTTGTGGATACGGGATTTAAAATCAGTGCCATTAGCGATCAAATATCTGGTGTGCCATATAGCGCGGAATTAATGGCGGTAAGAAAAAACGATAATACAGGCGCGTGTGAAAACATTTTTAGTGGCCCACAAACAGTCAACTTTACCAATAATTTTGTACAACCAAGTAACCCATCATCGATGGCGTTTACTGTAAATAATACGCCAGTAACAAACAACACACCTGTAACCGTTAATTTTGATCCAACTAATAACTATAAAGCGAATTTGGCGTTAAATTATCTTGATGCCGGTAGAATTAGTTTGTCGGCATTTGCATCAGCACCTAATGGAGCGAGTTTAACTGACACCAGTAATAATTATGTGGTGCGTCCTGAAAGGTTTAACGTCATTGTAGCCGGCGATCCGAACGCGTCTGATGCGGAAGACCCTGTATTTAAAATGGCGTCGGAAGATTTCAATATTCAAGTCGAGGCTCACAATGCCAATGGGGCGATAACGCGTAATTTTCGAAGTGCTGATATCACAGGAACAGTTGCGTTAACGCATAACTTACAGGCGCCGCAAGGGGGTATTGACGGTGTATTATCGCCTAATGCTGTGCCGGCTAATGGTTTTGTCTCGGGTGTCGCGACAATCACTGATGCAAAATTTAATGAAGTTGGGATTATTGAGCTACTTGCTAACCTTTCGAGCAGTAATTACTTAAACCATAGTGATGGTGGAGCTATCTCTGGCAGTAAAGCCAATGTAGGGCGCTTTATCCCAGCGCAATTTGAAATGACAGAGCAATCAATGACAAGTGCTTGCAATAGTTTTACCTATTACAGCCAGCCGTTTGATGAATTAAGTTACACCATTACAGCGCAAGATGTATTAGGTAACCGCTTATACAATTACACTTATAATGCAACTAGTACGCTTAATTTTGCCAAAGCGCGCATTGAAAACTTAATTGAAAATGATGATGCTGCGAATTATAAATCGGCAACACAACTTGCGCCGCGTTACAGTTTGAGTGCTGATGATGGTGTCGACTGGCAGCAAGGTTTGTATGTGGTGAATGTAAACAATGCCACGTTAGAGCGTGATAGTGCGCCGTCAATTCCAATGACGCAAGTGATTCCATTAGTGCGTTTAACCGACTCGGATGGCAAAGTACTCAACGATTTAAATCAAAATGCTAATCAACTTGCTGGTACAGCCGATAGTCGCGCTATTAACACTAATGTAATTGGCGGTGTTGAAATTATTTCGCCGATGGAAATGCGCTATGGTCGGTTAACACTTAGCAATAACTATGGCAGTGAATATGAACCGCTACAAATTCCAATGAAAGTTGAATATTGGGATGGCACTAACTTTGTAGTTAATACGTCAGACTCTTGTAGCGCATATAGCTTTGCTAATTTAGTGATTGAAGATAACCAACCGCTTAAAGTTAATGTAAGTGATAGTTTTGCCGCAGGTATCTATAAATCGGGTCGAGAGTTATTTTTGACTGCGCCAACGCCAACAGAGCAGCGTACTTATAATGTTGATTACGTAAGCCCAGAAAAGTGGTTGCAGTTTGATTGGAATAACGATGGCAACTATAACGATGTCAACGATAATCCTAATGCCGTGCTACAGTTTGGCCGTTTTAGAGGAAATGACCGCGTAATTTACTGGCGAGAAAACTAAGGCTTAGCATGAATCATTAGCTAAGCCTAAAGGTTAAAAGATTAAAACAGTGCTTTAATTGGTTTAGTGTAATCATCGGCATTACGTGTCATATAATGACCTGATGCAACCTGAATTGTCGTTCCGTCAAGCTTAAAGCTACTTCTGTAATCGCTAAATTTAGGTAAAGGCTGAACAACTACCTTAGTCAGTTTAGCCAGTTCTTCTTTGTAGTCAGCATCGCTGTTACAAATTTTACCAAGAGCTTCAATTACACTCGCCGTGCGATCACCAGCATGGCTTAGCACCCATTGCTCTTGATAGCGCTTTTCTTTAAGAGTTGTCTCGTTTTCGGCGATCATTATGTTGAATTTTTCCCAGTCAATAGTGACATCTAGCTGACTATTACCACATGCTTGCTTAGTCGTAACGATTTGCTCTGCTACTTTTGCATCTGCCGCACGCATTGCTTTTTTTTCTTTTACGCCAGCAACAGCACCCGTTGATAATTTTGCTAGTACGATTGCTGTAATTAATGTCGGTTTCATTTTCTTTCCTTGTTTTTGGGGTTATAAAATATTTAAGATTGTGTCATAGCTGGACGCAAACACATTTGGTACGGAGCTATTCAAACCAATGTAAAGAGTCGCTCCATTCAGTTTAATATCGGCGGTCCCTGCTTTTTTAGAGAGCGATAGTTTGATGGTTGAGATTTCATTAACAGCGGCTAAATAATCATCATCAATTTCACAGATTTTACTTAGTGACGTGAGGTAAGAACCCAGCATTCCTGGAGTGGTTTTTTGCTGAGCTTGCTCGAATTGCGGCCAATCAATTTCGATAGTAATTGGCTGGTTACATTTTTTAATCAATACTTCTTTGGCGTTTTCAATATGCTTAATTGTTGAAACTTTGCTTTCGGTTAAACCTTGTAACTCTTTATATTTTTCTATTAGCTTAGTTACATTCCGTTCTTCAGCATAGCCAGAAAAAGTCACTTTAGAGTTTGCTATGCCTGTTAGTTTAACGGTTTGATACGGAACATAAGTGCCGGAAATTAACGTACTCCCGCCTTCATTAATTAAATTAATATAGCCTGTTCCAAGTTGTTTAAAATGGAATAGCTCACCGATGTCATTCTTTTGTTTTTTGTAAAGCAGGGTTTGCCCATCGTAACCGCTATTAAAGCCTGCAAAGTTAATGTAATAGTGCTCGGGGTTTTCTGCTGGTGCAACGATAATTTCCCCATAATGCTCTGCTTTTATTGCGTGATAAACCTTTGCCGGCTTTGAAGCGAATACTGCGGATGAAAGCAATAAGGTTGTAATTAAAAGTGGGGGCTTCATTTTATGTTCCTGTTAACTGAGCTCTAGTGGTAGAGAAATGAGCATCAAGGAACAGATTAACTGGCTATGAGAAATTGGAGCACTAAAACATGCCCAAGCGCGCAGTGAGGTGTGTTATATCAGTCCATTGATACAAAAATAATATGAGTGTTTCTGTCTATTCCTAAGTAAAAGAAACATCTATTGTGCGCGCTATAGCAACAAAAAATACCCTCACAGTCAATAACGATTTTGAGAACCAAGGGATAGAAAGAGTTACAGTCAGCAAAAAATGTAATTCTGTAGCTTACTTTAATACTGTAATTTCGCCGGATTAAATCAGGTTATTTTTAATATATCTTTATATCAACAAACAACAACAACCTTTAGTTTTACTATTTAATTGAAAATTTGCCATTTAAGGTAAGACAAAGCTTGTGTTTTGCATGACAAAAAAATAGCATAAAGCATTAGGGCAAGTGCCCTTACGATAAAAACGAAAACAAGAAAACCAAAAATCGGCCGTTTTGGGAATAATTATATGCGACTAGCACCTTTGTCATTGGTGATCTCGCTTAGCCTATTTACATGGCAAGCGCATGGACAAGACACTAATACAGTATCAAGCATTCAAGCTGAAATAGATATTAAGCAGTCTGAATTCAAAGAGTTATCTGGTGTTTTAGATAAACATCTAAAACAAGAAAAACAATTGCAAGAGCAATTGGAATTACTTCGTTCACGTTCTATTTCGCTAGAGAAAGAACGCAACCAATCATTAGACGCGATGAATGATTTGTATCGCCGTTTAATTGAAGACCCAACATTGGATATTAGTGCGGCGCAAACGCGCTACCAAAAAGCGATTGCGGATCTAAAGCAAAATAAAGATGATATAGACCTACAGCTTGTAGCGATTTCATCTCATCGCAAAGATATTGAAGCAATCCGCGTTTCAAAACATACCTTAGTTAACACCCTCGAAAGCTTAAAGCAGCAAAAAAATACCGCACGTGTTGAGCGTTTACGTAATGAGTTTACCCGTGAAGGCACTGTTGAAGTGAATCACACAGTAAACTGTAAGCGCACAGAAACGCTGGCGGCGTGTGAGCAACGTGGTCAATCACAAGGTTTACAAAAAGCCACAAAACGCTTTATGGACCAAATTTTTGCCAATATTACCGAGCAGAGAGTGGTTGAACCAAAGCGCAATATGTCAGGTGCGCAGGTTCAAGTACTAAGCAGTCATGTGGTTAACAGCTCATTTAGCGGGCAAGGTAATTACAATACCAACCTAAGCGTAACCATGCGCGGAGAAGTAAACGCCAGCCGTTTATGTAACTTGCTTAATCTAGATAACAGCTTCTGTTCTGATTATGGCTCAGCAATTCCTAATGTGTATCAGCCAGTTATAAGTGCAAGCTACGATGAACCAGTAGTGCGTTTTAAAGATAATAAAAGCGCACCCTCATCAGCAAGCATGGTAACTAACCGTGATACGGTAGAGGTAAATACGCCAAAAAAGGAGCGATTGTTCCAGCTCACATTGCGCTCTAACGTGCGCGATGATGAAGTGTTTATTAATGGTGTAAGCTACGGCTCAACTCGTTTAGATGTGTCATTGCCATCAGGTAGCTATGACATTGAAATTCGCAAACAAGGTTATCAAACCTATACGCGAAATATTAATTTAAAACGCTCGCAAACATTACGCGCAAATTTAAGAAAAGAGACGATTACCCAGTCTAACTATAATCAAACGCGCACTCGCCAAACAACGACTACACCAAGCCTTTCAACTCGCAGCACGATTGCAAATTCAGCTGGCATGATTGTGATCCCAGCAGGCGAGTTTGAAATGGGTGATTTAACCGGTAACGGTTTAGCAAACGAGCAACCTATTGTTAAAAAGATTCTGAGTGATTCGTACGCGATGAACGAGAAAGAAGTAACAGTAGGCGAATACAACGAATTTGTTGCCGATACTGCTTATAAAACAGAAGCAGAAAGTGGCCAAGGCTGTGCTTACTATTTAAATGGTGAGCCAGTGTGGGAAGCGTCGCTTAATTGGCAAAACCCAGGCTACGAGCAAAAAGATAATTTTCCAGTTGTGTGCTTAACTTACTCAGATGCTAAAGCGTATGCTGATTGGTTAAGTGAGAAAACAGGCAACGAATATCGCCTGCCAACTGAGGTGGAGTGGGAATATGCGGCACGTGCCGGCACAAAAACCGATTACCCTTGGGGTAATGATATTGGCAATAACTTAGCTAATTGTGGTTGGTGTGGTAGTGAGTGGTCAAATCAGAGCCCCGCACCTGTAGGGTCGTTTAGCGCTAACCGTTTTGGCGTTTATGACACCGTTGGTAATGTGTGGGAGTGGACCCAAAAAACGGCTGGTCGTTCTGATGTTGCGATTCGTGGCGGTGCATGGAATTTTGCACCTACCTTAGCGCGTGCGTCGACACGCCTAATTTTAGCAACGGATTTTCGTGCTAATTACATCGGTTTTCGTCTAGTGCGCGAGCGCTAGACACTTTATATTTATTATTTGAGCGTTTAGTTATTCGATTAAAAATAAAACTGAGCCTCATACGTTACAAGGATACCCCAGTTCCATGTTTAAAAAATTACGTGGTCTTTTTTCTAACGATTTATCAATCGATCTCGGAACTGCCAATACACTTATCTATGTGAAAGATCAGGGCATTGTTTTAAATGAACCATCGGTTGTGGCAATTCGCCACGACAAACCAGGTGGCCCTAAAAGTGTTGCATCAGTAGGTCAAGAAGCAAAACAAATGCTTGGCCGTACACCTGGTAATATCAAAGCAATTCGCCCAATGAAAGACGGCGTTATTGCCGACTTTTACGTAACCGAAAAAATGTTACAGCACTTTATTAAACAAGTGCACAACAATAACTTCTTACGTCCAAGTCCACGTGTTTTAGTGTGTGTACCGTGTGGTGCAACACAAGTTGAAAAACGTGCGATTCGTGAATCAGCAATGGGTGCAGGTGCGCGCGAAGTTTACCTAATTGAAGAACCAATGGCCGCTGCGATTGGTGCTGGTTTACCGGTATCTGAAGCAACTGGTTCAATGGTTGTTGATATTGGTGGTGGTACAACTGAAGTCGCTATTATCTCTTTAAACGGTATTGTTTACTCATCATCAGTTCGCATTGGTGGTGATAAGTTCGATGAAGCAATTATTAACTATGTACGTCGTAATTTCGGTAGTTTAATTGGTGAAGCAACTGCTGAGCGCATTAAACATGAAATTGGTTCTGCATTTAATGGCGAAGAAGTAAAAGAAATTGAAGTACGTGGTCGCAATCTTGCTGAAGGTGTGCCGCGCTCATTCACGCTAAATTCAAGTGAAATTCTAGAAGCACTGCAAGAACCGTTACAAGGTATTGTAAGTGCGGTAATGGTTGCGTTAGAGCAATCACCGCCTGAGCTGGCTTCCGATATTTCAGCACACGGTATGGTATTAACCGGTGGTGGTGCATTGCTAAAAGATCTTGACCGTTTATTGATGGAAGAGACGGGCATTCCGGTTGTTGTTGCGGAAGATCCATTAACCTGCGTAGCGCGTGGCGGTGGTAAAGCACTTGAAATGATTGATATGCATGGTGGTGATGTATTTAGCTACGATTAAGTAGCTAAATACACTTGTTTTACTGCTCTTTGAGGGCGCAATGAATTTAATTTTTGGTAGAAATACCTCGTTGCAATTACGTTTGGTAATTGCCATCGTATTGAGTGTGGTGCTGATTATCGGCGATCGCTACACGGATGGCGGTTCCAAAGTAAGGGCTAGCTTAAACACCATAGTTAGCCCTTTGTTTTACCTTGCAAACCTCCCTTATGAAATGTTCCGCGAAGGCAGTAAAAACCTTTCTTCTCACCAGCGTTTAATGGTTGAGAACGATGCCTTACGCGAAGCGCAATTGGTGCAAAATCAAAAATTGCAGCAATATGAGTTCTTACAGCTCGAAAACCAAAAGCTAAGAGCCTTGCTCGGTTCTTCAAATAAGCTTGAAGAACGTAAGTTGGTTGCTCAGGTTTTATCAGTTCATTCCAACCCGTACAGCCATCAGGTGTTAATTAATCGCGGTTTACTTGATGATGTAAAAGAAAGCCTTGCAGTGATTGATGACAAAGGCATTGTTGGTCAAGTCACTCAGGTTGGCAGCACAACGAGTCGAGTGTTATTAATCACCGATACACAACACGCTACGCCTGTGCGTGTATTGCGCAATAATGTGCGTACTGTGGTGGAAGGTATTGGTAAAATTGATCAGCTTAAACTATCTCATGTGCCGCATAGCATGGATATTCGTATTGGCGATGTGCTGGTAAGTTCGGGTTTGGGCGGCGTGTTTCCTGAAGGTTATCCGGTTGCCACTGTCACGAGTATTAATCGTAACGAGGGTAGGCCTTTTTCTGAAGTCTATGCCAGTCCAATTGCCGAGCTCGACCGCATTCGTTTGCTGATTTTGCTTTGGCGCAACGAGGTAGCCAATGACTAGGCATTTAGGATTTATTTTACTCTCGGTATTTGTCTCTTTAGTACTTGCATTAATGCCATTGCCAATTGCATTTGAAATGTATCGCCCTGACTTAGTGTTGTTGGTAATTATGTATTGGTCTATCGCCTTACCCCATAGGGTAAACATAGGCTTTGCTTGGATGGCCGGCTTGATTATTGACTTAGCGCTTGGATCTCCACTTGGTGTGCGATCACTTACTTACTCAATAGTGATTTATATTACGGCGAGTAATTACCAGAAAATTCGTAATTTTAGTGTTTGGCAGCAAGCGATGTTAGTGGCGTTGTTTTTAGCGCTTTATTATCTTTTGGTGTTTTGGCTGAATCACTTTTTACTCGATATTTATTTTTTACCACAATATTTATGGCCGGTATTAACGGGCGCATTGGCGTGGCCATGGTTGTTTTTACTGCTAAGAAAATATCGACGTCACTTTAGGATACGCTAATTTTGACTAAAATTTATTTAGCGTCTGCTTCTCCCAGACGCAAACAATTGCTTGCTCAACTGAATGTTGAGTTTGAACAGTTCGCAACAGATATTGATGAAACACAACAAACAGGCGAGTCAGCTGAACAGTTTGTTTGTCGCCTTGCTGAAGAAAAAGCGTTAGCAGGTGTTGAAATAGCTGCTCATAATTACCCTGTACTGGGTTCTGACACTGTCGTGGTATTAAACGACAAGGTATTGGGTAAGCCAGCAGATTTGGCAGATGCAATTGCAACCCTTTCGTCATTGTCAGGTCAAACCCATCAAGTGATGACCGCCATTGCATTTGCTAATCAGCAAGGGGTAATGTCGCAGTTAGTCGTTACTGACGTTACATTTAAACAGTTGTCACAACAAGAAATTAACGATTATTGCGCAACAAACGAGCCATTTGATAAAGCAGGAAGCTACGGTATTCAAGGCGGGGCAGGTAGATTTGTTACTAAGCTTAATGGCAGTTACTTTGCTGTTATGGGATTGCCACTGTATGAAACCGAGCAATTATTAGCGCAATTTTTAAAGGAATTTGCATGAGCTCAGAGTTATTAATTAACGTCACACCTAGTGAAAGTCGCGTTGCATTAATTGAAAACGGCGTGCTGCAAGAAGTGCAGCTAGAGCGTGAAGGCAATCTTGGTATTGTCGGCAATATTTATCTTGGCAAAGTGAGCCGCGTGTTGCCGGGTATGCAAGCTGCGTTTGTTGATATTGGCCTTGAAAAAGCCGCGTTTTTACACGCATCTGATATTGTAAATAGCACCTCCATTGCCGAAGGTGTGGATGATCAGCCAATCAAAAAAGTTCAGGATATTCGAGAACTAGTGAGGCAGGGTCAGTTTATTATGGTGCAAGTGGTTAAAGATCCACTGGGCACTAAAGGTGCGCGCTTAACAACAGATATCACTATTCCATCGCGTTATTTAGTATTTATGCCAGATGCCACCCATGTTGGTGTATCACAGCGTATTGAAAGTGAAGAAGAGCGCGAGCGCTTAAAAAAGATCGTTGCACCATTTCATGATCAGGAAGGTGGCTTTATTGTGCGCACTGCAGCTGAAGGCGCAACCGAAGCTGAATTAGAGCACGATGCTAAATTCTTAAAAAAATTGTGGCACAAAATAGCAAAAAAACGCAAAAAAACGCGTAAAGAGTCGATTCTACACGAAGACTTAACACTTGCTTTTCGCACACTGCGTGATTATGTCGGTGAAGATATGGAGCGTATTCGTGTTGATTCAAAGCTCACTTATCAGCAGCTCACTGCGTTTACCGAAGAGTTTGTGCCAGAGCTTGCCAAAGCATTGGAATATTACCCAGGTGAACGCCCAATTTTTGATTTGTTTAGCGTTGAACATGAAATTCAACGAGCTCTTGAACGTAAGGTTGAGCTTAAATCGGGTGGTTACTTAATATTTGACCAAACCGAAGCAATGACAACGGTGGATGTTAACACCGGTGCGTTTGTTGGCCATCGCAACCTTGAAGAAACCATCTTTAATACCAATATTGAAGCAACTCAAGCGATTGCTCGTCAGCTACGTTTGCGTAATTTAGGCGGCATTATCATTATCGACTTTATTGATATGGCCAGTGCCGAGCATAAACGTCGTGTGCTTCATTGCTTAGAAGTTGCTATGGCGCCAGATCGTGCCAAAACCAATATCAACGGCTTTTCAGCACTTGGCTTAGTAGAAATGACGCGTAAGCGTACGCGAGAGAGTTTAGAGCATATTCTGTGTGGCGAGTGCCCAGTGTGTAAAGGGCGAGGCGCACTTAAAACAGTTGAAACTGTTTGCTATGAAATTTTACGTGAAATTGTGCGTGTTAATCGTGCTTACGATGCGACTAAATTTGTTGTTTACGCTTCGCCAGCTGTGAGCGAGGCACTGATAAATGATGAGTATCACAACTTAGCTGAACTTGAACTTTTTATTAAGAAACAAGTCAGTATTCAAACGGAAAGCTTGTATAATCAAGAGCAGTTTGATGTGGTGATGATGTAGTGCAAAAAGTAAGGCACACCTGTTTTTGGTGTTTACGTAAAGTTTGGCAAATATTCGCGATCAGCCTTGTGCTGGTCGCTGTGCTTGTGTCGTTGCTAAAATATAGCCTGCCCTATGCCAATGATTACAAAGCTGAAATTGAAGCACTGATTACCGAACAAGTTGGCACTAATATCGCTATTGGTTCTATTTCTGCTGGTTGGGAGCACACAGGCCCCGCATTGGTACTTAATCAGGTATCGTTCGGCAAAAACCAGCCACTAGCTCTTGGACTCTATGTTGAACAATCGCGTTTGCATGTTAATGTGTGGCAATCTGTGCTGCAGCGCAGGTTAGTATCAAATTATTTTGTGTTGTCAGGGCTTAATGCCAAAGTTGATTTAACCCAGCCTTTCCCAAGCAGTGATGAAAGCACCGACGGTGCTAATTTAATCGATGTACTCGAAACCTTATTTTTAGCGCAAAGCGGTCACTTTGCTGTAGAAGATAGCCAATTTTTAGTTAACACCAAGCGCAATGAAAAGCGCGTTATTGCGATTGAGCGTGTAACTTGGCAAAACCGTAACAATCAGCATCAAGGCGTAGGTTACATCACCTTGCCGGGTATTTCTGATAATCGATTAGAGATTATTCTCGATTTATACGGTGAACATTTCTCTGAATCGTTTGGTTCTTTATTTGTTGAAAGTAAGCAGCTAAATGCGAGCAGTTGGTTGCGAGATGTGCTTTCGGATGATGTGACCCAAGTTAAAAGCGATATTAACTTTAAAGCATGGGCGCGATTTAAAGAGTTTAAAGTTGAAAACATTCAACTAGATTGGCAACCAAGCGAGATTAGCTGGCAACAAGAAAACGAAAGAGAGTCGTTACAAATCAATGCAGGTACGTTAAGAGTGCGACCGCACAACGATGGTTGGCGATTTGAAACGTCTGAACTTGATATTGGTGCTAATCAAAATCAATGGCCAAGCTTTGGTGGTAAAATTGACTACAACAATGGCCGTATTACGACGCAATGGCGTGACTTTCCACTGGCATTATTAAGTGATGTAGCGCCTTTGCTCCCATTTGAGCAAACTAAAATTGTTGAACAGCTATTGCTAAAAGGCTCAGTTTCAGACCTTTATGTGCAATATCACAACTCAGAAGATTATTTCTTTACTACCTCAGTGCGCGATTTGTCATGGCAGCACTATAACGGCATTCCTGGGGTGCAAAACTTATCGCTCACGCTGGTAGGTGATCAGTCAGCAGCTAAGTTGTCAGTTCAAGGTAATGAAGACTACATCATGACAGGCGAGCTGTTTACGCGTGCTATTCCGTACAAGCAGTTAACCATTAACCTTGATTTTCTTAAACAAGCGCAAGGCTGGAGACTCGAAAGTGACACTATTTGGTTAGATAATGATGAGCTGACCTTCGCCGCAGAGTTTTCTCTTAATTTATTTGAGCAAAGCGAACTTAGTTTATATGCAGAGATGCAGGGGCCAGAAGTACTTAAAGCGCGTCATTATTTTCCACGCGGTTATATGCCGCAGGGCACAATTGATTACCTCAATCGCTCACTGCGAGGCGGTAAAATAGATATGGCAAAAGTGTTGTGGCAAGGCAAATTAAGCGACTTCCCATATCAAGAGCACAACGGCCGCTTTTTAGTTGACGCTAAAGTGACCGACGCAACATTTAACTTTAATCAATCGTGGCCAGATATTACTAACCTTGAAGCTGATTTAATTTTTTCAAATGAACGCATGGACATTGTGTCGCAGCAAGGTGTACTTGCTGGATTGCAGTTAGGTAACGGTGTTGTTGTTAGTATTGACGACTTATCACACGCAAGTACGCTAAATGTTGATATTGAAACACAGCAAAAAGCACAAGAATTACAGCCTTTCTTTGCAGCCACACCACTAAAAGACTCTATTGGTGCGGTACTTGAAACCGTGCAAGGGCAGGGTAAGGTAATTGGTAGAACACGCATTCAAGTACCGTTAAGTAAAGGCGAAGTGAGCGTTAGCGGTTCTGTTGACCTTAAAAACACCCCGATTTTTATTGCAAAGCCGGGTATTCCTTTCGATAAGGTTACTGGTACTTTAACCTTTAACAACAGCGATATTCAGCTCAAAAATGCGACGGCTAGTTGGCTCGATATGCCGTTTAAGTTTAATTTGCAAGGCAAGCAGCAGGGCGAAAACTACGACCTGTCAGTGACAGGTGATGCCAGCTGGCAAGTGAGTGACATTGTTAAGCATACGCAAGGCATTATGAGTGGTTACATGAGTGGTGTTGTGCCGTTTGATATTGCGTTTAATATGCAGCTAAAGCCGCAAGGGTTTAATTATACTGCCAGTGCATCGTCAGATTTAATTGGCTTAAGTACAGCATTACCAACGCCATACAGTAAAAAGCGTGATCAAGTATGGCCACTTACCTTAAATGTAAGAGGCGATGAAATCTCGAACTTGATCACCGCCAATATTAATCAGCAACTCTATTTTAATAGTATTGTTGATAATCGCTTGGGTAAGGTAAGTAATGCACACTTGATCGTCGGTGAAAATGACCTTGGTATTAACGCCAGTGGTTTCGATGTGACGGTAGCCCTTGCAAAAGCCGATATCGTGGAATGGATCCCGTTTATTGATCACTTGGTTGCTACACCAACCGAGTCGACTTCGGATAATCAAGTATTTCCTAAGTTAAAAGAAGTAAATGCCAATATCGATTATGCGACACTATCGGAAATTGAATTTAATGATCTTGAGATAAACCTTAGCGCATTAGCGCAGTCTACCCAGCTGAAAATTAATGGTAAAGAAGTACGCGCAGAAGTGAGTATTCCACGTATTCTTGCGCAGCGACCTGTGTTTATTGAAGCGGATTATTTACGGCTTAACTTTAAACCTGAAGAAACAGAGCCACAACCTAGTGTTAGTTTAAAGCCAATTGATGACTTTGGTAGCCCACAAGACAATGAATGGTTAACCCATTTACCGGCGATTCGATTTAACTGTGCCGATTGTAAAGTGGATAGCTATCAGTTAGATAAGCTTGCGCTCGATTTAGATCCGGCTGACAACGGTTTGCTGATCAGTAAGTTGACTGTCGATAAAGGTAAGCACTTATTTATCGGTGAAGGCAGCTGGCAAAAGCAAAAAACTAACTTAAGCGGTAAACTAGTAAGTAAGGATATCGGTGAGCTAACCGACGAATTCGATCTCACCAGCTCAATTAAAGAATCTAACGCCGAAATTGATATTGATTTGTACTGGTATGGTACGCCTTATCAGTTTAATACGCAGTCGCTTTCTGGTGATTTAAAGTGGCGCTTAGGCGATGGCTATATTACCGATATTAGCGATGGCGGGGCACGTGTATTTTCATTGTTAAGCTTAGATTCGTTAGTGCGTAAGTTAAAGCTGGATTTTCGAGATGTATTTGCCAAAGGATTTTTCTACAACAGCATGCAAGGCAGTATGCAGGTTGATAAGGGCGTGGCGTATACCAAAGATACTGAGCTAAATGGTGTGCCTGCAGATTTAACCATTAAAGGTTATGCAGACCTCAATACGCAAAAAATTGATTACACCATGTGGGTTGCGCCAGAGGTGACTTCAAGCATTCCAGTAATTGTTGCATGGATGGTAAACCCAGTAACAGGTTTAGCTGCACTCGCGATAGATAAAGTACTGCATTCAGCGCGCGTTATTTCTGAAATTGAATACACCATTACCGGCACCTTTGAGCAACCAGTTGTTACAGAAAAAGGCAAGAAGAGCCGTGAAATTGAAATTCCACAATCGACTTTGCCTGGTACACCCAAACAAGATGTGTTGCCAGCTGAAAAGAAAATAGTGCCGCTAAGTGATGCAACTATGCCAAATGAGCAATCTAAAGTTGATAAAACAGAAGGTCAAAATCAATGATTGTTGTTTTGCAATGGACGGTAAGCGCTAAACCACGTAGCAACTTGGATTATTTGCGCCAGCAGTTAATTGCCTTGCGCGACGAGCATGTAAATGATCCTTTGCTGGTTTGTTTGCCAGAAGGGTTTGCTTGTTTTGATGCCAAAGCCCATGACTTAATGGCGTTTGCCAATAATAGTGTGCCATTTATTGATGAAGTATGTCAGCTGGCAAAACAGTTTAACGTTTGGATAAGCGCCGGCACTATCCCAATCGCCGAAGGGACAAAATATTACGCAGCCTCTTTAATGGTTAACCAGTTAGGTGAAGTGGTTGCACGCTATAACAAAATCCATTTATTCGATGTAGATGTTGATGATGCAAAGCAAATTATCGTGAATCTAACACCACAATCGCCGGCAAAGACTTAGTCGTAGTTGACACACCGTTTGGTAAAATCGGCTTAACGGTTTGTTATGATATGCGTTTTCCGGGCTTGTTTGGCGCACTTAGAGCTTTAGGTGCAGAGATTATTTTAGTGCCATCGGCATTTACCGTACCTACTGGCAAAGCACATTGGCTGCCGTTGCTACAAGCGCGAGCGATTGAAAATCAAGTATACCTAGTTGCTGCTGCTACCACAGGCACACATGACAATGGCAGACAAACGTATGGCCATAGCGTGATTATCTCACCTTGGGGTGAGATAGAGGCGATGTTAGGTGATGAAGCTAACAATATCGTATACTTACCCAATATGGATAAATTGACAGACGTAAGGCAAAAAATGCCACTGTTGTCACATAACCAATTTAATTATGAGTTTAAACATGAGCAATAACGTAGAACAGCATTTACTAGCGCAAAGCGGCCTTTCACGCCAAGATTTGCTCGATAGTTTGTCTTTAATTCAAGAACACCAAATTGATTATGCTGATCTGTATTTTCAATCAAGTCATCATGAATCTTGGGTACTCGAAGACGGCATTGTTAAAGATGGTAGCTACAACATTGAGCGTGGGGTTGGTGTAAGAGCTGTATCTGGTGAAAAGACTGGTTTCTCGTATTCTGATGCAATTAATAAAAATGCTATTACACAGGCGGCTTTGGCAGCACGAAGTGTTGCTGATAAAAATAGTGCAGCCCTAAGCACCAGCAAAATCCAGGTAGTGGAGCTTGATAAGAATATTATTCAGCCGATTATGCCAATTAGCAGCTTAACGGATGGCGAAAAAATTGATTTGTTAAAACAAATTGATGCGTACATCCGCAAAATTGCGCCAAATGCATCGCAAGTTGTGTGTTCAATGGCAGCGGTTTATGAAGAGGTGCTTATTGCCGCGAGTGACGGCACATTTGCAACAGATGTGCGCCCGCTTATTCGTTTAAACGCATCGGTACTACTTGAGCAAGATGGCAAGCGTGAGCGTGGCAGTGCTGGTGGCGGTGCGCGTTTAGATTATGGTTATTTTTATGAAATGGTTGATGGCAAACCACGTTGGATGACTTATGCCGACGAAGCAGTGCGTTTAGCAAATGTTAACCTTGCCGCAATTGAAGCGCCTGCGGGCACTATGCCTGTGGTACTCGGTGGTGGCTGGCCTGGTGTGCTGCTACACGAAGCCGTAGGTCATGGCTTAGAGGGCGATTTTAACCGTAAAGGGTCTTCGGCCTTCAGTGGTAAAGTAGGCCAGCAAGTGGCTTCTAGCTTATGTACTGTGGTTGATGACGGTACACTGGACAACCGCCGTGGTTCATTAAACGTTGATGATGAAGGTGTTGCTGCGGGTTACAACGTGCTGATTGAAAACGGTGTGCTGAAAGGGTATATGCAAGATAAGCTTAATGCGCGTTTAATGGGCGTAGCGCCTACAGGTAACGGTCGCCGCGAATCATATGCTCATTTACCTATGCCGCGTATGACGAATACGTACATGCTAGCGGGTGAAAGTACGCAACAAGAAATTTTAGAAAGTGTTGAAAACGGTATTTTCGCGACGAACTTTGCAGGTGGTCAAGTTGATATTACATCAGGCAAGTTTGTGTTCTCTGCATCAGAAGCGTATTTGATTAAAGATGGTAAAGTAACGCAACCAATCAAAGGGGCTACCCTAATTGGTAACGGCCCAGACGTAATGCATAAAATTTCAATGGTAGGTAATGACTTATCACTTGATAATGGCGTTGGCGTGTGCGGCAAAGATGGTCAAAGTGTGCCAGTTGGCGTGGGTCAGCCAAGTCTTAAAATTGATGAACTTACAGTTGGCGGTACAGCTGCTTAAATTGTTACACTGATTTTAGAAAACAAAAAACGCTGCAATTGCAGCGTTTTTTTATTCGCTTTATTGTAAGTCGACCGTAATAAACTGCGATGTGACCACGCCACCGGAGCTTGTTATTTCAATCGTTAAGTTCGCGGTAGTTGCATCATCACCTTCAGCGAGCGTATTTTTTAGCGTAAAGCCTATAGTATCGCCGCCGAACACCTTTCTTATCTTTGCTTCTGATATTGTAATTCCTGTATTTGAATTTAACTCTGCTTGGCTGATAGGTGTTCTGGCGCCACCATTAGTATTCCCTACAGTAAAGCTTGTTTGTCCAACGAGCTCGCCAACATCGGTACTTACACTCACTGTGCTGCCTTGGGGTAAGGTTTGTAATGCAGTGTCAGCAAAGCTTAGTGAATAAGATTGGCTTTCACCACGTGCAATTGGGGTTCTAAATTGACTAACAGCATCCCGATTACTGGCAACAATCGTTTCACTAAATTGGCCGGGGTCTGTTTCCACTGTTTCATATAATGCCCATTTACTTGTGCCACTTGCCATAATTAGCACCAATGACTTACGCACATTAATTAAGCTTTTTGTTGAGCATAAATCGCCAGAACATTGTGGGCCGTTAAACATGCCGTCAGCGCTGGCAAATATTTTATTGTTATCAAAGTCGATAAAGGTTTCGCCTTGGTCGTATTGGTCGTTTTCATTGTCATCGCGCCAGGCTTCAGACATATCGATAAAACCTGAAGGTAAATATTCTGCACGACCAAACCCGCTTGATACAGCTGCATCTGTTACAGCGTTACCATCTTGATTATCAAATAGGTTATTACCATTGGTATCGAAAAAGGTTTCATGGCCAATGGCGGTAGCCAGAATGGTAGATCTGTGGTTAAACACGCGAGGGTTGCTACTTTGCCAAGTAACTGAACATGAACCATTGGTAGTTTGACAGCTTGGCTCTATTTGACCGCCTTCAGTGGTAAAGTTCACTGTAGTGCCATCGGGCACGGGGTTATTGAAACTGTCTGCTAGCCATGCAGTAATCTCACTTGTTACGCCATTTGTATTGTGACTTTCAGGGTTAAGAATTTCTGCGGATAAAGAAATACTGTTTTGATCGGCAAGACCGGTATTCACCGAGAGCAAGTCAGATTGACTGATAATCTCGACGCTTTCGTCTGCATCGTTAGTTGTTGTGGCACTTGCGGTAACGCGAACCGGTGTTGGCACAGTCCCCGAGATTACTTTGGTACTCACTTCACCTTGTGAGTTAGTAATTGCGGAAGTGGGAGATATTTCTAGACCACCAACATAGGTACTTGCTCTAAAATTAACTAGCTGTTGAGCCAGTAAATTACCCTGTTTGCCTTTCACGCGGAAAGTGATGGTTGAAATTTCTTGTTTGCCTACGCCGCCAGTACCTTTAATCACGATTGACGTCGGATCTGCTGATACAAACTCAATGGCACCGAGTGCTTCGCCAGAGAGGTTTACATCTTGCGTTAAAATAATATTTTCGCCGTTTACGGTAACGCTTGCGATTATTTGATCTTGATTACCATTAGCTCCAGCGCAATTAATATCTCTGTACGTTGAATTAGCTTCACCGTTTATTGTGAGAACTTGCTGGTCAATGCTAGCTGTGCCATTAATTACACAGCTGGAGCTAAAATTAACAGCCGTTGGCGTAGTGATTACTTGCTGGTTTTCGTCTACTAATACTAGTGATAGGCCGAGAGTACCGCCTGCCGCTAAATCTACCGAGCCATCGCTTTGGCGCGCAACGCTTAGTTTCAATTGGTTAGCAACAAAATTACCATTGCTATCAAAGTAACCGGCTTGTACAACTGGTGTATCAATATCATCGGCACTTAATACTTGATAGTTTATTTGCGAACTTACGCTATTACTTTCATCAATTTGGTACGTTGCTACGGCTGTGGCCGCACCGATAGGACTGTCGGAAGCGAGCGTTAGCTGTACACTGGCATTACCATTTGCGTCGGTTAACCAAGATGCGGCATTAAGTTCACCAATCTCAGCAGAAAAACTAATCGGTACTTGGCTAATTGGGTTGTTGAGGTTGTCGAGTAAGTTGGCTTTTAAGGTGATAACTTCGCCTTGCTTAGCATTGTTTACCGCTAAATCGCCAACTAAGCTGGTAAGTGTTACAACAGGAAGAAGCGTTGTTTGACTAGTGTCACGTAAAAACTCAAAGCTTGTGCTAGCGCTCGCATCTTGCGATGTTGCTGTGATGTCCGCTGCGCCAATATCAGAAGGGGTACTGCTGAGTAATACTTGTGCAATGCCATCAACATTGGTTAATTTACTACTTGGCGACAATGTGCCTAGCGCGGTTTCAAAACTAACACTGGTATTGCTTATGGCTTCGCTATTTTTACTTAGAAAAGCCTGTACACAAAATGTTGATCCAGCAACGAGAGAAGGTGTGGTAAGTGCTTGGCAGTTTTCATCAAGTACCGAAAGCGTCAATAGCGTTGGCGCATTTGGGTCTGGCGGTGTCACTTCATCGTTTTTACCCGATGAGCCATTACACGCTGCAAGCGCAGATGCAGTGAGTAAAATACCAAGTTGCCTTATTGTTCTCATGCTTATCCTTAACCGTTGCTGTTTGTTTTATTAGTGCGTGATTACTTGTTTTAAACACTGAAAAATTTCGCGATAAGCTTTAGCTGGCTTATTTGCTTCTTTTTCTTTTTTTGCTTGGCGTGTTAATTGACGTAATCGCTGTCTATCAAGTTCGGGATATTCTGATACTAACTCATTGATCTTATTGTCGCCAACTTCAATTAACTCATCGCGAATATGTTCAAGTTTATGAAACAACACATTGCCTTGCGCATGCTTGTTTTTCAGAATATCTACCGCTTTGGTGATCTCTTCAATATTTGCCGCTAAGCGTAAACATTTAGCAATGTAGTTTAAATGTCTGCGGTAAGCTTCTGTTTTCTCTTTAAGGCGATCTGCAAGCTCCATAGCTTCAATCAATTCATCGTTTAATGGAATTGTTTTACGTTGCTTTTTGCTTAGTCCAGCAATATCGGCACCAAGTCCATGTAACTCTTTGGCATCACGTTTAAGTTCTGCACGTGATACGTAAATAATTTCTTCCTCTGGCGTATCGAAATCAACTTTGTTCTTTTTGGCCATGGTTTCTCCACAAATTAGTAATGTCACGCATTGTTAGTCTGTTTTGGGTCAATCTACCCAAGTCTAATTGCGTAATTTCTTTATATTATACGTGAAAAATCTGTTTCGATGCTCTGCCTTATGGCGGTATTTTTGATATGCTTAAAAAAATATTTAAATTTAAACTCATTTTCCTATGCAAGCAGACTCTAACGATCCAATTTTTCAGCGCCTTAATGAAGTTAAGCAAGCGGTGAGCGAAGCGCTCGATTACGCAAAACAGTTAGGCGCAAGCTCTGCTGAAGCGGCAATGTCGAGTACCTCAGGTTTATCTGTTTCAACCCGTTTAGGCGAACTTGAAACGATTGAATATAACCAAGATGGTGCCCTTGGCATTAGTGTTTATGTAGGAAATAAAAAAGGCTCAGCGTCAACTGCAGATTTAAGCCCTGAAGCGCTAAAAACGGTTGTATCGAAAGCAGTTGAGATTGCCAAATATACTTCAGAAGATCCATGTAATGGCATCGCAGATAAAGAGCTGCTTGATTTTGCTCCGCAAGATCTTGATTTGTATCACCCATGGCAAGTAACCGCTGAACAAGGAATTGACTTGTGTAAACAAGCTGAAGCGGCGGCAATGCAGTTTGATAGTCGTATTAGTAATTCAGATGGCGCTAGTTTTTCTAGCCACAATGGCCTGCGTGTATATGGCAATAGTTATGGTCAATTAGTGGGGTTTCCGCGCAGTCGTCATAGCATTAGCTGTATGGTTATTGGCGAAGAAAATGGCATGATGCAACGCGATTCAGCGTATACCATCGCACGTAAACAAGAAGGGTTAAGTAGCGCTGAAAGTGTTGGTATTGAAGCGGCAGAAGAAACAATCGCACGTTTAAATTGTCGTCGTATTCCAACGGGTAAGTATCCAGTTGTGTTTCGCGCTGATATCGCCAGCTCGCTATTTGGTCATTTAGTTTCAGCCATTGGTGGTGGTGCACTTTATCGCAAATCGAGTTTCTTGCTCGATAGCTTAGGTAGCCAAGTGTTTAGCGATAAAGTGAATATTCAAGAGCGTCCGCATATTTTAGGTGGCTTAGCGTCTTCAGCTGTTGACAGTGAAGGGGTAAAAACCATAGATCGTGAAATCATTAAAGGTGGTGAGTTACAAACTTACTTATTAGCAAGTTATGCATCACGCAAACTTGGTATGCAGGCAACAGGTCATGCTGGTGGTATTCACAACTGGTTAGTAGAAGCTTCACATCAAGATTTAAAAAATGTGCTTAATGAAATGGGCACAGGTTTGTTAGTAACTGAAGTTATGGGGCAAGGTGTTAATATTGTTACCGGCGATTATTCACGCGGTGCAGCTGGCTTTTGGGTAGAGAATGGTGAAATTCAATACCCGGTAAGTGAAGTTACCATTGCCGGAAACCTAAAAGATATGTTCTTAAAAGTGGCGGCAATTGGCGGTGATGTTGATGTGCGCGGCAGCATTCAAACAGGCTCAATTTTGATTGAGAGTATGTCTATTGCCGGTGAGTAGTCGGCCTTAATTACGACACCTTACCAATATTGCTCCACGGTAATATTTCCAGGCTTTGCACGGCGATTTCGCGTAAAGCCTAAATCTAATAGTAATTGCGTTGTTTCTTTGACCATTTCTGGATTTCCACAAAGCATAAACTGACTGTTTTGTGGTGTTGGCGTTATTTCAACATGGCTAAACAACTCATCTGAGGTTATCGCATTAGTAATGCGACCTTGCAGCCCATCGGGCCACTTCTCTTGACTGATAACGGGCACAAACGTCAGTGGATGATTGTTACACAGATCGCAAATTTGCTGCTGATAAACCAAGTCTGTGTGTTTACGTACCCCGTGAACAAGCACAACATGTTTATATTTTTGCCAAATCGCATCATCACCTAGCATAGATAAAAAAGGCCCAATCGCCGTGCCTGTCGCTAATAGCCATAATGTGTCAGATTCTGGCACCTCATCTAACGTAAAAAAACCAGAGGCTTGCTCAGCGATTTGCAATGTATCCCCTTTTTTTAAATCCGAAAGCGGCGGTGAAAGTAATCCGTCTTCCACAGTAACCAGTAAAAACTCATGAAGGTTGTTATTTGAGGGGGTATTGACGAAAGAATATGCACGGGAGATTTTTTTATCTTCAATTGTCATTGCAAGTTTAGTAAATTGCCCTGCTTTATAACTTGGTAATGATGCAGACACGGTTAAACTAAATAGCTTGTCGTTCCACCACTTGATATGAGTAACTTGTCCATCAATCCAATTTGCCATAATTTGCTCTCAACGTTTATTTGGGGCTACTTTAACTGTGGCAGCTGCGCTGAGAATTTCAATCTAGTGGAAAGAATTTTATTGAGGAAATAGTATGTTAGGTGAAGTGGCAGCGTTAGCAGCGGCTTTTTTTTGGGCTTTAGCAAGCCTGCTGTATGGTCGCTTTAGTCATCACTTTAGTGCTTTGCAGCTTAATTTGGTTAAAGGTGTTATTGCTGCATCATTAATGTTGCTTACGCTGCCTTTACTGCCAAATGTGGAATTTTCTTTATCGCCTGAGCATATAGGGATTTTGTTATTTTCAGGTGTGATAGGTATTGCTATTGGTGATAGTGCTTATTTTGCATCATTAAAGCGCATAGGCGTAAATAAAACTCTCTTGCTTGAATCTATCGCTCCGCCACTTTCCGGTATTTTAGCGGTATTAATACTTGGTAGTTTATTAAGTTGGCAGAGTTGGTTAGGAGTGTTGGTAACGACCTTTGCGGTAGCCTTGGTGGTAATGCAGCCTGAAACCCATACCCAAAAAGTGAATGCAGCTGGCATAGGGTTTGGTTTACTAGCCAGTGTTTGCCAAGCCTCGGGCGTGGTGATTTCTCATTATGCCCTTGTCGCTGGCGATATTGAGCCGTTACTAGGAGCAGTGCTTAGACTACTTGCAGGTGTGGGCGTGCTGCTCTTAACCCTTGTACTGATTAAACGACAACAGTTGGCCCAGCTAGTTACAGGTTTTTCAAAAATGGCGCAGCGTGAGTTTGTATTACTGTTACTTGCCATTGTGGTAGGGACCTTTTTAACGCTTTGGTTGCAGCAAATTGCACTTAAATATGCGAATCCGGCTGTAGCGCAAACGTTAATTGCCACATCACCTTTATTTATTTTGTTGTTTTCAATTTTAAAAGGGCAAATCCCTTCTGGAAAAACGCTGTTTGGCACTGTGCTTGCGGTTGGCGGGATTTCGTTGTTTTTTATTTTCCGGTAATTGGTATGAAAACAAATGCTGTGAAGAAGATATATGAATAAAAAAGGTGGCATGGCCACCTTTTTCTAGCGTTAATAAATAAACCGCCGTTTATTTATTTGTAGTCTCAAGAGGCGTAAAGATCGCATTATTTTCAATCATTTGTTGCGTACGATCTTGTGGCATTTTAAGAGGCTCTCCAACAACTTGTTTAGCCGTTGTTGATGTCTTCGGTGCATAGTTTGCAGCAATTGGCGGGCAGCTGCCACGTTCGATGTGGTAAAGCGCAGCTGATAGCATGCCTTCTGAAATATCACCGAGTGGACGAGTTAAGTCATCACTTACCGTACAGCCGCGCACTTCGTTTTGGAAGTTAGGATTTTGCTTAGGGATTAGTCCATCAGAGTACTCACCAAAACCTTTATCATTTACACCGCTAAACTGAATTGTGAAATAAGTTGTGCTGCAATTATCGGTTGGAACAAAGCCATAAGGCTTACCACAAGTTTGGCCACCAATTAACACAACATCGAGATCAATACCTTTTAATCCGTTAATTAGTGCTTCACTCGCTGAACAAGTTGAATCACTCGATAACACGTATACCTTATTTAGGCCTACGGTTGGTAAATCGATGTTAGTTAAATTACCGTTTTGCCAATCAATTTTTTTATCATAGAAGCCGATAGTTTCATCGTTAGACCATTTGCCATTATACTTAAGTGTATAATAGTCTCGGTTTTGCGTATTCACATCACCGGCAATCATATAAGCCAGCTGTGAAGAAAGCGCGAGCAAACCACCGCCGTTGTATCTTAAATCAACTACCAGCTCGCTAACATTTTGGTTCCTAAACTGGGTGAACTTGTTGATTAAATCATCTTGCGCGTCGCTGATATTAAAAGTATCGAATTGAATATAGCCAACCGTTTTACCTGCATGGACAAAGGTATTGGTCGCTTTAACTGGCGAAAGATCATAACTGCCAGATGTAACTGTAATGGTTCTTTCTGCGCCAAATACATCTTTTACTGTGATGTCATGGCTTTGACCATTATTTGTCGGAAATAAACCGGCATTAAGCGTCTCAACATCATTGCCATTTAAGAAATCAGCACCATCCACTTTGATGATCTGATCGCCACGTATAAAGCCTGCTGTATCTGCAGGTGAACCTGGCTCAATAGTTGCCACATACAATGTGCGTGGAAGCGTGAAACGACCGTCTGCATCGAGGTTACGCGCTTGCCAGCGAATACCATATCCTGAAGATGCACTGCCTTGCGTGCGTTTACGGTATTCAGCGGTATCTTGCGCGAAGTGGAAATTATCTTTATCTGCACCTGAGCTAGTTTTGGCAAACGTTTTAAGTACGTCGAAATAAGCCAGTGGTGTACTGTAATCGGCAGGATCGACATCTTCCACTTCATCGAACCAGAGGTATGATTCATGGTTCCATGAACGTAACCACATTTTTTCATCTGTGAGTGTACCAGCACGATCTTTATATACTTCATTGGTATAAGGATCAGACCCTGTACGAACAACGGCACATTTATTCGCAAATATCTCTTTTGCTTTAAATTCACCGGCAACCCATGAATTATCGCCGCTACCAATATCATTATCTGAGTCTGAATCACCATTACAGGCTACTAACATCGACATTGATAACGCTAAGGTAATTCCTTTTTGCAATTTGCTGAACTTCATAAATATTTCCTTAAATAAGATCGCAATTTATCGTAACAAAATATCAGAGGGTCAAAATAACAACAACTGTTTACAGTTAAAGTTTGTAAAAGCACGATCTGTTATACGTATGCTTTATTTTCTTAAACCATAAATATTTGATCGCTTTTTGTGCAAAAAGTTTCAATGCTAGGCTAGTAAAGGCTTGATCTAAGATCTCTCTCCACATTTTTCCACTAAATTCATTAACTTTGCTCTAGCCCTTATCAACAAAGGGCTAGCGAGAAAAATATTATTGTTACAATTCTTGACAAATACCTGTGTCAAGCCCTAGACTCTAACGTTGTGGAGAAAAGTGGTAAAAAATGGATCTCAGTGGATCGGCACTAATAACAAAATGGGAACGCTTACATGTTTCGTGGCGCACATGCAATTAACCTCGACGATAAAGGGCGCTTGGCAATACCAACCAAGTTTCGTGCTTTATTGCAGGCAGATTGCGAAGGCCAGTTAGTGTGCACGATTGACTTAAAAGATCCCTGTCTTTTGTTGTATCCGCTAAGTGAATGGCAAGAAGTTGAGCAAAAACTGAGTCAGTTATCGAATATGGTTGAAGCGGAACGCCGCGTTAAACGTATTTTACTTGGTAGTGCGATGGAATGTCAGCTTGATAAAAACGGCAGAATTTTATTGTCATCTCCACTTCGAGCACATGCAGGGCTCAATAAAAAATTAATGTTAGTTGGTCAACTCAATAAGTTTGAGCTTTGGGATGAAGATACTTGGAATGAAAAACTACAACAAGATATCGCCCAGGAACAGCAAAAAGATCTGACCGTTAGCGAACGACTACAAGATTTCAATTTTTAATAATAGGCGCCCTATGTCTCAAAGCCAACAGCATATTTCCGTGTTACTCGACGAAACGATCGAGGCTTTAGATATTAAGCCAAACGGTATTTACATCGATGGTACCTTTGGTCGTGGCGGTCATTCGGGCGAAATTTTAAAACGCCTAGGTGAGCAAGGGCGACTAGTTGCGATAGATCGCGACCCAACGGCAATTGAAGCGGCGAAAAAATTTGCCGATGATGCGCGTTTTCAGATTGTGCATGATCGCTTTTCAAATATCCGTCAGGTAGCTGAAAACCTCAATTTGTTAAATCAGGTTGATGGTATTTTGCTAGATATTGGTGTTTCAAGTCCGCAGCTTGATGAAGCGGACCGTGGTTTTAGCTTTATGCATGATGGTCCACTGGATATGCGTATGGACCCGAGTTCTGGCCGCAGTGCAGCGCAGTGGTTGGCAGAAGCGGAACTAGAAGACATCACTTTTGTAATTAAGAAATATGGCGAAGAAAAATTTGGCCGCCGTATTGCGACCAAAATTATTGAAACGCGCGATGAGCATCCAATCACAACGACTAAGCAATTAGCAAAGTTAGTTGATGAAGCAGTACCGGTAAAAGATAAGCACAAGCACCCAGCAACGCGTACGTTTCAGGCAATTCGAATTTATATCAACAGTGAGCTTGAAGAAATCACCACAGCATTACAAGGCTCGCTTGATGTACTCAAGCAAGATGGCCGTTTAGCGGTAATTTCGTTCCATTCACTCGAAGATCGCATTGTTAAGCAATTTATTAAAAAGCAAAGCAAAGGCGAAGCAGTACCGCGAGGCCTTCCGCTTACTGATGAACAGTTAAAACAAAACCTAACGTTAAAAGCGATAGGTAAGGCTATTAAACCGAGCGAGCAAGAAATAGCTCGTAATAGCCGTGCGCGCAGCTCCGTACTTAGGATCGCTAAGAGGTTGTAGTGGCTAGTAAAAATAATACACGTCAGCCAAACCTGTTTATCGAGATCACTAAGGGACTTTTTAGGGAGAAAGTCACTTTGGGGCTGCTTTTTTCTATTTTTGCTTCGGCATTTGCCGTAGTGATGGTTACCGATGCATCACGCGCAGAAGTGATCAAACAAGACACGTTGTTACAACAAAAAGATGAATTAGATTTGGCGTGGGGCTACTTGGTTGTAGAAAGTGAATTCTACGCACAGCATGCCCGAGTTGAAGATATTGCCAAGAAAAAACTTGATATGAAACGACCAGAACGCAAGGATGAAAAGCTGGTGGTATTACCATGAAACGACATAGTACTAAACCAAAACAAGGCAGCTTAATCCGCTGGCGATACTTATTGGTATGTGCCACGATTTTTGCCGTATTTGCAACACTGGTTGCACGTGCCGCTTATATTCAGGTTATCGAACCTGATTTTGCCGTGTCTGAAAATGATAAACGTACGGTACGCGTAGAAAAGGTTAATGTACAGCGTGGTTTAATTTTAGATCGCCATGGTAACGAACTAGCGATTAGCGTACCGGTTGTAAGTGTTTATGGTGACCCAAAACAACTTGATAAGGCCTTAACAGCCAAGGTTTATAGTCTTGCGCGCAAGCATGCGAGAGAAAATCAACTTGATATTAAACAAGCGGTCAAAGCATTAGATAGTGATCCCGCGCGCGTCGCAAAAGAAAAAATTGAAATCTATAACAGCGATTCACGCTGGCAGGATCTCGCTGAAGTATTACGCCTGCAAAAGCCGTTAATTGATGGAAAACTAACAAGCGACAATACTCGTCGCTTTGTGTATTTAAAGCGTCAGGTGACTCCGCCGGTAGCACGCTATATTTCAGAATTGAAATTGCCAGGAATTTACTTACTCGACGAATCAAAACGCTTCTACCCAGCGGGTGAAGTCACTGCCCACATACTTGGCTTTACTAACATCGATGGTGAAGGCATCGAAGGCATAGAAAAACTCTATAATGAAGCGTTAACCGGTGAAGCGGGTAAACGTACCATTCGCAAAGACGCACAAGGTCGAGAAATTGAAATTCTTGATGAACGCGCGCGTATTGAACCTGAAAATATCCAACTGAGCATTGATCAGCGCATTCAATCACTGGCTTATCGTTCTTTAAAATCAGCGGTGCTGAGTTATAAAGCAACATCGGGTAGCGCTATGGTTGTTGATGTAACGACCGGTGAAGTTTTGGCGATGGTGAATAGCCCGTCGTTCAATCCAAATAATTTAAAAGATGCGGCGCCACATAAACGCCGTAACCGCGCAATTACCGACCTATTTGAGCCAGGCTCAACGTTAAAGCCTATTTCAGTTTTAGCTGGACTAGAATATGGCACCATCGATTTTGATACCGTGATAAAAACCAAAGGGTGGATGCGTGTTGGCGGTAGTATTGTTACTGACGGTAAGAACAATGGTCCAATGGATCTGCGTACAATATTGCAAAAATCGTCAAATGTGGGTGTATCAAAAATAGCGCAAACTATGCCTAAGCAAGACTTTATTGGTTTCTTCCAACGTTTAGGGTTTGGCGAGGAAACTGGCACAGGTATGGTTGGTGAAAGTGATGGTTTATTTACACCGCACGGCCGTTGGTCTGATTTTGAGGTGGCAACATTAGCATATGGCTACCGAATTTCAGTAAGTACTGCGCAAATGGCACGTGCTTATGCAGCTATCGGTTCTGGTGGTATTAACCGTCCGCTGACGATTTTAAAACAAGAAGGCAAAGTACACGGTGAACGTGTGTTTGAAGAGCGTAATGCTTTTGCTGTACTAGAAATGATGGAAAGCGTTTTTGAGCGAGGCGGAACTGCTACACGTGTAAAACTAGATGGTTATCGCGTTGGTGGCAAAACAGGTACTTCGAAAAAAGCTGCATTTGGCGGCTATGGTGATGAATATGTCGGTTACTTCGCAGGTATTGCGCCAGTATCTGATCCGCGTTTAGCGGTTGTTGTGATGATCAATGAACCGGGCGGTGACGTTTATTATGGTGGTGATGTTGCCGGCCCTGCGTTTTCTGAGATTATGTCGGGATCGCTGCGAATCTTAAATGTTGCACCAGATCTTGAAGCTGTCGCGCAACTAAATCAACGGCGGGACTATGTTACCTATTGATCGCGCATTGCTCGCAATAGGTGAACCTAGCTGCGGCATTAAAACACATAAACTGACTTTAGACAGCCGGGCCATAGCGCCCGGTACTGCGTTTATTGCGATTAAAGGTCATCAACTCGATGGTTCACGTTTTATCGATAACGCTTTGGCAGCTGGCGCTGCGCTAGTGCTTGTTGATAGCGAATGTCAATATCAACCAAATCTAGCGAATGTATACGTTATTGATGACTTAGCGAACAAACTGAGTCTTTTTGCGAGTGCTTTTTATGGCGTGCCGAGTACGCAATTTAAATTAGTTGGCGTTACAGGCACTAATGGTAAATCTACCGTAACGAGTATGATCGCAAATCTGGCCAGTGCACCCGAGCAAAAAACAGGTGTTATTGGTACACTTGGCTGGGGTCAAACCGAAAAGCTTACGCCACTGGCTAACACCACGCCTTCAGCCATTGACCTACAAGATTTATTTTGGCAAATGCGCGACTATGAATTAGTGGCAATGGAAGTGTCGTCTCATGGTTTAGTGCAAAAGCGAGTGGCGCATAGTGCATTTGATATTGCGGTGTTTACTAATTTAAGTCGTGATCATCTTGATTATCATGGCACTATGCTCGCGTATGGCGAGGCAAAATTATCACTACTAACCAATTTCTCAACGAGATGTAATGTCGTTAATTTTGACGATGCGCAAGTAAAGCAATGGCTGGCAGAAGGTCGTATTCCTAACCCGGTTCTATTTGGTGAAAACCTGCCAACCGATATTAGCTATCCGTTTGTCTCATTTGATAATGCAAAGTATTCAAAACAAGGCTTATGTTGTGATATTCGCTCGAGCTGGGGAAGCCACAAAGTTACTGTACCTTTGTTTGGTAAGTTTAATTTATATAACTTAACCGCAGCACTCGCGACATTACTGAATTTAACATATGACTTTAATTGGTTAATTGATAAAATTGACCAATTAGATGCGGTAGTCGGAAGAATGCAAGCTTTCAGCGCAGATAATAAACCTACCTGTATTGTCGATTATGCCCATACACCAGATGCCCTTGAACAAGCATTGATTGCATTGTCGGAACATGTTGGCAGCAATATCACGTGTGTGTTTGGCTGTGGTGGTGACAGAGACAAAGGTAAACGCCCACTTATGGCGCAAATAGCTGAAAAGTATGCAAATAAAGTAATTGTTACTAATGATAATCCGCGTACAGAGGATGAAAAAGCAATTACCGCAGACATTTTAGCTGGATTTGCAGCTGCTGAACGAGCTGTGGTTGAGCATGATCGCTATCAAGCTATCGCGCATGCGATTGCCACCACCTCTGCTGATGGCATTGTTTTAATTGCTGGCAAAGGCCACGAAGACTACCAAATAATAGGCACTAACACGCTGCACTTTAGTGATAGCTTAGTTGCACAGCAGATTTTAAAAGGGGAAAGCGCATGATTACGGCTGATCTAAACTGGATTGCAGACGTCTTAGGTGTGTCATACCGCGGCGAAAATGTAGCATTTTCAACAATTGTAACCGATTCAAGAAAATTACAAGCAGGCGAAGTGTTTTTAGCACTTAAAGGACCAAACTTTGATGGCCATAAATTCGCCCAAACAGCACAAGAGTTAGGTGCTAAAGCGCTGATTGTTGAAGTAGAACAAGATGTCGATATCCCTCAGTTTATCGTTGAAAACTCTCGTCTTGCATTAGGCAAATTAGGCGCAGCTGTGATGGCTAAAGTAAGCCCTAAAACTGTTGCGATGACGGGAAGTGTAGGTAAAACCACAGTTAAAGAAATGACCGCAGCGATTTTATCGCAGCTTGGTGAAGTACTGGCGACCGATGGCAATTTTAATAACGATATTGGTGTACCACTTACGCTGTTGCGATTAGAAGAAAAGCACCAGTATGCAGTGATTGAGCTGGGTGCAAATCACCTAGGTGAAATTGCCTATACCACTGATTTAGTAAAACCGCATGTAGCGGCGATTACCAATGTGGCGGAAGCGCATTTAGAAGGTTTTGGCGATCTATTTGGTGTAGCGCGTGCAAAAGGCGAAATTTTCTTAGGCTTACCTGAAAATGGTGTGGCAGTGGTTAATGCCGATAGTGAGTTTATTGACTATTGGTTAGCACGCCTTGAAGACAAACAGGTAACTCAGTTCTCAGCAACACAGCACAAAGATATTTGGGCTGAAAACATAATATTAGATGATTTTGGTCGTGCAAGCTTTGACCTTGTTTATAAAGGTGAAGCGGTACGAGTTGATTTGCCGATCCCAGGTTCACACAATGTCACTAACAGTTTAGTTGCTTCAGCGCTGGTACTTCCGCTGGGCGTTAGTTTAAAACAAGTCGCTTCGGGCTTAAGTAATATGCCGCAGGTAAAAGGGCGCGTGAATATTATTGAGGTCTCGCAAAAACTGACTCTTATCGATGATAGCTACAATGCTAATCCAGGCTCGGTTCGTGCAGCAATTGACCTGTTAAGCGGTATTAACGGCAAAAAAATACTGGTTTTAGGTGATATGGCTGAACTTGGTGAAGATGCACGTGTCTATCACCAAGAAGTAGGTGAATACGCCAGAGACAAAGGCATAGACCATGTATATACATTAGGTGTGCTTAGTCAATCGGCGAGTGATGTGTTTGAACAACCTGGTCGCCACTTCTCAACCCGCGAAAAACTTGTCGATGCGTTAAAGCAGGCGTTACTTAACGATGCAGCTAGCGGCAATGAACGTACAACAATTTTGATAAAGGGTTCGCGTAGTTCTCGAATGGAACTACTTGTAGACGAGCTCAATAATAAGAAAGGTGAACAGTCATGTTAATGTGGTTGGCTGAATATTTAACACAATTTTACTCAGGCTTTAACGTTTTTTCGTACTTAACGTTTCGCTCTATTCTAGGTGTGTTAACCGCACTTATGCTGTCGCTTTATTTTGGTCCAAAATTGATTCGTCGTTTGCAGCTAATGCAAATTGGCCAAACTGTACGTGATGACGGTCCAGAATCGCATTTTTCTAAATCAGGCACGCCAACAATGGGCGGCATTTTGATTTTAGGTTCTATTTTTGCCAGTACATTGTTATGGGCTGACTTAAGTAACCGTTATGTATTAGTCACATTATTTGTTATCGGCTCACTTGGTGTTGTGGGTTTTATTGATGACTACCGTAAAGTAGTACGCAAAAACACTGACGGCCTGATTGCCCGTTGGAAATACTTTTGGCAGTCGGTAATCGCCTTAACTGCCGGTGCATTTTTGTTTTACAGTGCTGCGTTACCACAAGAAACTGCGCTTGTTGTACCTTTCTTTAAAGAAGTAATGCCACAGCTTGGCTTGTTTTACATTGTAATGGCTTACTTTGTAATTGTTGGTACATCAAACGCCGTTAACTTAACCGATGGATTAGACGGTCTAGCTATTGTACCTACGATTTTAGTTGCCGGCGCATTTGCATTTATTGCGTACGTAACCAGTAACGTTAATTTTGCCAACTACCTACATATTCCTTATATCCCAGAAGCGAGTGAACTAGTTGTTCTTTGTACTGCGATTGTGGGGGCGGGTTTAGGTTTCTTATGGTTTAACACATATCCAGCGCAAGTATTTATGGGCGATGTAGGTTCGCTTGCGCTAGGTGGTGCACTTGGCATTATCGCGGTATTAGTACGACAAGAATTGGTACTCGTGATTATGGGTGGTGTTTTTGTAATGGAAGCACTATCGGTTATTTTGCAGGTGGGCTCATACAAATTACGCGGCCAACGTATATTTCGCATGGCACCCATACACCATCACTATGAATTAAAAGGTTGGCCAGAACCACGGGTAATTGTACGTTTTTGGATTATTTCGGTGGTTTTAGTTTTAGCCGGTTTAGCAACATTAAAGCTGAGATAAATGAATTATTTAGACGAACTTAAAAACAAAAAAATTATTGTGCTTGGGCTGGGTGTATCCGGTCTGAGCACAATGCGTTTTTTCGCTCGTAAAAATATTGCGTTTAGCGTTGTGGATAGCCGTGATTTGCCACCTAACGCTGATATTGCTGCACAGCTTGCAACAGATACACATTTTGGTGCCCTTAATGATACGTTGTTTAAAAACGTTGATTTAATCGTTATTAGCCCAGGTATTGCGCTTTTTAACATGTATATACAAGATGCAATAACCCGTGGTGTAGAGGTGATTGGCGATGTTGAGCTATTTGCTCGGATTAATACCAAAGCTGTGTATGCGGTAACAGGCTCTAACGGCAAGTCGTCTGTAGTTACACTAACGCGCGATGTATTAAAGCAAGCGGGTTATAAAGTGGCGCTTGCGGGCAACATTGGTACACCGGTACTGGATGTTATTGACCAAGATTACGATTGCTATGTATTGGAGCTATCGAGCTTTCAATTAGAGACAACGCATTCGTTAGTGTGTGAAGCAAGTTGCGTGCTAAATATTAGTGAAGATCATATGGATCGTTACGACAGCCTTGGTGATTATGCTTACGCTAAACAGCGCATTCATTTACATAGTAAACATGTGGTTGTTAATTTTGATGATGCATTAACTCATTGTGAGCAAACGCCAGGTGTTAGTTTTGGTGCGCAACAAGGTGATTATACGATTTCGCAGCAATACTTTAATGTACACGGCAAACAAATGTTGAGTACTGACGAGCTAAAAGTGATTGGATTACACAACCAATTAAACGCGCTCGCAGTTATGGCGCTGTTAGAAAATCTTAAACTGCCAGTTAATGTGTTTAAAACGGCGTTTAATCAGTTTTCAGGGCTTGCTCATCGCTGCCAATTAGTATGTGAAGATAACGGCGTACTTTATGTTAATGACTCCAAAGCGACGAATGTTGGTGCAACACAAGCTGCATTAACAAGCTTAGCTAAAGGTAAAAATATTATTTTATTAGCGGGCGGTGTTGGCAAAGGTGCTGATTTTTCACCATTAAAAGTTGATATTGAAACGACCGTTAAACAGCTTATAACCTTTGGTAAAGATAAAGCTCAGATAGCAGCGTTATGTGAAAACGCAATCCAGACAAATTCACTTGAAGATGCCGTAGTACAGGCGAAGGGCATCGCTGTTTCGGGTGATATCGTATTACTTGCGCCTGCGTGCGCGAGTTTTGATATGTTTAACAGCTTTGAACATCGCGGCGATGTATTTGTTGAGTTGGTTAACAAGGCGGTGCAATCATGAAGGTGCTTGAGTTTTTAAAAGCGCAATTTCATGTGCGCTCAAATACACTTTACGATATTCCACTTATTTATTGCATGGTTATTTTGGTTGGTGTTGGTTTTATTATGGTAACCAGCGCGTCGATGCCTACTGCAATTCGTATGTTTGATAACCCCTTCCATTTCACCATTCGCCACGTGGTGTATTTAGTGTTGAGTATGAGTTTGTTGATGATCTCAACCAGCTTACCGATGAGTTTTTGGAAAAAGGCCAATTTACCGCTGTTGCTGGCAGGTGTACCTATGTTAATCGCGGTACTGGTTATCGGTCGTGAAGTAAACGGTTCAACGCGCTGGATTGGTTTAGGGCCGATTAATATTCAAGTATCTGAAGTTGCTAAGTTATTTTTCTTTTGTTATCTCGCTGGTTACTTGGTTCGCAAAAAATCTGAAGTGCAAGAAAACTTAAAAGGCTTTATTAAACCACTAGCTGTATTTACGGTTTATGCATTTTTGATTTTGATGCAACCCGATTTAGGTACGGTAGTAGTAATGTTTGTTACAACTGTGGGTTTGCTGTTCTTAGCGGGCGCACGTTTGTGGCAATTCTTTGCTTTGATGATGGCAGGTGTTGGCCTAGTGGTATTGCTGATCGCTAGTTCACCTTATCGGCGTGCACGTATTACTGGCTTTATGGATCCTTGGGATGACCCGTTTGGTAAGGGTTATCAATTGGTTCAGTCTTTAATGGCATACAGCCGTGGTGATTGGTTTGGTCAAGGGTTAGGTAATAGTGTGCAAAAATTACAATATCTGCCTGAAGCGCACACCGACTTTATTTTTGCGATTTTAGCCGAAGAGACCGGGTTTATCGGCGTATTTAGCGTTTTAACTGTGTTATTTGTGCTGATTTTTAGAGCGCTGAATATTGGCTTTAATGCCCTTAAAGCTGGTAAAGACTATGAAGGTTATTTGGCGCTAGGTATCGCAATTTGGTTTGCTTTTCAAAGTATGGTTAACGTTGGGGCAAGCGCGGGTATTTTACCTACCAAAGGCCTGACTTTGCCGTTCGTATCGTATGGTGGTTCAAGTTTATTGGTAATGACGGTTGCAGCCGGCATTTTATTGCGTGTTGATTTTGAGGTGAAAATGGCGACGAAACAAGCCACTGTAAGAGGGCGAAAATCATGAGTAAGAAAATAATGATTGTCGCTGGTGGCACAGGGGGGCATATTTTCCCCGGGATCGCCGTAGCAAATTATCTGCAAGAGCAAGGTTGGCAAGTAGTGTGGTTAGGCACCTCTGACCGGATGGAAGCGGATGTTGTACCTCGTCACGGCATTGATATTCGCTACATTGATGTTAAAGGAGTGCGCGGTAATGGCATTATGCGTTTGCTAAAAGCGCCCTTTATGGTGGCTAAAGCGATATTGCAAGCACGTAAAGTGATGAAACAAGAAAAGCCAAATGTATTACTTGGCATGGGTGGTTATGTTACAGGGCCTGCTGGTGTAGCAGCAAAGTTACTAGGCATTCCGGTACTAATTCATGAGCAAAATGCGGTTGCAGGGCTTAGTAACAAGTTGCTTGCCAAAATTGCAAATCAAGTGATGGCGGCGTTTCCTTCGGCATTTGATAGTGCAAAATGCAAAATCATTGGTAATCCCGTTCGCAGCAGTGTTGTAACAGCTCAAGTAGAGAAAGACAGCGAATGCTGCAATATTTTGGTGGTTGGCGGCTCGTTAGGCGCAAAAGTATTTAATGATCAATTACCCGATGTGTTTAAAACGCTGGCACAAGAAAGTAAATTGGCTATTTTCCATCAAACTGGTAAAGGTCACTTGGCGGAAGTAACCAAACGTTATGAAAAAATGGCGCTTAACGCACAGGTGAACGAATTTATTCATGATATGGATAAAGCTTATGCGTGGGCTGATATTGTTGTATGTCGCGCAGGCGCGTTAACGGTAAGCGAAGTTGCTGCCGCGGGGAAAATGGCTGTATTTGTGCCATTTCCACATGCCGTCGATGATCACCAAACTGCAAACGCCAATTACCTTGTAGCGCAACAAGCAGCGTTACTCATTCAGCAAAAAGATATGACGCAAGACGACCTAGTTGCCTTGTTAAAACCCTATGTTCAAGATAAGTCACGGGTATTAAAAATGGCTGAAAAAGCAAAAGCGGCAGCCAAATTAGATGCAACACGCGATGTTGCAAATTTATGTATCGAATTTAGTAAGTAAGAGTAGAACATTGAAAAAAGATAATTTACCTGCAATGAGACGAATCAACACTATCCACTTTATTGGTATTGGTGGTGCAGGTATGGGCGGAATTGCAGAAGTACTATTACATTTAGGCTATCAAATTACCGGCTCAGATATAAACAAAGGCGCAATGACAGAGCGTTTGAGTAAAGCGGGCGCGAACGTTTTTATCGGGCATCGAGAAGAAAATGTTGAGCAAGCAGACGTAGTAGTTGTTTCAAGTGCTATTGACGAAAGTAACCCTGAAATCATTTGCGCGAAAGAAAAACACATTCCAATTGTACGCCGTGCGGAAATGCTGGCTGAGTTAATGCGCTTTAGGCAGGGTATTGCAGTTGCTGGTACGCATGGTAAAACCACAACAACGAGTTTAGTAGCAAGTATTTTTGCCAAAGCTGAACTTGATCCCACCTTTGTGATTGGTGGCTTATTAAATAGTGCGGGTACCAATGCGAAGTTAGGTAGTGGTCAATATCTCATTGCTGAAGCAGATGAAAGTGACGCAAGCTTCTTACACTTAAACCCAATGATCAGCATTATTACAAATATTGAAGCGGATCATATGGATACGTATCAAGGTGACTTTGAAAATATGAAAGACACCTATATTGAATTTATCCATAACCTTCCTTTTTACGGGTTAGCCGTAGCTTGTATAGATGACTCAGTAGTTCGCGAGTTATTGCCGCGCTTTAGCCGTAAATATGTGTCTTATGGTGAATCGCAAGACGCAGATTACCGTCTCATTAATTTCTCACAATCAGCTAGCTGCAGTGCCTTTGAAGTTGTGTTGCCAAATGGTGAAATACTGGCGATTACCCTGAATTTACCGGGCAAGCACAATGCCTTAAATGCAACAGCGGCAATTGCGGTGGCGTTTGAAGAAGGCGTAAGTGAAAGCGCAATAAAAGCAGCACTAAAAGAATTTGAAGGTATTGGTCGTCGTTTTCAACATTATGGCGAGTTCAATAACGAAGTGGGCAACGTGATGTTGGTTGATGATTATGGTCATCACCCATCTGAAGTCGCCGCAACAATTAAAGCGGCAAAGCAAGGTTGGCCTGATAAGCGTTTAGTAATGGCGTATCAACCTCACCGCTTTACGCGCACGCGTGACCTTTACGAAGAATTTGTAGATGTGTTAAGTCAGGTAGACGAATTATTGTTGTTGGAAGTGTACGCTGCAGGTGAAGAACCTATCGTTGGCGCAGACAGCAAGAGTTTATGTCGTAGCTTAAGACAACGTGGTAAAGAGCCGAGATATATCGCCACGCCGAATGAGCTATTCACAGCATTGGCTGACGCGGTAAAAGATAATGACTTAGTGTTAACGCAAGGTGCGGGCAATATAGGTCAATTGGTAAAACAAATTGCTGAAACAGAAATGAATGTAACTAAGCTAAAGCAGGTAGCACAATGAGCCAAAAGCAGTATGGTAAAGTCGCCGTTTTATTAGGTGGTAATTCGGCTGAGCGTGAGGTGTCACTCAATTCAGGAAGTGCCATATTAAACGCCCTGATTACCAATGGTGTTGATGCGATTGCATTTGATCCAAAAGAACGAGAGCTTGCTGAGCTTAAAACATTAGGAATCGATCGCGTGTTTATCGCGTTGCATGGCCGCGGTGGTGAAGACGGTACAATTCAAGGTGCACTTGAATTTATGGGCTTGCCTTATACCGGCAGCGGCGTGTTAGGCAGTGCGTTAGCTATGGATAAAGTACGTTGTAAGCAATTATTTGTTGCTAGTAACTTGCCCACCGCTAAATTTACCACGGTTAAAAAAGGTGAAAGCTTTAGTATTGAATCGATTATTAACGAATTTGGCGCGGTAATGGTTAAGCCTAGCCACGAAGGTTCGAGTATCGGTATGGCTAAAGCAAGCACGAGTGAAGAACTAAAAAGTGCGCTTGAAAATGCCTTTAAATTTGATGATGAAGTATTGCTTGAGCAGTGGATCACAGGCACCGAATATACCGTTAGCATGCTTAATAACCAGCCGCTATCGGTGATTGAAATGAAAACACCACGTGGTTTTTATGACTACGAGGCGAAATATAAGTCATCTACTACGAGTTATCATTGCCCAGCTGATTTATCAAACGCCGATACTGCGTATTTACAAATGATCGCAACACAGGCATTTGCGCTTGTTGGTGCTAAAGATTGGGGCCGAGTGGACGCGATGCGTGACCAAAGCGGTGAATTCTATTTGTTAGAAGTGAATACTGTGCCGGGCATGACAGAAAAGTCATTGGTACCTATGGCTGCAAAAGACTCAGGTAGAGATTTTGCTCAGTTAGTTTTAGAAATTTTAGATTCGACACTGTAAATGAAAGAAACACTACTTACATTAGCAAATTTAACAAAGCGATTAGTTGCTGCAACTAATTGGTCTTTGCTAATGGGAGTAAGCTTTTTTGTTTTGACCTTGTTTATTACGTGGCAAGGGGTGAATGCCTTAACCGATTACTTAGCAACGGAACAAAATAGTAAGTTGAGCAAAGTATTGGTACATGGCGACCCTGTTTATACAAGTGAGCAAGCAATTGTTGATAAGATTAAGTTATTAAAAGTTAAAACGTTTTTTGATGTAGATGTAAACCAAGTGCAAGAGAAGTTATTGGAACTGCCTTGGGTAGCAAGTGTATCGGTACGTAAACAGTGGCCAGACACACTACGTGTCTATGTTACTGAGCATCAGGCTGTTGCAATTTGGAATCAAGATTTATTGCTAAATACCCATGGCGACATCTTTCAGGCACCGGCAGAGCAGTTTTTTAACAAGTTACCTATGTTGTATGGGCCTGAAGGCAGTGAAAATGAAGCGTGGAAAACCTTTAAAACATTTAAAGAATTATTAGCGCTACATGAAATCGGGTTAAGTAGCCTTGCGCTGTCAGAGCGTTTTTCATGGAAATTATGGCTAAATAGTGGTGTTAAATTAAACCTAGGACGCAAAGATATTGCGCTTAGAGTGCAGCGGTTTATCGATTTATATCCAGAGATAAAAAACTCGTCGGATAAAGAGGTAGAGTCGATAGATTTAAGGTATGATACGGGATTAGCTGTGAGCTGGCTTCAGCCAGTGCAAGAGCAAACTAAAAATAATAAGGTATAACTAGGGTATGACCAAGGCAGTTGAACGTAATCTCATTATCGGCTTAGACGTAGGAACGTCTAAAGTTGTTGCTGTTGTCGGTGAGGTAACACCTGATAATCAGCTGAGCATTGTAGGCGTTGGCAGTCAAAACGCGAAAGGCATGGATAAAGGTGGTGTTAACGATCTTAATTTAGTGTCTGAGTCGATTCAGCGCGCTTTAGATGAAGCTGAATTAATGGCGGATTGTCGCATTAGCTCGGTGTACCTAGGCATCTCTGGAAAACATATTCAGTGTCAAAATGAAAATGGTGTAGTGGCGATTAACAACGCTGAAATCACCCATGACGACATCGATAATGTTATTCATATCGCTAAATCCGTCCCTATTTCAGCTGAACGCAAGATGCTGCACGCGTTACCACAAGAATACACCGTTGATATGCAAGAAGGCATTCGTAATCCTCTTGGTATGAGTGGTGTACGTATGGAAGCGCGAGCGCATATTATTACGTGCTCAAACGATATGGCGAAAAACATAGAAAAATGTGTTGAGCGTTGTGGCCTACGTGTTGATCAATTTATTTTCTCGGCGCTGGCGTCGGGCGATTCAGTTTTAACTGAAGATGAGCGTGAGCTTGGTGTTGCTGTGGTTGATATTGGTGGTGGCACTATGGACATTACCATATACACGCAAGGCTCTTTGCGCCACTCGGCGGTGCTACCAGTTGCGGGAAATCAAGTAACTGGCGATATTGCGAAAATATTTCGCACGCCTATCTCGCATGCTGAAGCAATTAAAGTACAATATGCCAGCGCACTAAGTCGCTTAGCAAGTCAAGAAGACAGTATTGAAGTACCAAGTGTAGGTGGTAGACCTGCACGTATTATGTCGCGCCACACACTTTCTGAAGTTGTAGAGCCGCGCATGAGAGAGATTTTTGAGTTGGCGATGAAAGAGATTCGTCGCTCAGGTTTAGAAGAACAAATAGCTGCAGGCATCGTGCTGACAGGCGGTACCGCCAAGATGCAAGGTGTTGTTGAAGTAGCAGAAGAAATTTTCCAAATGCCAGTGCGCGTTGGTCAACCAGTAGGGATAGCTGGACTTACTGATTATGTGAATGATCCGTCATTCGCAACGTCAGTTGGGTTGTTGCAGTATGGTCGAACTATGCAGCATAGCCAGAGCAGCCGCACCACAGAATCTGGTAATGGAAATTGGTGGAACCGTTTAACAAAATGGTTTCAAGGGGAGTTTTAAGCTTTTGCCTTGTGAATTTTCATAAGGTAGTTAGTCGGAGAGTTAAACATGTTTGATTTAATGGAACAGCACGGTGAAGAAGCCGTAATTAAAGTAATCGGTGTCGGCGGTGGCGGTGGTAACGCTGTTGAGCACATGGTTAAAAAGCAAATTGAAGGCGTAAAATTTATTGCGGCCAATACCGATGCGCAAGCACTGCGTAAATCATCAGCTGATGTAACAGTGCAGCTAGGTACGCAAATTACGCAAGGTTTAGGTGCTGGGGCAAACCCTGAGGTGGGTCGTGATTCTGCAGAAGAAGATGCAGAAACGATTCGTAACGGCCTTGAAGGCGCTGATATGATCTTTATTGCTGCCGGTATGGGCGGTGGTACAGGTACAGGTGCTGCACCTGTTGTGGCGCGTATTGCTAAAGAAATGGGCATTTTAACTGTTGCAGTAGTAACACGACCTTTTGAATTTGAAGGTAAAAAGCGTGCATCGGCAGCAGAAGATGGCATTAATGAGTTGTCTCAACACGTTGATTCACTTATTACAATTCCTAACAATAAATTGCTTAAAGTTTTAGGCAAAGGTACGACATTATTAGACGCATTCGCTAAAGCGAACGATGTGTTATTTGGTGCCGTACAAGGTATCGCTGAGTTGATTACTCGCTCAGGTCTGATCAATGTGGATTTCGCCGACGTACGTACTGTTATGTCTGCGATGGGAACTGCAATGATGGGCACAGCGTCAGCGAAAGGCCCTGATCGTGCGCAAGAAGCTGCAGAAGCTGCAATTTCAAGCCCGTTACTTGAAGATGTTGATTTAACAGGTGCGAAAGGCATTCTTGTTAACATTACCGCGGGTATGGACATTGCGATTGAAGAATTTGAAACAGTTGGTAACCACGTTAAGGCATTAGCATCAGAAAATGCGACGGTTGTTGTGGGTGCGGTTATCGACCCTGATATGTCTGAAGAGTTACGTGTGACTGTTGTTGCGACTGGCCTTGGCGGTGAACGCAAGCCTCAGTTTGGGATTGTAGGTGCAGATATCAAAAAAGTGTCTGGCTCTGATACCGCGCAAGCAACAAGCGCTCCGAGCAACGCAACTGCAACACCAGGTGTATTTGTACCAAGTTTTGCACAGTCGGGCAGTGTAGAAACGCCTGAGACTGTTGAACCAAGTGTTCAAAACGAAGTCAAAGAAAGCGCGCCATTAGACAAAAAGCAAGACAAAGCAGATTATTTTGACGTACCAACTTTCTTACGTAATCAAGCTGATTAATAAGATTGTTTGAAAAATAGACATAATTTGGCAAGCTGGTCTTATCTGTGGTAAGATAGCCGGCCGATTTTAACGAATAAGTGGATAGCCTATGATTAAGCAGCGTACCATAACTGAAAAAGTCAGTGCCGTAGGTGTTGGATTGCATAAGGGTGAAAAGGTTTCTATCACTCTCCGACCTGCTAGTGCGAATACGGGTATTGTATTTCGCCGGGTAGACCTTGATCCTGTTGTTGATTTTGAAACAACACCTGAGGCCGTGGGCGATACTCAATTATGTACATGCTTAATTAACAAAGATGGCGTTCGCTTATCGACTACTGAGCATTTAATCGCTGCAATTGCAGCATTAGGCTTAGACAATCTGATTGTAGAATTAGATAGCCCTGAAGTGCCAATTATGGATGGTAGTTCATTACCATTTATTTACCTTATTCAAAAGGCTGGCATCGAAGAACAAAATGCAGCTAAACGTTTTATTCGCATTACCGAAACAGTTCGTGTTGAAGACGGTGATAAGTGGGCTGAGATTGAACCATATGATGGTTTTCATATCGACTTTGAAATTGCGTTTAACCACCCAGCAATTAATGAAAGTCGCCAACGTATTGGTTTAGACATTACAGCTAAGAACTTTATCGAGCAAATTAGCCGAGCACGTACATTTGGCTTTATGCGTGATATCGAATACATGCACGCTAACAACTTAGCACTTGGTGGCAGCATGGATAATGCTGTTGTACTTGATGACTTTAAAGTTCTTAACCCTGATGGATTGCGCTACCCTGATGAGTTTGTAAAACACAAGATTTTAGATTGTGTTGGTGACTTGTTTATGACGGGTCATAACTTACTTGGTAAAGTAACTGCATATAAATCAGGCCATGATCTGAATAATAAGCTACTTCGTAAGTTGATGGCGACTGAATCAGCTTGGGAATGGGCAACATTTGAAGAGTCTGTCACTATGGCTGCGCCAGGTTTAGAAACTGCAACAGCTTAGTTTTTTCAAAATTAATCAAATTATAAAACGCGACTTAAGTCGCGTTTTTTATTGCCTAAAATAATGTTTTCTAGTCTCGTCATGTGTGTGCATTCTAGTACGCAAAACGCTGTTAATTTGTTAAAAGCCGCTAATAAACAATGAGCAAATATGCTTTTTCTATGCTGAAGATATCAATCTTTATAATGCTAATGACGTTGGCGTTAGGCTTCAAAAGTGAACGTTCGAGACAAACTTATCGTGTATTAACTAATTTAATTAGAAACGAAAGAAGGTAACTTGCTAAGCACATACATTTTGTATAGCTAGTTGTTATATTTTTGAAGTTAAAAAGGAATTTTTAAGAAGAAGTGGGGCGACTGACGAGACTTGAACTCGCGACAACCGGAATCACAATCCAGGGCTCTACCAACTGAGCTACAGCCGCCACAAAATTTGAAACACCTTATTTCGTGTGGCGCGCATAATACATAAAAAACATGCCCGTGTGAAGACTTATGTTATGCTTTTAGCTAAATAAATTTAGTTTGCGATTTTGTAGTGTTAAAAAAGACTGTTATTCGTTCAGTTTGGTTAGTAATAGGTTTGGTCAGTTTATTGCTGGGAGTGCTTGGGGTTTTTCTTCCGTTACTACCGACCACTCCTTTTGTATTGTTATCGGCATTTTGCTTTTCTAAATCGTCAACGCGAATGCATTCATGGCTATTGAATCATCGAATATTCGGTCAATTAATAACGGATTGGGAAGCGCATGGTGTAATAAGAACAAAAATTAAAGTAATCGCGACTAGCTCCATGTTGTTGCTCGTTTCCTACCCATTGCACTTTCTTGCCTTCCCAATATGGCTCAAAGCGATTGTTGTGATCAGTATTGTAAGCGTTTTGTTGTTTATTTGGAGTAGACCTTCAAAACCAGGTGACAATCAAGTTAAAGATCCGCTTAAACTGTGAAAAGAAGTGACGTAAATTTCAAAAATCTTTATAATTCTTAAAATTACCTAAATCAACGACAAAAGGAATACTCATGGATTCTGCAGCTAAATGGTTGAACGAAAACTCTGATTTACTTTTACATTACGGCTTACAAACTGTAGTCGCGATTGTCATTTTACTCGTGGGCATTCGCGTAGCAAAAGTATGTGAAAAATTAACCAAAAAAGCGATCGAAAAGAAAAAAGTAGATAAAGCGGTTGGTTCGTTTTTAGCAAATATTGTGTACGCACTTGTATTTGCGGCGACAGTACTAATGGCACTTTCTCAAGTTGGTATTGAAACAACATCGTTTATTGCAATTTTGGGTGCAGCGGGTTTAGCGGTTGGTTTAGCGTTACAAGGCTCTCTTTCAAACTTTGCATCAGGCGTGCTTATTATTATTCTGCGTCCATTTAAATCAGGTGAGTTTATTGATGCTGCGGGTCATTCAGGTAGTGTTTCTAAAATCGAGATTTTTTCAACAGAACTGTTAACACCTGATAATAAAACAATCATAGTACCAAACTCGGCAATTATGGGTGGCGCTATTGTAAACTACAGCCGTCAAGCAACGCGCCGTGTTGATATTATGGTTGGTGTTAGCTACGACTCATGTCTAAAGCAAACGCGTGAAGTGCTTGAAAAAGTAATCAAATCAAATGATAAAGTACTTAAAGATCCTGCATTTTTCATCGGTGTTCATACTTTAGGTGATTCAAGCGTTAACTTTGTAACGCGCTCTTGGGCAAAAACTGAAGATTATTGGGCAGTTTATTTTTACCTTCAAGAAAACTTCAAGCTTGCATTAGATGAAGCGGGTATTTCTATTCCTTTCCCTCAAATGGATGTTCATTTAAATAAAATTAGCGAGTAATAGGCTGAGATAATGAAATTAAGATATTTAGCGTCAGTTGTAGCAATTGCATTTACGAATCAAGCGATTGCTGACGAAGATAAAACATGGGAAGCAAGTAGCGAGCTTGGTGCCATTATTACCAGTGGTAATACCGAAACGACCACGTTTAAGTTCGGTGCAAATGCAAAACATGATATTGGTAAATGGACAAATGAATACAAGTTAAACGCACTTTATAAAGAAGATGAAGTGACGCTTGATAGTGGTTTAAAAGATACACAACGTACTAACGAAAAATACGGCGCAGCGGTTCAAGGTAACTACAATCTTGGTGAAAAACACTCTCATTTATTCGTTGGCTTAACGCACGATAGCGATTACTTTGGTGCATATCGTCACGAAACAGTGCTTTCAGGCGGTTATGGTTTTCGTTTGATTGATGAGTCAAATATGACACTTGGTTTTGACTTTGGTCCGGGTTACAAATATTTCCAGTATTCAGAGAAAAACCAAGAGCTTTTCAAAGATGGTCGCCCTAAAGCAGGTGAGCGCGATGATGAATGGATTGCACTAGCGAAAGCTGACTTTAGCTGGACGATCAGCGATAACGCTAAGTTTACCCAACGCGTTAAAGTTGAATCAGGTAGTACCAATACCAAAAGCATTTCTGAAACGGCATTACTGACTAAAATCAACGGCTCATTGCAAATGAAAGTTGGCTTTAACGTAACTCACAACTCAGAAGTTGATGCTGATAAAGTAAATACAGACACTGAGACAGTATTGACCTTGGTGTATAGCTTTTAAGTTGTAGGCTTAAACTAAATTGTAAAAGAGCGTTTAACGCTCTTTTTTTTTGTGTATGAACTCAGGTAGAATTAAGGGTTGTATTTGAACTGAAATTTTTAAAGGGATCCTGTGCGTTATCTAAAGCTATTTCTTTGCTTGTTAGTCGTATCATTTAGCCAGCCGTCATATGCTATGACTCCGTCACCGCAGCAAATTGAGCAATTTAAAAAGCTGCCAAAATCGCAACAAAAAGCACTTGCTAAGCAATATGGGATCGATTTAAAACAACTTGATAAATCAAGTAAAGAAGTCGAAGAGGCGCTGCAAGATGAAAGCTTGTTAGTACAACCTCGTTCTGAGGAAGAAGAAAAAACAGAGGAAGAAAAATTCAAGCCGCAAATGGAAGAATTAAAGCCATTTGGTTATGAGTTGTTTGCGGGCGAACCTATGTCATTTATGCCAAGTGAAAATGCGGCGATACCTGATTCCTACATTGTTGGTCCCGGTGACGAATTTCAAATTAACTTTTATGGCAAAGATAGTGATAGTTTTGAAGTAGAAGTCGACCGTGAAGGACGTTTAACAATTCCAAAGCTTAGCCCTGTTAACGTAGCTGGCTTGCAGTTCTCTGAAGTTAAGAAGCTAGTAAAAGCTAAAATTGAACAAGAAATTATTGGCGTTCAAGCGTTTGTTTCAATGGGGCGCTTACGCTCTATGCGCATTCTTGTTTTAGGTGAAGCGTACAAGCCAGGATCTTACAGTGTTTCTTCCCTTGCATCAGTAACTCATGCATTATTTGTTAGTGGTGGTATTACCGAAATTGGTTCTCTTCGTAATATTCAAGTGAAGCGTCGCGGTAAGGTTGTGGCCGCATTGGATTTATATGATCTTCTTACGAAAGGTGATAGCTCAAATGATATCATACTACAATCTGGTGACGTTGTTTTTATCCCATCAGTTGGTAAGCAAGTAACTGTTTCTGGTTTAGTAAAGCGCCCCGCTATTTTTGAACTAAAACAAAACGAAACAGCAAAAGACTTAATTCGTTTAGCCGGTGGTTTTAAGGCTGAAGCATTTCCACAAAAAACAGTCATCGAACGTTATGCGGGTAATAGTTTTAAAACTGTATTAACAAAGGATTTCTCAAACACTGAAATTAATTATCAACCGCATGATGGTGATGTTATTAAAGTGCAAGGCTCAAGCGAGCAATTAGAAAATGCTGTGACTATTATGGGAGCAGTTTCTCATCCTGGTAATTATCAATGGACACAAGGTAACCGAGTTTCTGACTTAATTACATCTTTGAAATCTGATGTTTTACCTATTGCTGATTTTGATTACTCGTTAATCGTAAGAGAGAAGAACATTCGTGGTGATATCGAATTACTTCAATTCTCATTAGTTGATGCGTTAGAGAATAACCAGAGCAATTTTGAGTTAAATCCGCGTGATATTATTATTGTATTCAGTCGCTTTGAAGAAAAAGCCGAAGAAAAGCGGTTGTTAACTGAACTCGCTTTGAGTGAGAAAGAGATCGCACATCAAGCAAAAGTAGAGCAATGGCAAAAATTCGAAAATCGCAAATTTTTGGAGTTTATTGGCGAAGAAACCGAAGAGCTTGAGGAAGAGGAAGCAACGCAATTAGATAACTTAACTAAACTATTGACTGGCCAAACTGAAGAGTTGGAAGACGATGAGTATTCAGTATTTAGTCGAAAGAAATTGCTCGCACCAGTAGTTTTAAAGCTACAAAAACAAGCGTCAGCATTTGAAGATACTGCATTAATTGCTGTTAATGGTCGTGTTCGTTATCCAGGGGTTTATCCATTAGTATCAAACGCCTCAGTTAAGCTTGCAGTAAATGCTGCAGGTGGCTTGCTTGAATCAGCATATATGCAAAATGCAGAGGTTACGCGTGTTGTTAAAGGTGAGAATACAAGTGTTGAGCACATCGCTGTTAATTTATCTGAGGCTATAGACAAACCAGAAAGGTTCACATTACAAAGCAAAGATTCACTTAATATTTTCCCTACGCCAAATTGGTCTGAGAGAGAACGGTTAGTCTATATGGAGAAGTGCGCTTCCCTGGTACATATTCAATTAAGCGCGGCGAAACACTAGAGAATGTATTACAGCGAGCAGGTGGACTAACTGATTTTGCCGCTGAAAATGGTGCTATCTTCACTCGTGAGTCAATACGTACAAAAGAGCGTGCTCAACTACAAAAATTATCAGATGACTTACGTCGTGAAATTGCATCAAAGAGTTTCTCTAACTCAGTTACGGATGCGTCTCTAAGTTATGATGATACCGATAAGTTATTAAAGGATCTTGCTAAAGTTCAAGCGTTAGGGCGTTTAGTTATTGATTTACCGAAAGTTCAATCTGGAACAGTTGCTTTAGAGTTAGAAAATGGTGATGCACTATATATTCCTGCTAAACAAAGTACGGTAAGTGTGATTGGTGAAGTAAACGTGTCTACATCTCACTTATATAGCGATAATTTATCGGTTGATGATTATCTTGAGTATAGTGGTGGTTTAAAACAAAGAGCTGATGATGATCGTATTTATGTTATAAAAGCCAATGGTTCGGTTTATATACCTAGTGGCTCGAGCTGGTTTGCAGTTAACAATAATAAGAATAAACTAGAGCCAGGTGATACTATTGTTGTGCCACTAGATGCGGAATACATGAATCAGCTAACCCTTTGGAGTACGGCATCTCAAATTGTTTATCAGTTAGGTCTTGCTGCGGCAGCTATCTCAGCATTATAACTTAAAAAGGGCTCAGGTTATGCCTGAGCTCTATTGGTTATCGGAGTTTATTCTTGAAAGCAATTAAGAAAATTGTGAAGCAAGCTATTTTGATAAATCAAAAATTGCTTTGGCCTTTGGCTTCAAAATCCCCTCTCTTATCACGATTATATTATTGTTTTTTTGACTCCGCTTTTGGTTTTGAGCAGCAAGCATTATTAAAAGCCAAAATTCAATATTTTAGTAATAAAGGGGTGCAGCAAGAAACAAGTTCGCTACTTCGTCGAAATATTCATCGGTTGGAAAAAGGCTTAATTATGGAGCCTCGCCGTGAGATATTTGCACTTGAATATATAGCGGAGACAGTTGAAGCATATCTGGTAGCTTGCCAACGCAAAACGTTCTCAAAAAGTGAATTAAATTGGGCATATTCAGTCTTGTCTGAGTACTTTGAAGTAGTTTCGGTAACGAACAAAATAGTCGCCAGTGCAAGTTGCCGATTTAATTCTATTGAGATACGAAATAGCGCTGTTTGTAAGCCATATACAAGTGAAAAGCGTCAGCATCACACTGTTGGTTATGATGAGTTTTTAAACCTTTCGAAAGCTCGTCGTTCCACTAGATGGTTTCTAAATGCTTCAGTTGAAAAAGAAAAATTAACGAAGATGGTTGCAATCGCTTCTCAAGCTCCTAGTGCGTGTAATCGACAACCGTTTGAGTTTTTAGTTATTGAAGGTGACAAATTTAGAAAGCAAGTTGCAAAATTGCCTGGGGGAACAGTTGGTTTTTCAGATAACATTCCCTGCTTAATTGCTGTTGTCGGTGATCAATCCTATTATCCAATGGATCGTGATAGACATGTTATTTACATTGACTCGGGATTAGCCAGCATGCAATTAATGCTCGCAGCTGAGACACTTGGTTTATCATCATGCGCAATTAATTGGCCTGAACTCGAAAAGTCGGACAAAAAAATCTGCAAATTACTGAAGCTTCCGCAATATAAACGTGTAGTTATGTTTATTGCGGTAGGTTATGCAAAGCCTTCGGGTGGAATTCCGTTCTCAGAAAAGAAATCAGCAGAACACTTAATAAAATATATAAAGGAATAAGTTGTTGTTAAATATTGAGATTAAAGGTGTTCAGTTCTCTAATAAAGGTGCTGAATTAATGCTAGAGGCAATATTACAGCAGCTCGATGTTCACCTTGGTGAATACCATCTAACGCTTTCGCCAGGTCGTAATTTGCCGTACGTTAAACGAGCCAAGTTAGGGGCGTGGCAAAAGCTTAGCTTTCGACGTGGCAAATTAGATTTGACAGGTATTTTTGCAAAGTTACCAACGAAAATTCGTAATTTTCTGAAGCGCTATGGCATCGTAACAGAGGCCGATGTGGATGTTATTCTTAATGCCAGTGGTTTTGCCTATGGCGACCAGTGGCCAATGGCAGATCTTCGAAATACTGCTAAAGAAATTAAACGATTTAAAGCACTTGGCAAGCCTTATATTGTATTACCTCAAGCATTAGGGCCTTTTCAGCGTGAAGAGTTAAAAGAATTTGCTGAGGTGCTGATAAATGATACAGCCCTTACTTTTGCAAGAGACGATACTTCTTTTGCTGAATGTGAAAAATTAAATAAAAGCAATAAATTGTTTCAAAGTCCTGACTTTACAGCACTGCTTGAAGTGCAACAATTTAATACAACAGAGCAGCAGACTGTTTGTTTAATTCCTAATAATAAAGTGGTGTCTAAATTTAATCACGCGAATGCAGAACAGCAAAAGAAATCGTATTATGATTTTTGGATTGATACGGCAAATTTTTTTATCGATAACGGCTTTTTTGTCAAAGTACTAAACCATGAGGGCAAAGAAGATAGGGATATTTGCAACGCAATATTAGAAGCTGTCAACAGTGAACAAATTGCTTTGATAGACGGTTTAAACTCAACCGAAATTAAAGCCCTAATAGGAAGTTGTGATGCTGTCGTAAGTAGTCGGTTTCATGGCTGTGTAAGCGCTCTTTGTCAGGGTGTTCCATGTTTGGCTACTAGTTGGAGTCATAAATACGAAATGCTCTATGGGGAATATGGGCTATCCGAAAATGTCATTGACTTCGGACTTGAAAGGCAAGAGTTAACAAATAAACTGAACCACTTTTTAAATGATTTGACTAATCAAACAAATGTTTGTTTATTGCATGCAGAGCAAGTGAAAGAACAGAATAAAAAAATGTGGCAACAAGTTGTTGCAATCATCAAATCGTGATTTATCGACATAGGCTATGTGCCTTGATAAACTGCCAAGTCGAATTTATGGGAGTATTGAAATGAAAAAAATGCGTGGTTTTAGCTTGATGGAGCTAATGATTGTTTTGATTATTTTGGGTTTACTAGGCTCTTTAGTTGCTCCAAAGTTATTTTCTAAAGTGGGCTCATCAAAGAAGAAAGCAGCTGTAGCTCAGATGCAAATGTTTGAGGCCGCAATAGATACTTATCGTTTAGATGTCGGTTCAATTCCTGCAAATTTAGAAGAATTACGTGCAAGTGCAAAAAGAGGATGGGACGGTCCTTATTTACCTAAAGCAATCCCAATGGACCCGTGGGGTAATCCTTATGTATATGATGTACCAGGCTCAAATGGTAATCCCTATAGTATTAAAAGTTATGGTTTAGATGGGCAAGAAGGTGGAACTGACGAAAATGAGGATGTTATTCACCAATGATGAACTCAGTGGAAATTTTAATTGAGGATTTTTCAATTAGTTCGTCTGACATTGAAAAGGCGAAGTCCTACCAAAAGCGTTATCCAGGAAGACTAGAGCAAATTCTTGTTAGTATGGGAAGTTTAACAGAAGATGATTTATGTCCTTTTTATGCAAAACTTCTAAATTATCAGAAATTTGACGAGACGATTTGGGGTGATTGGACAATTCCGGATATTGAATTTTCGATACATGAGAAATTAAAAGAGCTTGATTGTGTATTGTTGTCGACACTTGAGAATAACTGGACCGTTGCTTGTAAAGATCCACTATCTTTATCCCTAATTAGCTTATTAAATGATTCGGCGAAAGAGGTTGAACTATTTGTAGCAACCGAAGCGCAGTTACAAAGATTCTTTTTCGAAATTCAAAATGCGTCAAACATTTCGCAAGAAGAGGAAGAGCTTAGTGGTGATGAAGAAGCGCGTCTTAGGGAGCTTGCATCTGAAGCGCCTACCGTTAATTTACTAAATTCACTTATTACAAAAGCCCTTGCTCGAAATGCCTCAGATATGCATTTAGAGCCTCATAAAGGTCGCTTGAGAGTAAGATACCGTATAGATGGTGTATTGCATGAAGTTGAGTCACTTGCGCCAAAAATGCAACTACCGATCACGACACGTTTAAAAATCCTTTCGGGTATGGATATCGCGGAAAAGCGCCGTCCACAAGATGGAAAGATTGAGATGCGCGTTGCGAATCAAGAGCTTGATATACGCGTATCTGCTCTTCCTCTAAATGAAGGGGAAAGTGTTGTACTTCGTTTTCTACGTAAAGACTCTATTCGGTACGATATGTCAGTTTTAGGGTTGTCAGCGGACACGCAGAAGTTGATTGGACAAGATTTGAAAAAGACGACAGGTGTAATTTTACTTACCGGTCCTACAGGTTCAGGTAAAACCACAACCTTGTATACGTTTTTAAATGAACTTAACAATGAAGATGTTAAAATTATAACTTTAGAAGACCCTGTTGAATATCAACTCGAGGGGGTAAACCAAGTTCAGGTGAATAGCGAAATTGGTTTTGATTTTGCTGCAGGGTTGCGCTCAATTGTTCGTCAAGACCCTGACATAATAATGGTTGGTGAAATTCGAGATAAAGAGACTGCTCAAATAGCACTTCAATCAGCATTGACTGGTCACCTTGTTTTTAGCACTGTACATACTAATGATGCTGCAAGTGCGTACACGCGCTTATTAGACCTCGGAGTAGAAGAATTTTTATTAAATGCAGCGCTTGTTTCAGTAGTTGCACAACGTCTGGCAAGACGACTGTGCCCGCATTGTGCTGCACCTGATGATAATCAAACAGAACTAATGGAAAATTACCCTTTAGTTCAAGTAGCCTCAAATGCTGGCATTACAGAGCTAAACATCAAAAAGGCGATTGGGTGCGAGCATTGTAACAATACTGGATACAAAGGCCGTATTGCAATTAATGAATACCTTCGCTGTGATGATGAAATTAAAGCAATTTCGAAAGATGAGCAGTTTATACCTAAAGCACAGGCTCACAACTCCCACTTGAAACGTAGGAATTTGCTTGAAGATGGTTTTTACAAAGTAGTGACTGGTGTGACGACAATTGACGAAGTCTTAAGGGTTGCAGGTTAATGGAGTTTGATTACAGCGCGATAGATAAATCGGGAAGTCGTCACCAAGGTGTTATTAGTGCAACGTCAAAGTTAGAAGCTCAAAAAAAATTAGCAAAAGATGGCCTTACACCAATTTCTATCAAAGAGGTCTCTGAAGGCTTATCATTAGAGTCTCTTTTCGGTAACAAAGTATCTTTGGATCAACTTGAGTTTTTTACAAGTGAATTATCTTTGTTATTGGAAAGCGGTGTACGAGTGGACAAAGGGATCGATATTATACGTCAATCTAATGTGCACCCAGCACTTACTCGGCTATTGAATCAAATAGCCACATCACTCAAAAAAGGTACTTCTTTAAGTGAAGCGTTTGCTCAGCATGAAGAATTGTTTGGTCCGCTGTATGTTTCTTTAATTCGCATTGGTGAGTCATCAGGCAACTTGGCGCAGGTTTTAGCAAGACTATCAGCTGATTTAAAATTTCAAAAAGATCTTCGCTCTCAAATTGTGACTGCTCTCACGTATCCAAGCGTTATCTTCTTTGTCTGTATAATGGCTGTTTATTTTGTGCTGACGTTTATTGTTCCAAAAATGTCAGGGATTTTCACAGATCTTGAGCAGGCACCTTGGTATACCCAAATGATCATAAACGTTAGTAACTTTTTTATTGATTATCAGCTTTTTATCGTAGGCGGAGTTGTAGCAAGTTTGATTGCTCTTGTTTACGGACTAAAAAAACCAGAAGTGAAAGAGTGGTTTTATTTAACGGGTAGTAAAATTCCTGGAGTGAAAAGCATAATTCTAACATCCGAGCGAATTCGTTTTTCTCAGTCTATGGCTATGATGTTGGAAGCAGGACTTCAACTGGATGCTACATTATCTCTTTCGACTGGAACGCTTAAACATCCCGAATTAATTAGGGATGCACGGCTAGCGAGTAAGCAATTAAAATCAGGAAAACAGTTAAGCCAAGTACTAGCTAAGACACGTATATTTTCAGACTTCTTTTTATCCATTATAAAAGTTGGTGAAGAAACGGGCAGACTGCCACGGGTTTTTTCAGAGGTCGCTAGTCGTTCACGTCAAGATTTGGAACAAGCCATTAAAAAGTTTACGACTTTGCTTGAGCCTTTGATGCTGATGTTCATGGGGGGCTTCGTTGGAGGGATAGTAATAACGATGTTAATGAGCATGGTATCAATAAACGATGTGGCATTTTAGTTTGCACAAAGGCTTCTCATTAATCGAGTTAATGGTGGTAATGGCGATTGTGGCAACATTATTGGCATTAACTGGCGGCCTGGTGGTTAAAAATGTAGATCAACAAGAGCGCTTAGTTGAAACTCAAAAAGTTAGACAAGTTTTTAAGTCGTTAAGCTACCAGGCGTACTATCGAGGCCAACCAATTACTATTCATGCATTGGACAAGCAATTGAAAATTTTAAGCAATGACAGCACTAAAGTGATCAATTTTGAGCAGCTTTCATTTGTGAAACAAAATTACCAAGTCAGTACAACGGCGATTATTACACCGAATAACGTTTTGCTAGAAGGTGAGCGTGGGAATATTTTATTAACATCTTTATTTGAGACGTTCAACACTGATGAAATGCGTTAAGGGTTTTACGCTCATAGAGGTACTGATAGCGGCAATTATACTATTTACTTCATTGGCGATAATTGCGGATATATTTAAAGGCTCAACATTACTTGCAAACAAAGCTTCTGAAACAGCTCGAATGTACCAAGTTCATCCTACTGCAATAAGTGCCATTAAGAGTCAGTTAAAAGATAAAGTTAAGGTAACTAAAGCTGCTGATGCAAATGGTCAAATTATTATTTTCGGGGTTGAGTACAACTGGCAAGCGCAGCGAGTTGTATTTAATAGCCCGCCACCCGATTCGATTTCTGGCGCAGAATATCCAAATGTTTATGGGATATACGATGTAACAGTTGAAGCAAAGCTTGGGGATAAAATCCAAGACTTCACATTTAAGGCTGCAACATGGTGAAGCACAACAAAGGGTTTACATTAATTGAGTTAATGATAGCGAGTAGCTTACTGATGCTTGTTATGTACTCGGGGTATTTTGGTTATAGTTTGTATACTTCTAGTTGGCAAAAACGAACAGACTTATTTTGGCAGCAAACTCAAAAAGGCTTAGCATTTAATTCACTAGCACGCATGCTTGAGTCGATAAGCCCTTACGTGATCGAAAGCGACAATAATCAGCCCGCAATCTATTTTCATGCACAACGTGACTTTGCGATGTTTGTTACTGAGTCTCCGATTTTTTCGGATACAAAATCGGTCGTAATGCTTTCATTTGAAACAATAAACGGGGTGCTCGCATTAACGTACAGAGAGAAAAATTTAGCTAACCAATTATTGTTAAAACAGTCCGATACTATGGATTGGCAACATAGGGTAATTCTTTTAGATAATTTAAAAAGTGGTCAATTTAAATACTTCGGTTTTGATTTACTTAGTAAAGCGGCAGGCTACTATGATGACCCACTAGCTGATGCAACAAATTTAGAAAACACAAAAGTATCACCCGAATGGTATGAATCTCACAAACTAGAAGTTGTTCGTACACTTCCTTTAAAGCTAGCAGTCATCATTGAACATGACGAAGGTGTACTTTCGAATTTTGAGATTGCTTTGCCTGAACACGCCCATCGTAAATTGTTTAGGTATTTGCGAGAGGATGCATGATGAGACGGAATTGCGGAATCGCGTTAGTTCAAGTGCTAATAATTTCGGTTATTTTAATTATGCTCAGCGTGTTTATTGGACAAACACTTAAGGCACAAATTAATGTTGCAAGAGATGTTCAAAAAGTACATCAGTTGAGACTGAAATTAGAGACGGCTGAAGCTTTGGTTTTTAACGCGTTGTTATCTAACTTTAACTATCAAAACAAGAAAAGTGACAATGACCTTGCAAGAATATGGAATTTTTATTTTGAGCCGTTTGAAGTTGAGGGTATAACTGTTCAAATTCAAGATGTGAGTGGGCTATATAGTTTAAATACATTTGACAGTAATCATCTAACAAAACTATTTCAACAGCTTGGAGTTGCTGAGAATAGAATAAATATATTTATTGATAGCCTGCTAGATTGGACAGATAAAGATGATAGCCTTAAACCTTATGGCGCTGAAAAAGAATACTATCAAGGCTTATCAAAAGTAGGCCCTAGAAATGGTTATCTGCAATCAGTTAATGAACTTCAGCATGTTAGAGAGAGTGATATCTTAACTGTTGAGCAATGGAATAAGTATTTTACCGTGGAGCCTACGCCTTTTTTTAATCCAATGAATTCTCCCGAAGCAATAATTAAAGCGATTGCTTATGACGAAAGTGGAGCCAACCGAATAATTAAACAAAGGCGAGAAGGAAATTTAAGTAGGCGACAATTTGAGGAAATGTCTGGGATAGAGCAAGAGGGTTTTGTTTCATTTGCGAATGGATTCAAATTCAAAGTTGCTTTAACAGCAAGTGAAAATGGAATTATGTTACAAAAAAGCTTTATAATCGAGCTCAAACGTCGTGATATTAATAACCCCGTAACGATTACCGATTTAGTATGGAATAAGTTGTGAATATAGGTGCAGTGATTAAATCAGAGGCAATTAAAAAACGCCTTGTTAAATCGATAGGTTACTATGCGGGTAGTATAGCGCCTTTATCTGATCAGGTTGATTTAAATAGTTTTAAACCAAAGCTGATTATTGTCAGCAATAAGTACTGTGATGTTCAAACGATTACTTACCCAGCGATAGGTAAGAAAGAACTGCTTGATATTTTAAAGTTAGATCGTGAAAGTTCGGCGCATGCAGTCATTCATGTCGTAATGAAAAACAGTGAGCAGGAAGGCTTTGATGTGCGCCGGACTGAGATTAGGGTAATTGATAGCGAAGTTCAAAACTCCGCATTATGTTTAATTCCCGAAGCAGAAATATTAGCAAACGCGGATACAAAAGGTTTGTACAACTTAGCCACGCCTGTAGGTGAGATGTTCTTCTTGAATGTAGACCGTCCATTTTATGCTTATAAAACGAGTTTAATGTCTACACCTGAATTATTTTGTTTGAGTGTTGGCGTTAGTAATGAGAATGTACAAACTGACATTGTAGGTAGTGACTACTTGCCGTTTATTTTTAATACATTACTTACAATACCATTTGATAAATTAACAAAAATATGTCACTTCGAAGTTAAAAAACATATTCCTCTTGCGCAATTACATGCGTTGTACATAGCGCCATTAGTAGCAGTTACGCTGTTGTATAGTGTAATTTACGGCTACACACTGTTTAAGGTTGACCAGTTAGAGCAACAAGTTAAAAGTTATGGTGACGATGTTTCTTCATTACTAAACCGAAAAGCAGCGATTGACTTTAACAGCGAATTTATTGATGTAGTCAACAAGCGTATTGTTTCTGCTCCGTTAGTTCATCCTGACTGGAGCTTAGTGCATGAAGCAATTAATGCAGGAATGGATTTGCAGCAATTTTCAAAGAGAGACGGCATTGTAACGTTACGAGGCATGTCTGATAATGCTTCGAATGTATTAAAGCATGTAAGCAGTTTAGAGTATGTTGAAAGCGCAGAGTTTTTTGGTACTGTACGTAAGTCGCGTCAACGAGATTATAGTGTGATTCATGTTAGGTTAAAAAGCTGAAATGCAAGAAGTATTAAAAAAATATAAACATTATCTCATTGTTTTGGTTGCTCTACTTGTTGCAAATGAAATTACAGTTCCATTGTATGAAGCGATAACAGTTGAGCAACAGAAACTATTTCTTACAACTAAGCGCGTCGCAAAAACAGAGGCTGTGATTGCTCAAACAAATGCAATCGAGATGAATGAAGTTAAGGTGATGGTAGCAAAGAAAAAGGCCGAAGCACTTTTCTTTAAAGCTGAGTCTGAATCACAACTAAAACTACTGGCACAGGAAAAAATCGAATCAATATTAGCGCAATCAGGATGTGAGTTTAGTGCTATTACTTGGAAAGGTAATCAACCGCTGAATGAAGAGATTACTGAATGGCGAATTGAAGTAAGATACAACGCTAACCCAAGTTGTATCATTAGTGCTACTAGAAATATTGAAGCAGCTACTCCTGTTATTCGTATTGGTGATTATGTCTATGGTGGTAAAAAAATAAACTCACGACCAAATGAACAGTTGAGAGGTACTCTAGAATTGAAACTGTGGCAGTCAAAGGTAGTTTTATGAAGATCTTTACTCTGATCGTGACTCTTGTATCTTGTTTTATCGCAATTAATGATATTTTGCCTGAAGATGCTGTTAAAGAAGAAGCTCGAGAAGTTTCTTTTGATACTGGGCTTGGTAAGTTAGCGTCTTTGCCAGAAGAGTTAGCGCTAGAAAGGTCTTGGAAAGAGGCTAAAAAAAAGTTCGATAAAGAGCTTGAAGAAAGAAGAAACCCCAAACCACAAGCTAAACCAACAGTAAGTAAGCCTAAAACCAAGGTGCCAACCTTAAATATAAATGGAATTGAATATAGTTTGCTTGCTGTGGTAAATGCGGGGAAGAGTCCGTATATACTACTTAAGTCTCCGAGTCATCCACTTAAAAAGGTTGAATTAAATATGGATATTGCACCAAGTGTGAAATTAAAAGAAGTGTATAATGACCGCATCCTTGTTGCAGTGGGAGATAGTGTGAAAGAATTTAAATTATTTGAGCGTAAAAAATCATGAATCCAGTTTCAGTTAAAAAAAGCTTAGTATCACTATCTGTGTTATTAGCATTATCAGGGTGTGCATTAACTAATCCCAATGCAGGGTTGCAACAAGAAAAAACTGAAATTGGAAAATCGTATTTAGAATCAAGTAATGTAGAAAATACTAAAGATGTTATCACTACTGAATCTGTGGAGAAGTTAGGTGGTACAGAGGTTTTAAACCGATTAAGTGAAAATGATAAAGACATAACGTTAGGTATAGACTTAGCAGCTCGTTTTGGGGAAGAAAAGAAATTTCATATTTCAGCAAATGCATTACCTGTAAATGATTTTATCAATTATGTTTTTGGCGAAACATTAAACGTATCTTATTTAGTTGAGCCTCAAGTAAAAGCGTTAACTTCACCAGTGACGTTAAATCTAAATGAGCAAGTAACGGGCGCAAAGCTATTTTCATTGACACAACAGATTTTATCTCAAACTAAAATAGACGTGTCGTTTCGAGATGGTATTTATTATTTACATATGCTTGCTGATGGTGCGCAAAGTAACACGGCGTTTGGTTTTGGCCGAACACAAAGCAGTGTTCCCAACGTATCAGGTCATGTGTTGCAGTTGGTCAAACTGGATTTTGACCTGAGCACGTCGTTACGAAAAGTAATTCAAGATTTGACAGGTGTTGAAGTTTTTCATGATCGAGGGCAATCACTAGTTACATTAAAAGGTGACAAAGAAAAAGTGCAACGTGCACTTTCTTTGCTGGTTATGTTTGATAGCTCTATGATTTACAACAAATCCTCGGCGTTATTGACATTCCAATACATCGATAGCAAAACATTTATTGAGAAAGCAAAAGCGATCCTTTCGGAAGAAGGTATTGAGGTTGGGGAAGGGCTACGCGCAAGCAAAAATGTAGCATTTGTACCGATAGAGCACTTAGGTAAAGTTGCAGTGTTTGCAAACTCTGACGAGATTGTTGATAGAGTTGCTTATTGGAGAAATACCTTAGACAAACCCGCAACAGGTACCGATCAAAGCTTCTTTATTTATCATCCAAAATTTGCACGAGCTATGGACTTAGGTGCGAGCTTAGCACCTTTAATTGGGGGGGCAGCTCCGGCTGGTGCAACTAGGGAAGAGAGAACATCAGCAAGTGATAGAGGTCAAACTAAAACTTCAAGCAAGGTTCCGAGTAAAACGACATCAATAGAAGGTGATAATATCCGCTTGGTAGTTGATGACAGAACGAACTCCTTAATTTTTTATGGTGAAGGCCGCTTTTATCAAGAATTGCAACCAATTATTAAGCAGCTAGATATTATGCCAAAGCAAGTAATGCTAGAAGTTATTATTGCCGAGGTAAAGCTGACAGGGAGCTTTTCAAAAGGGGTAGAGTACGCTATTAAAAACAGTTCTTCCGGAAATAGGACAAATACAGTTTCTTTTAGTGGAGAAAGCGGCTTTTCATATTCAATTGTTGGTTTAAACGGTAATTTTGCTGTTAACCTCAATCAAAAAGATGGATTAGTTAATGTTTTATCTCGCCCTACGCTATTGGTACGTGATGGCGTATCTGCAAATATTAGTGTGGGTGATAATATCCCGACCATTGGCAGTACTACCAGTGACCCAATTAGTGGTGATAGAGAAACAACACAAATAGAATATCGAAAAACAGGTGTTAATTTAACGGTAGTACCAACGGTGAATGCGCAAGGTACAATAATTATGGAGATTCAACAGGATATTTCTAATGAATCGCCTGATGGCTCAAGTATAAACGGAAGTCCGTCAATTTTTGAAAGAAAAATATCTACAGAAGTTGTGGCTGGTGACGGGCAAACTGTGATACTTGGTGGTTTGATTAGTGAAAATAATTCTACTAACTCAAATGCGGTTCCTTTGTTGGGCAGTATTCCTGTTTTAGGGCACTTATTCAGAACAGATTCGAATAATCAAGATAAAACAGAGTTGGTGGTTTTAGTGACGCCAAAAATTGTACATAACTTAGAAGATTGGAATCGCGTAAAGTCATCTTTCTTGAGTGGTTTAGAGAATGTTAGTTTTTAACAAAAAATCTACATAAATACTTGAAAAAGTATCAAAGTCGGGTTAACTTTTGCAGGCTTACTAGTTTATTAGATTTTCGTGATTGTGCTCTGTTAACAAACTTGTCATAATCGCGGTATAAAATGGAATTAAAGTTGTAATAAACTATTTTTCTAAAAATAACAATGCGTAAGTAGAACAAGTCAGTAGAAATGATGAGACATAATATATTTTGTGTAAAAATAATACGTTAAATCATTAAAATAATAACTCTATGACTTGACAATGTGGGTTTGAGCCCTTAAATTGCAAGGATTCGGTAAACTCCTTGCCGAATCCTTAAAAGTTCTTGGTTTGAAGCAACTCCGCTTTAGACCAGTTTCATGAAACTTGGAGAATGGAAATAATGAAATTTTACAAAAAGGCGTTACTAGCTACTGCTATCGCTACTTCATTCGGCGCTAGCGCTGCATCTATCAGCACGACAAACGTGCTTAAACTTTCTAAAGAAGGTATTGCAGCTAAAGTTACTGCTGGTGCTACTCAACTTTCTTTCGACGTTATCGTTGACAAGAACCACCCAGCTGCATCACGTATCACTTTATCTTTCGATAAAGCTGTATCACTAGGTGATTTATCAACTTGTACAGGTCCAGTAGCTACTGACCCGTCAACTGGTAACGGTTTATGTGGCTTTGTAGGTACAGATGCAGCAGACGCATCACACTACGCGCTACAGTTCGACTATGGTACAGGTTCATTCACGTTCGATAACGTTGCTGTTCAAGTACGTGATGACAAAAAAGGTTTAGTTGACGCTATCTCTTTTGACGTTAACCTAGGTAACCCACTAGTTGCTGACTCAGCATTCCGCGTAATTATCGGTTCTACAGAAGAAGCTGGTGCAACTACAGCTACTCTAGCTACTGTATTAGGTGAGTCTTATGTAACTTACTCTTCAGTTCAAGCTGATCTTGAAACTCCTATCGAAGACGGTATGGGCAAAATCGCTACTGAAGTTAGCCAGTTCGCATTTGAAGTAAGCAAAAAGTTCGATGGCATCATCGACCGTGACGACCTAACAACTTTTGTTGATGGTTCTACAGACCAGTCAGTATGGACTTTCGTGAACGACGAGACTCTAGGTGCTGCTCTTATGCTTACTAGCGCAGACGTTCTATACTCAGGTAACTTCAAAACAGTTACTACTGGTGAAGTTGCAGCTTCTGAACTAGCTATCGGTACTGGTGTATACGGTTCTTTCCCTGCATACGTTGAAATGTCTACAGGTACTTCACCTGTTGCTGTAGGTTTAGGCCAACTACTTCTAGATACAACTTTAGAAGATAGCACTAAGCAATCTTACACAGGTAAAATTGACTTTACTCGCCCTGCTGCTTCTACAGACGCTATTCCGGTAACTACTCCAACTAACGTTTCTGTAACTATCGACGCTTCTAACATTGGTGTTCCAGCTGCAGAATTTAACGACGTTATCTTCAAAGACGTTGCTGGTGGTGAATGGAAGATTGATGCAACTATCATCAACGTTCCTTACTACGTAGTTAACCACGCTGATACTCAGTCTAACATCCACATGGCTAACGAAGCTGATGAAGTTGCAGACGTAATCATCTCAGCTATCGATGACAAGGGTAACGAGTACGGTCCAGTTGACCTAGGTATCGACCTAGCTGGTAACACTGTAACTAAAGTTAAGCCTAAGCAAATCAAAGATGCGCTAGGTATTGACGACACTACAGTTCTTAAGCTAAGCGTTACTTTCAACATTGATGCATACGCTCAAGACGTTGCTGCTTACGCGTTCTCGCAAAACAGCCAAGGTCGTTCTGAGGTTTCTAACTCTCAGTACAAAGTTGACGGTAAAATCGTTAAGTCTAAAACAGCACTTTAATTTTTAATTAATATTGCTAATATAAACCCGGCCTAGTGCCGGGTTTATTTTTTGGGAGATAATATGAAAAAAATACTTGCTACCACAATTAGCGCTTTATTTTCTTTTAATGTGTTGGCAAATGCATGCTTAGTTAATGTTGAGTTTGCGAATCCGCCTCAAGTAAAACATGAAACTCATAAATTAAATGAGAATATATCTCTTGAGATGTCTCAGCAATTAGATGTACAAACATTTGGTAACATCAAAGTTGCAACCAATGTTACCTGTCAGAAGCTTATTGGTACTGAATACACTGGTAGTGAACAGGAGTGGAATAATTTCATTGGTACTGCTAGGAAAGGCTTGTTAGCTACAGGACATAAAGATTTAAAGATTACAGTATTTCCAAATGACAATGAGCTATTTGATGGCAAACATCAATCATTAGAGTATCGCTTTTCAGGAGAGAGAGCTGGTAACAAACAGCTGATTTATAATCTTGCGGTGTTAAATAAAACACAAAATACTCTGTATGTTTTTGCTGTTAGCGGTCATGAGAACGCTAAAAAAGAAATTGAAGAAGAATTTTCAAGACTTAAAAAGTCAGTTCAGTTTCCAATTTAAATAATGGGCGTATTGCCCATTATTTAAATTGCCCTATTGATTAATAGCTTTCATACAACGTTATATTCATTTCGCATAGTTTTAATAACTCATCATATTGTTTTAATTTCTTTTGACTGTGAATTAGTAAATTCTTTACTTCTTGCCAATGTGCGAGATTTGCTATCTTTATATGTGAAATTAGTTGATTTACCAAATCATCAATCTGCTTAATATTATATTCCGAAGTATCTCTATTTATATACTTATTGAGTATGTGAGTTAAAACCCGAGTAAGTGAGTTTCTGTTATTGTAATCAGGAAACACAACACGAGATAGAGCTAAATTACTATTATTAGATTCAATATACTCAGGGTAGAGCTCTTCTAAATCTTTGATATTGTCATCTAATTTATTGCTATCATTCATTTTTGGTAAGTTATCAATGAATATTTTGTATCCATTGGAGAGCGTAGCCGTCAAAGGGATTGAAATCGCTTTCATCGATGACTGGTCAATGTATCCATAGACAAAATAGGTAGTGAGCGGGTCGTTGCTATTATACTTAACACATAGTTGATTATTATTATCAGTGAAGCTCTTTACTTGTATTGCACGCTCATTATAGGAAGGCTTATAACCCGGTGCGTTGGCATTATGATTTAAAAGGTCAATTATGCCTAAAAGCCCCTGTCTATTCTCACTAACCTTTATTTTTGCGCCTTCTAAGTGTTTTTGCTCATAGTTAAACTCTCTTGAACCAAAAAAAGTTTTGATTGTAAGTTCATCGCCACTTAATTTTGATAAATGTTGAATAGCGTGACTTTTACTAATAGGTAAAGTGAACAAATTAATAATTGGATCTGATAGGTTCAGATTAATTAACGGGTTGGTCTGCCTCCAGTGAGCTATTTTATCTGTTAAATTGTAAAGGGAAATGAATAGCTGCATTAGCTCATTGGCGTGTGGGTTTAATTGTAGGGCTTTTGGAGATGCATTTAGGTTATCTCCGTTTAGAGTAAAAATAAAATCATCTAGCAGTGGAATGGAAGTTAAAGGAACTGAGATTGCTATAGCCTCTTGTTGCAATTTATCCGAATTTTGTAACTCGATACTAAGTTGACCACTGTTTTCTATTAGAGTTAGGCCTTTAACGAATTTTCCACCTAACGCGATCGTTTTTTCGCATATATTAGTTAGTACGCTATGTATTTCTGGAGATGAGGTCTTTATATGTGGAAATTGGTAGTCGATTGATTTTTGTTTTGTTGTAGAACTTGGTTGCTTTAACTTTTTAACCCAAGTTTGATTGCCAAAAGCTTGTTCGATGATAGAAATGTGCCTATCTAATTCTGTCGAAGTTAAATTTTCTTTGACCAATTGAGTGATGAGTATTAGTTTTTCGATAGGGTAATTTGTAATGTGCTGATACATAAAGTTTAATGTATCAATTGTTTCTTGGTAAAGGCCTAAACAGAGTAGGGCGATCACCTTAAAGCAATATGCTTCTGTATCAAAGCCGGATACTGTTTTTAATTTATCAGCATGAAAGTGTAGACGTTCATAATTGCTTAGGTTGTAGTAGCACTTAACCAAATTAAATCGCGCTTCGAAAGCTGAGCTAGCATGTTCTAACGCGATGACTTCTTCGAGATATTTTGCAGCTAATGCCCAGTTTTGTAGTCTGAGGTAAGCCGCGGCAAGGTTGTTAATTGCATTTGTTTTTTCTGCTAAGTTTGATGAAAGCGATAAGCTTTTCTCAAACTTTATTGTGGCAAGCTTTATGCTTTTGAGTTCGATCAAACACACACCCTCTAGTTCTAATGAGGTGTATGTTGGTTTGCTTGCATTGATTTTTTTTAATACTGATAGGCTCTTAGTATATTTCTTCGATTGAAAAAGTTGTATCGCTTTTTGTAATTTATTATCCATATTTACTCTTTCACATAGTTGTAATTTTCCATTTCAAATTGACACAAACTATCAAGTTTACTTTCGACTTTTGAAGATGAGAAATAATCTTCAAGTGTCATCTTTATTGAGGACTGTTCTTTTGTCAGGTTTGAGTCTGTTTGATTACGTTTTTTAATGTCAAGCTTGACCTTATATCGTTCAAAACAAGCTTGTTTAAACTTGTATAACTCTTCCAGTATGCCCACAACTTTAAATTGGTCAATATTTTCCCTAAAAAGTATTTGTTGAGACGCTGCGTCGTGTTCATCTTTAGGAAAGTAACCAGTTATGTATGATGTCTGCATATTGGCCATTTGCCAGCCTCTACGTCCAAACACTATTTCATTTGCTTCGTTGATTACATCTTGCATTGAATTAGCATATGGAGGCATTGCAGATAAATGATTAGTCATTTTGTTGAATATGTAATTAGATTTAAAACGCGCTTTTGGGTTGCGCAGTACAGTTATAAAATCATACTTTTTTGAATAGTGTTTTAACAACTTGCTATTCACTGCAAGGTGGCCACTCACATAATTCCAATCTTGATTTAAATGGTAAAGTAATGCGTCTTGTAGTGTATCTATGTGCAATTCGCTAAAATCGCAAGCATCAGTTAAGTTAGAGATTGAACGTTCAAACTTATATAAGCTCGTTGCAATTAAAGGTGAGCGGATAATTTTTCTTTCACCGGGTTGTGCGAATTTTGAACGCATAGCGTTGTCTATAGAGATACCACCACACTTGGCAAGGTGGATAAATGCAATGCGATTTTGCTGCTGTGATTTAGTAATCCTACTTATTTTGAGTTCGTACCCAGCACTGTGTGCTACTTTTAAAATGCTGCTTTTTAATAAATTACGCATAAGGTTTGTTTTTTATTGAGAGTAATGAAATGCAATTTGGCACGCAGTTTATCATTGCTGCTGTCATCAAGTAAGCAAATGGGCGTGTTTGCCTAAATATGAATAATGAAATGAATCCTGCAAACGTGTAGCTCGTAACACTTGCGATTGCCGCTCCGACACCACCTAAGGTTGGGATAAGCAGTAGATTCAATAAGATGTTTATGGCTGCACCTATAAAGTGTGTCCAAAGGCTATATTTATAATTATTGGATAAGATTAACCACTTACTAAATATCGCTCTTTGGAATACGAAAATACAAGCCCAGATATGAATCGTTAATATTGATGCGCTTTGTTTGTAACTTTCACCAAACAAAAACTCAATGAGTGGTTCTGCAACTAAAGTAGTGGTTGATGCGATGACAATAGCACTTAAAAATAGTGCTGAAAGCAGCAATTTACAATGTTTGTCATATGTAGCCCTTTGCTTTGTGTAGTTATTTGTCAGTAAAGGGTTAAACGCATTAGCAAGCAATACGGGGAAAATATACCAAAATTCAGACAGCTTAGCTGCTACTGCATATTGAGCTGTTTGCTCCATACCAATCATTTGACTGAGCATTACTTGGTCTATCTTTAAGTATAAGATCATTGCAAATGAGCTTAAAAACAACCACTTTGATTTATGAAAAAATCGTTTGATTGTTGGCGTATACGTTGTTCTGAAGTTTTGTTCTTGGTCTATGTTGTTGTTTGTATAAATGAGCCAGTATGCTAACGCTATAAGTAGGTATTCACTACCTAAAATAAAGATAAGTGATGTTAAACTGTACTTATAAATAAGCGCGATTAAAAACATAAACTTAATAGTTATCCTAATAGCCACTCGATATGGCATTGTTTTCCATACCTGCTGTTGTGACATGAATAAATACTCGACAAGGTTAAAGATGTTGAACATCTGGAAAAACAATAAAATTGAAACCAATTGAAGCTCATAGGACGCCCCATAGACAAAAAAGCCAAGCACGATACCAACAAGTGCTGCGAATATGGCACCAAAAAGCCGTATCCGTAATGCAGCACAAAAATAAAAGTGTTTAGAATTCGGGTACTTTATAAAGTATTTTGAAGATAAATTGTTCAGCCCTAACGTGGTGAAGGGTAATAAAAGGCTTGCGAAGGCAAGGACAGATGAATATGTACCTACCAGTTCTATAGCTAAATAACGCGTCAACAAAATAACTGTTATAAAATTTAAGGCCAGTAAGAGCCACTTTTCACAAAAAAGCAATATTGTATTAGTTATACTTTTTTTGAGATCACTCATTAATCAAACTCAACATATTTGTTGTTAGAATAAATAGCTTTCTTCTCCATACCTTTTAATGCTGAGCAATAACCTGCCATTGTTGAATTGTAACTGCTTAACAGTTCGGGTTTTATTGATATTCTTTTGATATTTTCTATATTTCTAACGAGATCGAATTGACCTGCTTGGCTTTGCTCTTTTCCGGATATAGACGTCATTAGATTGAACTCTACTTCGCTGCTAAACTTCAGATCTAACGTGTCAAATATACGTTTAAACTGATTTAATGGAGATGCTAAAAGTTCTTCATATACAATAGCCTCTCCTAATGCTAATTCATGAAACTTTTTTTCTATGAACCCTTGTAAAAAACCAATTTGGTAGAAAAAATCCTGTTTGACTAAGTCGGGTTCTAGGGTTAACAAATTAGATATCTCATTATCGGTGAACCGGGTTTCGAATTGGTTTGGTTTATCCCAGCCAAGTGCTTCATAACTTTTGGCAATTGAAAAAGGGTGTCGCGTAAGGTAGACAAGCTTAATATCGAGTTGAGCAAGCTCATCGATGATCAAAGGATTAACTTCTTTTATGATAATAGGGAGTTTTACATTATTACTTGTCCACTGGCTTGGCTCTGGTACAGCGGAGTTCAAAAATGTTAGTTCGGTTGAAAAAGCTTTTTTTAGTAAACTGTAATACAAAGGCCAATTTTCACACTTATTTCTGCTGAACACGGAAGCGCTCATTGATTTATGATAATAAAACGCAGTTGTTATCGGCTCTCTAAGGTATCTAGTATATTTGCCATGCCCTATGATTGAACCTACCCAGCTAGAGCCTGAACGTGGAAACGAAAGTAAATAAATAGGGGAAGAACACTGGTATTGTTTTTTTACTCTTAGGGTTAATGAGGGAGATTTAATAAAAAGTTTAGTTACAGATAAACATTTTTTTATTCTTTTAGGGAGGTATTGATAAAATTGTTTCAATTTGTAACCCGGAATTGTGATTGGTTTAGAATTAAAATCAAATTTTAACCTTATTTTCTTATTACAGAAAGCTTTGATGTACCACAATCTTTCTGCATTAGCTTTATTCTTTAGAGCCTATGTATTATTGCTTATATGTTACATAAGCGTGTATACTTTGCGCCGATTTGTAATGATTTTAAGCGCTATTAAAGGTATGTATGAGAGTTTGGATTGATCTTGTAAACTCGCCACATGTTGTTTTCTTTTTACCAATAATTAAAAGGCTTAAACAAGAAGGCGTTGAGGTAGAGGTCACTTATAGGAATTTTGCGCAAACAGCACAGCTTGTAAAGAAGCATAACTTAGACGCTACCTTAATTGATGGACATGGTGGTAAAAATAAACTAGCTAAAGTGTTTAGTCTAATTGCCAGAACAGCGGCTCTTTTTCGCTATGCTAAAAACAAAAAGTTCGATGTTGCTCTTTCTCATAACTCTTATTTTCAATTAGCAGCAGCCAAACTACTTGGTATTCCTAGCCTAACAAGCATGGATTTTGAAGGCCAGCCAGCAAATCATATCGCGTTTCGACTCGCCAGTATTGTAAGTTTACCTACTGCGTTTCCACAGCAAAATGCATTAAAGTTCGGTGCTAAGCAAATTCGCCGTTACAGCGGTCTAAAAGAAGATATTTGTTTAGCTGACTTTCAAAAAACAGCAAATTATTCTTCAGTTATTCAAGAGGCGTTTGCTCTTTCAGAAAATGAAATGCGTAAGCCGCTTGTTGTTGTAAGACCGCCACCAACTCTTGCGCTTTATCATAATAACGATGAATCATTTTTTGATTTATGTTTAACACGCTTATGTGAAATAGATGTGACAGTGTTGGTGTTGCCTCGTGTAGAATCGCAAAAAGTAGCTTTAGAAAGCAAATTCCCTAATTTTAAGTTTTCGCAACGCGTACTAGATGGTCTTCAGTTAGTTAATTGTGCTGACGCCGTTATTAGTGGTGGAGGCAGCATGAACAGAGAAGCCGCTTGTTTAAATACGCCAGCCTATACTTTGTTTTCGGGTGAATTACCAAACGTAGACAAACAGCTTGAAAAAGAAGGGCTGTTGATTGCGTTAAATAATGAATTACAGATTAAAAATTTAGATATAAAGAAAAAAGAAACCGTTAGAAACGCTGCAAATCAACAGGCAATTTCTGACTTTATGTCACATATCAATGAATTAAAACAGGCAGGATAAAATGACAACAGCTTTTATTCACCAAACTGCTGAGGTAAGTCCAAAAGCGCAGTTGGCAGACAATGTAAAGGTTTGGAACTTAGTGCAAGTTCGTGAAAATGCGCAAATAGGTGAAAACACGATTCTGTCTAAAAACGTTTATATTGATTTTGAAGTTTCGATAGGTGCAAACGTTAAAATTCAAAACAACGTTTCTGTTTATAATGGCGTTACTATTGAAGATGATGTATTTGTTGGCCCTTCAGCAATTTTTACCAATGACTTTCGACCGCGTGCAGTAAACCCTGATTGGAAAGTGACACCAACATTAATTAAAAAAGGTGCGTCGATTGGTGCAGGTGCGACTTTGGTGTGTGGCATTGAGGTCGGTGAGTACGCCATGATTGGCTCTGGTGCTGTGGTTAATAAAACTATTCCTGCACATGCCTTAGTTGTGGGCAATCCGGCCAAAGTAGTTGGCTTTGTTTATAAAAATGGCGAGCGAGTGTTGTCAGAACACATATCTAACGTTGATAAAGAAAAGCAATGTATTGAGTTTATCGAGCCATCAACGCAAGAAGTTTTATCTCTTCCTTTAAGCGTTATTAAAGTTTTACCAGTTTTTTAAATTATTAAGTGAGTTTTTTATGATTAATATGGCTAAGCCTGAAATGGGTGAAGAAGAAATTAATGCCGTTGTTGATGTAATGAAATCGGGGATGATTGCAACAGGTGCAGTAGTAGCCGATTTTGAACAAAAATTTGCAGATTACATTGGCATGCCTTTTGGCGCAGCTTCATGTAATGGTACAACCGCACTACATATTGCGCTTTTAGCACTTGGTATTGGTGAGGGTGATAAAGTTTTAACAACCCCGTTTACCTTTATTGCGTCAAGTAACTCAATTTTATTTAATCGTTCAGTTCCTGTTTTTGTCGATATTGATCCGCAAACCTTTACGTTAGATTTGGATAAGTTAGAAGCGTATCTGGAGTCTAATTATGACGAATCAATTAAAGCTATTATGGTTGTCCATATCTTTGGTTTAGCATGTGATATGAACCGCCTGCAACAAATTGCTAAGAAATACAGTTTAAAAGTTATTGAAGATTGCGCACAAAGCCATGGTGCGTTAGTTAATGAACAAAAAGCTGGTAGCTTTGGTGATGCATCATGTTTTAGTTTTTACCCAACAAAGAATATGACTACTTCGGAAGGTGGCATTACGTTATTTAAAGATGAGTCAGTTGCTGCACTTGGTCGTAAGTATTTAAATCACGGTCGAGTTGATCAATATGAGCATGATGTTTTAGGGTACAACTATCGTATGACCAATATTGCAGCTGCCATTGGTTTGGAGCAGCTTAAAAAGCTGGATGGTATGAATGATGTGCGTCGCCGAAATGCAGCTATTTACGATAAAGAACTCTCAGGTAACCCGTATATTAAAACGCCAATAGAGCCAAATGGATTTAAGCATGTATATCATCAGTATACAGTTGTAATTGAAGGTGTTGAACGTGCTGAAGTACAGGCTTTATTAGCGGAAAATCAAATTGGCTCAGCAATTGTTTATCCATTTAGTATCACTGAGCAAGTATTCTACAATGATAAAAGCGTTAATGTCGGTGACGAAAACGCTCGCGCTTTATCAAGAAAAGTCTTATCATTACCTGTTCACCCTGCACTTACAGAAGAAAATGTCTTAAAAGTTTGTAGTGTATTAAATACCCTAGCAAAATAGGTATAAGAAAATGAATTCACCTAAAAAAACAGTTCGCATTGGTGTTGCTGGTGCGGGTTCAATGGGCCGTAATCATGTGCGGGTAGCGGTAGCGAATCCTCTTGTTGAATGTATTGGTTTATATGATCCGAATGAGCAACAAGGCAGTAACGTTGCGAAAGAATTTGGTTGTAAATATTTTAATGATTTCCAAACCTTTCTAGAGCAAGTTGATGCTGTTGTTTTAGCAGCACCTACAACTTTGCACTTTGAACTTGCTAAGCAAATTCTTTTGCAAGATAAACACTGCTTAATTGAAAAGCCAATAACTGTCGAGGTTTCCGAAGCAGAAGAGTTAAAAGCTATTGCGGAAGAGCGTCATTTAACCTTAGCTGTGGGGCACGTGGAACGCTACAACCCAGTTTATCCTGAGTTACAAAAAATCCTTGAAGATAAAGAAATTTTAGCGATTAAAGCTAATCGTTTATCTTATAATACAAGTCGTGCCAATGATGTTGATGTTGTTTTAGATTTAATGATCCACGACATTGATAATGTGAATTGCCTTGTGCCCGGTCAGTTAGAGTTAGTTGGTGCCGTTGGCGGCAATTTCTATACTAACAACTCAGACTATGTTACTGCAATTTTTAAAGGTGCAAATGGGGTTGTTTGTGATATCACAGCTAGTAAAGCGTCACAGACAAAGCAGCGCACAATCTTAATTTCTTGTGAAAACTGTTTTATTAATGTCGACTTTCTACGCAAAGAGATTGAAGTGAATCGTTATGCTCAAGGTGCATACGTGTCTTCCAATAGCGATATTAAATATAAGCAAGAAAGCTTAGTTGAACGTGTTTTTGTTCCGAATGTTGAGCCGCTAATGGCTGAGCATACCGATTTTGCTGAAGCAATTCTTTTTGGTAGAGCACCAAGAGTGACTGCACAGGATGGAATTGAAGCATTAAAAATTGCAATTGGAGTGCAGGCGCAATGCAAAAATTAGCAATTCGATTATGTGACATAATCTTTGCTTTTTTAGCTTTATCGTTGTTTTTTCCAGTACTTCTAGTTTTAGCAATGCTGGTTGCAATTAAAATGGGGCGACCTGTTTTTTTTGCACAAAAAAGACTTGGTCTTGGTGGTAAAGTTATAACTATCTACAAGTTTCGCAGTATGCTTAATGAAGTAGTAGTTGATGATAGTGAGCTTGAAAAGGTCAATGAGTTTACTATCAAGTATAAGAATGCCCCAAGGATTACACCACTTGGTTCGTTTTTACGAAAAACTAGCTTAGACGAGTTACCCCAATTATGGAACGTGCTTGTTGGTGATATGTCAATTGTCGGGCCTCGACCTTGGGTGCCTGAAGAGTATGAGAAATTACCAAAGGAGTGGTTTAAAAGGTTAGATGCTAAACCTGGAATTACAGGGCTTGCACAAATTAATGGTCGTAGCGACTTACCTATGGATGAAATCGTTGCAAATGATGTACTTTGGGTAAATAAGCAGACTATTAAGCATTATATTTCACTTATTTTTAAAACCGTTACCTACACATTTAAAATGAAAAACGTTTATTAAATATGAATGTGTTAGTTGTATCAAATATGGGGCCGAAAAAAAGTGCCCCTGTTTTGGGTTTATTTGTTAATAATCAAGTAAAACGCCTTAAGCATGATATTAGTAATCTCGACTATTTTTATATGCGTTGGAATGGTGACTCGTTTTTTCACCGATTATTTAAATATCCATTTTTTTTCTTTAGCTTTTTTATTAGTGTTGTTTTAAACCCTAAAAAAATCGATTTAATCCATATCCATTATTATTACCCAACCATCTTATCTGCATGGTTGTATAAGTTGTTACGTAATAAACACGTTAAAGTGGTCGTAACTTGTCATGGTGGAGATATTTATTGTTATCAAAGCCCAAGTCAAACTTATAAAAAGCTGATTGGTATTGTCGATCACTGGATATTCACCTCAAAGCGCTTGCAGCAAAGCTTTTATGCTCAAAATATTTCTTACTCTATTTTAAGCGCAGGCTTTGATGAGTCTATTTATTTTCAAAAAACAGATATCGCAAAGCAATATGACGTTGCTTTTGTTGGTTGTTTGGATCACAACAAAGGAACCGATCGATTAGAAGCATTGGTCAAAGCATGCCCCGAAAAAAGCTTTATTGTGATTGGTATGGGGCCTCATTTAACGCGCTTTTTAACACTCAGCAAGACTTATAAAAACCTCAATGTAACGGGGGCACTACCCGCAGATGAAGTTGCAAAGCACTTGACCCAAAGTCGCTTACTCATAAGTTTATCGCGTAATGAATCATTTGGCCTTGTTATGACAGAGGCTATGGCGTGTGGGACTCCGGTAATTGCAACTAAAACCCATGGGTCGGAAGAGCAGTTGAAAGGTTCTGCTTATTTAATTGAACAAAGTAGTGAATCAGAGTTAATTTCAGCGTTTATAAAGGCACTTAATTCGGTATTATCGGCTGAGTCGCATGAGTATCAAAAGCTGTCTGAGAATGCTTTAGCTATTTCAAATAAATACAGATTAGAATCGATTTGCTTTGAGATAGAAGCAATATATCGCAATTTGGTGGCTAAATAATGACTCATAAATTGCTAAGTGTGGGCATCTATATACCGTCAAAGAATCGCCTAGAGCTTTTGAAAAAGGCGATAGATTCTGTGTTGTTGCAAAGCTATCAGAATTTTAAGATTTGTGTTGTTGATGATGGATCAACCGATGGTACTTTCGAATATTTAAGTAATTTAAACAACCCTAAAATCTCTTTTATTCGAAATGAGCAGTCTATTGGTGCTTGTGCTTCTCGTAATAAAGCAATTGAAAGCCTTGATACCGACTTAGTAACAGGCTTAGATGATGATGATGTGTTTTTGCCAAGTCGTTTAGAAGATTTACTTAACGTGTATGACGATAAGTATGCTTTTGTTTGCAGTGGTTACTTTTGGGATTATGGCACCCATAAAAAGTCATTGTTTGCGAAAAGCAAAGTAATATCGCTATCTAATGCGTTAGATTTAAATCAATGCTCTAATCAAATTCTAGTAAAAAGAGAACGTGTTATATCGGTTAATGGCTTTGATGCTAACTTACCTGCACTACAAGATCATGATCTATGGGTGCGTTTGATTGCAAAATTTGGTGATGCGTACCGCTTGGGTAAAGAACTCTACATTGTAAATGATGATCGCGGTTTAGAGCGTATATCGTCCGTGCAAAATAAGTTGCGAGCGATTGATTTGTTTGAAAATAAACATTACGCGATAATGTCGAAACGAAATAGGGAGAACTTCTCTTTTTATCGTAAGAAAATAAAAGGCGATAAAATTTCGTTTTTAGAACTCCTTACATCAAGTAAATACGGCTTATCTAATTTGAAAATGCGTCATGCTTTTTCACAATCATTAGAATCTCTTTCTAAACATCGATTGCAGTATATGGCGCATGGCAAAGTAGAAAATGCCAAGCTTAACTGGCTTTTGACTATTTTTGCACCGCTGCTCGCAACAGGTGGACCTGGTGCTTCAAGAGTTATTTTACTTTCTTCGTGTATTTTCTTTTTAGGCGCTGGGAATACTGCGTCATTTGGCAGCGACTTCTTTATTTTAATGCTGCTTAATACAGCGTTTAGTCAGAGTTTTGGCTTTTTTGTATTAAAGCAAGAGTACTTGGGAAGTTTTAAAAGCGTTTTAAAACAGTCCATGTTAGGGCTGTTTAGCTCAAGTGCAATTTTAGTCTGTCTGTTTTTTGCTGGAATAATTGCAAATATCTATTTCACACTAATGCTAGTCTGGATATTGCACTTTTATTATATCTATCGCTTTAAACGCATCGCCAATCATGGTTTTGTTATTTTGGCAATTTCAGAATGTTTAATTGCTTTAGCTTGCCTTGCTATACCGTTGCTTATGAGTTTAAACGGTTTTGAACATCCAAATGCACCTTATTTTGTTTATGTTGTTGCTTGTTTGATTGGCTTAGTAACAGTGATGATACTGGACAATGCTTCAAGTAGTATGGAAAGAAAACATATTCCATTAAGAAGCGTCGCAAATATTGCTGTTTCAACAACAGCTAGCATTTTTGCCGTTTTTTGCTTTCCATTTATCTCAAAAGAAATTTTTGAACCTGAAACTGCTTCTTATGTTGCTTTAGCTATTTCGTGTTTTTCGATTGCTATGTTAATTCCAAGAACTTATGCAAACAAATCAATGAAAATCATGGCAAATGACCAGCTTAATTGGGTACAACTGGCAAAAATTAATAAAGCCTACAGCAAGATTATCTGGTTAAGTTGCATTGGTGGGTTAGCCTTTACAGCTCTTTATTTGATTATTCTTGGAATTAGTTGGCAAATGGCTGTTTCGATTCCAGTGATGATCATGTTTGTATTTATCTGCTCGCAATATGGATTTGCAAATTTAACCTCGTTAAGTTTACACGGTGAAGAAGCAACCGTTGCACAGTTGAACTTATTCGTTTTGACAATTTCGGTTGTGGTTCTAATGCTGCTTTCTTTGCACATTATAGATAATTCTAATTTATATTGGGTGCTACCAGCAATTTGTGGTGGCTTTATTTTTAGGAATTTTAGAGCAAAAAGAATTGCTTTAGATAGGTTTAACAAGGTACATAACAGCTAATGGATAACAAGAAAACAGTTTCTAGTGATTTAGCAAAGTTTGTCACAATTTTGATTGATAGTTATAAAAGCATCGTAATTATTACGTTTATAGGGGCTGCTCTTTCAATTTTTCTATCTTTGCAGATCCCTAATAAATATAAATCAGATGCAAAAATTGTCGCTTCTACAGAAGACAACAAAGGGGGGCTTGGAGCTATAGCCGGACAATTTGGTGGCTTAGCGAATATGGCTGGTATATCTCTTGGGGGGAAGAGTGATGTTAACCTGCTTATGGATACACTTAAGTCTCGCAACTTTTTAAAGTCGTTTATAGAAAAAGAAGATATTAAAGTTGAAATTTTCGCAGTAGAGGGGTGGGATATGAGTAGCAATGAGTTACTGTTTAACCCTGAAATATACGATATAGATAGCAAAAAATGGGTCAGAAAGCCTGAGGGGTTGAGGCAATCAGAACCATCATTAGAAGAAACTTACACTAAGTTCTCCGAAATGATTAATGTTGCTAGAAATAAAAAGACTGATTTATTAACGGTTTCTTTAACCTTTTATTCGCCAGAAATATCGAAACTATGGCTAGAAAAATTACTAGAGCACTTAAGTGAGTACCTAAGAGAGCAAGATAAACTCGAAGCTCAAAAAAGCTTAGACTATTTATCCAATAATAGAAAAGAGATAGCTATCTCCGAACTGCGAGTAGTGTTTGCTGAGCTATTGAGAGAGCAACATCAAAAATTGATGCTGGCAAATGTTAAAAGTATTTATGGCTATGAAATTAGAGATAGTGCATACATGCCAGAAGAGAAAGCTTCTCCTAAACGTGCGATTATTGTTATTGTGTCGACTTTCTTTGCTTTTGTTTTGAGCATTGCTTTTGTATTCATCAGAAAGTTTATCGGTATAGTTAAAAATGCTTGAGCAAACTATTTGCTTATTGTTAATTCTAGGCGCATGTTTCGTACTGAAATTTTCTAACCCTTTGGTACGAATCTATGTAGCTGCATTTATAGCTTATTTTTATATTGGATGGGTGTTTGCTCGAAACATGACCTTGTTTCAGCTAACAATGTATAATTTGTGTGTGCTTCTATTACTGAGTGGTGTGGTTTTAGCCAACTTAATTTGTAAGGTTATTGACAGTGAGCGTCGCTTAGCAGCCACTAAGTTTCACATACAAGAAAGTGGTGGGAAATTTAACCCATTAACTAACTTAGTACTCGTATTGCTACTATCTATTGCATTTGCTAGTTATCTTTTGTTAATTGCTATGCATGGCCTACCTGTATTAAATATTTCTGAGCGAACAGAAGTTTCAGGTGTTTTTACATATCTAATTGGTTTGGTTTGGATCTTATACCCTTTTATTTTTTATCGTGTACCTAAACGATATCTGTTAATCGTTACTTTTTTCGTACTACTAATGATGTTAACTATGGGCTATCGGACACCATTAGTGCTTACCCTACTCATGTTCTTTATATTAAATTGGAAGTTTAATCGTTTTAAGCTGTCAAACTCCGCGAAGCTGTTCGCAGTTTTATTAATGGCCAGTATTGTAACCATCTATCCACTTCTAAGGTTTCAAGAGGATCCCGAAGCTATTGTTAGATTGTTAGGAAATCTTGATTTACCTCCTGAATGGTTTATTTTAGCGCCATCAGTATTAGTTTTTGCTGAAGGTGCGAGTGTTGTAAAAGGAATTACAATGATTTCACCGGATGTCGGCCTGCAATATGGCCAATTTACATGGGCTGGTTTCTCGACCATGCTACCAGGAGAGCAAACACATAGTCGTACACTTTTATCCTTTTGGCTGGGAAGAACTAATTGGCAAGAATCAACCACCACATCATCAATCATAGGGCAGTATTACTTAGAATTTGGGGCTTTAGGTGCCTACATACTTAGTTTTATTAGTGGCTTTCTGATAGCGTTAGGCAGTCATCGCTTCTTAACCAGGAGCTCTATTTTTTCGGGGGCGCCATTTCTGATTGTTTTTTCATTGTTTTTAATTTCAATTCATACGGGTATGCTTGATCCAATAGTTATATACACATTAGTAATATATGCCGTCGTATTATTAGCTAATCATTTAGGGCAAGTTATATTTAAGCAAGCTTAGAGGGATATTATTCGGTGCAAAGGTTTAAGATTTTAATATTATTTTTATTTTTATTTTTATGTGGATGTGGTGACAAGAGTTTTAATGATAAAACTGTTATTAACGATGATCTTTTTAATGTTGTTTCAACAAACGCCAAGGTTCTTTTGGATGTACTTGAAAATGATGTTTTGGAGGTTAGCGAGTTCCAATTGTGCTTACCCGAAAATTCAACTCTAAATGGATTCGATTTAACTATTGAAAATAACCAAATTGCAGTTTCGCTGAACGAGGATTTTAGCGGCCATGATGAATTCGACTATTGTGTACTTTATGCGGATAAAAAGCAAGTTGCTTCAGTCAAGCTTGAGATTGAAAGCCTGGCGATTCAAGAAATTCTCAATCCACCTAGCATAATTATAGCGGGTGAATCAGTTGAAGTAGGGTTAGGGTTTAACGCTATTGTAGACAAAAGCGAATTGATTGAATCTCTAAAAGCAGAGCTAGCCCTGAGCGATGTTGAACAATCAGTTGAGCTTAATTTATTGGGAGTAGAGTACCTCTCGGGCGTTTATAAAATCACTTTTAATGTTGCTGAAAACACTAGTTTTTATCGCAATGAAAAAGCAATAGTCAAAGTCAACTTACTAGGCTCCGAAAAACCTTTGCAATTTGAGACACGTTTTTATTCTAAGCCTAAAATGGCACAACTGAATTGGCCACAACGTTCTATATTTACAAGACAAGAATATCTGGATAACGCACAACAGGGAATCATAGATTTTCATTGGCTAAATCTGGGTAAGTGGAAATTACCTGAAACTCATACGTGGGAAGAAGATCCGTATCACAATGTAAGTTGGAAGCTTTTTTATCATAGTTTGGGTTGGCTAACGCCAATTGCGCAATTGTATAAAGAGACGGGTGATACTGAGCTGCTTGACAAACTAAATGAAGTAATTATCAGCTATGATCAAAAGTTTGCTCTCGGTGCGTTAGATTTAAAAACCGCATATCGTGAAGATGCTGTCGCTTTAAGAGTTAATCACCTTCTTTACCTATATTTAGAAATGCGCGAGTATTTATCAGTTGATGCTAATAATGCGTTAAATTCATTGTTCGACAAAGATGCCGTTATGCTCCAGCAGTATTTAGATGATCCTACTTATGACGATGATAATCACGGTTTAATTCAAGCCAAGTCGGGCCTAAATTTATACTCAGTTTTTTCATATAAAGACAAATTTAAAAAGATCGGTGAAAGTAGTTTGTCACGGGTCAATAAAGCTTCTGTGCTGATGTTTGATGCACGTAGTGGCCAGAATGTTGAGCAGGCTTCTGAATATCATTTTATAGGTATTTCTATGTTGCTTGAAGCAAAGCTGCAGTTAAACAATCTTAAAATTGAACCTTCTCAAACCTTAATCGAAACGTTAGATAAAGCTATTTTATTTTCCGCATATTTATTAAATGATGAAGGATATACACCAGCAATTGGGGATTCATATTCAAATAAGTATTGGCGTGGATATGTTAATCGATATTATGAGCTGTTTAATGAATTAAATGAAACTTTTGAACAGTTTAAAGAGTATGGACAAGATGCGCTAGATAACCTGTTTGTTTCTGATAATGAAGGCTTAGTGATTGCTAAGAGTAGAAATAATTCAGGTGAGTTGAATAAAGTTTTTTTTGATGCGGGACCAAAGAGAATTGTTCATGGGCATTTCGATAATTTAAATCTTTTAGTGCAGCTTGCGGGCACGCAACTGCTAGTTGATTCTGGAGGGCCTTTTAATTATGGAAATTCAGGTCGGCGAAATTTCTGGTCTATTTCAGCTCATAACTCACTCGTTATTAATCGCTTAGAATCGAATGAGTTTGATGCAATACTAACGCAGGTTGAGAAAATGGACGGTTATTACTATTTCTCAGGGGTACAACCCAACCCTGATGAGGTGAACCATAAACGTACAGTCATATTTTCGACTTATCCTGAGGAATGGGTGTTAGTACTTGATTGGGTGGAGTCGCAAGATGCCTCTTTTCGTGTTGAGGAGTATTGGCATTATAACAAGCATGCTGAGATTTCATCAGCTAACGGATCTCTTATCAAGGTTGGAGCAAAAGAGTTTACACATTTAACATTGCCTAATACAAAAACGTGTAAGCTTGTAAAGGGAAGTTTTGATGAAAACAATATTCCAAAGTTAGGTTGGGTTTCTGAGTCTTACAATACAGCTGAGCCTGCATATGTAAAACGTTGTGAAAGCCTTGGTACTTATTACCAAAAAGCAAATTTATTTTCGCAAAAAGGAAAGATAGAGCATTTTAGTGTTGTTGAAAATGAATCAGAATATGTAAATATGAGAGTAAATAATACGATTTACCAAGTTGACAAGATTAATCAAAAAGTTAATATTGTTGAATGAAAATTATACAAATGGATTTGAGGTGATATGAATATTGTAAATAATAAAAAGCACTACCTTGTAGTGCTTTTTTTTGTGATGTTTTTAGTGGCGTGTGGAAGCGGAACTGAAACCTCTACACCGGCTCAAGGAGCTGTGGATACTGGGGGGGATATTGATAGAACGACGAGTCCTTTTAAACTACTTGGCAGTTACAAGAGTCTCATAGAAATACCGAAAGTGGGGAATTATACATTGAAATTGAAACTAACCCAGAGTATGAATATTTATATGATATTGATTGGGGGGATGGCACTACAGATAAAAATGTAAGTCAGACAATTCGCCATGTATATAAGTCTGCGGGTACCTATGAAGTATCTATTTATGGTACGTTCCCTCACTTTAAATTAAAGTATGAGCATCTAAGCGGTATGGTTGGCCCATATTGTGTTGCCTGTAATCAAATCCAGAGCGTCGATCAATGGGGGGATATTGAATGGCGTGATATGACAGAGTCTTTCTGGCATACGAGTTCAAATTTTAAAATTATTGCTACAGATACTCCAAACTTATCGAGTGTAAAAAGTACAAGTAAAATGTTTATTGGATCGCAAGCTCAGATAGATATTAATCATTGGAATATGTCTTCTATTGAAGATATGTCGTACATGTTTAACAGTAGTGCTTTTAACAGAAATATCGCAGATTGGGATGTCAGTAATGTGAAAAATATGGCGTTTATGTTTGCCGGAACTCGCCCGCAATATGAAGGAATAGGCCATGCCAAGACAAAATTTAATCAAGATATTGTAAGTTGGGATGTCTCCAGAGTAACAAATATGGAAGGCATGTTTGAAGCGAGTGAGTTCAATCAGCCTTTAAATTCTTGGGATGTATCAAATGTAACCAACATGGCTTACATGTTTTCTACTAGTCAGTTTAACAATGATATCAGTAAGTGGAATGTTTCTAATGTGACAACAATGTCACACATGTTTGCTGGTGGTAAATATGGTTTTGATCTGTCAGTCTTTAATCAAGATATAAGTGATTGGGACGTATCTAATGTTACTAACATGTCTTATATGTTTTTCCATTCACAGTTTAATCAACCTATTGGCAATTGGGATGTATCTCAAGTAAATGACATGTCATTTATGTTTTCAGGTGAAAGAACCGATATTTACATTACAGGTTTACTGTCAAAAAAATCAAATAAGTTTAATCAAGACTTATCCGGATGGGACGTATCAAGTGTTACAAATATGAATGGAATGTTTAGTGGTGCTGCTTTCAACCATAATATATCTTCATGGGATGTGCGCTCAGTAGTCTCGATGGCATTTATGTTTTCTGACAGTGCATTTAATTATGGACTATCTACTTGGAACGTTGGCGCTGTCATGAATATGAGGGGTATGTTTTTAGGTAGTGAGTTTAATTCATCACTGGAAAATTGGGATGTGTCGAGTGTTGAGGATATGTCTTATATGTTCTTTGGGAGTAAGTTTAATCAAGATATTGCAAAGTGGAGTACCCAAAGTGTTACGGATATGACTGGTATGTTTGCCAAAAGTCAGTTTAATACTGAAATTGATCAATGGGATGTATCTCGTGTCGTCAGTATGAGGGATATGTTTAGAGAAGCAGCTTTTAATCAGCCAATTACAAATTGGGATGTGTCGAGTGTAGCGAATATGTCCGGAATGTTTAGTAGAAGCAAGCTTTCAGCAGGTGAATTGTTAACTTATTGGCAGTTGACAAGTTTGACTGATATATCTTACATGTTTGCTGGCAATGATAGCACTCCTGATTTAAGTAATTGGAATGTGTCAAATATTGTCAATATGAAAGGTTTGTTTAGCGGCACAAAAGTTACGACTGATTTGAGCTTATGGGATGTATCAAGTGTATCCAATATGGACGAACTCTTCAAAAATAGTGACTTTAATCAAGATATTAGTAGATGGGACGTCGGGAATGTCGTATCCATGAAGGGAGTGTTCGAGGGTAGTAACTTTAATCAGTACATCGGCGACTGGAACACTAGCAATGTCATTACAATGGAAAACTTATTTAAAGGCAGTGAATTTGATCAAGATATTAGCGGTTGGGATGTGAGTCGTGTAGAGTCGATGAAGCATATGTTTGAAAGTAGTAGATTTAATCAAGTTATTGATACCTGGAATACAGCTAGTCTCAAAGATATACGCTTTATGTTTTTCAAAAGTCAGTTTAATCAATCAATAAGCTCTTGGAATGTGTCTAAAGTTACATCATTGGAGTCGACGTTTGCATTTTCAAAATTCAATCAACCCATCGGGAGTTGGGATGTATCGAGTGTTGAATCACTTAAAAACACTTTTTACAATTCAGAGTTTTCACAAAGCTTAAATGCTTGGGATGTTTCGAACGTAACTGAAATGATACACACATTTGCTAATAGTCAGTTTAATAATGATATATCACAATGGAATGTCGCGAAAGTTTATACCATGCACGGTATGTTCAAAGGAAGCAAATTTAATCAACCGCTTAATAGCTGGAACACTGAAAATTTGAAATATCTAAGCTCTATGTTCGAAGGAGCGTCTTTTAATCAACCTTTAGATAGTTGGCATTTAGGCCAAGCGCATTATCTAGGATACATGTTTAAAGGTTCGCAGTTTAACCAAGATATTAGTAATTGGGACGTAACTTATGTAAGGGATATGCGTGGTTTTTTATCTGAGAATACGTTTTTCTCAGTTGAAAATTATGATCGCCTTCTTCAAGAGTGGAGCCAGTTAGGTTTACGTAACGAAGTAACATTGGATATTCCGCAGTTTTATACACAAGCTGGTGAATCAGGTAGGCAAAAATTAGTTGAATATTTCTTGTGGAAAATTGTCGATAAGGGTAAAAAGCCAGCACAGTAAAATAAAAAGCGTGGATGAGTAAGCCACGCTTTTATTTTTTAACGACAATCTATGAGTTTACTATGTTTAAGTTAAGCCGTTTAATTATAGTAAGAAAAGTCATAAGTAATAACGATATAAAAAGGATGCCTGATGATTTTTCAGAAAGAGTTGGTGCCGTTTCTAGGTGCCATTTTGTCACATCTAACGGGTAAGCATCGTTTACATCTAATACACCGTCATTGTCATCATCCGTATCAGCATTATTACCAATACCATCGTTGTCGGTATCGGTATGTTCTAATGTATCTAGTGGGAAAGCATCATTATCATCGGTAACACCGTCGTTATCATCATCAGTATCAGCATTATTACCAATGCCATCATTATCGCTGTCTTGGTGCTCGGAGCTATCTAAAGGGAAAGCATCACGAATATCAATAAAGCGATCATTATCATCATCAAGGTCTTCTCTATTTGTTAGGCCGTCAGCGTCATTGTCATCGGCTTCCGATAGTTTAAATACTTGTAACGATGATGAATCATCAATGCCAAATAGAGTATCTTCAGCACTCACAATATCCAATACAGATGTAGTAAAGGTAATTTCTTTTACTTTTTCAAATCCACTATTGGTCTTTTTATGAATTGAAAATCCTCTGTATCCAGAAGTGATTATGTAATCTTTCCATGTTGTTGTACTGTGGGCAGATGTACTTTGTTCGTTAAACGTTTTGCCTGATAAATAGCCTTCATATTTAAAGTTATCCGTTAGCGAGAAAATTAAAACATTGCCATGCCCATTATCAGTTAGCAGTAACTTGTTGTCATAAATATCAATATCATTAAGAACGAAAAAGTCGTTAGTTGCTGCGTGATAGTCAGACAGGTCTAATTCTGTATACGCTTGCCAGCGGTCTGAACCTCTAGTTAATACAAAAACGGTTCCTCGACGAGAAGCTGCAACTAAATATTCCCCGCTAAATGCAAGTAATGTAATTTGCTCACTAGGCAGGAAAATAAGCTTGCTAGCTGAATAAGTTGTTTCTTTACTTAAATCAAATTGTGAAAGTTCGAAAAAAGTCACTCGACTTCGCCAGTCAACAACCACAAGAAAATCATCTGTAATTAAGCATGTATTATGATTTTGATGTCCGAATTGTACAGCGTCAGTAAAGAAAAAGGGGTAGCTTGCGGAATTCGAAAGGTTATTGATGCTTGTAACATTAATACTTTGATTTTCAACTGAATAGTAGTGCTTGTCATCCTTTGCAATACAGCTATTTGATTGATATAGCTGTGTTAGACCTTCAAGAGCATCTTTTTGTGACTCATTCAAATTTGTGAGTTCGCTTAAATTAACAACAACCGAATTGTTTTCGGATGGTGATACCTTATTCAAAAACATATGGTTTCCGGTAACGTTAATATTTCTAAATGTGACACTCGGAAAATCAATGGTTTCAATTGGGCCCGTTTCGAGTGAGTCTGGTGTGTAGACGCTAAAACCCTGTTTCATTTCAGCTGCGTAAATTCGGTTATCATCAAATGATATGTTGCTAAATTTACTTTCAGGTGTTTTGTAAGCGGCAGTCGATAGTGGAGAGTGAATATCGCTAAAATCAATGTGAATTAGTGCGTTGTAATAAACCGCAAGAAAGTTACACTTGTATAAGTGATTGAAACTAATAAAGTCATTTTGATTAGGGCTATTGAATTGAGGGTTGTCATTGCGTAACAGCTTAGGGGTATTTGCCTTTAAATCAATATAAAAATAGCCTGATTGGTTATGATTTTTTATTCTTGATGCCAAAACTAAGTTTTCTGTAGCAGTAATTTTGTGAGCTTGCTCATCGTTATTTAGCGAAAATAACTGCTTTTGCGAAACTTGGTTATCTATAAAGGTGAGCTCAACAAGGGTATTATCAGCGGCAAGCCATACATTGTTGTTAACAACGGCTAAGTTAGAAACAAAACCGTATTCAATAGGAATTTTCCAATCGAGCACTGCTGAAATGTTGAGGGTGTTTGGAACTATCGAAAAATGTAGAGTTTATCAATTAAGGTGCCACGCATTGATAGCAAATAGATATGACTTTGTGTAATGCGAAAGTCAGCGACAGATATTGGTGAGTTAGCGTTGTCAGAAATCAGAGTGCTTAGGTCAAATTGCTCAGTTTTTAATTGATTATTACCATCGTAAGATAAGGTGTGAAAGATTCCATTTCGCGTGATTAAACCCACTTTATCATCAGTGAATTTTTGTAATTTTGCAGCCTCATAGTAGTCAAAAAGTCCAGGTATTTGTTCTTTGACTTGCCATTGGTTGTTATTTCTATGGACAAGAAAAAGAGAAGATGTAGCGATGTTATGAGCAATCACTAAATTGTTTTTTAGCGCAATTACGTCATCAAAACCAGCGATACTTTTAGCAATAGAACCATCATCAATAATTGAAGCTGTGTGCTCAATATTGATAGATGAGTTTGCAAAGGTATTTAGGCAATAGAAAAGAAGTATCAATAATCAGGCTTTCATAAACCATCCTTGATTTAGTGTAATATTTAAGTCGTTTTTATTCTTCCATAAAAATTTTTTTAAACAAATCCAATATCACTTGCTAGCACTGTTTTATTCGCTACGAAGAATCGTGTAAACTCTCCTCATTATTTTTACAGGATTAGTTATAGTGGAATTCAAAACAATATCGGTAGTTGGCTTAGGTTATATTGGTTTGCCAACTGCAGCAGTAATTGCTTCGCGTGGTTTAAAAGTTATCGGTTTAGATGTGAGTGAGCATGCTGTTAAAACAATTAACGAAGGTAATGTTCATATTGTAGAGCCTGACTTAGATATTGTTGTACGTTCTGTTGTAAATAGCGGTAATTTAAAAGCCACTTTAACCGCCGAAAAAGCGGATGCATTTATGGTGGCAGTACCAACGCCTTTTAAAGATGATTATAAAGCGGATCTTTCGTATATTGAATCAGCGGCTAAAACTATTGCGCCAGTATTAGAAAAGGGTAACCTCGTTATTCTTGAATCAACCTCGCCAGTTGGTGCGACTGAAGAAATGGCTAAATGGTTAGCTGAAGCGCGTCCTGATTTGTCTTTCCCGCAGCAAAACGCAAGTAACCCTGATATTAATATTGCCCATTGCCCTGAGCGTGTTTTACCAGGTCATGTACTTCGCGAGCTCGTTGAGAATGATCGTGTAATTGGTGGTATGTCGCCTGCGTGTTCTGAAAAAGCGGTTGCTCTTTATAAGACGTTTGTTAAAGGTGAGTGTTTAATCACTAATGCTCGCACCGCAGAAATGGCAAAGCTAACTGAAAATTCATTCCGTGATGTCAATATTGCATTTGCAAACGAGCTTTCGCTTATTTGTGACAAGTTAGATATTAATGTGTGGGAGCTAATCAAGCTTGCTAATCGTCATCCGCGTGTAAATATTTTGAATCCAGGCCCAGGTGTGGGCGGCCACTGCATTGCAGTAGACCCTTGGTTTATTGTGAGCTCTGCGCCAGATGAAGCAAAGCTTATCAAGCAGGCGCGTTTAGTAAACGATGCTAAACCTGAATACGTTTTTAACCAAATTACTAAAGAAGCAGATGAATTTAAACGCCCAGTAGTAGCGTGTTTTGGCTTGGCGTTTAAAGCTGATATTGATGATTTACGTGAAAGCCCTGCACTTGATATTGCTGTAAAGTTAGCAAAGCAAGAAGGTCTTGAGGTTCTTGTAGTAGAGCCAAATATTGACGCTTTACCTAATGTATTTGAAGGTACTAATGCAAAGCTCGTTTCAGTAGAGCAAGCATTTGAAGAGGCAAAGGTAATGGCTATCTTAGTTGATCACTCAGAGTTTAAAAATGTAGATTCTGAAAAATGGGCCGCGAAAGTGGTTATTGATAGTCGTGGTATTGTTTAAGTAATTATTATGAAAGTATTAACCGTATTTGGTACGCGCCCTGAAGCGATAAAAATGGCGCCATTAGTTAAAGCACTTGAAAACGAAACAAAAATTGAAAGCAAAGTGTGTGTAACAGCGCAACACCGTGAAATGCTTGATCAAGTACTTGAGCTTTTTAAAATAACGCCGGATTATGACTTGAATATTATGAAGCCGGGGCAAGACCTTACTGATATCACCAGTAAGATTTTACTTGGTTTAAAACCTGTTATTGCTGAATTTAAGCCGGACTGGATATTAGTTCATGGTGATACAACAACAACGCTAGCAACATCGTTAGCTGCGTTTTATCAACAAACAAAAGTCGGTCATGTGGAAGCTGGTTTGCGCACAGGTAATTTGTATAGCCCTTGGCCTGAAGAGGCAAACCGCACAATTACAGGGGTTATTGCAGAAAAACACTTTGCACCAACACAAGGGTCCGCAAATAACTTACTGCGTGAACATGTTAAACCTGAAAATATAGTGGTTACAGGTAACACAGTAATTGATGCATTATTACAAATTAAAAATGATGTGCTTACAAACGAGGATATCAAAGCTGAGTTTGATACCAAATTCTCAGATTTTAACGCTAAACCTTATGTGTTAATCACTGGTCATCGCCGTGAAAGTTTCGGTGGTGGTTTTGAGCGCATTTGCCAAGCGATAGCAACGCTTGCGGATAAATATCCTGAGCATAACTTTGTATATCCAGTGCATTTAAACCCGAATGTACAAGAGCCGGTAAATCGTCTTTTAGCAGAACATACAAATGTTATGTTGATTGAACCGCAAGAATATTTACCGTTTGTTTATCTTATGGATAACGCACATATTATTCTAACTGACTCAGGCGGCATTCAAGAAGAAGCGCCATCGCTAGGCAAACCAGTTTTAGTAATGCGTGAAACCACTGAACGCCCTGAAGCGGTTGAAGCAGGCACTGTTAAGTTGGTTGGTACAGATGTCGAGTTAATCGTTAATTCAGTTTCTGAATTAATTGATTCTAAAGATGCATACAACCAAATGAGCTTTGCCCATAACCCGTATGGCGATGGAAAAGGCTGTGAACGAATTATAACTGCGTTATTAAAGTAATTATCCAAAGGCTTTTCAAATTGATGGGAAGCCTTTTGTTTATCTAATTACTTCTAGCTATTATTATACAGCCTTATTTCGTAACTAAATTAGTCCAAAAGGAAGCTTGTGACGTTATTGCAAAATAAAAAACTATTAGCTCTATTCTTAATCTCATTTCTAACTGTCGTTTTATACGGCAATACCCTTGATGTACCATTTTACTTTGATGATGAAACATCGATTGTTGAAAGTAGCGTCATTCATACAGGCGCGCTAAGCGATATTTATCAAGCTTACACACTACGTTTTGTGGGATATTGGACGTTTGCTTTAAATTATCAATATGGTGGGGGAGATGTTACAAGTTTTCATATTACAAATATCGTCATCCACTTTATAAATGGTTTATTAGTCTATTGGATTTGCGCATTATTATTTAAGTTCCGCCCTGAAAGAGGAGGTGTGCTTGATATCTCGGAAAAATGGCTACCGTTGCTAGCTGCTCTTGTCTTTATTTCTCACCCCTTACATACCCAAGCAGTTACTTATATCGTACAACGCTCGGCATCGCTTACCGCGTTATTTTATCTTATTTCAGTTGTCGCATATGTTCACTGTAGAATTGTAAAATCTAAAGTTAGATTGGTAGTGTGGTTTTGTACTTTAGTTATTTCGGCTTTGTTGGCAATATTTACGAAACAAAATGCATTTACATTACCAATAGTGCTGTTTTTAACTGAGGTAGTTCTTTTTAGAAAATTGTCGAACAATCAAATTTTTTCAATATTGTTAGCGCCATTTCTTATCCTTGTTGGTACCTATTTACTCACTCCTGAAACTTTGAGTGTGTTAGATGACTTAACAACTGAGACAAAATCGTACTCTCGTATAGAGTATTTTTTCGCGCAAGCAAATGTTTTATGGATTTATATTGCTAAATTTTTCTACCCAGTACCACTCAGGCTAGAGTACTTGTACGATCAGCATTCATTTAGCAATACGCAATCTTATATCGCATTATTGGCACATTTAATAGTTATTAGTAGCGCATTGCTATTTTCGAAACGCTATTCTTTGATATGTTTTGGAGTACTCTTTTATTATTCTGCGATGCTTGTTGAATCTAGCATAATACCTATACAGGATATGGCAGTGGAGCATAGAACTTATTTACCTAATGTTGGCTTGATTATAGCTCTGATGGGGCTTAGCTCTTTACTGTTAGAGCGCTGTAGCTCTGACAAGCGTAAAATTTACCTGTTTTTTGTTTGCTCGGTGTTTGTTGTCGGTGCTTTTTCATTACTTACATACCAGCGTAATGAGCAGTGGAGAGACCCGATTACGTTTTATAAGCATGAATTAAAATATGGTCCTGATAACCCAAGAGTTTTAAATAATTTAGCTGATGCTTATTTTGAGATTGAAGAAATTGATAAAGCGCTTCCGCTTTTAAAGCACAGTTTATCAATTGATGCCGAAAATCTAACTAATACGCAAGCCGTAAATATGTTAGCCATGTTGATTGGTTATAAAAAATATGAAGAGGCAGAAGAGTTAGGAGAGTCACTGATCAGTAAAATAAAACGTCCGTTTTTAAAACGTGGTGTTTTAGTTAATTTAGGTATTATGCATCTAGAGCAGAACCAGCTTGAAAAGTCTGAAGTGGCGTTTAAAAGAGCGTTGAATTTTAAGCCAATTACTGCAAAGGTTATGCTTGGTCTAGCGGTTTCTTTGGCCAAGCAAGGTAAGTTTGATGAAGCTGAGTTTTATACGACTCAGGTAATAAAAGTTGAACCGAATAACGCAGGGGCAAAAAAACTCTTTAATCAAATACGACAAGCACGGCAAGATGAATAGGAAAAAGGGTTACTGAAAACTCAATAACCCTTAAAACTTTATAAGTTCTGAATGGCCGATAACGTAGCTTTTACAAGCTGTTCTGCTTTGATTTGGCTATTACTTTCAGCATAGCATCGTAATTCAGGCGCGTTACCAGATGGACGAAGGTGCACAACCTCGCCATCTGTGAACGTCATTCTAAAGCCGTCTGTGTCATTCACTTTTGCAAGTTTAAAAGGCAAATCTAACTTTAGTAACCAAGCTTCAGGCTCTTTATTAATGTTAGCAATTAGTGATAGGCTTTTATCTCGTGCAAAGTCTTTAATTCGATCACTCGCTGTATATCGTTGTGGTAATAACTTAACTTGTTCAGAAAGTGCTTGCTGATTTAACTGGCTTAATAAGGTAATCGCGGGCAATATCGCATCTCGTGTAGGCAATGGTTGAATTGTTTTGCCATTTAGCTTTATTTTGCTGGCTAATAAATATCCGCCATTTGCTTCAAAGCCTGCAACAGAGTTAAATGTACGAAGTAAACTGTCGAATCCTGAAATAACGTATGGTGATCCAATCTTTGTACGTTCAATGTGTTTAAAAAGGTTGCTCTTTTCGATTGCGGTATTACAGCTCACCGGAGTAGATAATGCTTCGATGCCTAAAATTTTTGAACATAATAAACCTAATATATCGCCTCGCAACCACTCGCCAAATTCATCAGAAAGAAGAGGCCTATCGCCATCGCCATCGGTGGAAAATAGCGCATCTAATTTGTATTCTTTCACCCAAGCACGCGCTTTTTCTTTATCTTCTTCAGACACAGCTTCGGTATCGATCGGTACAAATTCGTCACTTCGCCCTAGTGAAATAACTTCGGCACCCAGAGCTTCAAGAATAAGGTTGTAAATATCACGGCCAGCACTCGAATGTTCATAAATGCCAATGCGTTTGCCTTTAAGGCTATCTGATGAAAACGCTTCTGTGTTTCTAAGTATGTAAGCGTCTTTAGCGGCTGGTAATACTGTTAGGTCAGGTAGTGAGGTAATGGGAGATACTTTAGCTTGCGCTGTTAAAATTGCGGCTTCGTCTGCTTTGGAAATTTCACCTTGGGCCTTGTAAAACTTAAGACCATTACGATCAAATGGAATATGGCTACCGGTAACCATTATACACGGTATGTTTTGCTGCATTGCATAATACGCTAGTGCGGGTGTCGGAATTACGCCGTAAAATTTGGTTTCGATGTTAATTTGAGCAAGTCCAGCGCTAATTGCTTGTGCCATCTGGTAACTACTAGGGCGATTGTCAATAGCTAATGCCATTGTAGTGAGGACATCTTGTTCACGTATTACGTTAGCGAACGCAATTGCAAATGCGGCACATACCTCAGGAGTGAAGTCAGTTACTAAGCCTCGAGCACCTGAAGTGCCAAAACTAATGTTAGAACTATCGATAATATGAGAACTTTCTTTCATTAAAATTTATCCTGTAAATTTACTTCGCTCACTCGGCTGAATATTACTTTGGGCAATTGAACCTATTAAGACTTAAATTTTTCATTTTGTAATTCTTCGTTTAATTACTAAATGTTTGCATTAGCTGTAAGAGTCTCTTAAATAATCCATCAAGAATAAAGAACAATCCGCTTTGACTGATATGCAACTGATTAATAAATTCTAAGTGTATCAGCTTGCAGTTATCAAGCGTTAGGCGTTGAGTTTAAAATTTATCAAATTTTCTCAAGCAATTAACAGAATCGTAATTAAGCTCTAATTTTCTATTATTAGTCTTTTAATCAACAGCAATTAGAAGTGTTAAGTAGATAACATTGTATTTTACATTCAACCGCTAACTTTGTTTGGAGTACTAATTCAGGCTCGTGGTTATTTTTACGCCCGTATTGGAAATTAAATATTAGCAATTAGTCACGCGAGCTGAATTAGTATTCCAATTCACTTAATTTGTAATTGTAGTTTGAGGGCTGTTTGTTACAATTGGGGTCCAATGGAGTGAACTATACAAAAATGATGTCCAATATATTTCCAACTATTTTATCTGGTGGTTCAGGAACCAGACTCTGGCCTCTTTCAAGAAAGCACTATCCAAAACAATTTTTAAGGTTGACTAGTAGCTATACAATGCTGCAAGAAACAGCCCTTCGCTTGACTGGTTTTAATAAGCCAATAGCAGTTTGTAACGAGTCGCACCGATTCATATTAGCAGAACAATTACACGAAATCGGACAAAATCCAACCTCTATTATTTTGGAGCCAGTAGCGAGAAATACGGCTCCTGCGATTGCGCTTTCGGCATTTAAAGCGTTAGAACAAACTCGTGATGCTATTTTAGTTGTACTGGCTGCAGATCATGTAATTGAAGATAAAGATGCATTCCAAAATTCCGTAGAGCGCGCAGCTGAATATGCTGAACAAGGTAAAATAGTCACTTTCGGCATCGTTCCAAACGCACCAGAAACTGGGTTCGGTTATATCCAAGCGGAAAAAGGTGAGTCGAGTGCACTAAAGATCAAGCGATTTGTAGAAAAGCCTAATAAATCTAAAGCCCAAGAGTATTTAGACAGTGGTGACTTTTTCTGGAATAGTGGCATGTTTGTTATGAAAGCCAGTATTTACCTCGAAGAACTAAAAAAGTTCAACTCGAGAATGTATGACTCAGCGTTAAAAGCATATTCAAATGCTACGTCTGATTTGGACTTTGTGCGAGTGGCTAAGCAAGATTTTGAGCTCTGTCCTGATGATTCAATTGATTATGCCGTAATGGAGCACACACAATTAGGGGTTGTATTACCTATTTCAGTTGGTTGGAATGACGTTGGTTCTTTTTCATCTCTTTGGGAAGTTTTACCCAAAGACGAAAACAACAATGTAAAACTTGGTGATATTCAAAGTATCGATTCAAACAATTGTTTAGTTCAATCTGAAAACCAGTTCGTAGCCACCATCGGTGTTGATGATCTAATCGTTATCGGAACGAAAGACTCTATATTGGTTGCGAATAAAGACCGCGTTCAAGATGTAAAGCAAGTTGTTGAACATTTAAAGGGAAAAAATAGAAAGGAACACTTACTTCATAGGGAGGTACATCGACCTTGGGGTAAATATGACTCTGTTGATACGGGTAATCGCTATCAAGTAAAGCGAATTACAGTTAAACCTGGAGCTTCATTATCAAAACAGATGCATCATCATCGTGCTGAGCATTGGATTGTTGTATCTGGTACTGCAATAGTTGAAATTAATGACAAGCAGACTCTATTGTCTGAAAACCAGTCTATTTATATCCCCTTGGGAGCAACACATCGTTTGACCAACCCAGGTAAGCTTAAACTTGAACTGATTGAAGTGCAAAGTGGAAGCTATTTAGGAGAAGATGACATAGTCCGTTTTGAAGATAATTATAAAAGGGGATAAAGGTTATGGTTAGAGGGTGTCAGAAATAATGCAATGGCTAGATGAGGTTAGAGGTGGATACGCATTATTTAAACGTGACCTAGCGACACAAAATAAAGTTTCTAAGTTAAACCTTTTATTGGAATGGATGGAATCTATTATGCTTGCAATAATATTTTTCGTTTTATATAGCTTTAAAGGGATTCTTGTAGAACAAGCCGAATTCAGTTATGGCTTTTTCATTATAAGTGGCATATTGGTATGGCATTTGATAATAGATGCTATAAATACGCCAGCGTCTGAATTTAATAAGCTAAGAAACCTTCTGAGCCATGTAAACATCAGCCCTTTTTCATTCATTATTTTTATAGTACTAAAGTTAAATTTTCACGCATTATTTAGGGTTGCTGTAATCATTATATATGCGTTATTTGTAGAAGATATCAGTTTAGTAAGCTCAATCATATTTTTTGTGTTTTGTTTAGCTTTATGTCTTTTTTTTGGTGGGTTGGGTTTATTTGTTTTACCGTTTAACGTAATTAACAGGGATGTTTCCAAGGTTATAAATTTATGTTTAAAACCTCTAATGTTTGTTAGTGGTGTGTTATTTCCGATTAGCTCAGCATCTAGTTCGTATTTTAGTGAGATAATCGTTACTTACAATCCTTTTTATATTGTTGTAAATACTTCGAGAAATATCCTGCTTAATTTTAATATCGACCTACAATCGCTATCCATTATATTTTTGATTCTATCTATTTTTACGGGTGTTGCTGTTTATGCATTCACCAAGACGCAGAGCTTTCTAGTAGAAAAATTATGAATTCAGATGTAATTATAAAAATTGACGGTGTTTTTAAAAAGTATACTCGAGATATCTTTTCTTCTAGATGGCAGTCATTGAGAGAATACTTAAAAGTACTATTTGGGATGAATCGATATTCTTGTATCACAGCTAATGAATTTTGGGCTTTAAAATCAATTGATTTGCAGATAAGGAGGGGGGAGTCTGTAGCTCTTATCGGAAAGAATGGGTGTGGTAAATCTACTCTTCTCAAGATAATCGCAGGAATACTATCAGCGGAAAAAGGTCGGGTCTTTGTTGACGGAAAAATACAGGCTTTGATTAATTTAGGTGCTGGCTTTGAACGAAATTTAACTGGTCGAGAAAATATAATTAATGCATGTAGCTTATTTGGCGTAAGTGACGCTAAAGGTGTTGTTCAAGAAATAATAGAGTTTTCAGAGCTAGGAGAATTTATAGATAACCCAATATCAGGATACAGCTCTGGTATGTATGCTAGATTAGGGTTTTCTTTGGCAACTCATTTGGCTCCAGATATTTTGTTAATCGACGAAATTTTAGCTGTAGGCGACGTCGCATTTAAAAATAAATGCATGACAAAAATATTTGAACTTAAAAAGAGAGGTGTAACAATAATTTTGGTATCTCATAGCCATTCTCAAGTTGCACAGCTTTGTGAGAGAGCTATATGGATCAATGAGGGGGAAGTTATTAAGCAAGGTAATTGCAAAGATATTTTGTCGGATTACCTCAGCTTCATGGAAGAAAGAAACCCAAATAAAATCAATCGTATCAAAAATAAAAATATCAATAGTGAATCTCTTGAAAAAGCTGTTGCGGCTGGGTTGTATGGTCCGATTTACGATAATTCAGATAGCATTTCAAATATTGAAGTACAAATAAATGGAAGTTATGAGGACTTTAGTATCAACCTTCACGAAGAATTAGTAATAAACTATTCATTTTATCTTAACTCTCAAGTTAAAAATTTAAATGTATCAGTAAATATTTACACTCCAGATGGAGAATTGATAACGACAATATCAACTTTGAATGGGGATATATTGAAGCATAAAGAGTTAGGTGAGGTTAAGTGCACCCTTAAAATTCAAGGAATTAATTTAGCGCCGGGACGATATGTGTTGTTAATGCCAATTCATGAAGGGCATAGTTATTTATATAGGCATGTCATAGGGGAGTTTTGGGTTAAAACTCCAAAAGAATTAACTTGGGGGAAAATGAACTTTAAGTATCAATATAAGGTTCAAGAGTAATAATGAAATTTATTAAATATATCTACGGTGTATTTTTAGGCTGGCGAGTGAAGAGGAGCCTTAAGACAGTTATCAACTATTTAGATACACCTGTAGTGAGTGACTGTAATCCCAAGAAGAATGTTCAAAAGTTTATATCGACAGAGCTTTTAAAAAATGAACATCTACACGATGCTATTTTGAGTAATCCAAATTTGATGCTTTCAATCTTAGATATTGTTGATTTTAGCAATGTCCCTAGAGATTATCTTGAAGTTTTTGTACACCGAATTCTGCAAGACGATGTTTTGACGCTTAATTCAGTAATCAATAATAACCTCGATAGTTTTATTTCGATTGTAAAAGATAATGAAGCCGTTTTAGACTGTTTTTGGAATTCGTTATACTTAGAGTTTTTGAATGATGAGAATAAATGTAAGGCTATTCTAAAAGAAAAAAGAATATTCGAAAGCTTACTTCAAAGTGAAAGCTTATTGCTGCCCATATTAAAGAGTGAACGTATTAGGCAGTTGTTAATTACCAAGCCAGAGATACTTCAAGAGTGGTTAAGTTTTTCTGAGTATAAGGATGTTGCGGCTCATAATCCTGAGTTCTTGGAGCATTGGTGGCGCCATTTGGCTCCTAATGTCTTTTCGGACGAAAAATATAGAAAAGAAGTTCTACAGCACCCTAAGATTAAAGAGCACTTGTTAAAAAGTGAAAACTTATTAGCGGATATTTTCAATAATAACCTCGATAGTTTTATTTCGATTGTAAAAGATAATGAAGCCGTTTTAGACTGTTTTTGGAATTCGTTATACTTAGAGTTTTTGAATGATGAGAATAAATGTAAGGCTATTCTAAAAGAAAAAAGAATATTCGAAAGCTTACTTCAAAGTGAAAGCTTATTGCTGCCCATATTAAAGAATAAACGTATTAGGCAGTTGTTAATTACTAAGCCAGAAATACTGCAAGAGTGGCTAAGTTTTTCTGAGTATAGAGATGTTGCGGCTCATAACCCTGAGCTTTTGGAGCAGTGGTGGCGCCATTTGGCTCCTTATGTCTTTTCGAACGAAAGATATAGAAAGGAAATTTTACAACACACTAAAATTAAAGAGCATTTATTAACAAGTGAAAACTTACTAACAGAAGTATTTAAGTCTGAGTATGTCTCAAGGTTATTCATTAAGTACCCAGAATTGTTTTTTGGTAGAGTGAAAGACATTAAAGATGATTTGTTTTGGAATAAGTTTGTAACTTGTTTAGTTTTGGATAGCAATTCACCTACACGTAATGAGCATTTATACAAGTTAATGTCGGCCATTTCACCTTTGATTGAGCTTGTTGATGCTGGTTTGACCGTTACTAGGGACGGACTGCTAGCTCACTTAAATTCAATTAATAATGAAAAATCTACTTTAACCTTAGAAAACCTATTTAAAAGTGGTGAGATCTACTTTAACGATTACCTTTTAAAGTCTGAAGATACAAGGTCATTAGGTATATTAAGTAGAGAGATTTTTGTAAATGAGGAATACTTCATTGATTTTTCAAGCGAAGAAATTCCATATTTTATTGATTGCGGGGTTCATGTAGGGAGCTCACTAATCTATCTAAAATCACGTTTCCCAAAAGCAGAAATATTAGGTTTCGAACCTATTGACTATTTGCGAGAAAAGGCGATTGAAAACCTAAACAAGAATAATATCAAAGGTGTAGAAATACTGCCTTACGCATTATCAAATGAAAAATGTGAAACAAGCTTTTATTCTGTAGCGAGAGACTCAATGGCAGGCTCCTTAACAAAAAGAAGAGACGGCTTTGGTGATGAGTTGATAGAACAAAAGATCAAAACGACAATTTTAAGTGAGTATTTAAATCGACCGGTAGATTTTCTAAAGATGGATATCGAAGGTGCCGAGTGTGAGGTATTGAAAGAAGCGCAATTAGAGTTAAAGAATGTTCACAGAATATTTTGTGAATATCATCATGATGTTGAATTGGGGAATAAACCACTTATTGAAATTCTAACTTTGTTAGAATCGAACAATTTTAACGTTCATATTTCAAAGTCACTCGGATATAACCTTCTCACCAGGAAAAGACCCATGAAGTTTGTCAATACTTCTTATTCTCTAGTTATTTGGGCTGAAAACCGTGAATTTAAACGCTAAGGATGATTTTTGTGCATCGATTTACAAATAAGATAAAAAAAGAGTTACGCCAAAAGAAGGATTTGCAAAGCAAAGTCGATTTCCTTAAAAATTCTTATTCAGGAGAAGATTGTATAATTCTAACTTGTGGGCCATCTCTAGCTGACTACTGGAATGCTGAACTTGAAATGTACCTAAAGGATAAGCTAGTAATTTCTGTTAAACAAACGTTTAATTTGGCTCCGAGTATTGTCGATTTTCATATCTTAAATTCTTGGAATTATGAAAAGTATGAATATGGAAATTACTCACCAATTGTGATTTCAGAAAGAAATGAAAAAGATCCTGAAACAGCAGGTTTACATGCTGACCTATTATTTAATGTTCCATCACCAAGCGATTTTTGGAGTCGGTTAGCTACTACATATGAATTTGATAATTACACCTTTGACAAAATTTTAGACAGACCATGGGGTCCCGGTGTAATGCATGAGCTGGTGTTTTATCTTTGTGTTCACTTGGGTGTGAAGAATATTGTTGCCTTTGGATGGGACTTAGGTGTTAAAAACTCTAAGTCGATGCCCCATTTCTTTGATGTTAAGAAAGATCCAAGCAATCTAAAAAATAAACCAGGTATCATACCTGAAGAAGTAGATGATATTGCTAATTCTACTGCAGCTTTATATTACTGGCTAAGAGCTAAAGGGATTGGGTTGGCTATTGTGTCAGAGCAATCATTAGTAGCCGATTGTATTCCTAGATTGAATTTGAAAAAGAACGAAGAAGAACATGGAAAATAATAAAATCGTAATTGTTTGCTCTGATCCGGTTTACCCAGCCACGGGGGGGGCAGCGGCAAGACTACTTCAAATGGTAACTTATTTAAGAAATACGGGGTTTATTGTTGATTTAATTACAAAAGATCATGACTGTTACGATAGTGGGTTGTTTGAGGTCTTTGATAAAGTTTATATTTTTAATAAAAGAGGATTTTTTACCTCTATAAAGAATGTGTTCGATCGTTTTTTAAAAATATGTAAAGTAAATAATAAAAAAAGTACTGATATAGCTTTGAAAAAGAAACTGTATCAAAAGAAAGACAAAAGCTCATTTATAATACGAAAAATAGATCATGATTTTAATTATTATTGTGGCCAAGTTAACAAAGTTAATAATTACCATTCGGTAATATCTATTTACGCTTGGAATTCAAGTGCTCTTCGGTACTTTGAAAATGCTTTTAAGTTTATTGACACGATTGATATTCAGCACAAACGGACCGCATTAGCCAATGAAGCAGGCTACAATTTAAAATACAGAGAATGCACCATTGAAGAGGAAAGAGATGAGCTAAACTTGGCTGATGTTATTATTGCAATACAAAATGAAGAGCACAAACAAATATCAGAAATGTGCCCAGAGAAACCGGTTATTACAGTTCAGCACGCGTTACCTATAGTTGCTTCACAACAAAAGTCTTTTAATAAGTCAATTTTGTGTGTAGGAAATAGTTATGACCCTAATATTAAAGGTATTATAAACTTTATTACTAAGGTTCTTCCTAAAGTCAAAGAAGTTCATCATGACGCATACTTAACGGTGTGTGGAACGGTTTGTCGTGATTTACAAGGCTATGAAGATACACCAGGAGTGCGTTTACTCGGATTTGTCGATGACCTTTCCAAAGAATACGAAAATGCGGATATAGTTGTAAATCCTGTACCTTATGGAACAGGTTTAAAAATCAAGAGTGTCGAGGCGCTATGTTTTGGTAAGTGTTTAGTAGCCACACCAGCTGGAGTTTATGCTATCGATGGCGAACAGTCATATATTAAATCTGATATTGAGAGTATGGCTGATGAAATTATTAATTTGTTTAATGTCCCAAGTAGAATTGATGAGCTTTCGTTAAAAGCTTCTATTTTCGCTAAACAGAATTATGGTGTGGATGCGGTTTTTGGAAAATTGGCTCAAGAACTGACTCAAAAAAGTGAGTACGTTAAGAAAAAACTCGATTTAGAAAAGCGACAGATGAGTTTAAGTGATAATTTTAATTTAAAAGTTTTAGAGACATACTTCACTAAGTTTAGAGAAAAAGGATTTTGGTGTCAGTCTGACAATAATCTACTCATGTCAGGGAAGAATAAAGCTTGCTTATATTTATTGGATACAAATAAATTCGATTACGAGCATTTCTACAATATGGTTGAATATCCTGAAGGAAGGGCCTTAGCTTATGGGGAATACTCAAGCCCTAACATTTTGTGGGAGTTGCGTCTGAATGATGTATACAAAAACGTGTACCGGTTTGATATCCACTTATTTGAAACTCAAGATAATCCAAATAGTGGTCTAATCACTCTTCGAGAGCCCGGAACCCCTTTCGGATTTTGGTTCAAGAGAAGAGATAAAGATGGAAAGCTGACTATTACTGTAAGGGATTGTAAAGGCGTATCAAAAGGGATGTCTTGGAGTGATAACGTTTTTGATTCGTGGAAACATATTTCTTTTATTATCTCGGATAAATCGATCGTTATAAGCAGTTATGACAAGGAAGTATTAGAGTTGGATTTAACAGAACTGATAATGCCTAAAGACATAACTAGAGTTGAACTAGGGCATATACCTGGTGGCGATAATTACTTTAGCGGTATGGTTAGTCGCTTAGAAGTAACTAAAATTTAATCAAAAATGGCTAATATATAACAAGTTGGATTAAGTAATGCTTTTTAATTCGTATGAATTTATTTTGGTCTTTTTACCAATTGTATTTTTAGTTTACTTTTTTTTGAATAGGTATAGTAGAGTCTCAGGGAAAGTGCTTTTAGTATTAAGTTCTCTGTTTTTTTATGGCTGGTGGGAAGCTAAATATTTACTATTGATACTCTTTTCAGTAGCTGTTAATTACTTATTAGGTTTAAAAATATTTGATTGTGTGAACAGGGGAGTATCTAAAAATGGCAAGCTGTTACTTGTGTTGGGGGTACTTTTCAACTTATCTCTTCTTGGGTACTTTAAATATACTAACTTTTTTTTAGAAAACCTTTATTTGTTATTAGGTGTTGAATTTGAAAAACTAAGTATAATTTTGCCATTAGCAATTAGTTTTTTTACATTTCAGCAGATAGCATATTTATCTGATAATTATTTGGGCCTTACCCCAAGGTATAAACTTTTAGACTACTTGCTGTTTGTAACCTTTTTTCCACAATTAATTGCAGGCCCTATTGTTCATCACAAAGAAATGATGCCCCAATTTGTCAGTAATTCTTCTAAATATATAAAGTGGAATAACGTATGTCTTGGCTTAATGATTTTCTGCTTAGGGCTATTTAAGAAGGTAGTTATAGCTGATTATTTTGCTTTAACTGCTAATCAAGGTTTTGAAGTCGTTAGTTTAAATATTCTTGAAGCTTGGGCAACGTCACTTTCGTACACATTGCAATTATACTTTGATTTTTCGGGGTATTCTGATATGGCTATTGGGTTAGCTCTTTTATTTAATATTCGATTACCTATGAATTTTAATAGCCCATATAAAGCCGTTTCAATTCAAGATTTTTGGCGGCGCTGGCACATAACTTTATCTCGTTTTCTACGAGACTATATTTATATACCGCTAGGTGGGAATAAAGTTTGTGAGTTTAAAATTTATAGAAATTTGTGTCTTGTATTTTTAATAGGTGGAATTTGGCATGGTGCAGGCTGGACTTTTATCGTTTGGGGAGTACTTCACGGTTTAGCAACTTTAGTCCATAAAGTATGGACTAAGTTTAATCTTAACATGCCAGATTGGTTTGCTTGGGTTATTACTTTTAACTTTATTAATATCACTTGGGTATTTTTTAGAGCAGAAAATATAAACGATGCGGTTAAAGTTTTAAAAGGAATGTTTGGCTTTTCAGGGTTGAGTTTTAATCTTAATGGGTTTGATGGTAATTTTTTACTGAGTAAATTTGACGGGATGCTACAAATTACCCCCTTCTTACTGTTGCTTATCCTTGCTTCGATACTTTTTTGCATTACTACAAAAAATACTATGGAATTAATGGATGATGGTGATCTCCTAATAAAAAAACCAACTTTTGCAATATTGGCTGGTGGAGCACTATCTGTATCATTAGTTATGATGGTCAATGTTTCTGACTTTCTATATTTTAACTTTTAGGCAAGTTTTATGAACCCAAAGTCATGGATCTTAATATTCTTCGGCACTATCTTTTTTATATTTACTTCTGTAGAAGCTTTAAAGAATCTATTTCCTATTTCTCAAAATGTTACACAATTTAAAGCGAGAGAGTTAGAAAGGGCTAACACGTCATTTTACACTTCAGTCTTCTTGAGTTCGAGTATAACTCATGGTGCTATGGGAGATGATGTTTTCAGATATCGAAATATAGCAAACTTAACGACTGTTGCTCAAACTACTTCTGTCGGTAATTATTTTTTGCTTAAAAGGGCATTTGCGAAAAATAACAAAATCAATACTGTTTTTTTCTTTTATATGCCTGAAATGCTCTCGTATTCTATTAGCTCTAAAAATGGAAAAATGAAGTCTTACTTTAGAGATGTATTTCAAAATGAATCAGAAATGCTGGAGCTAGCGCCATATATAGATAAAGATAACCCCGTAAAGAGTTATTTCAATCAAACCTCTCTATATTTAAACAATGTAAAATTCTGTTTGTTTGGTGGGGGGCGTTGTTATACACCTAGAGAAGTAGAGGCAGTTGAAGTATTGGCAGCCCCAATTGAGTACGAAAAAGTTTTTCAAAGTGATATGGCAATTAAGCAAATAAATTATAGAAAAAGATTGCTTAAAACGGTTCAATTAGAGGAAGTCCAACGTATCTTTATCGATAAAATGATTCAATTTTCTAAAGATAATCACTTGAAGTTAGTTTTTGTTTTGGAGCCGTTACCAGCCCAAGTTTATAAATCTTACATTTTATCCCCCCAATTTGATGAATTGGTTGACATAACTAGAAGCTCAGGTATTGAATTCATAGATACAAACAACATAACAAACTTTGAGGCAGAATTCTTTTATGATGGAAGGCATTTAGCACAAGGTAAAAATACAGATTCTTATCAGTCACTCATTTTTAGTTACTTATTGGACTCATCGGCGAACATTAGTTATGGCAGCATTAAAGATGATCTGATGACATTAGAGCTGTATTGGAAAAGTCCAAATGGTGTGAAAATAAATCACTATGAAAAAAACGGAGTGGGGTTGAGCTTTCTAAATAGTGGAGGATCTTCTTACGGTGTCACATCTGTTGATATTAGAGCTGGAGAACGCTTGAAAGCTAACCTGAACATCAAAGCAAGTAAAAATATAAAAGCGAGGATTTTCATTGCTAGACATTGTTCAAAGAAACCTTTTGAAGGTGATTATATAGAAGCTGTTTTGACTGAAGAAGCGCAAACTTTGTCTTTGGAACATAGCTTTGTGCAAGACTATCAATGTGCTCGATTGCAAGTGGATATACCGAAAAGTGACACCGCAGTAGATGTTCAATTGAGTGATGTGTCTCTTATTAAGATATGAGTTCGTTTATGAGTTACATCCAAACAGGTTGAATTTTATATATTTCAATGGATGTAAACAAGTTATAGGTCGATTTTTTAGTTTAGGTAATAAAGAATCGAAATTAAAGCAAAACGCAATTAGGTAGATAATATTCATCGAATATTATTTTAACGGTATTAAATTTAAAGGATATTTAGGTGCTCAATATAGGTTTCATTGGTTTTGGTAAAATGGGGCAAATTCGTGCTGAAGCGCTTGCTAAAACGGAAAAGGCAAAAGGGTTAGTTGTTTTCGAACCAAATCTAATAGGGGAATGTGAATTCTTAATCGCTAACTCAGCTGAAGATGTTATCAATAACGATGATGTTGATGCGGTATGTATTAGTGTGCCAAATGCATTTAATTTCGAATATACATTAGGCGCATTAAACGCAGGAAAACACGTATTTTGTGAAAAGCCACCTGCATTTACATCTCAACAGGTAAGAGAGATCCGTCTTGCTGAAAAAGCGTCAGGTAAAAAATTAATGTATGGCTTTAATCACCGACACCATGGTGCGGTGATGAAAATGAAAGAACTAATCGATTCTAACAAGTACGGCAAAGTATTATGGATGCGTGGTCGATATGGTAAAAGTGTTGACGAGTCGTACTTTGAAACTTGGCGAGCCAATAAAGAGCTAGCTGGTGGCGGAATTCTTTTTGATCAAGGCATTCACATGCTTGACTTGTTTTTGCATATAGGCGGCACATTTGATCAAGTGCATGCATTTGTTTCAAGTCTATATTGGAAAATGGAAGGAATGGAAGACAACGTTTTTGCTATTATGAAAAATTCAAAAACGGGTATGGCGGCATCATTACATTCAACTATGACTCAATGGAGACACCTTTTCTCACTGGAAGTGTTTTTAGAGTCAGGCTATATGGTGCTAAATGGCCTGAAAACAGGTTCAGGCACATATGGTGATGAAATTCTAACTGTAGCTAAAAACCGTTCCCAAGCTCCTGCTGCAACATGGGATGACGAAGAGCGTTTTCTGTTTGAGACAGATAGCTCCTGGGATTCAGAAGCAGAGCATTTTATCTCGGCAATATGTAACGACACTCCAATTAGCATTGGTACATCTCATGACGCATTGCAGGTAATGGAGCTGATTGAAGACATTTATGAAAATGAGCACCACGAATCAGAGTCGTTAAATACACACTTAAAACCAATTCAATAAATATACAATGAGGAAACTAAAATGAATGAGCGTTCATTTTTAAAGGACTATTTTGCTGAGTATGAAAAACTAGCATTTAGCGAAGATAACTACGAAAACTTGATAGCATTTAAAGAATTAGCTTTAGCGGTTAAACATGAAAATAAAAAAATGATGTTTGCTGGTAATGGCGCGAGTGCAGCTATTTCTGCACATGGTGCGGTAGACTTCACTAAACAGGGTGGTGTTAGAGGTATAACATTTAACGAAGCAGACTTAATTACCTGTTTTGCCAATGATTATGGCTATGATATGTGGATGGCAAAAGCGGTAGAGTTTTATGCAGACCAAGGTGATGTTGTTGTTTTAACAAGTGTGAGTGGTACGTCACCAAGCGTGGTTGAAGCAGCAAAGTTAGCGAAAGCAAAAGGCTTAAAAGTTGTAACCTTTACCGGTAAAACTCCAGACAACGCGTTACGTCAATTAGGAGATATTAACTTTTGGGTTGATAGTTGTGCCTACAATATAGTGGAAGGTATTCATATGATGTGGTTAACAACTGTCGTAGATCTTGTAATCGGAAAAGCTGAGTACTCGGTTTAATACTATGGATGATCATGTTGCGTTAGAAAAATTGTTCCAAGATTCAAGGTTAGGCCAGGAAGTTACAGTTAACGACACTGGCGATTTTGACTTAGGATATGCATACAGAATACAAAACTCTATATCAAAAAGTAAGTTTATAGGTGCATGGAAACTTGGGGGCACAACGGATTTAACCCGCAAATTATTTAAAACTGAGTCTGTTTATTATGGCGCAATTGAAAGTAAATTTGTTTTTAATGCCAGTGATGTAGTGCTTCCTAAATTTATAGAGCATCCTGTTGGTGAACTGGAAATTACATTTAAGCTGAGCCGCGAAGTTGAAAATCTAGCACAATTTGATTTACGTAGTGAGCCTATTGATACTTTTATCGAATCCGTATTACCTTCAATTGAGATGCCATGGTCACAATTTCCTTTGCCTGAAGCAGGGTTAAATGTGTTAGTAGCAGATTCATGTGCTGCAGGGCTATTAATTTTAGGTGAAGAATATAGTTGGAATGGTGATACAGCAATTCAACTTCCTTGTCAGTTGAATGGTAATGAGTGTTTAGTAGAAGGAAATGTGAATAATATTGTAATGACACCTTCAGGTGCATTAAGGGAATTTCTTTTACTGGCTAAGCAACATCAAGTGAGTTTACGACAAGGTCAATATGTCGCTACTGGAGGCTGTACCGCTTGTGTACCTTTGCCTGTCAATGAGGTGTTGACGGTGACGTTTCAAGAATTAGGTGGATTTAGTTTTAAGTTGTTGGGTGAATAAAAATGTTTTCAGTATATTCGCCTGTTCTTCATGAGTTATCACAGTTAGTTTTAGATACCTTTAATGCCGAGAAAAATTCGGTAAAAGCATCACAAAAAGATAAACATGACTATGTTACCAATGTCGATAACGTACTCCAATCGAAGATTATTCGTTTTCTAAATAGCAAATTTCCTGAACACGATGCATACGGCGAAGAGGCAATGCCGAAGGAACTTGAGTTGGCAAAACCAACTTGGGTTATTGACCCTTTAGATGGCACATCAAACTTTCTATTTGATGTACCTTTTTATGGTTGCTCGCTTGCGTTAATTGTCGAGGGTGGTGTTAAAGTTGCGTTTGTAATGGATTTTATCAACCAGGAAGTGTTTACAGCATTTCGCGGTGAAGGTGCTTTTTTAAATGGTGTTAGATTAAATAGTATCGAAAGCCAAAGTGACTATATTGGTGTTAGCAGTGGTTATTTACAACATCTTGCATTACACAATCCAGGCTACTTACTTACTTTAAGGCAAAACGGCAAGTTCAGGATTTTAGGCTCTCAGGCGTTGCATTTATGTTATGTTGCATCTGGGCGCTTTAAGGCATGCATTAATTATGAAGCAAAAATTTGGGATGATATTGCCGGAGCATTAATTATTGAAGAGTCGGGAGGCTACTATTGTAGTGAAGTCGGCTTTTCAACTCGTAATATATCTTTAAAGCGTATAGAGCAAAATCTGCAAAGTGCCGCATTTATATCAAAAGAATTAATAGAGTCTGGCGAGTTCAAGACCAAAGGTAATTCAGTTTTTAAGGTTCAATAATGTCAAAAACAATCGCAATGATCCCTGCAAGAATGGGAAGTCAAAGGTTAAAAAAGAAAAACTTATGTGAATTGGAGGGAGTGCCTTTAATCACTCGTGCTATAAGGAAGTGTAAAGAAGCTAATTGTTTTGATGAAATTTGGGTCAACTCAGAAAATGTTGAATTTAAAGCAATTGCCGAGCAAGAAGGGGTTAATTTTCATAAACGCCCAGAAGCTTTAGGCGATAATAATGCAACGAGTGAGCAATTTGTTGCTGAATTTCTACAAAGTCATGAATGTGAGTATTTACTTCAAGTTCATTCAATAGCGCCACTATTATCTACCTCTGAAGTCGAGTCATTTACTAAAGAGTTTGTGGCCTCTGAAGCTGATGTATTCCTATCGTGTATTGAAGATCAGATTGAAGTGTCATATCAAAACGTACCTGTTAACTTTACATTTAATGAAAAAACTAACTCGCAAGACTTGAAACCTCTCCAACGTATCACTTGGAGCATTACAGGATGGAAACGAGAAACATATTTACAAGCAATCGCCGATGGTAAATGTGCTACTTATACGGGGAATGTAATGTTTTTTGCGGTAGATCCTATTTCAGGGCATGTAATTAAAACACAGCAAGATTTAGATATTGCTGAAGCATTACTTAAGGTACTGAAAAAATGATGCGAGTACTTGTCACAAATATCATGATGCTCAATGAGCAAGAACGATTTTCTAAAGAAATCAAGTCATTAGGTTATGAGCCAGTATTTATGCACACTGAGCAGTTTTTTACTGAAAGTGAGCTACTAGATGTAGTTGGTGATTATGATGGGTGGTTAGCGGGTGATGACCAAATAACAGAGCAGGTTTTAAAGAAAGCACTTCCAAGGTTAAAGGTTATTTCTAAGTGGGGAACCGGAATTGACTCTATCGATTTAAATGCGGCAAAAGAGCTTGGAATTCCTGTACTTAACAGCCCAGGTGCATTTAAAGACGCTGTTTCTGAAGTTGCAATTGCTTACATGCTTAATCTATCACGCCATGTTGTATCGATTGATCGCAGTATAAGACAAGGTAACTGGCCTAAACCCGCTGGCGTTGGTTTAGTAAATCGCAAACTAGGCATTATAGGTTTTGGTGCGATAGGTCAAGGTGTGGCGGAACGTGCTTTAGGCTTGAAAATGGACGTGGTCGCATATGATAGTCAGATACAAGAATCTTTAGCAGATTATCCGCAAGTAAATATGTTGTCGTTCGATGACGTTGTTGCGCAGTCGGATGTTGTCTGCTTGTGTTGTAATATGTCACCTGAAAATGTTCATATGATCAATGAACAAGTTATCGAAAAAATGAAAGATGGTGCATGTATCATCAATGTCGCCCGAGGGCCATTGATAGATGAAAGTGCATTGATAGCAGCTTTAGAATCAAAAAAATTGAGTAGTGCTGGTCTTGATGTATTTGAAGTTGAGCCTTTACCAGTGAATAGCAAATTATTCAGTTTTGATAATGTTATTTTAGGTTCACATAATGCAAATAACCTAGTGTCAGCAACTGAGTATGTACATAGCAATACTCTTAAAAATTTGGCGAAAGTATTAGGTTAGCATTTGAAATTTAAACAGTTCGGCAGTAAAAATAAGGCTATCGAAGCACTGGCATCTAGGTTGGCGCTTTTCGTCGATGAGTTTCGGCTTGATAGAAAAATAACTATTTTAGTAAGTGGGGGGAATACCCCCTTGCTTATCTATAAAGAGCTTTTAACCAAGTATTCTGCGGTAGATTGGAGTAAGTGCTGTTTCATTATGGTAGACGAGCGCTATGTTCCATTTGAATCGAGTCGAAATAATGCAGGAAGCTGTTTTAGAGAGTTTGTACAGCAAGTAAAAATTGAGGATTTTATTTACCCTGATACACGAATGCCTTTAGAGGAATCAACGGTGCAATTTAGTCATCAGGTTAAAGCAATCCTTGACCGAGGTGGAATAGATCTCGCACTACTAGGTACCGCACCTGATGGTCATGTTGCGTCTATTTTTCCAAATTCAGAACCAGTAGTCGTACACGATATTGCATTTGCGTGTAAACATGACTCTCCTGAGGAGTTCAGAGTTTCGCTCGACTTGGCCAGCATAAACTTATCTCACGAAATATGGGTGATGGCTTTGGGTGAAGAAAAGCAGGGGATTTGTGAAAAAGCGAAAAGTGACTCTTTCAATCTGCCTGTTTTATGCTTGGATAAACAGAAAACTACTTGGTTTTGTGCTTTTTAGTCATGTTGAATTTTCTTTATAGCTTAATGCTTGAATCAGGTGTACCAATACAGCGTTGGCAAAAGGACTTAGTTAAGTTTAAGAATATTCATAAAGGCAAAACATGTGTATTGGTTGGAAATGGGCCAAGTGTTAATTACCATGACCTATTGCAATTGAATCAATTGAATTTAATCACTTTCGTTTTTAATCGATTTCATAAGGTTTATGACGAGATTGAGTTTGAGCCAACGTACACATTAAGTATAGATCCAAGCTTTATCGATGATTTTTTTGAAGAGTTACTCGAAAGTTCAAAAGGAACTCTGTTTATTGGTCATCATCAATACCTCCCTGTAATGCAAGGTTTTAAATGGATAAGAGTCAAAGATACGGAGGTGTTTGAATTTGGCGAAAATCCACTGAAATCAATTTCACCTGGCGGTAGCGTTGTTGTTGCTGCAATTCAGTTAGCTTATTACATGGGATGTAAAGATATATATTTATATGGGATTGATCATTCATTTCATATTGCAAACAATGCCGAGAATAGTAACGGAAAAGTGCAAGGGGAAGGGAATCACTTTATTAAAAACTACCGCAGTAATAAAGCTTGGTTTCCGCCTGATACAGCTAAGATTGAACAATCATTTATCACTTGTTTAAATAAGATTAACAGTGAAAATGGAAAACTAATTAATATTTCGCGAGAATCTAAACTACCCAGGGTTCCGCGAATGGATTTTAACGATTTTATTGAAACTTATACAGATAATTAGAGATAGTAATGAAAACAGCAATTATAACTGGAATTACAGGGCAAGACGCCGCTTATTTAGCTGAACTTCTATTAGAAAAGGGTTATAAAGTTTACGGTACATATCGCCGTACTAGTTCTGTAAATTTTTGGCGTATCGAAGAGTTGGGTATTGAGAATCACCCTAATTTAGAGCTTGTAGAATATGATCTAACAGACTTATCCGCAAGCATTCGCCTATTACAAATGAGCGGTGCAGACGAAGTTTATAACTTAGCTGCGCAGAGCTTTGTTGGTGTATCATTTGATCAACCGCTCACCACAGCTGAAATTACAGGGATTGGACCTGTTAATTTGCTAGAGGCAATTCGGATCGTTAATCCTAAAATTCGATTCTATCAGGCTTCTACTTCTGAAATGTTTGGTAAAGTGCAAGAAATTCCACAAAAAGAAACAACACCATTTTATCCACGTAGCCCATATGGCGTTGCGAAATTATATGCGCACTGGATGGTGATAAATTATCGTGAATCCTACGATATTTTTGCAACTAGTGGCATTCTTTTCAATCACGAATCTCCACTGAGAGGCCAAGAGTTTGTTACTCGTAAAATTACTGACAGTGTTGCGAAAATTAAGCTAGGTAAACAAGAAGTGTTGGAGCTTGGAAATATGGATGCTAAGCGAGACTGGGGCTTTGCGAAAGATTACGTTGATGGCATGTGGCGAATGCTTCAAGCTGATAAGCCTGATACGTATGTTCTTGCGACAAACCGAACTGAAACAGTACGCGATTTTGTTACTATGGCATTTAAAGCTGCAGATATTCAGCTTGAATGGCGCGGTAAGGACGAACAAGAAACAGCAACAGATGTCGCAACAGGTAAGGTAGTCGTTAAAGTAAACCCTAAATTTTATCGACCAGCAGAAGTCGACTTGCTAATTGGTGACCCGGCAAAAGCGAAAAACGACCTTGGCTGGGAACCACAAACAACCCTTGAAGAGCTTTGCGCTATGATGGTTGAGGCTGATTTACGTCGTAATAATGCTGGTTTTTCGTTCTAATGCGAATTTTGGTAACTGGAGCGTTTGGTTTTACTGGCCGCCATTTTATTGCGCAAGCTCAGAAGCAAGGCCACGAATGTGTAGCATTGAGCAATAAAGAACATTTGGAATTTGTGGGCATTAAAACCATTGTTTCTGATTTAACGGATAAAGAAGCTCTTGTTACAAGGCTAAAGACAGAGCAGTTTGATGCCGTTGTGCATCTGGCTGCTATATCATTTGTTGCCCATGGAAATATTAATGAGATTTACGATACAAACCTCATCGGAACAATCAACCTTGTTGATGTAGTTAATCAGCTCTCATCAAAGCCCGTTCACTTTGTTATTGCAAGTTCAGGCAACATATACGGGAATGCAAAACAATTACCCATCGTAGAAGAGAGTGAGTTTAATCCAGCAAACGATTATGCAGCGTCGAAATGTGCTATGGAAATGGCGCTGAAAGTACGCTCTCACAACACTACGATAACGGTTGTTAGGCCTTTTAATTACACTGGAGCTGGCCAGGCTGAACACTTTTTGATCCCTAAAATTGTGGCTGCGTTTAATCGCGGTGATACATCGATTGAACTTGGCAACCTTGATGTTTCAAGGGATTTTACAGATGTTAGAGACTTAGTGACTGCTTATCTTGCACTGCTTGAAACACGTCAAGAGGGGATCTTTAACGTTTGTAGTGGTGAAGCTACATCTTTAACTAACATAGTAAAAATGTGTGAAAAGTTATCTGGCAGAAGTATAGAAGTTACGGTGAATCCAGCATTTGTGCGCAGTAATGAAGTTAAAGTGCTTTATGGCGATGATAGAAAATTACGCCGTGCCATTGGTGATTATCGTAAATATTGTATCGAAGAAACACTTGCTTGGATGCTATTAGAACAATGAAAGTGATTTTAGGGTGTGATCCTCTATTAGCTCCGTTGACAGGTATCGGAAACTACACACAACAAATAGCGAAAGGACTTGCTTCATCTAAACGTGTTGATGAATTTAAGCTATTTGCTCATGGGAAGTTCTTTTCCGATGATATTTACGCTGATAACAAAATTGATACAGTTTCAATTTCTAACTCTTCTACATTGTTAGCTCAAGCTCGAAGTAGCTTGGCAAAGAGCGAATTAGCAGTGTCTGTTTATAGTAAGGTGGTGCCGTTAATCGAAAAAGTTAAACTAACGGGCTATCAAGACTTTGTTTTTCATTCCCCCAATTTTATTTTGCCTAATTTTTCAGGTAGAAAAATTGTTACGATCCACGATTTATCAACATTAAAGTTTCCTCAATTTCACCCTGCAAGTAGAGTGAAATTCGTAAACGCTGCAATTGAAAGAGCTGTTAAAAGTGCAGAGCATTTTATTACAGATACAGAGTTTATTCGAAATGAGTTGATTCATTATTTTGGTTTACCGGCAGAAAAAGTTTCAGCAATTCCGCTAGCTGCCTCAACACATTACAGTGTTAAGAGCAAAGGAGCTTGCACCCAAGTCTTAAGTCGCTTTGATTTGCATTATCGAGGTTTCTTTTTATTCGTTTCTACAATAGAACCAAGAAAGAACTTGATGACTATACTAGAGGCTATGGAAGCATATTCGAGCTTAAACAAACATTATTTTCCTTTGGTCATAGTTGGAGGCAAAGGATGGAATAGTGATGCTATTCATACCAAAATAGAGCAGTTGCAGCGCAAAGGGGTTGTACGTTACTTTGGGTATGTTGAACAGCATTACTTAGAAGTATTGTTTTCCTCTGCGAAAGCGCTTGTGTTTCCGTCGCAATACGAAGGATTTGGGTTACCTGTATTGGAGGCAATGCAATCTGGTACACCAGTGCTTACGTCGTGTGATAGTGCTATGTCTGAAGTTGTGGGGCAAGCTGGAATTTTAGTTCAACACGAAGATCCTAATGATATTAAGCTGGGACTCGTAAAATTGTCGTATGATGATGAATTTGTGACTAGTATTACGCACAAAGGGTTGAGTAGAGCGAGAGAGTTCTCGTGGAAGAAAACAGTCGAAAAGACACTTGATGTATATGAAAAAAGGGCTTAAGCCCTTTTTTCATATACTGTTTTAGTTTGATTCAGACACTATTTTTTGTAGTAATTCTAATTCAACTTGTTGGGCTTTTATTGCTTCAATAAGTAATGGCACTACACGAGAGTAGTCAACTGATTTAGCATCAACACCATTTTTCTCATACGCAACGATTTCAGGTAAAATCTCACCAACTTCTTCTGCTATAAAACCGATATCCGATTTTCCGCTATTTTTCCAATCATATGTTACGCCGCGCATCGACATAACTTTCTCTATCGCATTTTCAATTGTTTGGATGTTTGTTTTCCAGCGGCGAGAAGAGTATGTGGTCCATGCGTCTGCAATTGGATCAGTTGCAGAACCTTGAACAACCGTCAGTATATTCGTAGCATCGCGTTGACCTAGCGCTAAGCCCGCACCAGAACCATCAAAACTACCAATTAGGTTTGCTTTACCATCGAAAAATACCGTATCTCGGTAGTAGCCTGTTCCAGCTTGGTGGCCTTTATAATTAAGTGCTATTCCTGCATTGTCAGACTCATCATTTAAACCGGGTTAATAGTATGTCCGATAAAGTAAGTGCTGAACCTTGATTCTTCACCAATGAGCAAGCCTATATCTGATGAACTACCGGTTCCATAAGGTGTGGCGATATTGACGCGGCCAGAACTGGAAACCGAAAGGCGCGACACACCACCGGTTGTTTGTACATCAAATAACCCACTTGGCGTGTACCCGTTGTCGATATTTACACCTACATTACTTGAAGGGTCAATTAAAAAAGCATGGTTGTTAGCGTTTGACGAATGTGCAACATCAAACTGACCATCAGGTGAACTAGTTCCAATACCTATGTCACCATCACCAGCTATATCTAGCGCACTTTCAGGAGCGCCTGGGCGAATTCTAAATGATAACTTACTGCCATTAGTGACATCGCGAACGAAGAAGTTTGCTTCGTTACCCGCAATATCCCAAGTTTGTGCTGTAAAGCCATCAGAACCATCTTGCTCTAAACGTAATGTAGGGGTGTTTCCCTCTACTACATGAAGGTCTACTGCAGGGTTAGCTGTTTTGATACCAATGTCACCATCAGCTTCAACATAAAGAGCGTTTGCAGGTGCACTCGCTTCAACTCTGAAAGGAATGCGACCAGCTGTAGAATCTTCAATAGCTAAATAGTTTGCCCCACCATTTGATGAGTCATTTGCAACAATTCGCCAGTCGTTTGAAGGGAAAGATGCTGAATTACTAGTATCTTGAAAGTGCAGGCGTAGATTGTTTTCTTTTAGGCGAAGTGTATCAAAGCCAAAATTTTCACCATTTACACAATCGTTACCTACACATACGCTAAACGTGACGATCAAATCATCCAATATTTGCTGATCTGCATTGGCATTAACACTCGCGAAAAGCGCTGCTGATAGCGCGCTTGTTTTAAATAGTTTACTTGTTTTCATTATTGTGTTCCTACTTCAAGCCGAGTGTTAATTTAGGTGACTTTTCATTGGTACTTTCAAAGGTTTTTACGGAAAAATTCTCGGTTGTAAACTTCCCATTTTGAACGTCTGTCTTACTGAGGTAACCGCGTGCATCATCTGAACGACCATTGTTCATCGTATCTTTGATTTCTTTTAAGTATGAAACAGCTTTAATTTGATAATTAAATGTACCGTCTACCGGCAAATTTAAGGTGCTGATATCTAACGTTGGAGTATCTGTTTCAAAGGACTTTGAAAATCCATCAGGGCCAGAAACAGAAATGATGTATTTGTCATAATGTTTTTGTGGCGTAAAGTCTATGTGGTTCGATGACTTAGTTACATCAATACGCTCAGATTTTGCTTGCTGTAATTTAATTATTTCTGCATTTGCTAGTGCGCTGCCACTGGCAATAGCGCACGATAAAAGCAAGATTTGCTTGCTGTACATTGTTCGTTCCTCTACGTTTGGGTTTTTTCCAAACGTATTGGGAGACGTTTGAAAAACACGACTATTTATTATTATTAATAGTTATTTATTAGTTTAACAAATATTTACAATTGTGAAATAATAGAATGATAATTTATTGGTCTGAACAGTGTGAGTTTCAAACCATAGTTCTAGATTTAACGTTCAAATCATAGTGTACCGCTTTAGTTAAACTATGATGATGAATCTTGTCTGATTTAAGTGTTAGTTAAACACATCAGAGGTGCTTAACTAACATCTTTTGTCCTTACGGCTTATTTAAACTTAAAGTTATGAATAACCTCTTCGAGCTTTTTATTAAGTAGTTGTTTATCGGAGGTTTTGCTTAACCCCTGAATTAATAAGAACTTTCCATTTTGGCTCGATGTTATTTGAGATATCCACACTTGTTTCCCATTTTTAACAGCGCTGGCTTCACTTACAATGGCAGGAATGTTGTCAAGTTTAATGGGTTTGTGGTGTTTAACTTCTACATCACTAAAACTCTTACTTTGTTTTAATAGGTGTTCACTTAATGACTCAGTACTTTCAATGTCCTGGCTTAGTCGTCCATGGCTGATTACAATGCTGGCGTTATTAATATTTAGAGGCAAAAAAACAACGGAATTAAGAGACCTTTGTGTTAGCTTTAAATCGCTCGTTGGCTTTACCATAAAAGGTAACCCTGTATATACTCTTAAGCTATTTTCAGTGTTAACCGACATGCTGAGCAAGCTTTGCTTGATAGCTTGTTTATGATTTAAAGAAGAACCTTCTGGGTAGCTGGCTTTGATTTTCAGGCTTGATAGCTTGTCGCCAGAAATTAACCATAACTCTTCGTAATATGTACCAGCAATTAGTCGGCGAAGGGTTAACAATAAACACTTGGCACCCTTTATCTCTACTTGCTCAGTTTTGGCTAACTGAAGTTGCTCTCTCAATAATGATTCCTTTGTAAGGGTGGCTACATATATTGTGTAAGGGATTTCAACCTCTTGTATTTTGATTCTTGAAAATGTTTCTTCTTGTACGAAGCCATAATGCTCTTTAGTTAACTTAAAGCCAAGAGGGGCTGTCAACTGGACCTCTAGACCTTGGCTAACTACAAATGTTTGTGGTGAAGATGCTTTATATTGCTGGTCAGATGTGCTGTTGCAGCCCGATAAAACAGTTATGAATGCGGCTATAGCCAGCGTGATTAAAGGCCTCATTGTTTACAACTTAATTATTTCATACTTAGTGCGTAGATTAGCAAAAAATATTCTTTGTGAATAGATTGTTAAGTCATTAGCTATCGTCTAAGATCGTTAAAAATTCCCCAATAATAAAAACCACCTCCCTGAGTGAAGCGTTATGCGAAAATTTAACTATATTATGAAGCCATTTGTTCTTGGTATTATGGCTTTGTGCTCTTTCAATGCGATATCTGCCAGCGTAGTACCGGTATTTTCTCCAAATACTATAGGTGCAGATTCAAACAGTAAGTTGACTTTAACGCTGACCAATTCAAGCGGTACTAGTGAACGAAACTTATCATTTTCAGCAAGTTTACCTAGTAATGTTGTTGTTTCTACGCCTTCTATTAGCACGACAACTTGTGGAGCTAGTGCGGTTTTATCTGCAACTGATGGCGGTAATAGCTTCAGTTTATCTAATGGGGAATTGGCAAATGGTGCATCGTGCCAAGTAACTGTTATGACTACGAGCAGTGTAGTCGGAACGCACACATTTAACATGCCCAGTATTGTTATTGGGTCAGCTTCAAGCTCGCCAGCAGCAACAGATTTGATTATTGCAACTGATAGACCATCTATTAGTTTTTCATTAGATAAATCTACTGCTGTTGTAGGGGAAAATATTCGCGCAACGTTAACATTTGATAATAGCTTAGTTAGTGATTTATTTGCTAATTTGTCTGCTGATTTTCAATTGCCTAACGGGCTAACTGTTTCTGATTTCCCAGATACTAGCAATGATTGTACAGCATTTAGTGCAGGCACAGTGAGCTCACCAGGAGATGAGTCATTTTCGGTGTCCGCACTAAGTGTTGCGGCAAATTCTACCTGTTCAGTCAGCCAAAACCTAAAGGCAAGTAAACCTTACTCTGGAAACATTGTTTCTTCTAGTATTATTGGCTTTGCGGGTGGTTTTACATCTAAAGAGTTAGGCTTCGTCGCAGACCAAATTGCTATTAGTCGACCTGCATTAAGTATGAATGTTGCGGCTCCGATATCTCCGGGGCAAAGTTCTCAGTTACAATTTACATTAATAAACTATGAGCGTTCCCAGTCTGCTTCAGATATTGACTTCAGTGTTGACTTAAGTGCAACATCGATAGCAGGCATAACATGGAGTGCCACTGAACTTACAAATGTATGTGGTAATGGAGATTTATCAGGAAATAATAGTGGCGTAATTACATTTTCTAATGGCTCTCTGAGTGCAGAAGAAAGTTGTACATTTAGTGTTGATATTCATATTCCAGATGCTTCTACTCCAGGGGCTTATACTTTAAACTCTAGCACTGTTTATGTTGATGGTTTTGATAAGGGTACAGCGAAAGCAGATTTAATTGTTGTTGGGGCACCTGTAGCTGAACTTCGCTTTACTCAAAGTGGTAGCCCTGTATCAAGTGTGGCTGCTGGTGACACGGTTGGAATCGAGTTTACATTCACGGATACAAGCAACTCTTCAGTCACTGATTTACAGGCAATATTAGAATTAACTGGTCCATTACCATTCCCTATTAGCGCTACCTTACCGCCAACGCCGAATCCTGCTTGTGGTGCGGGGTCATCAGTATCTCTCATTTCTTTAGGTACAGAACGACAAGGGTTAAGTTTATCTGGTGGTAGTTTATCCGCAAATTCAAGTTGTACATTTACAGTTGATATCGCAATACCTGATGGGTTAGAAACAAGTGTTTTAAATTATACAATGACATCTGCGTCCGCAACGGTTAGCTCAGAAAGTGTTTTAATAAATTTACCAAGCTTTTCACTTAATGTGGTTGGTGCGCCGAGTTTAAATGTGGAGATGCCAAAAGGTGTTTTAGGCGGGGATCTATCCAACGCTGTGTTTACTTTATCTCACAGGGATATCAGTCCAGCTAGCGCAACAGATATAAGCTTTACGTTGGATTTAGAGTCAGTTTTGACAGGTTTAACTGCTGCGAATTTACCTTTGACTGACATCTGTGGTGTGGGTTCATCAGCAACAGGTTCTGTGGGTGATTCGCTAATAACTGTGACAGGCGCGCAGTTAGCTCCAGACTCAAGTTGTAATTTTAACGTTGCATTAAATATTCCGAGTAATGCTACGCCGGGAGAGTTTAATGCCACAACGTCAGCTGTAACAGCTAATGTGGGGAGTCTGAGTGTTGTTGGGAATACAGCTAGTAGTGAATTAGTTGTAACAGGGCTTGAAGGAACGTTGGAATTCTTATCGTCGGCTATCCCTGGGGGCACTGTAACAGCGCGTTACACCTTTAACAATGTAGGCCCGACAGATATAACAAACATGTTTTTCTCACAATTGTTGTCGGACATCGTGTCGGGTACAAACTATTCGGGTGGAACCGTAAATGATTTATGTGGAACAGGTTCTTCTTTATCAGGTACTACAAATTTAGTTTTTACGGGTGGAAATATTTCAACTGGGCAAAGTTGTACATTTGATATCGAATATAATATTCCAGCAGCGGCTGCAATAGGAGATTATGCTGCGCGAACAGGTTCTGTATCTTACAACGTTGGGTCCGCAGTAGTTACAAACCCGTTATTGGCATTATTAAGCATTGATACGCCTATTCAAGTCATTAACGAATTTACAGAGCTGTCGGTTAAGGACAGCGATACCGCAATTTTAGAATACACACTAACGAATACGGGATCCGCGCCATTAACCAATATTGCCTTTACAGATAACTTCGCGTCAGCATTATCGGGCGCAACAGCGGTCATCACTTCTGTAAATCAGTGTAACGGCGCATTATCAGGTACATCTACCCTGAGCTTTAGTGGTGGTTCGATAGCTGTTGGAGAATCGTGCACAATTTCTGTTGGTGTTGCAGTGCCAGATGTAAGTAGTCAAGTAATTTTAACAACGACGTCATCTACGATTTCAGCTGATAGCAATAGTTTAGCGGTTACTGCTGACGGAGTATCTGCGAGCATCACCGTTGTTGATAGTGCGCTAGATATCGTTACTAGTATAGGTTCTCCTAGTGCTTCTAAAACCAATACTGGTCCTATTTTGTTTCCGGTTTCTTTCACTAATGCTGATCAAGTAAATTTATCTTCGAGTGGGGTATTGTTAACTCAAACAGGAACAGCAAGTGCCTCAATTAATGTTGTTGACGGTAATACATCAACGCCTACGGTTGAATTATTTAATATAGTTGGTGATGGTTCTCTTGCTATAAAAATAGGGCAGGGGGTTGCGCGAAATAGTGCTGGTAACTCAATTGAAACACCGTTATCTCAAGTTGTTAGTATTGATAATATCAAACCAAGCATCACGCTTAGCGCTAGTCAAAATGGTAATACGTTAAATAATCTAACCCCTTTTGTTGTAAATATTAATTTTGGCTCAGATATAGATGCGTTGGCGTTAGTCAAGTCTGACTTTACTCTTGTAAATGCAACTGCATCTGACTTTACGATAAATGACGGAAACAATGCTGACATCACATTTACTCCATTGGCTGACGGACCTGTAAGTATTTCGTTACCAGTTAATAAAATAGTTGATAGTGCGGGAAATGGTAATGATGCTCAGTCTGTAGGTTTTACTTCTGACAATACGAAACCAACGCTAACGATTACTTCCGCAAGTGAGTTTGTAAGCGGTGCATTTTTCGCTAATATTGAATTCTCGGAAATCGTTTTCAACTTCGATGTTAACGATATAGTTACTTCAAATGCTACTTTATCGGGTTTTACAGGTAGTGGCTCAAGTTACTCTGTATTAGTTACTCCGGTAGCACAAGGTGATGTGACATTGGATGTCGCGGCTGATTTGGCTCAAGATGCAGCAATGAATGGTAACCAAGTTGCGACACAGTTTAATGTTAGTTATGACACTTCTGCGCCGACGGTATCAATTACTGCGCCAACTGTATTACAAAATAGTACGTTCTCGGTAGATATAGCATTTAGTGAAAATGTAATTGGATTTGACATATCAGATATAAATGTAACAAATGCCAGTTTATCTAATTTGATAAGCACTAGTAGTAATTATTCTGTAGATGTGACGCCGCTTAGCGATGGTTTAGTTACGTTAAATATTGCTGAAAGTGCTGCAACAGATTTTTCAGGTAATGGCAATACGGCTTCTAATAGTGTTTCAGTTACAGCAGATGTATCGCGCCCAACTGTACTATTGACTACAAAAGACGATGTTGTCGTTGGGTTATTTGATATAACCGCTGAGTTTAGTGAATCTGTCTCGGGGCTTGATGTGAGTGATATTGATGTGACAAATGCATCAGTTGTTGGCATCACAGCAATTACAAACAGTTTGTACGGTATCCAATTACGACCTAATGCTGGAGGTTTGATTTCTGTTAGGATTACAGATGGAGCCGTGTTGGATAATGGCAATAATAGTAACTTAGCGTCTAACTTATTAGAAATCACATATGTTGATGATCGGGTTGATGTACAGTTATCTGCGCCCGAACGTGTGAACACTGCTTTTGAACTAACGATTGATTTTAATGGCGCGGTTACTGGATTTGAGTCTTCTGATATTTCAGTTAAAAATGGTCAGTTAAGTGATTTTAAAACATTAAGTAATTCAAGATATTCGGTGACGGTTACGGGCGTTGAAAAGGGAGAAATCATACTTGCAGTGCCGCAAAACGTTGCGTTTGATGAATTTGGCATTGGTAACTTAGCTTCTCTACCAATCACTGTATTATACGATAACTCAGTGCCAGTTCCTCAAGGTTTTACACCAGAGAATGATGGTGAGGCAATATCGATTTACACGCAATTTAGCGTTGTATTTAGTGAAGATGTTTCATTGGCTAATGGTGATATTACGCTTGTTAATACTAGTGATAACTCGACTTTCATAGCATCGCATAAAGCAGTAAATGGTGATGTTCTTGAGTTCACCTTTGATACTAATTTGGCTGTTCAAACTCAATATCAGGTTATTTTGGAAGCTGGCTTAGTTGAAGATGCATTTGGTAATCGTTCCGATGTATTCAGTAATTGGTTCTTTGTAACTGGTAATAGCGCTCCAATCGCGAATGATGATAGCGTAATCGTTAAAGAAGATAGCGCTATTGTGATTAATCTATTAGTAAATGATAGTGATGCGGAAGGGGAGCTTGATCCAACGTCAATTGAATTTACTCAACCAAATAACGGGACGGTTTCAATTAATAGCGACGGTAATGTTGTATACACACCGAAACCGAACTTTAATGGTGATGATGCTTTTAATTATTCAGTTGCTGACAGTGAAGGTGTTCGTTCTAATCTCGCTAGCGTTGCAATTACAATTGAAAGTATTAATGATACACCTCAATTTGACTCAGTTGCTATTACTGAAGTCATCGTAGGCACTAACTATCAATATGATGTGGTTGTATCGGATGTCGATAACGAAAGCTTGACTGTTAAGGCTTTGGTGAAACCTGAGTGGCTTTCCTTTGAAAATTTAGTGCTATTTGGTTCTCCATCCAACCAGGATATAGGGCAATCGTTTGATATCATTCTTGAAGTAAGCGACGGAGAGTTGGTTACGGAACAAGTGTTTAAAATTGCAGTGGTAGAGTCTGAAACATCAAGTTTGGCTATTACTCAAGCGGTGGATGTAACTTCTATTATTGCAAATAGTGCGTTTGTTTTGAGCGTGGATTTGTCTAATAGCTCAGAGCAAGCAGTTAACTTTGATAGTTTAACTGTTGAGTTACAAGGAGTTCAAATTACCGAGGTGCCCGAAACTTGCTCTGTTGATTCATTAGTTGTTGAATGTAAGCTTTTAACACCAATAGCTGCAAAAAGTACTGAAACATTGAAATATACTTTGCTTGCTGGCGAGGCTGGAGAATTCGTCTCTGAAGCTCAGTTGAAATTCAGTGAAAACTCTTTAAAGCAAAGTACTTTCGCAAAAGTAATTGTCGACGAATCAATCGATGAAGTTGGTCTGCCGATTGATATTACTGGCGTAAATAACTTTGCGTTGGGGGATATGAACAACGACGGAACATTAGATCTTATTTTTGCTGGCAACAAAACTAGCGCAATCTACATTAATCAGGGTAAAGGTAAATTCCAGTTAGGAGCAGAAATATTAAGTTCTGAAAACATTTTCGATGTAGCTATTTCGGATTTTAATAGCGATGGCTTAAATGATATTGCGTTTGCGTCAGATTCAAACTTTGGCTCTGGTATTTGGTTTAATAGTGGTGATTTAACACCAAGCAGTGTTCAAGTCGTATCAAGGAATACGAGTAAAGCGGTGTTTGTATTTGATATTAATAATGATGCGCAAAATGACCTTGTGTTACTTGATGATTCGCAGGTTGGGTTTAGTGTGTTTACCCAACCTTTCACACCAGTTTCGAGTCAAATTAAAAGAGATGGTATAGCTTCCTTTAGTTCAGAGCAGCAATTAAATGATTTAGCCAGTGCGGACCTTAACGGCGATGGCTTGATTGATTTAGTATTAGCAATTTCAAATGAACAGTTGCAAGTTTGGATGCAATCACCGCAAGGAGAGTATACGAAGAAAGAGCTCTCATTTAATGATGCAACTAAGGTGCAAGTTATCGATCTATACGATGATGGTGTAGTTGATATTGTTGCCTTGAATGAGCACGGTGTATTTGTATTTGATAGCGAAACAGGTTTAAAAGAGCAATTATCGAGCGTTGCATTTATTGATATGCAATTTGTAGATATTGTCGGTGATAACCAAGCAGAGCTATTACTACTATCTGCTTCAGGTGATACGACTTATTTCACTCTAACTAATAATGGTTATGAATTATCCAAATCTGTTGTAATCACAGAAAATGCAATTCAGTTAGCTGTAGCGGATATTGATGGTGATCAAGATAAAGATATTATTACATCATCTAGCAATGGAAGCAGTGAAATTCGCTATAACCAAGGAAATGGCAGATTTGGGTTACAAACAACAGATTTGAGGCTTACATCTAGTGACTCAACATTTTCTGGTCAGCAGGGTGATAGCGTGGACTTCATCTTTGAGTTATCAAACCAAGGTTTGGCAGGGGTGTCTGATATTCAGTTAGCATTATCATCTACCGGTATTTCTATCGATTCTATCACCAGCGAGTTTCTTGTGTGTGAGCAAACTGCAGAAGGTTATGTGTGTCGAGGTGCTACATTATTTGATGTCGGAAATACTGAAACAATTCAGATATCAGTGAAGCTTGAAAGCGTTGGCGTGGGTAGTCTTAGTGCTGAACTGAGCAGTGAGCGAGTTGATGACGATGTAAGTAATAATAGCTCTGATATTATGTTTACTGTAACTTCGAAACCAGTTGTTGTAGAGCCTGTTAAGAAGAAGTCTTCCGGCAGTTTGTTTGGGTTGTTAATTCTCCTTATTGCGTTACAACTGATAAGGTTACAGTCTATAAGACCTGGAAAGTATTGAAGTTCACTTGTAAACTACTTTCAATATAAAGGAGAGTAGTTTTTGAAAGTATTACATATAGGGAAGTATTACTTCCCTTTTTTTGGCGGTATTGAAAAGGTAACGCAGGAACTCGTTGAGAATGAGGTGTATTCTGAAAGTGTTACATCATGTGTTTTAGTGCATCAACATTTAAGCTCGCTACATACTAGTTATGAAACGATAAATAATGTTGAGGTACGAAAGGTGGCCATTAGTGGGGTATTTGCGTATGCTCCAATAGCCCCAACCTTTCTCTATGAGTTGAATAAAGCAATTGATGAGTTTCAGCCTGATATTATTCACGTACAAATGCCTAATCTATCGGCTTTCACTTGTTTATTATCTTCTAAAGCTAAAAAAATTCCTTGGGTTATACATTGGCAGTCTGATGTCATAGGTGCGGTTCCTGATTTTAAAATCAAGTTACTCTACCCTTTTTATCGAATATTCGAAAAAGCGTTATTGAAACAATGCCAAAAGATTATAACGACATCTCCCCCCTATTTAGAATACAGCTCGGCGCTGGCTGAATATAAATCTAAATGTTCAGTGATTCCGATAGGTATAAAAGACTCTGTAGACGCTAGTTTATCGCCACAGCAAAATAACGGCTTAAGCTTGTTAATGATAGGGCGATTGACCTATTACAAAGGCCACGAGCTTATACTTAAAGCTTTATCACAATTTACTGATGAAAAGGTTACACTTACAATCATCGGCTCAGGAGAGCTTAAAGAAAAACTTGTTGGACTGGCAAATACTTTGCAACTCAATGATAAAGTAAATTTTTTGGGTAGCGTAGATGGAGAAACGCTAGCAGCGGAGTTGGTCAACACTGATTTATTGTGTTTACCATCAATAGAAAAAACAGAGGCGTTTGGTGTTGTGTTACTTGAAGCCGCAATGCATGGTAAGCCTGCTTTGGTTAGCAATGCTGAAGGCAGTGGAATGTCTTGGGTTGTTCAGGATGCTCAAACGGGCTTTGTTGTTAAAAGTAATAATGTTGATGCAATTGTTCAGAGCTTAATAAATGTTATTAGTAATAAAGAGCAACTAAAATCTTTGGGAGTAAATGCGAGAACACGTTTTGAGCAAACCTTTAATTTGAACGTTGTCGCAAAGCAAATAATTGATGTGTACCTGACTTGCTTGAAAAGGTAACACTACACTTGTTGATTAATATCGTTTAGACTTGCTCTTTGAATAATTTGGGTAAGTGAATACCGTTAATGTTAATTGTTATACCTGCACATAATGAAGAAGCTACCATTGAAGATGTTGTTTTAGATTTAAAAAGTCATGGGTATAACGAAATCCTTATCGTTGATGATGCAAGTACAGATGCCACGGCATCAATTGCTAGAAAACTAGGGGTTAAAGTGATGTCGCTTCCGTACAACATAGGAGCATGGAAAGCGACGCAAGCTGGCGTCCGTTATGCGAATAATCGAGGGTTCACTCACCTAGTTACTTTCGATGCCGATAGACAGCATTTAGCAAGTCAAATTGGTGTTTTGGTTGATAAACAACGGTCAAGCTCAGCTAATCTAGTTATCGGTTCCTGCCCGTCTAGAGGTTCTTTAGCACGGAAAGTAGCATGGAGCTTATTCAGAACTTTGTCAGGTGTAAAAGTCGAAGATTTAACTTCAGGTTTTCGACTTTATGATCGTCGTGCAATTGAAGTTTTAAGCAAAGCAGAGGCTTCATTACTGGAGTATCAAGATGTTGGTGTTTTACTTCTTTTAAAAACATTTGATATTTCTAAAGCCGAAGTTCACGTTAAAATGGAAAAAAGACAATCTGGTATATCTCGGATTTTCTATTCTTGGTGGGCCGTGACATATTATATGGGCTATACGACCATGTTATGCTTAAGTAAAATAGCCAAAAAAACGCACCTTATTCCAACTCAAGTAAAAGATTCATAAATGGAATTTTATCAATATTTCACGGCAGCTTTAGCTGTCGCTTTCTTTATATTCGTTATTTTATTAATTCGCCGTGATTCCATTCTTATGGGGGCTGCTTTTCGCTGGCTTATTTTAGCTATGTCCATTGTGGTGTTAGGTGTATTCCCTCAAGTGGCAGATATTGCCGCTGGTTGGGTTGGCATTGCTTACTCGCCAATTTTACCGGTTATTCTCGCGTGTCTATTACTAATGTTAAAAGCGCTTATTGCGGATATTGAACGAGCAAAAACGCAAGTTAAAATGGACAGGATTGCGCAAAAACTCGCGATGGTTGAAATGGAACTTGAGCAGTTAAAACAAAACAAGCGAGCTGGGTCTTAGTATTTGTTTCCAATTGCGTACTAAGGTTTATCTATGAATAAAAAGTTATTTGCATAATGTGGCTTAGCTCTACAAGATCTGTTTTATTTTTAAGTGCATATCATTATGAACTACGACGTATTTAACGGTGATGCCGATGGCATTATCGCTCTTCTTCAATTGCAGCTTGCAAACCCTACTGAAAGTAAAAAAATTACTGGTGTAAAACGCGATATTCAATTGCTTAAACAGGTAGATGTTAAGTCAGGTGATAAAATTCGCGTGCTCGATATCTCAATGGAAAAAAACATGGAAGCGCTTAATAAGTGCTTAGATGTTGGTGCAGAAGTATTTTATGTTGATCATCATCGTGCAGGCGATATTCCAACAAGCGATAAATTAGAAGCGCATATCGATTTAGACGCCAATACTTGTACAAGCTTGATTGTCAGTAATTTACTCGATAAGCAATATCATCTTTGGGCTATTACTGCAGCGTACGGTGATAATATGATTGCTACTGCCGATGCAGAGGCAAGTAAACTCGGATTAACGCAAGAGGAAAAAGACAAGCTAAAAGCGTTAGGGACTTATATTAACTATAACGGTTATGGGAGTTCGATTGAGGATTTACATTTTCACCCAGAAGCGTTGTTTGAACTATTGCTTGATTCCCCATCACCTTTGCAAGTTATAGAGCAGAAAGATTCGATTTTTTACCAATTAGAATCGTTATATGAAGCCGACATGGCAAAGGCGCAAACTGCGCAAGTGATGTATGAAAGTGATGCGGTCAAAGTTATTTTATTGGAAGATGCACCATGGGCAAGGCGTGTGAGTGGCGTTTTAGGTAATGAGCTCGCAAATCAATCACCAAATAAAGCGCATGCGGTACTCACTCACCATAAAGAGTCGGGCTATACTGTGAGTATTAGGGCGCCATTAAATAATAAACAAGGTGCAGATAAAGTAGTTACTCAATTTGCGACCGGTGGTGGGCGAGCAGCAGCAGCTGGAATAAACCAACTAAGTGAAAGTGAACTCACACGATTTTATCAAGTATTTGGCGATTATTACTCATAACGTTTAAGGATTTAACAAATGACGGTACTGGTTACTGGTGGGGCGGGATATATTGGTTCGCATACTGTAGTTGAGCTTTTGCAAACGAATTTTGATGTTGTTGTAATTGATAACTTATCAAATTCATCCGAAGAAGCGTTAAAGCGTGTTCAGCACATCACAAATAAGTCAGTAACATTTTATCAAGGTGATATTTTAGATTCTGAGCTGTTAGATTCAATTTTTACTAAGCATAGTATTGATAGTGTTGTTCATTTTGCAGGGCTAAAGTCTGTGAATGAGTCTATTACCATGCCGCATAAGTATTATGAGAATAACGTTCAAGGCACGCTCAATCTGCTCGCAGCAATGGATAGAGCAGGTGTTAACAAATTAGTCTTTAGCTCGTCTGCAAATGTTTATGGTACGCCAGAATCACTACCTGTAGTTGAAACCGCTCCGGTAGGGGGAACAAGTAACCCTTACGGAACATCTAAATACATGGTTGAACGTATTTTACAAGATTTAGCCGCATCAAATGAAAAATGGCGTTTTGCAATTTTACGTTATTTCAACCCAGTAGGTGCGCATAAATCAGGCCTGATTGGTGAAGATCCTAACGATATTCCAAACAATTTGTTGCCTTACATTTCACAAGTCGCTATCGGTAAATTAGCTTGTTTAGGCGTCTTCGGTGATGACTACAATACGCCCGATGGTACAGGTGTACGTGACTATATTCATGTGGTTGACCTTGCACTTGGCCATCTGAAAGCGCTTAGCAAGTTAGAATCAGCTAGTGGGGCGTTAGTGTATAACTTAGGCACTGGTAATGGTTTCTCTGTACTTGAGATGATTAAAGCGTTTGAACAAGCATCTGAAAGAGCCGTTAAGTTTGAAATAAAGCCACGTCGTTCGGGAGATATTGCGATGAGTTATGCAAACCCTGAAAAAGCTAAAAAAGAATTAGGCTGGGTAGCACAGCGCGGGCTAGACGATATGATGGTTGATGCATGGCGTTGGCAAAGTCAAAACCCTAATGGTTACGCTGACAACTAATTAATAAAAAGGATGCTTACGCATCCTTTTTTAATGACGATTACTTGCTACCACCCAAAGGGAACAAGTCATTGATCTCATTTGGTAAAAAGGGTCTACCTTTTTCATTTACTGATGTGCCAATAACAAGTGCCTCTACAGCTACTTTGTTATCTTTTTTTCTCACTACACGTTGGCGAAAACCAAATTTTAGTTTTGAAATGCGTTCTGGGCTCACTTCAACATAAAACTCGTCGCCCGGTTGCAATGAAGTTTTAAAATCAATTTCACTGCGTATTACCACCAAGTTAATTTTATCGGCTGCTAGTTTGGCAAAATCGACATTGTTGGCATATAAAAACTCGTGGCGCGCATGTTCTAGGTAATTAAAATACACACCGTTGTTTACAATGCCTTGTAAGTCACATTCGTAATCTCTTACTTTTAGTTCTATTCGAAAGGTCATAAATTGGTACTCAAAATCTTTTTTAGCAGTTTACCTAAATCTTTGATTAAAGAGGTATGACTTATGCTCTCAAATACGAACTTTTCTCGCTTACACAATTAACTTCTTATAAACTATGCGGCAATTACTATGTATCAAAGATGGGATGCCAAAGTGAAAACCAGCTTAAAACTCGTTTCTGCAGCTATTCTCGCGTCAATTTCAGCAACCAGTGTTGCTAATCAAGAACCAGACAATATTGAAGTTATTACTGTTACTGGTGACTTTAAAAAAGAAAATATCCAAACGTTAAGCGCAAGTGTGCATGTACTTGGAGAGCAAGATATTGCAATGCGTAATGCCGTGCATTTGGATGAAATGCTAAATACGGCTGCTAACGTTAATTATACGTCTGGCGCATCGCGTGGACGTTTTATTCAAATTCGTGGTATCGGTTTACGATCGCAGTTTGTTGACCCGATTAATCCATCAGTAGGGTTATTAATTGATGGTATTAATTACTCTGGTTTAGGCGGTGCGGCGTTGTTGTTTGATACACAGCAAGCTGAAATTTACCGCGGCCCTCAGGGAACGCGTTTTGGTGCAGACGCTCTGGCAGGCATGATCCATATTGATACAAGCGAAGCTACGACAGATGCGCGCGCTAAGTTGCAGCTCGGTGCCGGAAATTACAATTCCTATAACTTAGGTATTGCTGCTGGTGGCGGTATTGATGATGTTGTTGGTATGCGTGCTAGCGTGTACCAAAATAGCTCAGATGGTTATGTTGACAACATTTACTTAAATGAGTCTACCCAAGATCAAGATGAACTGGTTGCACGTTTTAAAGCAAAAACAGATTTCAGCGATGTGTTTGTCAGCGAATTGAATTTACACTATATCGATATTGAAAATGGTTATGATGCCTTTACCCTCGATAACTCACGTAAATCAGTAGCTGATCAGCCAGGGCAAGATAACCAGGAAAGTTACGGCGTTAGCTGGCGTAATAATTTTTCAGGTTTTGATAGTTTTGATATCAATTTCAATGTTAACGCGCTTAATGCTGATTTATTGTATAGCTACGATGAAGATTGGGTATGCAATGACCCAGAAGAAGCTGAGTTATGCAGTGCGGGTCTTCATTCTTGGGGCTATAGTTCGACCGATGCGTATGATCGAGATCGTAAAGACCGCTCCGTTGAATTAAATGTGCAAAGCAAAGAAGGAACTTGGATTGGCGGCGTATATTATCAAAGCAAAGAAGTTGACTTAACACGCGCTTATACATGGCAAGCACAAGACTTTGAGTCAAATTATCAAATAGATAATATTGCTGTATTTGGTCAATTGGAAACACGCATTGATGATCGTACGGTTTTGATTACGGGCTTGCGTGCAGAAAATTACCAAGGTGATTACTTTGATAACAATGGCTTTTTAGAATCAGTTGATGATTCAATGGTAGGCGGAAAGCTTGCACTTGAGCACCAAGTAAACCAGCAAGCGATGATCTATACCAGCCTCACAAGTGGCTACAAAGTGGGTGGCATCAATGGTGAAGCACTAGCAAAAGCGCGAGATGAAGGCGTAGATCAAAGGTTCTTTGAAACCATTAAATATTTTGATCCAGAGTATTTATGGAGCGGTGAGTTTGGCGTTAAAGGCACGTCTAAAGATAAGCGACTGGTACTTCGTTTAGCTGCGTTTTATATGTACCGCGATAATATGCAAGTTAAAGCGTACAAAGAATACAAAGCAAACGAGGCTTCAGAACCTGTGTTTGTGGGCTATTTCGATAACGCAGCTAGTGGCCGTAACTACGGTATTGAAATCGATGGACGTTATCAGTTAACTGACCGCATAAGCTTAAATGGTGCGGTAGGTTATTTACGTACCCGTATGGATGACTTTGTTAATGCTGATGGCGAGAGCAAAGATGGCCGCGAACAAGCACAAGCACCACGCTACAACTATGCATTCTCGGCGCGTTTCGATGCAACGGAAAATCTATACGTAAATTTAGGCATTGAAGGTAAAGATGACTACTACTTCTCAGATAGTCACGACTCAAGGGCTGAAAGCGTAAATCTGGTTAATGCTAAAATTGGTTATAGCCGAAATGCATGGGAATTAAGCGCTTGGGTACGTAATATGTTTAATCAAAATTACGCAACCCGAGGTTTTGAGTTTGGTAATGACCCACGTGACTTTTACGAGACGCACACTTATGTGCAATTTGCTGAGCCGCGCATGGCAGGCGTAAGTTTTACCTATCAGTATTAATTCAATTATAAGTAATGTGTTTGGATTTCAGAAGCGGCCGTTAAGCTCTTCTGAAACCTGAAACCTGAAACCTGAAACCTGAAACCTGAAACCTGAAACCTGAAATCAAAAGCTATGAAATTATCTGTAGAAATTAGTAAATACCCGTTGCACCAAGATTATATTCCATTTATCAAAGGGTTTATTGACCGTTTAAACGCGAACGCAAACCTAGAAGTGATTACTAACACAATGTCTACTCAGGTGTTTGGTGAGTACGATGAGGTAATGAACGCAGTAACGCGCGAAATTAAACGTTCTCACCAAGAGTTTGGCAAGGCTATTTTTGTGTGTAAATTTATTGGTGGTGATTTATCACCTAATAAAGAGGTGTAAATGGAATTTTTATCACAAGCCTTAAGCGGTTTTACAGCAATGAGCTATTGGGAATATATCGCGGTAGCGCTTGGTCTTGCTTACTTAGTGTTTGTGATGAAAGAAAGCTTGTGGGCTTGGCCCTGTGCCTTTGTAAGTACCTTTATTTACACTCTGCTATTTTGGAACGGTGCTTTATTAATGGAGTCATTGCTGAATTTTTATTATTTGGCAATGGCGGTTTATGGTTTCTATTGTTGGAAAAATGGTAAAGAAAAAAAAGAATTACCCATCTCAAGTTGGCAGTTTAATACCCACCTTATCATTATCACGGTAACCAGTTTAATTGCACTAGCCTTGGGTTATGTGATGGATAACTACACGCATGCAGATTTTGCTTACCTAGACTCCTTTACTACCTGTTTCGCGGTAATGACTACTTACCTAGTTGCCAAAAAGGTACTTGAAAACTGGCTTTACTGGCTAGTGATTGATGCGGCATCTATTTATCTGTATCTGCAAAAAGGGTATTACCCAACAGTTGTACTATTTGCGATTTATACTGGTATGGTGATTTGGGGCTATTTGCAATGGCGCCAGCATTTTCAGCTGCAAAGAGAGTTGGCTTTTGCTTAATCAATGCCAAGACTATCTAGTTAAACTTGGTTTAGAGTTTGTAGCTAAAAAAGCGCTTTATCTTACTCAAGGCGTTAATAACACCTGTTTTCGGGTTGAAACCCAGTGTGGAAAAACTCTGCTATTAAAGCATTTTGATCGTGAAAATAACTTTAAAGTGACTTTAGTTGAGCAGCATTTAGCAAAAGAAAATGTTGTGCCAAACGTTATAGCGACTAGTGAAAAACACAAACTTATTGCTTATCAGTTTATTGAAAGCGTAGAGTTTAATAAACCGCTCCACCTTCAATCGTTAGTAGCAAAGTTAGTTGTTTTACATAATTTGAATAGTGATTACGATTATGAAGAGATAAATCTAAGTACACTTTTTAGTAGTTACACTGAGCTAGCAGAATATAAAAACTATCAAACAACAATTAATCAATTACTTGCGAAGTTAAAAAATTACCCATATGAACTTGGCGTGTGTCATAACGACTTAGTGCGAGAAAATCTAATATTTTCAAATAAAACGAGTTGGTTAATCGATTTTGAGTATGTGGGACTTAATGATGTTTACTTTGATTTGGCGGCGCTTTGTAGCTCACTAGCACTTAACCTCAGTGACAAAAAATATTTGTTAGCCTGCTATTATAAGCTACCAAGCGTGTCGTTACAGCAATTAGAAAAGCTAGATTTATATCAGCAGCTTTACAACTTAATTTGTTACTTGTGGTATTTAAAGCATGGCTTTATCAGCCATGCTTTAGCGTTAAGACCGTTTATAAACGATTAAATACCACCAATACGCTCAGCTAATTCTTTATAGCGTTTAACGTCATCTTCGTTAAATTTTGCGTTGCCCGCATCGTCTTTTTCAGCAGCAATTAGCAAGCTCTCACGCTCTAAACGACGGACGCGTTCTTCTTTTACGCCAAGAAATTCTGCAACTTGTTCTGTAGTCATTAATGCCATTTTGTTCTCCTAATACTTAGGCATGCTTCAAGTGAATCTTTTAATTAAAGCGTTTTTTATTAAAAAATGCGAGTAAATTACAACTTAATTGTAACTATCTTGTTGATATATTAGCCAAGTGAGTTTCTATTCGCTGGTAATTAGGTAGTTTAGCCATTATTATTATCGCCGTGCTCTCGTGGTGAAATGGATATCACGTGGCCCTCCGGAGGCCGAGTTCTAGGTTCGATCCCTAGCGAGAGCGCCAATTTTTATTTGGCACAGTCAATTACTTCTCCATTGGTCTTATCAGCTTAATCTTTTATTGCGTCGCTTAGCATAAACACATAGAATTCAATCGTTACTTGTCGGAGTGCCTTTTACTTTTTAAGTAAAACTAAGGCTGAGATCGCATAAGCGGGATCCGTGAACCTGAATAGATTAGCATCTACGTAGGAAACAAGCAGCTTGGTGGCAAGCGTTTGTTTGCCATTTGGCAAAAAACCTTTTCACTGTTGTCTTAATTATATTAAGAACTGCCTCCTAGGCGCTGTGTGCGCTTCAATCATCACGAACTTTGGCAAGACCGTCACTCGATTTAATTATTTAAAGGTGCGTCATGTCACAAAGTAATACTAAGCCAGCAAATCAAATGAGCCGTCGCGAAGCGCGACAAGCAGCATCTGATTATATATACAACCTAAAAACTCAGCCATTTCCTAATTCACAGAAAATTTATGTGGAAGGTGAAAACCCGGGCGTACGCGTTGGTATGCGCGAAATCACGTTAAGTGATACTTTCGCTGGTGGCACAGAAGAAAACCCTATTTTTGAAAAGAACGAGCCAGTACGCGTTTACGACACATCAGGCCCTTATACCGATCCGAATGCAGAGCTTAATGTTGAAGTTGGTTTACCAAAATTCCGTCAAGCGTGGATTGAAGGTCGTGATGATACCGAAGAGCTAGAGTCGGTAACCTCACAATACACTCAGCAGCGTATGGCTGATGAAGGGTTAGATCACTTACGTTTTGAGAACTTACCAAAAGTGCGCTGTGCTAAAGCGGGTAAAAACGTCACGCAAATGCATTATGCACGTCAGGGAATTATCACACCGGAAATGGAATACGTTGCGATTCGTGAAAATATGGGCCGTGAAAAAATTCGTGAAGAAATTTTAGCGCAGCAACACAAGGGCGAATCGTTTGGTGCAGAGCTACCTGATTTTATTACGCCAGAATTTGTCCGTGATGAAATTGCACGCGGCCGTGCGGTATTACCAAATAATATTAACCACCCTGAATCTGAGCCGATGATTATTGGTCGTAATTTTTTGGTTAAAGTAAATTCAAACATTGGTAACTCGTCAGTATCAAGCTCAATTGAAGAAGAAGTTGAGAAGCTTGTATGGTCAACTCGCTGGGGCGCAGATACGGTAATGGATTTATCGACAGGCCGTTATATTCACGAAACACGTGAATGGATTGTGCGTAACTCGCCAGTACCAATTGGTACCGTACCAATTTATCAAGCGCTTGAAAAAGTAAACGGTGTAGCAGAAGACCTAACTTGGGAAATCTTCCGCGATACGCTAATTGAACAAGCTGAGCAAGGGGTGGATTACTTTACTATTCACGCGGGTGTTTTACTTCGCTATGTACCAATGACGGCAAAACGTGTCACAGGTATTGTATCGCGTGGTGGCTCAATTATGGCGAAATGGTGTTTAGCGCACCATAAAGAAAACTTCTTATACACTCACTTTGAAGAAATCTGTGAAATTTTAAAGCAATACGATGTGTGTTTCTCACTCGGTGATGGCCTGCGCCCAGGTTCGGTGGCTGATGCAAACGACGAGGCGCAATTCTCAGAGTTACGTACTTTAGGTGAGCTGACCAAAATTGCTTGGGAACACGATGTGCAGGTATTCATCGAAGGCCCAGGTCATGTGCCAATGCACATGATCAAAGCTAATATGGACGAGCAGCTTAAGCATTGTCACGAGGCGCCGTTTTATACCTTAGGCCCACTAACCACCGATATTGCACCGGGTTATGATCACTTCACATCGGGTATTGGTGCTGCGCAAATTGCTTGGTACGGCACTGCAATGCTGTGTTATGTAACGCCAAAAGAGCATTTAGGCTTACCAAATAAAGATGATGTTAAAGAAGGTCTAATTACTTATAAGATTGCAGCGCATGCAGCGGATTTAGCAAAAGGTCATCCAGGTGCACAAATCCGCGATAACGCCCTTTCTAAAGCGCGCTTTGAGTTCCGTTGGCACGATCAGTTTAACCTAGGTTTAGACCCTGAACGCGCGCTTGAGTATCACGATGAAACCCTTCCGCAAGAGTCAGGCAAAGTTGCACATTTTTGTTCAATGTGTGGTCCTAAATTCTGTTCGATGAAAATCACCCAAGAAGTGCGTGATTACGCGAAAGACTTAGAAAGTCAGGGCGTAGATATTTCTGATGCGAATGCAATTGAAATCAAAATGATTGATGTTGAAGCAGAAATGAAAGCGAAATCAGAAGAGTTTAAATCGGCAGGTTCTGAAATTTATCAGAAAGTATAAATCAGCAATAAGCAGTCAGAATTCAGTAAGTAAACGTGCTGAATTCTGACACCTATTTAACTGCTTGGGCGTATTATGACAGCAACTTCACAGCGAAAAAAAATAGCGATTTTAGGTTACGGTTTAACGGGGCGCTTGTCGGCATTGCAGCTTTATCAGCAGCATCAAGTATCGGTATTTGAGGCAGGTAAAGTTAGCGGTGAACAAAGCGCAGGTTTTGTTGCTGCAGCCATGCTTGCGCCATTGGCTGAATCGGTATTATGTGAAGCTGAATTAGCAGAGCTTGGCTTGCAGGCGATACCGCTGTGGCAGTCGATCCTTGAATTGTTAGATGAGCCGGTGTTTTTCCAACAACACGGCAGCCTAGTCGTTGCACATCAGCAAGATAAAGGTGACTTAGAGTCGTTTGCGAATCGCTTAAAGCCGCTGGCAGAGCAAAGTGCTAAGCCGCTTAATAGTACGCAGCTTGCAGAGCTGGAGCCAGCACTTGCAGGGCGCTTTCACCAAGGTATTTACTTACCATGTGAAGGGCAGCTTGATAATCGTGCGTTTTATTCGGCAAGTTACCGACAAGTAAAAGACAAGGTCACTTTCTTTGAGTCGTTTTCAGGCAATATTAACGAAAACCACTTTGATGTGATTTTGGATTGCCGAGGCTTAGGCGCTAAACCTGAGCTTCAAAACCTTCGCGGTGTACGCGGTGAAGTGGTGCGCTTATATGCGCCTGAAGTGTCGCTTAATCGTCCTGTGCGCTTAATGCATCCGCGCTATCCGATTTACATTGTGCCAAAGCCTAATCATGAGTTTGTAATTGGCGCGACAGAAATTGAATCGCAATCAACAAAGCCAATGACGCTGCGTTCAGCAATGGAGTTGTTGTCAGCTGCATACACAGTGCACAGTGGCTTTGCTGAGGCCGAAATACTGGAAATGCAAGCAGGGCTAAGGCCAAGCTTGCCGGATAACCGTCCACTGGTTGAAAAGCAAGGCAAGCGTATTGTGATTAATGGCTTGTATAGACATGGTTATTTACTGGCGCCAAAAGTGGTTGAAATGGCGCTTGAGCAGATGAACTAAGAGTGCAAAATGAATTTAATAATTAATGGCGAAAAGCGCGATGTTGAAAGCAATACGACGTTGCTTGCTTTGCTATCGCAGTTGGGTGCTAGTGAACCCTACGCGGTGGCGGTAAATCAAAGCTTTGTGCCACGTGAGCAATGTGAAAGCGTCACCTTGGCTGATGGCGATCAGATTGAAATTCTCTCGCCAATACAGGGGGGCTAATGGATAAACCGCTAACTATTTATGGCCAAACGCTGTCGAGCCGTTTATTTATTGGCTCAGCCTTGTACCCATCTCCTGCAGTAATGCAGCAGTCAATTAAGGCATCGGGTGCAGAGGTGGTGACGGTATCGTTGCGCCGCCAAGGAACTCTTGAAGCTGGTAATGACTTTTGGCAATTAATTAAAGATACAGGTCTTAAAGTATTACCCAATACCGCAGGGTGCCACAGCGTGCAAGAAGCCGTAACCCTTGCCAAAATGTGCCGCGAAGTGTTTCAAACAAATTGGATCAAGCTTGAGCTTATTGGCGATGAGTACAACTTACAGCCTGACCCGATTGGTTTACTTGAGGCGACAAAGCAACTAATTGATGACGGTTTTGACGTTTTACCTTATTGCACCGACGACTTAGTTATTTGCCAAAAATTAGTCGATTTAGGTTGTGAAGTGCTAATGCCGTGGGGCGCGCCAATTGGTACTGGTAAAGGGTTGTTAAATCCGTATGCGTTAAAAACCATTCGTGAGCGTTTACCCAATACCACATTGCTTGTAGATGCAGGACTTGGCTTGCCTTCACACGCAGCAACCGCAATGGAAATGGGGTATGATGCGGTACTATTAAATAGTGCGGTAGCGCAAGCGGGCGACCCAATTGCAATGGCAAAGGCATTTTCACTTGCGGTAGACGCAGGCAGAATCGCTTATGAGGCCAAAGCAATGCCTGAAAAAGAGGTTGCTAAACCGTCAACCCCGACAATGGGCATGCCCTTTTGGCATCAGTAATAGGGTAGAGAAAAAAGCGTTCAGATTTCAGATGCTACACTCATTGAGTGTGCTTTAGATAACTTAAGGAGTGAGTTATGAGATTTGAAAGTTTAGCGGTTTGGCAGCGGGCTTGTCGTGTTACTTGCGAAGTCTATAAAGCGATGGCCTTGTGCAAGGATAATGTATTAAAAAATCAAATAACGCGATCAGCGCTTTCGATACCTTCAAATATTGCCGAAGGTGAAGAAAGAGAAACCATTAAAGATATGGTGCGCTTTTATGTGATTGCAAAGGGTTCAGCAGGTGAGCTCGTAACGCAGTTATACCAATTCTGTTAAGTATGTGATCAGGGATAGCGCTGGATAAATGAAATGCTAACAAGGCGGAATTTTTCTTATATAGTTGTTCTACATTGATAAATTCTAACGCAGTTAGCATGATATTTAGCCCGCTAGGATGATCAGCTATTTAAGTGAATTGGTATTATATATTGGCATAAAGATAGGCCTTATTGAGTCAAGTGTTGGTTTTTCATTAATTGACGAAGTAAAGCAAATAACCGCCATGATAGTGGCAATCATAAAATATAAACGAAGTAATATTTCTGAAATCTGAAATCTGAAATCTGAAATCTGAAATCTGAAATCTGAAATCTGAAATCTGAAATCTGAAATCTAGGAAACTATGGCATTAATTTGGACTATTGCTGGCTCTGACGCTGGTGGCGGCGCGGGTATTCAAGCCGATATTAAAGCGGCGCAAAGTTTTGGTGTGCATGCATGTAGTGTAATTACGGCGCTTACTGCGCAAAATAGCATGGGTGTTGAAGAGATTAATGGCGTTGCAATCAAGGTGATTGAATCCCAGCTCGATGCCCTTGAGCAGGATGTACAACCTAAAGTGATTAAAATTGGCATGCTTGCCAATGAACAGCAAGTGGAGTTTATTGCTAATACGCTTAAACGCTACAAAACTACATGGCAAACGCCACCAATTGTTGTTTACGACCCAGTCGCGGTAGCTTCAAGTGGTGATAGCTTAACTGAAGAAGACATTCTACCGGCGATTAAAACCCATTTATTACCACAAGTCGATGTGATCACACCAAATACACAAGAAACCCAAATTCTTACCGGTGTGTATTTAATTGGCCCAAGTGCGGTGCAAGATGCAGCAAAAGCGTTTAAAGAGTTAGGTGTACCAAGTGTGCTGATAAAAGGCGGCCATTGGGATTATCCTAAAGGCTATTGCATCGATTATGGTGCTCATCAAGGTGAAGAGTATTGGCTAGGCAATAAAGCAATTAACACACCGCACAGTCATGGTACAGGGTGTTCCTTTGCTTCCAGTGTTGCAGCTAATCTCGCGAAAGACTATCCGCTGAAAGATGCCTTTATCCTTGCTAAAGCCTACATTAATCAAGGCTTAAAACATGCTGAGCGTTTTGGGCAAGGTATTGGCCCTGTGGCCCATTGTGGATTCCCTCACGATATAAATGATTATCCAGAAGTGATTGAAGCGGATTCATGGCTTGGTCAGGAACTAGATTTGGCGCTAGACGCTGAGCAAGTAAGTGCCCGTGATTTTACCAAAATAGAAACGCGTAATTTGGGTATTTACCCTGTGGTTGATTCCGTAGATTGGATTGAGCGCTGCTTAAAAGCGGGCATTAAAACCATTCAGCTGCGTATTAAAGATAGCAGCGATGCTGATCTCGAAGAAAAAATAGCCACCGCGATTACCCTTGGTAAAAAATACGACGCACGTTTATTTATTAATGACTACTGGCAATTAGCGATAAAACATGGCGCTTACGGTATTCACCTTGGCCAAGAAGATATTTCGGTCGCTAATTTAGCTGAAATCAAACAAGCGGGTATTCGCTTAGGTGTATCTACTCACGGTTTTTATGAAATGCTGCGTGCGCATAATTATCGCCCAAGCTACTTAGCCTTTGGCGCAATTTATCCAACCACCACTAAAGATATGACGGGGCAAATTCAGGGCTTAGAAAAATTAAAACACTTTGTACAACTAATGCATGATTACCCTGTAGTGGCAATTGGCGGTATCGACCTAGCCCGTGCTGAAGAGGTTGCAAAAACTGGCGTTGGCAGTATTGCTGTTGTGCGCGCAATTACAGAAGCAGCTGACCCGGAAGCGGCGATTGTAGAACTTGAGAATGTGTTGAACTAGCTATGTTATCGTTATCAAACCAAGAATTAATTCGTTATTCTCGCCAGTTACTATTGCCAGAAATTGATGAGAATGCGCAACTTAAATTAAAAGCGGCGCGCGTATTAATTATTGGTTTGGGTGGGCTTGGCTCACCCGCAGCGTTTTATTTGGCAGCATCTGGTGTTGGGCAACTAACATTGGTCGACCATGATGAGGTTGAGCTGTATAATTTGCAGCGGCAAATTCTCTATAAAGTGAGTCATATTGGGCAAAGTAAAAGTAAAGCCGCGGGCAAAACGCTGCAAGCACTGAATAATCAAATATCGCTATCAACAATCTCGGAGAAATTGGATGAGCACAATGCTAAGGCGCTTATCGAAGATTGCGATTTAGTACTCGATTGCAGTGATAATTTCAAAACACGTTACTTAATTAATCGCCTTGCTAAGCAGTTTGCTAAACCCCTTGTTTCGGGAGCAGCAATGGGCTGGCAAGGGCAATTGTGTATTGTCGATAATAAAAATGATAACGCACCTTGCTATGAATGCTTGTTTGCCAACCAAGGGGCAAGCAGTGCGCAAAACTGCGATACCTTAGGGGTTATCAGCCCGCTGCTTGGTGTAATTGGCGCGCAGCAGGCAATTGCAGCAATACTTTTACTGTTGGGTGAGGATAACTTACCGCAGTTTTTACAATTTGATGCGCAGAGCTTTAAACAAAGCGCTTTTTCGTTTGCAACGTCACAAACCTGTACAGTGTGTAACAAACGTTAGACTAGATTCGACTCTAGATAAAAGCGATACGATTCTACGTAAAACTACCTTTTATTTACATTTCCCAACGTTATGGTGTTTGTGTTTTTACCCAAATTAGGTATTTTAGCTAATACCAATTCTGTTAAGTATGTGATCAGGGGTAGCGTTGGATAAATGAAATGGTAACAAGGCGAAATTTATCTTATGTAGTTGTTCTACATTGATAAATTATAACGCAGTTAGCATGATATTTAGTCCGCTAGGATGATCAGCTAGTTAAGTGAATTGGTATTCATGCTAATTGGAGGGAACATGCTTAGAAAATTATTAATTTCAGGGTTAATGCTCGGTGCGGTTAATTCGTATGCACAGCAATCGCAGCATTTTTTAGTCACTTTTCCTAATTCAGATATTGAAGCCAAAGCTAAGATAAGTTTGCATCATAACTTAATTGGCGATCGTCCAAATGGTGTGTTGTTTACACTCTCCAATGAAGAACAATCCTTACTAAAACGCTTTGGCGCCACATTGCAACCAGCAAATAATCTGGCAAAGCAATTTTTAACCAAGCAACAAAATATCTTTGATAAATTGACTAACAATAGCACAGGAATACCCGGTTTTAGCTGTTACGCAACGGTTGAAGAAACTTTTCAGCAAGTGGATGATTTAGTTGCGGCTCACCCTGAATACACAGAACTGGTAGATATTGGTGATTCATGGCAAAAGCAAAATAAAGGCGAAGGCTACGATTTAAAAGTTTTAAAAATCGGTAAAAAAGATTTAGTTAACCCGCCAATTTTATTTATTCAAAGTGCCATGCATGCCCGCGAGCTAGCTACAGCCGCGCTGACATTAGATTTTGCCAAACAGTTATTAGCAGAGCGCGAAACCAATGCCGATATCAACTGGATTTTAGAAACACAACAAATTCATATTCTCTTTCAAACAAACCCTGATGGACGAAAAATTGCGGAAACAGGCGTTTCTCAGCGTAAAAATGTTAACGAAAATCATTGTTTAGAGGCCAATGTTGGTGTTGATTTAAATCGTAACTTTAGCTCTGGCTGGGGCTCGGTTGATGGCGGCTCTAGTGGTGATGCGTGCTCTGCAACGTATCGGGGAGATAGCCCAGGTTCAGAGCCTGAAGTGGCCGCAGTTGAGAGCTATGTTCGTAGTATTTTCCCTGATCAACGCGGGCCAAATATTAGCGATGCAGCGCCTGAAAATACTCAAGGCTTGTATTTAGACATTCACAGCTACAGTCAGCTTATTCTATGGCCTTGGGGTGGCAGTTATGATGCTGCGCCAAATGCCAAAGGGTTAGAATCGTTAGGTCGAAAACTTGCGTATTTTAATGACTATCGGCCAATGCAATCGGTAGGTTTATATCCGACCGATGGTACTTCAGATAATTTAGCTTATGGTGAACTTGGTATTGCGCATATTACCTTTGAATTAGGTACCGCGTTTTTCCAATCATGTGGTTATTATGGTGCGTTAATCAAGCCAGATAACTTAAAGGCACTACTTTATGCAGCTAAGGTAACAAAAGCGCCTTATCAGTTAACACAGGGCCCAGATATTGCTGATATAAATTTGGCGTTGAATGCGCAGCAGCAAATAGTTTTAAAAGCGAACGCAACGGATACGCGCTTTAAAAACAATAGCTCCTGGCCAATGCAAAATATTTCTAAGGTAAGGTATGCGGTTAATCAGCTGGTGTCAGATGACAATCAACAGCTGGCGATGTTTAGTGATGGTAACGCAGATAGCATCACTGAGCAGTTTGAGATTGTGATTAACAACAATCAACTACTCGACAAAAAAGCAATTGTGTATATGCAAGCGCAGGATAGTGATGGCTATTGGGGCACGATTACGGCACAAAGTATTGATACGAATCCGCCAAGTGTCGCAGGAAACGTTGTGTGTTCTGGCGCTAAATGCCAATTTAATGTGGAAAACCCAGTAAGTGGCTTCAACTACAAATGGCAACTGTCTAGCGGTGATGTGCTCGAAGGGGAAGAGGCGACACATATATTACCTTCACTTGGTGACTATTCTGCAACCCTTGTTGTGACTAACTCGATTGGTGTGTCAAATAGCTTAGCTATAGACTTTAATGTTACAGGGTTATTTGCGCCAGAAGTAGTTGCTTCACACCGGTGTAACTATTTAGCGTGTGAGTTTGATGCATCGCTTAGTACAGATGCTGATAGCAACACGTTAAGCTATGCTTGGAAAGCGGAAGACGCATCGGCGAGTGGCATGGTATTCTCGCATAACTTCTCTCAATCAGGCAGCTATAAAGTTGAGTTAGTAGTAACTGATGAACATGAGCAAGCGGCGCGTTATGAGTTTGATTTACAAGTTGAGGCAGAACCAGATCCTGTGCCTCTTCCAGAGGTACCTGATGACGTTAAAAAAGAGTCTTCTGGCAGTAACTCATGGTTAATGTTGTTTATTCTTACTGCTGGCGCATTGATAAGAAGAAAGCGCGTAAAAAATTAAAAAAGGGAGCGGTTGCTCCCTTTTTTGACTTTAATACTGATTAATCTTCAGTAGGGGTTTCAGCTGGTTCGCTTTGCTCCTCTTTATTTTTGATTTTCGCAAATGGCGTACCCATGCGCGTTACCGTGCCAGCAACTTCACCATCAAGGAAGTCTGCTACTTCAGAACCCCAAGCTAAGATAACGGTAGAGCCCAATTTAAAGCGGCCCATTTCATCACCTTTATTTAAAATAAGTTGATTATGGCCATTTTCAGGGTAATCCCATGTGAATACGTCTTTACCTGCTGGTGGTGTTACTGTGCCAGCCCAAATAGTTTCGATGCTAGCTACAATGGTTGCACCCACTAATACCATAGCAAGAGGGCCAATTTCAGTATCAAAAATAGCAACTACACGCTCATTGCGAGAGAATAAGTTTGGTACATTTTCAGCGGTAAGTGGGTTTACCGAGAATAAATCACCCGGTACATACACCATTTTGCGCAGTTTACCGCCAATTGGCATATGAATGCGGTGGTAGTCTTTTGGAGCTAAGTAAATCGTTGCAAATTTACCGCCTTGAAACGGCGCTGCTACATTTTCATCACCGCCAAGTAATTCTTGTAAGCTAAAGTCGTGGCCTTTTGCTTGAATCAAGCGATCATCAACTACGTCACCAAGTTGCGAAATTTTACCGTCTACAGGGTGAGCGATAATGTCTTTATCTTCCGCAATTGGGCGCAGGCCGTCTTTTAATGGACGAGTGAAAAATTCGTTAAAGGTTTTATAGTGAGCCGGATCTTCGTATTTGGCTTCGCTCATATCTATGCCGTATTGCTTAATAAAGCCTTTAATTAAGCTGGTGGTTAGCTTGCCTGCTTGTGCTGCTGCTAATTTACCCACTAAGCGAGATATAAGGTGTTTTGGCATGGCGTACTGCGCGCCAATTTTGAATTTATCTAAACTCACGAGGTCGTATCCCTAAAAAATTTTTCGTATTTTACATCAAGTTGTTGAATGACTCTATACTCTTGGATTGCGCGCACCTGCACGACCATCTTCCATTGATTCTAAAATGCGATGGTAGCTATCAAAGCGTAATTCGCTGATTTTACCTTCGTCAACGGCTTCACGAATAATGCAACCCGGGTCATCAAGGTGTTTACAGTCTCTAAATTTACAGCCACCAATAAACTCACGGAACTCTTTAAAGCACCAAGTTACGCGGTCATTTTCTAAATGCCATAAGCCAAATTCTCGAATTCCAGGTGAGTCGATTAAATCACCGCCTGAAGCTAAATGATGCAGCGTTGAAACCGTTGTAGTGTGCTGACCTAAGCCTGAAACTTCAGATACTTCTTGGGTTAAGATATTCGCGTCGGGTAATAGGCTGTTCACTAGTGTTGACTTACCAACACCTGACTGGCCAACAAAAATGCTGCTTTTATCTTTTAATAATGCTTTAAGCTCTTCGACGCCTTGGCCTGTTTTATTACTAATAAAATAAACTTGGTAGCCAATATCGCGATAAATATCGAGTACTTCATCTAAGTATTCAATGCCTTCGTTATCGAGTAAATCAACTTTATTAAGCACTAAAATTGGCTCTATTCCCATATCTTCGCAGGCAACTAAGTAGCGGTCGATGATGTTGGGAGTAAATTCCGGTAATACGGCCGATACCATTAAAATTTGGTCAATATTGGCGGCAACTACTTTTACACCGTCGTAAAAGTCTGGGCGCGTAAGCTGGCTGGTGCGTTCTTCAACAAGTTCAATTACCCCTGCTAAATCACCTTCGCTTACTTTTGCTGGACGAAAAATAACGTTGTCACCGCAAACAAGGCTTTTAATCGTACGGCGAATATTACAGCGTAGGATTTCGCCGTCAGCTGTTTCAATATCAGCATGTTGACCAAAGCGGCTGATCACTCTGGCGTTTTGTTGCGGACCAAGATTATCGCTTTGCCAAGATTGCTCTTCAGGCTGCTGATTGCCTTTAGCCTGCTTTAAACGCTTTTGATGGTTTGCGCTAATTCTGCGAGATTGACCTTTGCTGAGTTTTTTCCGTTTTGCCACTTTTAGCCTATAACTTAAATAACACTTAAAAAAAGCGTTTTATCTATTGAAGAAGCATAATATGATATATCCAAATTCATTAAATCGAAAGGAAAGCACCGCTAGGTAGTTATGGCTTTTCATGAATCTAATTTAATTTGGCTTGATTTGGAAATGACCGGATTAGAGCCAAGCCAAGATCGCATCTTAGAAATTGCTACAGTAGTAACAGACTCTGAGCTTAATGTTTTAGCTGAAGGCCCTGTAATTGCAGTCCATCAGTCAGAGGAAGTACTGGCCGGTATGGACGAGTGGTGCACTAATCAACACGGTAACTCGGGTTTAACTGAGCGTGTTCGCAAAAGTAAGCACAGCGAAGAAATGGCAATTCGCGAAACCATCACATTTCTCGAAAAGTGGGTGCCAAAAGGTGTTTCGCCAATGTGTGGCAACTCAATTGGACAAGATCGACGCTTTTTAAACGTGTATATGCGCGAATTGGAAGATTACTTTCACTATCGCAACATTGACGTTAGCTCAATTAAAGAGCTAGTAAGACGTTGGTCGCCAGACATGCTTAACCTTGTTAAAAAGCAAGGCACACACTTAGCGCTTGATGATATTCGTGAATCAATCGCTGAATTACGTGTTTATCGCCAAAATATCTTCAAAATTTAAAAAATTTTAGCTTTGCTGCTTGCAAAGCTAAATTCTTTATGTAAAATCACGCCCCGCTTAGACGATAAAAGACTTTAAGCATTGGTATGCGAGTACAGTTCAGCTGCTCGAGGTGATAGATGCGACTAAGGTTGCGCTAATGCTAAGCTAAAAAACGGTTGGTATGGAATGCGAGTATAGCTCAGCTGGTAGAGCGCGACCTTGCCAAGGTCGAGGTCACGAGTTCGAACCTCGTTACTCGCTCCAAATTTTTGGAAAGTGTTAATAGGTACTTGGTTATGCCAAGGTCGAACTTTAATATCAAGAGTTCAATCCTAGTTACTCGTTCCAAATACAATAGATTAAGACAACCAGAACGTTTTAATCTTATATCTGCATGATTATGCGAGTATAGCTCAGCTGGTAGAGCGCGACCTTGCCAAGGTCGAGGTCACGAGTTCGAACCTCGTTACTCGCTCCAATCATTCAAAAATGCATTATGTAATGCGAGTATAGTTTAGCTGCTCGAGGTAATAGGTGCGACAAGTCGCGCTATAACCAAGTTAAAAAACGGTTTACATGGAATGCGAGTATAGCTCAGCTGGTAGAGCGCGACCTTGCCAAGGTCGAGGTCACGAGTTCGAACCTCGTTACTCGCTCCAAAATTTTGGATAGTGTTCCTCCTCCAAAAATACTAAAATGCATATCGTGACGCGAGTATAGCTCAGCTGGTAGAGCGCGACCTTGCCAAGGTCGAGGTCACGAGTTCGAACCTCGTTACTCGCTCCAACTATTCTTCAAGTAAATCCTGATAAATGAGCCGCCAGGCTATAGATTTTAGAACCCAAAATTCTAACTTTATTTTAGTTTGTGTAGAAATTAGATAAAAAGATTTCAGAGTTGGAAAATAATTTAAGCTATATTTAGAAATCTGAAATCTGAAATCTGAAATCTGAAATCTGAAATCTGAAATCTCAAATTTAGCTTTAAATTGGCAAAGAGTTTTGCCTTAAATCTTGCAAAGCACGTTTTTTATTAATGATATCTTCAATAAGCGGTCGCAGGATCAGCTCCATTGCTAAGCCCATTTTTCCGCCAGGTACCACCATGGTATTCATACGTGACATAAACGCACCATTGATCATTTGCAAATAGTACGGAAAATCTACATCATCAATGCCGCGAAAACGAATAACCACAAAGCTTTCATCAAGTGACGGGATATCTTTTGCGCTAAATGGGTTTGATGTATCAACCGTTGGCACACGCTGAAAGTTAATATGGGTGCGAGAAAACTGTGGTGTAATATGGTTAATATAATCATCCATAGAACGAACGATAGAGCCCATTACAGCTTCATGTGAATGGCCTCGGTCTTGTGTATCGCGAATAAGTTTTTGGATCCATTCAAGGTTAATGATAGGAACCATACCGATTAGCAAATCAACATGGCGTGCAACATCAACATCGTTGTCTACTGCGCCACCATGTAATCCTTCATAGAATAAAATATCAGTGTCATTTTCAAGGTCTTGCCACGGTGTAAATGTGCCGGGTAGCTGGTTGTAAGGAACAGCTTCGTCAAAGGTATGCAAATAGCGGCGGCTTTTACCCGAACCAGTATTGCCGTAGTCAGTAAATAACTGTTCTAATGACGCAAGATCGTTGGCCTCTGTGCCAAAATAGCTAATATGCTTGCCTTCTTGATGCGCTTCGCGAATACGCTTATCCATTTCAGGGCGTGTATAGCGGTGAAAGCTATCCCCCTCAACAAATGCCGCATTAATATTTAAACTGCGGAAGATGTGTTTAATTGCATTGGTTGATGTGGTCGTTCCTGCACCGGATGAACCTGTGATTGCAATAATGGGGTGTTTGGCTGACATAGAGCACACTATTTTTAGTTGTTTATGTGTTTATATCTGGGCGGCAGTGATTGGTCAAGTTTGTCTTTATTATAATAGCTGTGATATTAATGGAAAAAACACGCATAATAGTTTGAAAATAATAATGAAAAAAACCGTGATCTTTGCTTTTTTGGCATCTGTATGTAGCACTGTTTTTGCTAGTAATACAGCATCGAGTTTACCAAATACCGATGTGTTTTTAGTTAAACTCAACAATAATAAACTCGTTAGCGCTCAAAATATCTCTAACCGCTTTGGGTACGATAATCAACCTAACTTTATTGATGGTGGGTTGCTTTATACCACAGGGCTACAGACGGGTGAATCGTGGCAAACAGACGTAATGCTTTACGATTTCAAAACCAAGCAAACAACGAATTTAACCAACACCAAAGTTAGTGAATATTCGCCAACAAAAGTGCCAAATGAAGACAGCTTTTCAGTTATTTTAGAAGGACATGATGGTAGCCAAGAATTGTGGCAATACGGTTTAAATAAGCCAAAGCCTGCCAAATTATTACGCAAGGAAGTAGGCAAAATTGGCTATCACGCTTGGGGAAAAAATTACGATTTAATTACTTTTGTGCTTGGAGAGCCACATTCCCTTTATTTTGGTAATACACAAAAACAAACTGGTAAACCTGTTGCTGGCAATATAGGTCGTACTTTAGCGTTTAATCAAACGCTAAATGTGTACTCGTTTAGCCAATATAAAAATAATCAGCAGTGGATTACGTTATTTAATAGCGAAGAGCATTCATTTAAACCTGTATTACAGCTGCCCGAAGGTGTTGATTATTACGCTTGGCAAGGTGATGATGCGTTGATTTATGGGGAAGGCAATGTAATTTATCGTTGGTCATTAAACAGTGCTAAAAAGCCAAGCAAATGGCTTGATTTAAGTGCACACTGCGAACATAAAATTACACGATTAAAATATCAAAAAGAGACTGAGTTATTGGCTTTTGTCTGTGATAGAAGTTAGTTTTGGGGTTAAAAATCGTGCCTAGTGTCTATCACAAAAGCGTTGCCATGAAATACTGCCTGGCAGCGCTCTCACACCACGGATAATCTGCCACAATAATTTGCTGTTTTCGAATTCAGAGTGTGCGTAGTCCTTAAACCCCATTAAATAATTAAATGCATCTTTGCTACCAGCTTGAATGGATGAAATGCGAATTTGTGCTTCAAAGTTTAATCGAAACGAGCTAATGGCTGCTTTTCTGCCGTCTAAATCAATATTTGGGATGTGGCATTTTTGCAAGTAACCCGCACGTTCACCTTCACCTGAGAACCATATGCGCACTTTTTCACTGTAACGGCCAGACTTAGCAGGCAAGTCGAACATTAAGCGTTGTTGCCCTTGTTGCTTTAAAAAGTGAAGGTAGTCTAAAAAACCATGCTCAATAAGCATGGGGTGTACAGGAATACGGCGTGGTTTTATTTTGTTATTGGTATGAAAGTCAAAAAAGTAATGACCATCATGCTTCGTTACATTATCCAGTGTGAGTTGACCAATTTCGTCACTAAATGTGCCGGTGTAATAGCTTATTAATGGCAGCCAAAAATGCCAATGCTTAGCTTGTTCTCGCGGCATTTTGTGGTCGCCATAAATATACCCTTTGAATAAGGTATGAATTTCCATATTAGTAAACGGGCGGCGGCCTAAATGGGTTTTCACTGAATATCCAATAAATGAATGAGTTAGCGACTATTTTAGCAAATATTGGTGGAATAACTAGGGTTTAGGTTGTTACTGAGTGAAATCGTTAAATAATGCGCATAAGCGCACCATTTAATAAAAGCGGTCTTTCACTTGTGCATATTGATAATAAGCAAACTGCCCTAACCGTCTAAAATGCGGAAAAGGTAAGTAGGGTAGAGGAGTGTTGTAAAGAGGTAAGTTTGGTACTGTTTTACCTGCTACCATTTGTGCCATGCGATAGCCTGCCTGTGCACTAAACGACACGCCTGCACCACAATAACCCAGTATAAAGCCAAGCTTACCGTCAAAATTAATGTGCGGCATATCATCGAGAGCAGCAGCAATAAAACCATTCCAGTAATAATCATGCTCGATATTACCAAGGCTTGGAAAACAATCGCTTAGGCCCTTTTTTAAGTTGGCTAAATACACCGATTTATTTTGATGTTTGGCATAAACAGCGCCGCGACCACCGAATAAAAGCCGTTTGTCTGGCAATAATCGGTAATAGTATTTTAGTGTTCGCGTGTCCATACACACTTGGTTGGTTTGCAGGCCTGATTCTGCTAATTGTTGTGCTGTAAGTGGCTTAGAGACAAATATACTGCTTAAAATAGGCAGATATCGGTTGTTAATAGCCTTATGTGTTAGTTTGCTATTGTATGCATTGCCCGCGATAACTAATTTATTGCAGCTTAGTTGGCAGCTATTAACGTACAACTGAAAGCCACTTGCTGTTTCCGTTATATTTTCAACTAACGCGTTTTCAAACAGGGTGACACCGCTCTCAAGCATAGCAGTACGATAGCCAAGTAATAACTTTAATGGATTCACACCAAAGCTATCGCTGTAGCGCAGTGCACCATAGGCTTGTTGATTTTTCATGTAGTGCGCACTGAGCTCGTCTTGGCTCAGCCATTGGCAAGGCGGTGTGCTTGAATTTTGCAAGTGTGTTTGAATATATTCAGCTTGGGCATTTAAGGTTTGCAGTGCATTTTGATTGTGTGCAATTTTTAAATAACCGTTTTCTTGTTTATCACATGCAATATCATGTTTTGCAATAAGTTGCTCGACGCGATTTACAGCATCACTGAATTCGGCATAAATCCCTTTGCTAACATCGACTCCCCATTTCTCGGTCATTTGAGGGTAGCTTAGGCGACCTGAGCCTTTAAGCACAAAACCTGCATTTCGTGCACTGGCACCAAAACCTACTTGATTGGCTTCAAGTACGCATACATCTAAGTGATGTTCAGTTGCTAAATGATATGCAGTTAATAGTCCTGAATAACCGCCGCCAATTATTGCAACATCAAACTGCTGTTGACTGGTGACGCTTGATTTAGCCGTTGGCAAATCAATAGTGCTGGCCCAATAACTAGGGGCAAATACTTGCCCTTGGCAGTGGGGATGTTGTAACGGATCGTATAACTGGCTCATGAAAATTCAATCACCATTTCTGCCGCACTGCAGTAGCAAGGTACGCCGCAAATAGTGCAGTGATAATTCTCTTCAATGCTGTAGTTATACCAGCGATTTTTATGCTCTTTAATCAATTTGCCGCCGGCATTAGTAAAATATTTTACCGCACCATTGCCTGGGCTTTGTTGCCATAAGTGGCCAATACCCGCTTTGGCACCTTGTTGCTTAAGTGCTTCGATTGATGCATTTAATAGCTTAGGGCCAATGCCTTTACCCTGTTGATTAGGATCAACGGCAATACATTTAAAGTACGCCATTTTATCTTGTTGGCAAGGCCATAAAGACGGGCTACACCATTCATCAAGTGGCCATTGATTGGCGGCATAACTTAAGCGTAGGCCCACGACGTTATCATCTTCTAATGCAATAAAATTGGCATTGATACCATTTTTGGTAGCCTTGTTTTGCATTTCAATTAAGTTTGCTAAATCAAGGTAGTTGTCGCCGTGAACTAAGTTAGCAAGTGCAATTGCTTGCTGATAATACTGTTCACCAAGAGGGATAATTTTAATCATTTGAAAGTGCTTCAAGCAATGAATCGGCTTCTAGCTCAATTGCGATTTGTTCGTCACTTAAGTCTAAACCAATAAGTAACTCATCTTCTTTAAGGTGCGGTAACAAATCTAAAACATCATCAAAATTGATTTCGATAACGTTAAAGTGTTGCCACTCGCCTTTGCACTGTTGTTGCGCCATTTCTGATGATGACCAAATTAACAGTGCATCGCGCTCATCATTAAATTCTGATTGCGCGATAAGTAAACCACTTTCACTTGATAGTACAAATGCTTGTTGTGACTGTTTTAACTGGTTTACAAAGTCATCAATGCGTTCTAAATGTTCGCTCATGGTGTCTAATCTCTTGGTGCTGTTTCGATACTCGAAGCACGATTTTTGTGTTCTGAATGGAATACTTGAAGCGCACTATAGCGAGTCAAATCGGTTAAATTTCTGAAGATAATCCAATCCAGTAAGCAAAACAGTGATAAAGCGACGTAGTTATAATCGCTAAATGTATCTTGTTCTGCGGTATCATTTAATACTGATAAAACGCCGTTAACGCGCTCACGTTGTAAATTGAAAAACAGTTTGTCGTCATTGGTGTCGAATTCTGAGCGCTGACAAATTAAAAGCTCAACCAATGAATCGTTCGCAGAGTTAATTAGAGTCAGTGTATTTTCTTGGTTCCAGCTTAACGGGGGGAAATCTAATTTTTGGGCTAAGTAACGGTAAATAACGTTTGAATCAAAAATCACCTGTTCACCGTCAACCAACATAGGAATTTTTCGCGTTGGGTTGAGTTTAACTAAGGTTTCTCGGTCTTTCTCGGCAAAAATATTCAGGTTTAAAAAGTCGAATTCGATATCTTTTTCGATAGCCAGTGCGCGAAGGCGGCGTACATAAGGGGAGGTTAGCGAACCATAAAGTTGCATAAGTAGCTCTCGCTTAATATGAAATTTAGTTATTTATATCAGGTCTTGGCGAGTGATACTATGGCTTGGCAGTGACAATTTTACTTAGAACTTAAAATGAAAACGCGTATAGCAAAACAAATCGATTTACCCGCAATAGTCGACATTTATAACCAAACGATAGACAGTCGAATGGTAACCGCGGATACCGAACCACAATCAGTGGCAAGTAAACAAGCATGGTTTGATAGCCATACTGACACTCGGCCAATTTATGTTGTTGAAGATAATGAACAGGTGGTTGCTTGGTTAAGCTTTAAGTCGTTTTACGGTCGCCCTGCATATAATGGTACTGTTGAAATTGCCATTTATGTTGACAGCAATCAGCGCGGTAAGCAGATTGGGCAAACGTTATTGCAGTTTGCAGAGTCTCTTGCACCTAAGCTTCAAATCAAAAGTTTGTTGGCATTTATTTTTAGCCACAATACACCCAGCATGCGACTTTTTATTAAAAATGATTTTGCCGTTTGGGGTGAGCTACCAAATGTGGCAAAAATGGATAATAAAGAATACAGCTTAACGATTTTAGGTAAGCGAGTAGGCGAAAATTAAGTTTAAAAAAGGCTTTAATATTTAACATTAAAGCCTTTGCTAGGGTCTGTTTATCTTTGCTGTTCTATTTTGTTCTGCTTGAGCGTGCTTTTATCGCGGCGCTCGATATGTGGCCTAGCAATCTAAGCGAATATCGAGCAACAATGAGAAAAGTGCGCTCAAAAGAACCATTCGGCAGCGCTTGATTGGGCTTTCTACTGTGTTATCGGCTGACTCACATAGAATAACTATGCCACGCAGCCTCTGCCTTGTATAAAACCCAATTAAACTGCTGCAAAAACGAACTTGAAAGGTCAACAGACCCTAGGGATAACTTAGAGAAGTTACTACTTAAGCTCTGCTAGCCATTGGCTAAAATCATTATCCATTGATTTACCCCATTGTTTCACCAGCGCTTGGTAGCGGGTATATTGACCTTTGCGCGTTAGTGCCAGCATTTGTTCAACTTTGTCGCGCTGTTTTTCCATCATATAGCGCGATGCTAAATAACCCCAAACATAAACGCGTTCAGAACCACCGTTTTGCTCATAACTGGTGTTAAATAGTTCACTTAGATGAATGATTTGTTTTTTTGCTGCTTTTACTGCGCGTTCGTTATCTTTACCTTTTGCGATGTACTCAGCAATACCTTCACTCCACCATACTAAATGAGGTAATAACGGTGCTGGTTTTGGGCAATACTCTGGACCCGAATGAGAGTCGTGTAGGTTAGCGCAAAAGTCACCATACATATTAAAGCGGCCATCTAGGTAATGCACATACTCATGGCTTAAATTCCAAATTTGACCTTTCTTTTGGTAAGCGACGAATTCAGCTGAGTTATTGGGTAAATGCGGTAAACCTTCCAAATACATGCCGCCATTATCGCTTGGAACATCAAAGTGTTCAGTTACATACTGCACATAGGCATCGCGATCTTGATAAATATTGGCTCGCAAGCGGTGATTATTATCATTCGCTACAGGCTTATCTTGAGTATTAAAAACACTATGAAAACGTGCTTCTTGTGCAGACAGCATTTTACATGCAGCGTTTTCTTGTTCTTTGCTAAGCGCTTGATGACGCAGTACGATGGTTTTACTGCAATTTTTCACATTGACCAAAACGTCGTTCACACTGGGCGTAGCTGCACAGGCATAAGTTGTAAATAAAAAGCTGGATAACAGCGCTAATTTTTTCATTAGTATATTGTATTCAATTTGGGATTGAAATGATTACAACAAATTAATTTACATTGGTCAATTAAGTGTTTTCCCAAGGTGCTCTTGCGTACACTTTTCTCATTGTTTGCTAGGTGAATGTCAATTAGGGGTGTGAGAAGGATGCGCAGTTTTGCGTGATATTCGCCTAAATTGCTTAGCCGCATATTGAACGCAGTAACAAAAACGCTCAAAGAGAGCAAAAATAAAATTGTAACGATCAACAATTCCTAGGGATAAATTTGGGTTAAACCAGAGTGCCCTTGCATATCGCCAATAATCCAAACTTGTTCGAATGGGTGTGGGGTTGGCATAGCAAAATGATGTTGCAGGGCTTGAATATCGTCATTGCGCCAAAATGGATTTGCGTTGCGGATCACCAGCCACACGCGCTTTGAATCGTAATGTTTTAATGCTTTGTTAGCTAAAATACGCTGCAGAGCTTTGGTTAAACGAGTTTCTATTGGCTCGAGTAGAAGCGCTTTTAGGTTTTCTTTGGTTTCGCTGCTGAGTTCTCGGTGCAGAATTGCCATTGCTTCTTTCTCGCTGCCATAGAGGTGGGCAATTTCAATATCGAGCTTATCTTCGCCTTGGTAACAGCTTACATCAGGTTTGCTCGGTTGGTTATGCCAAATATGGCGCATGGGTAAGTTAAATTGTTTTTCATACAGGCGTAAAAAGAGCTTGGCTGCTTGATGCTCTAGTTCAATTTTTTCTTTTTCGCTGGCGCTTAACATGAAATATTTGGCTGAAAATACGGCTTAAATCGTTGCGATTACTGTAGCGTGAGAGTGTTTTAGAATGCAAGTGTTGGTGTGGGAAGCAAACGTTAATACACTTGATTTGAAATAAAATTTTATTGTGAAAAAGCTATAGAATTAATTATCCAAGATATACTATTGTAATATTCAATTTATAAATTTGTGAATTCTCAATGTCAGCGGTATATATTGCACTGGTTGCTTTGTTTTCAGTAGCAGCGCAGTGGTTAGCATGGATTTTTAAAGTACCAGCTATTTTATTCCTACTTGTTACCGGTCTTTTATTAGGGCCTGGTTTTAATGTAATTGATCCAGATGCGTTATTTGGTGACTTACTGTTTCCGATAATTTCCTTAGCCGTTGCCGTTATTTTATTTGAAGGTGCACTTACCCTCCATTTTAGAGAATTAAAAGGGCTCGAAAAAGTCGTGCGCAACCTGTGCTCCATCGGTATGTTGGCATCGTTTGTGGTGATCGGCTGCGCCGCTTATTTTGTGTTAGACCTCGATTGGCGCGTAGCTGCCGTACTTGGTGCAGTGCTAGTTGTAACCGGCCCAACGGTTATCGCACCGTTATTAAATGCCATGAGGCCGCATAAAGACATTGATAAAGTATTACGTTGGGAAGGCATCGTAATTGATCCTATTGGTGCTTTATTCGCCGTACTAGTATTCGAAGCGGTAATGTTGACAGGCCAAGAAAGTATTTTTAACCACACACTTGGCGCATTATTTATGACATTAGTGGTGGGGTTATCGCTGGGTCTCTTTGCGGGTTGGTTTACGAGTTTATTAATTCGCCGTCAGTGGCTGCCGTATGAATTGCATAAATTTGGTATTTTAGCGTTGGTATTAGCAACCTTCAGTGTTTCAAATTATCTTAGCCACGAATCGGGATTACTTGCCGTAACCGTTTTTGGTATTTGGCTGGCGAACCAAGATGACTTAGAAATTGATGCCGTGCTTGAATTTAAAGAAGATTTATCAATGATCTTAATTTCAAGCTTGTTTATTTTACTCGCAGCGCGATTACATGTAGACGATATTAAACAACTTGGTGCCAATGTACTTATTTTTATGGCATTTGTGTTGTTTGCGGCACGTCCGCTATCGATTTTGTTGTCAACATTTGGGTCAGACCTCAATTATCGCGCCCGTGCATTACTTAGCTGGATCGCTCCCCGTGGCATTGTTGCTGCCGCGGTAGGTTCGGTATTTGCACTTAGTATGGTTAAAGCCGGTGTGCCTACTTCAGAGAAGTTAGTGCCGCTTATCTTTACCGTTATTATTGTGACGGTTGTTTTGCAAAGTTTAACCGCTGTACCACTTACCAAGTTGTTAAAGCTGCGCCAGCCTGAACCAGCAACAGTACTGATTATTGGTGCAAACCATGTGGCACGTGAAGTAGCAAAGGGCCTTAAAGATATCGGTGTGAGTGTTTACCTTTCAGATCCTGCATGGGAAAACTGCAAAATGGCGCGCATGGATGGCTTTCCTTGTTATTACGGTAACCCGCAATCAGAGCATGCCGAACGTTATCTGCCGCTAACTGACATTAGTAAAGTGCTAGGCTTATCGCCAAACCGTCTTTACAACGCATTGGGTATTCAACATTTCGCGCATTTAATCGGTGAGGATAAAGTATTCTCATTGAAATCGTCTGATGTGCACGCGAAAGCAAATAAAGACAGTGCGACTTTCTTGTCACGCCAAAATTTATTTGCACAAGATGCTACGTTTGCACGTCTTTCCGGCATGATAGCGAAAGGCGGTAAAGTCAGTGCAACACGCATTGCAGACGCATTTACTTGGGAAGATTATTTGGAAGTAAATAAAGATGCGATACCGCTGTTTATTTGGCGTCAGCAAAAATTTATCGAACCAGTGCAAATTGGCGGTGAACAAAAACCGGAAGAGGGTGATTCTGTTATTGCGCTACAACCGCCGAAAATGTCTATTTTAAAAGAGTCGCAAGTTAATCAAGCGGCAACATAAAGCAAGGAGCTACTCGCCAGTGCGTTCAATTGTGGCAGTATTACTTTTACTATTTTGTTATGAACTGAAAGCCTCTGATGAGGTTGCATTGTCGGTTGTGACTGAGGAGTGGCGACCATTTAATTATACCGACGATAACGGCGTTATCGTCGGTCGCTCAACAACAAAAGTAAAAGCAATACTCGATAGCTTGGGATACAAATATGATATTCAAAGCTACCCTTGGACGCGTGCCATGAGTATGGCAGAACACGATACAAATACACTTTTATATTCAATTTTTAGAACGCCAGAACGAGAGCATAAATACCAATGGGTGTGTCCGCTTATGGCACCGGTGAAAGTGTATTTGTTTCACCTTGCGACGCGTGATGATATTAATGTTACGTCACTTGAGGATGCGAAAAATTATGTGATTTCAGTTGGGCGCAATGCGCGTAGCCATGAAACCTTACTCGAAAAAGGTTTTATTGAAGGGCAGCATTTAGATGTGTCAGCCGATCCTAGTGCCGAATTAAGAAAGTTTCTTGCAGGGCGAGTGGATTTTTTGGTGCAATCTGAATGGGAAATGTCTGAATCGTTAAAGGGAATTAAACGGCAATATACTGATGTTGTGCGTAGTCTCGAAGTAGCTAATGTGAGTGACCGCTCAGCCTGCATCGCCTTTAGTAAAAAAACCGACAAAGAAATTGTTAATCGCGTACAAGCCGCACTTGAACAGTACAATAAAAAATTCGGTCTTGAGTAGCGTAATTGTGAAAAATCATTGGCTACCTTTGATTTTGTTTTTAGTTAAGTCAACGATAGTTGTTAATTGGTAAACCCTCCTTTATTTTTATATAACCAAGCGTTCTAAAAAGCCTTTATTGTTTAATTTGAACTATTCATGGGTTATATATCTGAACTTAAATCAAAAATATTGCTTTAATTAGATAAATTTGCGAACGGATATATTGGCAATAATGCGTGAAATGCGTAAGCTTATAACAAGTCGTTAATTTGGTTAAAGTTTGGTTACATAGTCGATGGGTAAAGTTAGAGTTTTATTACTTTCTATTGTGTTATTTTGTGCATTTTTTTCGTCAGAAAGTAATGCCAATTCAGCTGCTTGTATATTGCTGAAACAACAAATGAGCAATTATCAGCATAGCAAAACCCACCCAACTTATCGCCGAGCTCAGCGTGACTATGAACGCCTGTGTAATCAACCTGAAGTAGTTGAAGATAAAGCAACAGAAAGCGCAAAAACGCAACAAACGAGTTTAAGTGAAGAAGAAAAGCGTTTAGCACAAGAGCGATTTGAAGCTATTGAAGCTAAGCAGCAAGAACAACAAACTGTTGAAACCAAAGAAGATGCTAGTGGTGAGCTAACTAATAATGAAGATGCAACCAATAGCAACGAACAGCAGGCCGTTGAACTTGACTCAAAAGCGCAAACCGAAGTAAAAGAAACGCCTAAAGCTCAACCTGCTGCGCCAGTTAAAAGAGCTCCTGTCACCTGGCAAAATGATATTCCAGTAGAAGAATCGAGCTTATTAGAAGCGATGATGCTGCCGATTATTTTATTGCTTGTCGTATTGGTTGCCATATTTGTTTATGTGAAATTTGTACGTTCACGCATGGACGAAATTAAAGAGAAAGCCAAAGAAAAAGCCCAAGAAATGTCAAAAGACATTGCTGCAATGGGTTCAAAAGTTGCTGAAAAGAAAAAGAACAAGTTACCAAAAGGCGCACTCGACCCAGATTTATACTTCCGTCGTCAACGTGTTGAAGTAACACTCGCAAATGGTCAAGAAGTAGTATTAGACAGTGTTATTGCATCGCAATACGGCATTTTCGTTGTACTGCCGCAAAAGCAGCGCGGCGCAATTATAGGTAGCGCAACCTTACCAGAATGGAAAGAGCAAGTTGGGGAAGAACTTATTGGTTTTGAAAGCCCATTACAAGTAGTGAATCAATGCTGCCACGCCGTTGCACAGATTTTAGGATTAAATGATGAAATAGAGCCGATTGTCGCGTTTAACGATATGGCGGTATTTAAATCACAATTTCCAATTGTAGTGATGCATAAAAAACAAGTGAATCCATACATTCTAGGCTTTAAAGAGCTGAGATTTAGCGACCAGCAAGTTGATGAATGGATGGCGTTGATTGATAGCCACAACGAAGCGAAGCGAGAAGAGAAAAAACGTGCTGAAGAGCGTCAACGTGAAGAGAATATGAATCGACACAATGAGCCTAAATTTGATACTACAGCGCCATCGCCAGCGGAAGTTGCCGAACAAGAAATGCAAGAAAAGCAGCAAGAAACGGTTTACCCAGAACCAGGCTCATATGAAAACTCAGTCTCTGAGATTGCGCCTGATAATCAAGATGTTCATCGTGTAGAAGATGCTGATAAGCCGGCGGTTGATCATATTGCAGAGCTTGATGCAATTCTCAATAAAGCAAAACAGTTTACTGAAAAGTTAGACGATATTAGCAGTGCAACTCCGAAAACTAGTGATGATGAAATGCAACCTCCGACACTAAGCGCTCAGAGCAAAGAGTCATTAAATAATGAAGCTGAGCTGCCAAGCGTGCCGTCAACATCGGACGAAAGTATTTTAGAGTCAGATCAGAGCGATTTATCTAATGACTTAACGCCTGATACCAATGCAGAAATCGAAAAAACAACGCAATCACTTTCATCTGATGAATCATTCGATATGCCATTTAACGAAGCCGCTACACAGCATGCCAGTGCATCAGGTTTGGATAATGGCGACTCAACGAGAAATACGTTCGATAATGAACCAATGGATGACAGTGCAACGCTCACACAATCTAACGAATTACAGGATGAATTAGGTCAACCTGAAGTGCACTCTCCGGATGATGATAGCTTATCGCCACCAGGTAGCAGTGAACCTGCTACCGCATATACTGACCCCGATTATTTTAAGTCAGCTGATGACGATGCGCCTGAAAACATGGTTCCTCACTCTGAATTTAAACGCCGCGCGGCAAAACGTGCAGTTGATGACGGTATGTTTGATTATTTAAATCACTACGACAAATCAGCGGAAAACGACGAGCAAGCAGATGGCGAATATTCGCTTGAAGAAGAGTTGGCGCAAAGCCTTGCTGCGGGTAAGGGGTTTTTGTCGGGGTTAGAGCAAAAAGATGATGCTCTTGATGAAGAGCCAAAATTACCAGCGCGCGATGATGCGGATATGTTAGATCAAGTTGAAACCAAATTAGATCAAGAACAAGGTAATTTATCAGCTGATAACGATCTTCTTGAACAGCCTGACACACGCTTACAACAAGATCTTAATGATTTTGATATCAATTCACTAGAGCAAGACCTAGTTGATAATCAGTCGACTATCAGTGATAGCGTTGAAAGTACAGAGAATGATAGTAGCGATCTAAATCAAGGCGGTTGGCGTGCAATTAAGGCGCAAATGGATGAACAATCTGACGATGAAATTTTGCCGCCTTCAGTAGAAAGTGAATCGCAAGATGAACAACCTAAATCAAGCTGGCGTGCGTTAAAAGAACAAGTGAATGATGAAATTGACGATGAATTTAACAAGACTGATCAAGCAAGCGAAGCTGATAAAAATGACAGCGAAAAATCGTCACCATTTTCTAACTTACAGCTCGATCCTGATTGGGCGCCTAAGCCACCTCCGGAAAAGGTGTTTAAAACAAAACCTGAAGACGACCCAGATAATAACTAATCAATAAAAAAATGGTCAGCAATTGCTGACCATTTTTTTATTTTACTTGAATTAGCGTCACTAATATTTAGTGATATTAACGCAAGATACAACAATCCTTATTCACATTGCTCTACAAGCGAACGTAGGTGCTGCCCTAAATCTTGTGTTTTTGTTTTGCCATTAGCAACTAACTCAGAAGCTTGCTGTTGAATTTCAGCAACATCGTACTGCGATAACATATGCTTTACGTAAGTTAATACATCGCCACCTTGGCGGATAAGATCTGGCAGGCTTTCGAGGGAAAGTTCTTGTTCAGATAGGTTTGACAGGGTTTCAATGAATTGAGATAAATCCATTGAATCCTGCAATGCACCTTCTACCTCAACTAATGCGCCCATTGGGTCTGCATCTAGCTTACCAGCAACACATGCGGCAACTGAGCCAGCCTCAGAGCCTTGTTTAACGGCTTCAATGCCTTGAGCACGGATCGCTTCAATTACTTCTTGTAACTCTTGGTGCTCTGCAAAATATTGACGTTCCAATGCCTTCTTAGGATCTTCCGCCAGATCACAGGCTGTTAAAGTAGTGGCGAAAGTCGTCGCTAGTAACAGTGCTTTTTTCATGATTTCTCCGCAATTATTCGCGTTATTTACTGCGAGTATATCGCAATGTTCTAAACTATAAGTAAGTAAAAATATGAAAATAAACTAAATTTTATGTCGCAACAAACAGTTAAAAGTCCGTGTGTTGAAAATTGTTGCTTAAATGAAGATGACGTATGTTTGGGCTGTTTTCGTACCTTAGAAGAGATTTTATCTTGGTCGAGTATGAGTTTATCGCAAAAGCGAACTACGCTTAATTTATGTCAACAGCGAAAACAGCAAAAACAACATGCAAAAAAGGATTTTAATTCTAGATAACTCAAGTGTTTTGGCAATGCGCTTAAAAGTTTTACTGGAGTTATTGACGTGCCAAGTAGACCTACACCATTACAGCGACTTTGAACCAAGTAGCGAACCCACATTTTATGAGGCAATTGTTTTTGCCTCAGGCGTTCCCGAGAAATTAGTACTGCAAACCCAGCATTTATATGGTGATGTGCATGTATTTTTACTGGCCCCGAATGTCGAGGGCAGTAAACTCAGTGACAGCTTTACAAAACTGGTTAATGCGCTGCCTCGCGCTCTAGTCATTCATCCATTTTATAATAATAAGGAAGTGATAGGTCTACTTGAAGAAGGGCTGTCGATAGGCGCTGCGAGCCTTGATATCAAGCTACCTAAAATATTATTGGTGGATGACAATGCGACCCGCTTAAAGCGTTTAGAATCGAGCTTAAAAGGGGCGCACTTTGATGTTATTACCGCGGATACTGAGTTTTCTGCGATAGGACGTGCGGCACTGCACCAAATTGATTTACTGGTAAGTGATTTTAATATGGGCGAAATCACCGGTATTGATATATTTCGCCAAATTAAATCGGTCAACTCAGGCTGTCGCTGCATTCTTGTTACCTCAAAACCACACCAAAGTGCGCTCATTGAAGCGGTGCGGTTAGGAGTGGATGATGTACTTGAAAAACCGCTTGATGAAAGTGTGCTGTTACAAGCAATCTATAAGCTTTGGCATAGTGAACAGCTTGAACAAAGTAACCAAGAGTTGGTATCTAGGCTACAAGATACCGTTGATGCGCTTATCGAAAAAGACAGCTTACTGCGCGTTATCTATAAAAATACGCCTGATGCGATTGCTATCTTTAGCAACGACGGCACAATTTTAGAAGCCAATGATGCATTTTTAAGTTTATTTGCCAGAGAGCAAGATGAAGTACATGACTTATCATTTTTTGAATTGCTAGACGGTGCTATTTCAAATGAAATAAAAAACAATATTGCCAGCTTTCAACCTCAGTTTAATTTTGAGTTTGTGGTTACAACAGCAAAAGACGACATAGTGCCGTTTTCAGGCTCTTTTAGTGAGATTGACGTGCATGGTGAGCCATCTACTGCGGTTATTTTAAAAAATATTGCACATCTTAAGCGCAAACAGCAGCTGCTAGAAGAAGCAAAGCAATTACTTGAAGAAAAAGTAAATATTCGTACCCAAGAACTCGAGGCTGCGAAAAACCAAGCGGAGTTCGCTAACAAAAGTAAGTCGGAATTTTTGGCAAATATGTCTCATGAATTACGTACACCAATGCATTCGATTTTAAGTTTTTCTCAATTTGGCTTGGATAAACTCAATAGTGAGCCAATCCCTAAAGATAAACTGCAAAAATATCTTTCTCGTATCGAAAGTTCGGGGCAGCGACTCCTATCTTTATTAAACAATTTACTCGACCTATCTAAATTAGATGCGGGTAAGTTTCCGTTTAATCCTAGTAAGCACAATTTGAATCAATTAGTGCGAACCAGCATCGACGATATGTCGGGTGCATTATTGGCAAAAACAATTAATGTGCATTTTGTACCAGAAAAAGACCCGTTTTTTGTCGATTGTGATTGTGATCAAATCGCGCAAGTGATCCGAAACTTACTAGGCAATGCCATTAAATTTAGCGATGAACACAGTGAGATTGAAGTCGTAATAGACCATCACAATGACATGGTGCAATTAGCTGTACGCGACAGTGGACTAGGTATTCCAGATGAAGAGTTAGAAACAATATTTAACAAGTTTGAACAAAGCAGTAAAACCAACCGTGGTGCCGGTGGCACAGGACTTGGTCTGGCGATTTGTAAAGAGTTTATCGATTTGCACCACGGCCGTATTTGGGCCGAAAATAACCTTGAAAAAGGTGCGAGTGTATTTGTTAGTTTGCCAGTTTCTAATACTTTTGACTAAGCTAAATTTAGTTCAGTATAAATTAATGGAAAACAAGGAGTAAGTCATGAATTCAAACACAGTACTTGCTGTTGATGACGAACCGTTTAATTTGGAAATAATCGAGGAAATACTGGAGGATCATTACGATCTGCATTGTGTTGCAAGCGGGCCTGAATGCCTAGAGGCGGTTCGAAGAATTAACCCAAGCGTGATTTTGCTAGATGTTAGTATGCCAGATATGGATGGTTATGAGGTGTGTCGACGCTTAAAAGAAGACCCTGAAACCTCAGACATTACCGTGATGTTTGTCTCTGCCAGAGGCTCTGTTGAAGAGCGCATCGAAGGCTATAACGTTGGCGCCGAAGACTACATAGTTAAACCGTTTGGCCAGCAAGAGTTACAAGGCAAATTAGACACCTTGTTTAAGGTAGTCGAAAACAAACGTATGCTAGAACAACAGCTGCAAGATGCTACGGACACTGCGTTTAATGCAATGGCCAATAGCAGTGAAATGGGCAGCATAGTGCAGTATGTAGAGCAAATCGGCAAAATTGATGAAAAAGAAGAGCTCGCGCAAGCGCTCATTAATTGCATGCGTGGTTTTGGCCTTAAAACGAGCATTGAGTTTCGTACCAAAAATAATCGCTCTCAATACAGTTCGGAGGGGATTTGCTCACCTATGGTGGTCGAGCTATTTGAGCTGTTGCAAAATAAAGGGCGTTTATATGAGTTTATGCCGAGAATCTTAGTAAATTACCCAAGGGTTAGCCTACTCATTATGAACTTACCAAGTGATGACCCTGAAAAACTAGGACGTATTCGCGATAATATTTGTTTTGTGGTGGGCGTAACAGAGCACCAGCTTGATGCCATTTTGACCCGTAAGCAACTAGGCAACCAAAAGCTTAAGTTGCGACAAGCATTCTCAATGGTTCGTGATAAATTTGAAGACTTAGTGGGTGTACTCAATCTCAGTCATGAAATGAATGAGGCAATTTTTAGGGAGTTACAGGAAGAGTTTGAAGATCGGATTCCACTGATGGGCTTAGATGAAGATCAGGAGCAATATATTTATAAAAAAGTGGATGACACAATTCAAAAGTCGGTTGCTCGCGAAGACTTATTGCAAGATATAACACGCGCCTTTACTGAGCTTGAAAATGATCTAAGTGTTATGCTGAAGTAAACGCTCTGTATTTCAACTTCAATTACTTAAGTTTAAGAAAAACAGCTGTTAGAGGCATATTTGCGATTTACATCTTAGGTTATTTACCAAGGGTTAAGCATCTCTTGGTAAGCCTTTCTCAATAATACGAATTAATCGTTTTGTTTTGTTGTCTCTTTGCGCTGTTTTATTGTGTTGTTGTGCGAGTGCCCAATGAATGTGCTCAAGCAGCATTTCAGAAGCATCGCTTTGTGCGCTCTCTAATGCGTTTATAATATCGCTGTTTGCATCTGCATTTCCTAGCGCTACTGCGATATTACGTCGCCAACGCTCAATACCAATACGGCGAATAGCGCTGCCTTCGGTATTTTTTAGAAAGGTTGCTTCGTCCCATGCAAAAAGCGTAAGTAAGTCCTGACTTTTTAACTGCTTACGAATATGGAAGTCATCTTCGGCTGTAAGCTGTCCGTAGCGGTTCCACGGACACACTAACTGGCAATCATCGCAACCGTAAATACGGTTGCCTAATAGTGAACGAAATTCCTCGGGAATAGCGCCTTGTTTTTCAATTGTTAGGTATGAAATACAGCGTCTTGCATCAACTACATAAGGTTCAACAATTGCGCCAGTAGGGCACGAGGTAATGCATGCCACGCAGCTTCCGCATTTGTTCTCTACCGACTCTTCGTTTACCGGTAGCGGTAAATCCACAAATAATTCACCTAAGAAAAACCAAGATCCCGCTTCTTGATTCAGTATTAGCGTGTGTTTTCCGGTCCAGCCGAGTCCTGCTTTTTCAGCTAGTTGGCGCTCTAATACGGGGGCTGAATCAACAAAGGGTCTAAACCCTAAGGTAATTTGATGCTGTTCTAGTTCTTGCTCTAACTTTTTACCGAGTTGCTTTAAGCGATTACGCATTAATTTATGATAATCGCGGCCTAGGGCATAACGACTTATATATGCGGTTTGTTTGTTTTTTAAATCTTTAGCAAAACTCGCATCTGGTGGTAGGTAATTCATGCGCACAGAAATAACTCGTTGTGTGCCTGGCACGAGTTCGGCAGGGCGTGCACGCTTCATGCCGTGTGCAGCCATATACTCCATTTCGCCATGGTAGCCTGCATCTAGCCATCGTTGTAATTGTGCTTCGTGCTGAGATAGGTCAATATCGGTGATACTCACTTGGTCAAAACCAAGCTCTTTTGCCCAAAGCTTGATTTTTTCTACCAAATTCGGATAGTTAAGAGTAGACATACCAGTAGGTGAAATAAATGACGCCAGAATTAAACACTAATTTACCACAGTTTGCATATAGCGCCCAACAAGTAAAAGACAATGAAGCGATAGTTGCATCGCAGCAAAATGTTGAGATGTACGCGCTGATGCAACAGGCTGCCGCATCGGTTTTTCAGTTACTGATGTTGAAATATGGTAATTGCGATAAAGTTCAAGTGATTGCTGGTGGCGGTAACAATGGAGGTGATGGTTACTGGGTGGCTAATTATGCCTTGCAGCATGAGCTTGATGTTACGGTATTCAGTGTTAAGGATGTAAATCAGTTAGCCGGTGACGCTAAGCGCGCTTACTTAGATTACATAAAGCAAGGCGGCGAAGTAGTTGATAGCTTAGATACCAGTGCCGACGTATATATTGATGCACTGTTGGGTATCGGTTTTTGCGGTGAGTTAAGTAGTGAATATTCAGATGTTATCAATCACATTAACCAACAGAATAAACCTATTATTGCGGTAGATTTACCTTCAGGTCTGAATGCGACAACAGGCGAAGTGGCAAAAGCCTGTATCAATGCTAATTATACAGTGAGCTTTATTGCTCTTAAGCAAGGGTTATTAAGCGGTAATGCTAAGCAGCATGTAGGCAATTTATATTTTGCAGGACTCGGATTAGCCGATGCTTTTATTGAACATGTTGAACCACTCTCTCAGTTAGTAAATTATGACGCGTTAAAAGCATCACTGCCGGTTCGTCATATCAATAGTTATAAACAACAACTTGGCCATGTTTTATTAATTGGTGGCGATAAACCTATGCCGGGGGCTATTCGCATTGCGGCTGAGTCCTGCCTGCGCGCAGGTGCTGGGCTTGTCAGTGTAGCGACGCATCCAGAAAATCGCGCCATTGTGGTCCAAGGGCGTTATGAACTTATGGTACACGCCGTCGAACACGCAACAGAGTTGCAACCACTAATTGAAAAAGCTGATGTGTGTGTGATTGGTCCAGGCCTCGGCTTGTCAAATTGGAGTAAGACCGTATGGCAGGCAATCGAGAAGGTCAATAAACCAATTATTATTGATGCGGATGGGCTTAACTTGTTAGCTCAAAAGCCGATTGACCTAGCGCACATGATTATTACCCCGCACAGCGGAGAGGCTTCAAGGTTACTGGGTATCTCAAGTTCTGAAATTGAACTTAATCGTTTTGATTCAGTCTCTAAATTAGCAAAGCAATATAACGCAATAGCCTTGTTAAAAGGGGCGGGCAGCTTAGTTGCTAATAGTCATCATACGGTAATTAATACGTCGGGCAGCGTTAGTATGGCAAGTGCTGGGATGGGCGATTGTTTATCTGGTATAATCGCTGGCTTAATTGCGCAGGGCATGCCGAATTTTGAAGCTGTTCAATTGGCTGTTAATATTCACGGCCGCGCAGCGGAAATTGCAGAGCAACAGGGTAAGCGTGGCATGTTAGTCTCAGATCTGTACCCTTTAATTAGAAAACTGGTTGATTAGTGGAGAAGTAAATGGATCAGCAAGATGGGGTTTTTAATTGCTTTTTGGCCGATGAAACTGAAACAGTTGCCATGGGCAGTAAATTGTCTTCATGCATACATGAAGGTGCTGTTATCTTTTTACATGGCGACTTAGGTGCGGGCAAAACGACGCTTACACGCGGCGTTGTGCAAGGTTTTGGTCATACCGGTAAAGTAAAAAGTCCAACCTATACCTTGGTTGAACCCTACGAATTAGCTTCACAAAATGTTTATCACTTCGATTTATATCGCCTTGCAGATCCCGAAGAATTGGAGTTTATGGGCATTCGAGACTACTTTGAAAATAATTCAGTGTGTTTAATTGAATGGCCAGAAAAAGGCGCTGGAATGCTTGCACAGGCAGATCTAGAGATTACAATGGAATATGTCGATAATGCGCGTAGAATAACCATAATGGCGAACAGTCAAAGTGGCAAAACAATAATAAATAAGCTGAAGAATGACTAGCGATTGGTACAATATTAAATCTCTATTTCGAGTAATTACAATTGTCATGATGTTTGTGAGTGTTAACTTATACGCTGCAAACAAAATTGACAGTGTGCGTGTTTGGCCGTCTCCCGAGAGCACCCGTGTGGTACTCGATATGAAAGAGAAGCCTGAATACAGCTACTTCTTTTTGAAAAACCCATTGCGCTTGGTGGTTGATATAAAATCAACACCAGGGCGCGCAGCAACATTTCCAAAAATTGATAAAAAACATCAATTAATTAAAAAAATTCGCTACAGCACACCAAAGCGAAAATCTGATACGCGCCTAGTATTTGAACTGTTAGCACCGGTTAAACCGGTTATCTTTTCACTCGCACCAACAGGCCCGTATAGCGACCGACTTGTATTCGATTTATACAGTAAAGAAAAACCGAAAGCACAAACAGTTGTAAAAAGCCGCGATATTAGCAGTGATAGAGACATTGTTGTTGCAATTGATGCAGGGCACGGTGGTGAGGACCCAGGCTCTATTGGTCCATCCGGTACCTATGAAAAAACGATTACATTACAAATAGCAAAACGTTTGGCAGCTAAGATCAATGCTGAAAAAGGTATGTCGGCAATTATGCCGCGTACCGGTGATTACTACGTAAAATACAATACGCGTACTCAGCGTGCTCGAACCAAAAAAGCGGATTTCTTTATATCCATTCATGCTGATGCATTTACGTCGCCACAACCTCGCGGAGGCTCTGTTTGGGTGCTTTCGCTAAGACGTGCTAATTCAGAAATTGGTAAATGGATAGAAAATCGAGAGCAACACTCTGAGCTATTAGGTGGTGCGGCAGATGTGTTAAAAGATACTCAGCAAGAGCGTTATTTGGCACAAGCATTGCTCGATATGTCGATGGATCACTCAATGAAAACTGGCTTTGAAGTGGCTGAAGATGTAATTAGTGAAATGCGAAAAGTCACACGCATGCATAAAAAAGTGCCGCAGGCTGCGAGTTTGGCTGTATTAAAATCACCTGATATTCCCTCTATTTTGGTTGAGACAGGCTTTATATCTAACCCAACAGAAGAGCGTTTGCTAAAAACCAGAGACCACCAAGAAAAGCTCGCGACGGCAATTTTTAAATCGGTAAAGGCGTATTTTAGGAATAATCCTCCTGAAGATTCATATTTTGCCAAGCTGAAAAAAGATCAACCGCGTTTTCATAAGGTACGTTCAGGCGAATCTCTTAGTGTGCTTGCGAGTCGTTATGGGGTAACGGTTAGCTCTTTGAAAAAGGCTAATAAGTTATCGTCGAATACGTTATACATCGGGCAAAATTTAGCTATTCCACGTAGCTAATAGTGCCTCGATTTTAGAACTTGTAATTATGTCTATACAAATATTACCCGAGCGTCTTGCCAACCAAATAGCTGCTGGTGAAGTAGTAGAACGCCCCGCATCAGTGGTTAAAGAGCTGGTGGAAAACAGTTTAGATGCGGGTGCAACGCGCATTCAAATTGATATTGAACGCGGTGGTCACAAACTAATACGTATTCGCGATAATGGCTTTGGTATTGACAAAGACCAACTCACTTTAGCGTTGTCACGCCATGCAACCAGCAAAATAAAATCACTTGATGACTTAGAGCAAATCGCATCACTAGGCTTTCGTGGCGAAGCCTTGGCGTCAATTAGCTCAGTATCGCGTTTAACATTGACCTCTAAAACTGAGGCACAAAGCGAAGCGTGGCAAGCTTATGCCGAAGGGCGAGATATGGCGGTACAAATTACGCCTGCCTCGCATCCTAATGGCACAACAATAGAAGTTGTAGACCTGTTTTTTAATACACCTGCTCGACGCAAATTTTTACGTACGGAAAAAACCGAATTTCACCATATTGATGAATTGCTGAAGCGCATTGCATTGTCGCGTTTTGATGTGGCAATTACGCTTAAGCACAACGGTAAAACTGTGCGTCAATATCGTGCGCAAATGCAGCAAGAAAATTACGTCAAGCGCGTTGCCCAAGTTGCGGGAAAAGTCTTTGAACAGCAGGCTGTCTATGTCGATTCTGGTGATGAGCGCTTACGCCTGTATGGCTGGGTGTTACCCGTTGGTGATAAAACAGAGCCGCAGTACACTTATGTTAATGGTCGAATGATGCGTGATAAGTTAATTTTTCACGCTATTCGTCAAACATTTGAAGAATATGCTTCAGGCTATGATATTCCGGGTTTTGTTATTTACCTTGAAATTGAGCCGCGCCAAGTCGATGTGAATGTACACCCAGCGAAACACGAAGTCCGCTTTCATCAAGGGCGTTTAGTACATGACTTTATTGTACAAGCAGTGAGGCAAGCGATTAGTTTTGAACAGCCGCTTGCTCTAGCGCCAAGCAATGAGACTGGTGATTATCTACTACAGCAAATGCATCAATTTGATACTGGGCATGAACCCAGCGCGGTGACTACGCCGCAAGTGCGTGAACAAAGTGCCTCTTTTTCTGCGTCTAGTGGTAGTTCGGGTTACAAAAAGCCGCTAATGCAGCATCATCAAGTACCTGATAGCGTAAAACAGCATTCGGTAAATGCCTTCTATCAGGGAGTCGCCGATCAGGTCATTGAATCCGCAGTTCATCACACGCTTAATGATATACCGCAATCAACTAATAGCGCAGAATGCATTGAGTTATTGCCGCTACGCCAAGGAAAAGCACTGCGCAGTGTAAATGGTGAACCGCAGTTGGTCGATCTTACGCCTGCAATCCTTACCCTCTGGCAAATGCATGTTGAACAACAAGGGCAACTTGAAAGTAAAAGTCTGCTGTTACCTGTTCGTATCAATTTATCGTCAGACTTGCTTGATAAAGTGCAAGACAACCTTTCATGGTTAGGAATTCTTGGTTTTGATATTGCTGTCAACTCTCAGTTTTTGTTAGTAAAAAAATTACCTGAGGTTTTATATTCAGTGGATGTTAATCAAATCTTAGATAACTTGTTTGAGCATGCATTGCGACAAAATGAAAAAACCGATCTGACGTTTTGGCTGACTTGGCTGAAAAATATTGCCTTAGTTCAGCCTCTGGGCTACACAATTACTAAGCAATTAGTCGAGTTAGTGGTAAAAAAGCCTGAATTAATTGCCAGTTTTAAAACGAAAACTGTTAAAATTGACATAGAAAACAGTCTTTTTGACTAACCGATTAATTTTTAGTTTAGCAAGGAAAAACGTTGCAACAATTGCCAATTATTTGCTTAATGGGACCGACTGCTTCCGGTAAAACCGACTTAGCTATTCAACTTTGTCAGCATTTAAATACCGAAGTAATAAGCGTCGACTCTGCGTTGGTATACAAAGGCATGGATATTGGTTCTGCGAAGCCGAATGCTGAAGAGTTGGCATTAGCACCGCATCGACTTATCGATTTAATCGATCCTGCTGATAGTTATTCTGCAGCTGACTTTCGTCGTGATGCGCTAGATAATATTGCCCAGTTGCATAGCCAAGGCAAAATTCCGCTCTTGGTGGGTGGCACCATGATGTATTTCAAAGCGTTACTTGAAGGCTTGTCACCATTACCAAATGCAGACCAAGCAATTCGTGCTGAACTTGAGCAAGAAGCGCAGGTTAAAGGCTGGCCCGCATTGCATCAAGAACTGGCACACGTCGATCCAGTTGCAGCTGCAAAAATTAATGAAAATGACTCACAGCGTATTAATCGCGCTTTAGAGGTATACCGTTTAATGGGTAAACCAATGAGTGAGCTACAAAAGGTTAAGTCAGAACCGTTACCTTTTGATGTTTTACAGTTTGCGATTGCACCGAGCGATCGCGCTGTGTTACACCAACGTATTGAAAAAAGATTTAAAATAATGCTCGATATGGGGTTTGAAAAAGAAGTTCTGGCCTTATATACAAGAAAGGACTTACATCCAGACCTACCGTCTATTCGCTGTGTAGGTTATCGTCAAATGTGGGATTATCTCGCAGGCGAGGATGATTATGATGAAATGGTTTTTAAGGGCATAGCTGCTACGCGTCAGCTTGCTAAACGTCAGTTGACTTGGTTACGTGGCTGGCAAAATATTACTTGGCTAGAATCAGGCGATGAAGAAAACTTGCAACGCGTGTTAAGTTCGCTAAGCTAGTAAAGTGGTGCAGTAAAAATAATTGAATTCGTTAGAGTTATCGAATTTTATAAGAACACCTAGAACTAAGGAAAATAACAATGGCAAAAGGCCAATCATTACAAGACCCATTTTTGAACGCGTTACGCCGTGAACGTATTCCTGTAGCAATTTATTTAGTTAACGGCATCAAGCTACAAGGCAAAATTCAGTCATTTGACCAATTTGTAATTTTACTAGAAAACACTGTAAACCAAATGGTTTACAAACACGCTATTTCAACTGTTGTACCTGCACGAGCTGTTAATTTCCAAGCAACTCAGGGCGGTGCAGAAGACGAGAGCGGTAACTACTAATTAATAGGAGTTTAATGCTTGTTTGACCGTTATGAAGCCGGTGAACAGGCAGTCTTAGTTCATATCGAATTTCCAAATGAAGGTGATCGTGAAGATTTGCAAGAATTGGAAATGCTCGTTTCTTCAGCTGGTGTAAATGCATTGACGATTGTGCAAGGCAGTCGTCAATCACCGCATGCCAAATACTTCGTCGGAAGCGGTAAAGCTGAGGAAATTGCTGAGATTGTCAAAATCCATGATGCAGATGTAATCATCTTTAATCACGAATTGTCCCCCTCACAAGAACGTAACTTAGAGGCGATATGTAAATGTCGCGTGCTTGATAGAACGAGTTTGATTCTTGATATCTTTGCGCAAAGAGCGCGTACTCATGAAGGTAAGCTACAAGTAGAACTTGCGCAATTACGCCATATTTCTACCCGATTGATTCGAGGTTGGACTCACCTTGAAAGGCAAAAAGGGGGCATAGGTTTACGAGGTCCGGGAGAAACCCAGCTTGAAACCGATCGCCGTTTAATTCGTGGCAAAATTAAAAATATTTTAAAGCGCTTAGAAAAAGTAGCTAAACAACGTGAACAAGGACGCCGCGCACGAAACCGAAATGAAATTCCAACCGTATCATTAGTTGGCTATACCAATGCGGGTAAATCAACCTTGTTTAATCGCATCACCGACAGTGATGTATATGCGGCGGATCAGTTGTTTGCGACGCTTGACCCAACACTTCGTAAAATTGAGGTGCCAGATTTGGGGCCAACAATTCTTGCCGATACTGTTGGTTTTATTAGGCATTTACCCCATGACTTAGTCGCAGCGTTTAAATCAACGTTAGCTGAGACCCGTGAAGCGGATTTACAACTTCACGTGATTGATGTTGCAGATGCAAGGCGCCAAGAAAATATCGAACAAGTACAAGATGTACTGAGAGAAATCGATGCTGATGAAGTTCCGCAGTTATTGGTTTACAACAAAATCGATTTAGTGGAAGAGGTGTCTCCACGTATTGATCGCAATGATGAAGGTAGACCTATTCGCGTTTGGTTATCGGCACAAACTGGGGTAGGTTGTGAACTATTGCTTGAAGCGATTGGCGAATGCTTAGCGGAACAAATGTTCCATGAAAATATGCGCATTCCGCCGCAATTAGGTCGCTTACAAGGTGCGCTTTATCGATTAAATGCGGTGCAAGCTGAAAACTTTGATGAGCTGGGTAATTGGCTATTAGATGTCAGGTTACCTATGTCAGACTGGCAGCGCTTGAAAAAAGAGTTCGGTGAGCAAATACAAGAATTAGTGGTTTAACTTTTCAAAAATATTTGTTTACCGTAAAAATTAGAAAATCCCCTAAGGTTTTGGTAAATTTACCAAAGTTTAATTTTAATTATTAATATTGGAGTGACGCTATGGCCTGGAACGAGCCGGGTAACAATGGCAACGACAAAGACCCATGGAATAACAAGGGCGGTCGAGATCAGGGTCCACCTGATTTAGATGAAGTGTTCCGCAAATACGGCGACCGCTTTGGTGGCTTATTTGGCGGCAAAAAAGGATCAAGCAACGGCGGTTTAAGTGGCCCTGCACTGGTATTTGTTTTAATTATCGCTATTACTGTTTGGGCTATTAGTGGTTTTTACACGGTGAAAGAAGCAGAGCGTGGTGTTGTATTACGCTTTGGTCAGTTCCATGAAGTTGCTATGCCAGGTCTTCGTTGGAAAATGACGTTTGTTGATCGTGTCATCCCTGTAGATATTGAAGCAGTGCGTTCACTTTCTGCATCAGGCTTTATGCTTACAGAAGATGAGAACGTGGTAAGTGTTGAGTTCGTGGTTCAGTACCGTGTTACCGATGCATATTTATACCGCTTCAGCGTAACGGATGCAGATCACAGCTTACAGCAAGCGCTTGATAGTGCACTACGTTATGTTGTTGGTCATGCAAAAATGGATGATGTGTTAACGAAAGGCCGTGAGCAGGTGCGTCAAGACACTTGGCAGGAACTTGAGAAAATTATCACGCCATATAACTTAGGTATCGTACTGACAGACGTTAACTTTAAAGATGCGCGTCCACCGGCAGAAGTTAAAGATGCGTTTGATGATGCAATTGCTGCACAAGAAGATGAAGAGCGTTTTATTCGTGAAGCTGAAGCATATCAACGTGAGATTGAACCAACTGCGCGTGGTCGTGTAACACGTATGACGCAAGAAGCAGAAGCGTATAAAGAGCGTGTAACGCTTGAAGCGCAAGGTGAAATCGCCCGTTTTGAACGTCTATTACCAGAATACCAAGCTGCTAAAGAAGTAACGCGTCAGCGTCTTTATATCGATGCGATGGAAGAGGTATTAGGTAATACGTCAAAGGTAATTGTTGATGTAGAAGGTGGTAATAATATGATGTATTTACCGCTTGATAAAATTATTCAGCAATCGAAAGAAAATACAACGCCTGCTCGTCAACGCAATGACGTTGATAATTTGAGACAGCAACTAGGTACAACGAAAAACAGTCAGCTAAATTCAGCGAATGACCGCTACTCTAGCGACCGTTATAACTCTGGGAGATACAATCAATGAAAAACTTTGGTTTAGTTATTGTTGTTATTCTAGCGATGCTTAGTTTTTCTGGTCTGTTTGTGGTGCCAGAAGGTCAAAAGGCAATTGTATTAGAGTTTAGTAAAGTTAAGAAAGATAGCGAAGATAACCCGGTTGTGTATGAGCCAGGTCTGCAATTTAAAATGCCGTTTATCTCTCAAGTACGTAAGCTAGATTCGCGTATTCAAACACTGGACGGTTCACCAGATCGTTTTGTAACAAGCGAAAAGAAAGACTTAATTGTTGATTCGTATGTTAAATGGCGTGTCAAAGACTTCAGTAAGTTTTACCTGCGTGCACGTGGTGATAAGCAATATGCTGAAACACTACTTAAGCAAAAGGTGAACAATGGTTTAAGAACTAACTTTGGTTCGCGCACAATTCGCGAGATTGTGTCAGGTGAGCGTAGCGCACTAATGGAAGAGGCATTATCGCAAGCTTCTGAAAGTGCTGCTGAGTTAGGTATTGAAGTGCTTGACGTACGTGTGAAGAAAATTAATTTACCGACAGAAGTAAGTAACTCAATTTTCCAACGTATGCGCGCTGAGCGTTCTGCTGTAGCGAAAGAACACCGTTCGGAAGGTATGGAGAAGGCTGAAGAAATTCGCGCTGACGTAGACCGTCGTGTAACGGTTATGCTTGCTGATGCAGAGCGTAATGCACGAAGTGTACGTGGTGAAGGTGATGCGTTAGCAGCAAAAATTTATGCTGATGCGTACAACAAAGACGCTGAATTCTATAGCTTCTTACGCAGCCTAGATGCTTACAAAGCAACCTTTAAAAATAAAGAAGACGTTATGGTGCTTAGCCCTGATAGTGACTTCTTTAAGTATATGAAGCAAACCGGTAAGTAATTTACCCAGTTGCAATTTAATATTGAAAGCCCTGCACTTTGCAGGGCTTTTTTATGGAGAAAATAATGAGCTTTGATGTATTGCTACTGGCGTTTGCTTTGTTGTTAATTTTTGAAGGGCTTGGGCCTGCTTTATTTCCAGCGAAATGGCGCGAGTATTTACGCGAAATAGCGCAATTATCTGATCCGCAATTGCGGATGATAGGCGTTGCTTTAATCTTGATTGGTTGGCTGCTTTTTATGTGGCTAAAACCATAAAATAAAAAACAACCAAGAGATAAAATAAAAATTAAATTTATTAGTAAATTATCTAAAAACAACAGTGCTTAATGAGCTTGTATATACCAATTTAATTGAAGTTATTTAGATAAAATGATGAAAAAAGCTGCTAAACGGGGTGATCTTTGCCCCCATTTTTTGATAGAATCTGCGCCTAATTTTCTTTAAGTGAAGTTACAATGGGTAAAAACGTCGTTGTATTAGGCACCCAATGGGGTGACGAAGGTAAAGGTAAGGTTGTTGACCTACTAACAGATAAAGCGTCTTTAGTTGTACGTTATCAAGGTGGTCACAACGCAGGTCACACACTCGTTATTAACGGTGAGAAAACAGTTCTTCACCTTATCCCATCAGGTGTTCTACGTGACAATGTTAAATGTGTAATCGGTAACGGTGTAGTATTAGCACCAGATGCACTTATGCGCGAAATCGGCATGCTTGAAGAGCGTGGTGTTCCGGTTAGAGAGCGTTTATTAATTTCTGAAGCATGTCCACTAATCCTACCGTACCACGTAGCATTAGACATGGCTCGTGAAGAAGCACGTGGCGCTAAAGCTATCGGTACTACAGGTCGTGGTATTGGTCCAGCTTACGAAGATAAAGTGGCGCGTCGTGGCTTACGTGTTGGCGATTTATTTAACCCAGAGTTATTCGCTGAAAAACTAAAAGAAGTACTTGAGTATCATAACTTTACACTAGTTAATTACTACAAAGTTGATCCAGTTGATTACCAAGAAACATTAGATGCAGCAATGGCTGTTGCTGACATTCTTAAGTCTATGGTTGTTGACGTTACTGAGTTACTTGACCAAGCACGCACTAATGGCGAGCACATCTTATTTGAAGGTGCGCAAGGTACGCTACTTGATATCGACCACGGTACATACCCATACGTTACGTCTTCAAATACAACGGCTGGCGGTGTTGCTACGGGTGCTGGTTTTGGTCCATTAAACCTAGATTACGTATTAGGTATCGTGAAAGCATACACAACACGTGTTGGTTCAGGTCCTTTCCCAACGGAACTTTATGACGGTTTAGATAAGCAAGACCCTGTTGGCAAACACTTAGGTGACAAAGGTCACGAGTTTGGCGCAACAACTGGTCGTTTACGTCGTACAGGTTGGTTCGATGCTGTTGCAATGCGTCGTGCGGTACAAATTAACTCTATTACAGGCTTCTGTTTAACTAAACTAGACGTATTAGACGGTTTAGAAACAATCAAAATCTGTACTGGTTACCAGCTTGAAGATGGCACAGTTACAAACGTAACACCACTTGCTGCTGAAGGTTACGAGAAAGTTACACCAGTATACGAAGAGATGCCAGGTTGGAGCGAAAATACGTTCGGTGTAACAACTTACGAAGGCTTACCGCAAGCTGCACGTAACTACATCAAGCGTTTAGAAGAAATCACTGGTGTACCAATCGATATCATTTCGACTGGCCCAGATCGTGTAGAAACAATGATTGTACGTAACCCATTTGGTGAGTAAATTTAGTTTCTAGAAAAAAGCTGCAGTTTGCAGCTTTTTTTATGCCTAAAATTCAAAGGTTGGTATATATTTTGTATCAATTATTTTAAATTGGTATGAGCTCCAGTTCTGTTATACCAATTCTGTTAAGTATGTGATCAGGGATAGCGTTGGATAAATGAAATGGTAACAAGGCGGAATTTTTCTTATGTAGTTGTTCTACATTGATAAATTCTAACGCAGTTAGCATGATATTTAGCCCGCTAGGATGATCAGCTATTTAAGTGAATTGGTATTAAATATTTGAACACGTTTATCGCGCTAGCTATAAGTTGAGTGCGGTGGTTAGCTCACTGAATGATTAACTAGTTAAGTGAATTGACTTAATTAGCCTCGAATATCTGAGAATTATTATGCGTTTATTTATGCGAACATTGTGTCAAACCTTTGCTGCAACAGGGCTACTTTTTAGCTCTGCAAATGTGCTTGCCGAAAACCCTGAACTTCAAGCAGTGCAAATCTACAGCCAAGATGAACTCATTAAACTCATAAATAAAAATGAACATTTAACACGAGTAAAGCTCGATGATTGCCAACTTGTGCAGGATATCGAAGCGCGTGCAAGTAAAATGAAAATCCCCGCATACCAGTTTTTATATGGCGATATGTTGGCGTATGCAGTATGTGTAGAACGCGATGTTGATCTTGGCGTGTATTACATGCGCGAAGCGGCAGATCAGGGTTTAGCGGCGGCGCTAGAGCAGCTTGGTCGCTATTACCATGTTGGTCAATTAGTGCAGCGCGATATCAATAAAGCCATTATTTATCTACGCGAGGCCGCATCGCTTGGTAATTTAAATGCGCAAATTAGGCTTGTTGATTTGTTTAACGCGGGGCTCGGTAGCCCTCGCGATTTTGAAGATGCATACCGCTGGCTTAATGGCGCTTTAATTTACGATAAAAAGCGTCATCAAGAAGTCGCGAAAAAGCTCGCATTGCTCGCTGAAAAAATGCCGCCGAGCGCCTTAGCTCGCGCCAAAAAATAAAAACGCCATGTAACTTAACGATTATGCTTGTGCGAACTGCTCTTTATCGGGCAGCCAACGGGCAATAATTTGCTCAGCAAGGTCGCTATGTTCAGTTAAAAAGCGTTTAGCGACGGGCCTAACTTGTTCTACTAGTGCTTTGTCTCGCACAAGATCAGCAATTCTAAATTCCGCAAGTCCCGTCTGCTTTGTACCAAGCACTTCGCCGGGTCCACGGATCTCTAAATCTCGTTCTGCAATGACAAAGCCGTCATTGCTATCGCGCAGCACTCCTAAGCGTTTCTGACCTGTGTTAGATAGTGGAGGGTGATATAGCAGTACGCAATGCGATGCAACTGAGCCACGGCCAACACGGCCGCGTAACTGGTGTAATTGGGCAAGCCCTAAACGTTCTGGGTTTTCAATAATAATTAAGCTAGCGTTAGGTACATCTACCCCAACTTCTATTACGGTTGTAGCAACCAGTACGTCTATTTTGCCCGCTTTAAACTCCGACATGATGAACTGCTTTTCACTTGGTTTCATGCGGCCGTGTACCAATTCGATAGCAACGTCAGGTAGCGCTTTAGCTAATTCTTTTGCGCTATTCTCCGCAGCTTGACATTGCAATGCCTCAGATTCTTCAATTAGCGTACACACCCAATAAACCTGACGCTTGTCTTGCAGTACAGACTGCTGTACACGGTTAATAATGTCTTGGCGGCGGGTATCAGGAATAGCCACCGTTGTAATAGGTGTTCTGCCCGGTGGTAACTCGTCAATAATCGATGTTTCTAAATCGGCATAGGCGGTCATTGCTAAGGTGCGTGGAATAGGTGTTGCGGTCATAACTAACTGGTGTGGATAGCAATTGCCATTACGGCCTTTTTCACGTAATTCTAAACGTTGGTGTACGCCAAAGCGGTGTTGTTCATCAATAATAATCAACGCGAGATTATTAAAGCTCATTGTTCTTGGAATAACGCATGGGTGCCGACAATCATTTGTGCTTCGCCGGAGGCTATTTGCTCAAGTGCTACAGTGCGTTCTTTGCCTTTAGTTTTACCTGCTAACCACGCAATTTTAACCCCTAACGGCTCAAACCAAGCTCGAAAAGCGTTAGCGTGCTGTTCGGCTAAAATCTCGGTAGGTGCCATTAAGGCAACTTGATAACCTTGGCTAATTGCCGTAAGTGCTGACATTGCCGCGACTAGCGTTTTTCCCGAACCAACATCGCCTTGTACTAATCGCATCATAGGGTAGGGCTGAGTCAGATCGTGTTTAATTTCTGCCACTACACGCTGTTGCGCATTAGTTGGTGTGAAAGGTAGCTGGGCAAGTAGCTGTGGCTCAAGAGAATTTGTTGGTGGCAAGGTTACCGCCTGATGCACTTGCCCTTTGGCACGCAGTTTTAAAAGGCTTAAATTTTGTGCCAGTATTTCTTCAAATGCGAGTCGTTGCTGAGCAGGGTGAAGCCCTTGTTCAAGCAATAGCGTACTTTCCTCAGGACTTGGTTTGTGAAGCGTTAGTAAGGCTTTTTTTAAACTGTACCCTTGTGGTTGATACTGAGCTGGCAAGAGTTCTTGAATATCGTAGCGCTCTAGTAAAGCTACGGCTTGGCTACTTAGTTTGCGTAACGACAGCTGCTTTAAGCCTTCCGTTGTTGGGTAAACGGGCGTAAGTGATTCTTCAACTTGGCTTGTCGCATGCTCATCGATGATTTTATACTCAGGATGAGCCATTTCATAGCCGTTCCTACCACGGCGAATTTCACCAAAACAGCGTATTTTACTGCCCGCAGTTAAATTATTTTTTTGTGCAGCGGTAAAAGTGAAAAAGCGTAAGGTTAGTCTGCCAGTGCCATCGTTAACTTGGCAATTAAGCATGCGGCGTTTACCAAAGCTGATATTGGTATTTTCAATAGTCGCTTCAATGCTGACATGATAGTGCGCTTGCAGCTCGCAAATAGGGTAAATGCGAGTGCGATCTTCATAGCGCAGCGGTAAATGAAAGAGTAAGTCTTGTACGGTAAAAATATGCAGCTTTGCTAAACGCTCTGCAATTTTAGGCCCAGCACCTTTCAGTTCAGTGATGGGATATGAGGCAAGATCAATTGCCATAGCTGTCCTTTCGTTTTTACCGTCCTTGGTTTTTAACAGGTTAAGTTTAAAGTTGCAATAGATAGCTGTAAAAATAACCAGTGTTTGGCTTAAGCTTTTTTAACAAAACGTAGGGTATTCCAAAACGCTTCGTCAGCCACAATTTCACCCTCATCATCAAGTTCTGGGTAAGCTAGGCCTTTTTGTCGGCATTGTTGCGCGATAATAGGGTGACAGCCTTCAAATAGTAATGTGTGCTTGGTGTTTTTATCTAAGTGGTCATTAGGCTGATACATGTCTGCATTTTCGCGCTGGCGCTGTGCTTCATAAAGAATTAGCGCTGCAGCAACGGATACATTTAATGACTGCACCATGCCTTCCATTGGAATGATAATATGCTGGTCCGCATGAGCCAGTGCTTTGTCGGAAATACCATCGCGTTCTTGGCCAACAATAACGGCAGTTGGCTTAGTGTAGTCGATTTCACGAAAATCAACGGCGCTATCTGATAGGTTTGTCGCTAAAATTTGCACGCCTGGAATTTGTTCACGAAGTGCTTTTACCGCATCATCAATATCATCGTGCATATGGGTTTCTACCCAGTTTTTACTACCACCCGATGTATTATTAGTTAAACGGCGCTGTTCTCTTGGCCAAACTGCATGAACATGGTGACAACCAACGGCGTCAGCGGTTCTAACAATTGCTGATAAGTTATGATGTTTGTGCACTTCGTCTAAGCACACAGTTAAATCAATTTGACGTTTGTCGAGTACAGATTTTACGCGTTTGTAACGGTTGTCGGCCATGGTTATTCTCCGGAAAATTCGCGGCGATTATACCTAGCTGGTGTGTCTCTCGCAATTATTCTGCATCGCAGTGAAATGTTATGGCGTTACATCTCGGTTAATTGGGTTTTGTAAGGAGATTAAGGTCTCGGTTGATTGGATTACGTCAATAGCTTGTATTTTATTGATTAGCACGTCTTGCAGGTGATCAATTGAACGTGTCACAACCTTAATGAAAATACTGTAATTACCTGTGGTGTAATAGGCTTCTACCACTTCTTCTAACGCTTCTAAGCGCTTGATGGTGTCGGGATAATCTTTGGCATTTTTTAAGTTAATACCAATAAAACAACATACGTCGTAACCTAGATTTTTTTCGTTAATAGAAACTTTTGTGCCGGTAATAATATTGGCTTGTTTCATTTTCTCAACACGTACGTGAATTGTGCCGGCACTGACTTCAAACTTTTTTGCTAGCTCAGCATAAGGCACGCGCGCGTTATCCATCAACGCGTGCAGAATCGATTTGTCGAGATTATCCATTTTGTATTGGGTCATAATTTTGGTTAGGTTGTTTTAAACTCTAATTCGATTTTGTTTTTATCAATACGTGCAGTAAGGGGTGGGTAAGTGCGCGCCGTTTTGAGTACTTTGTTAAAAATACGCAGCTCTACGTTCGAGTGTAGTGCTTTTTGTACTTCGAGATAGCAGTAATCACGGAGCATATGAATAGCACGTTCTAGCTTGGCGGCTTTATTTGGCAGTAACTCAATTAACTGTTCGTTAAGGTTTTGCTTATCAGAGATTTCAATTAACAAGTTTTGTTGTTTATCGGCGTCTTCGATAGACAGTGCTTTATCAAACTCTGACTCGAGCGCTTCTAGCTGCTGATTACATAAGCGCACTTGTTCAAAAATTTCGTCGGTGCGGTTTTTCAATAATACAGCTGCATGACCTAAGTGAATTTCTGTATGTGCTCCTTTGTCGGTGCCCACTTCACCACAGATCATGGTTTTAGCATCAAGCACTTTACCGCCAATGAGTTTACCATCCCCTTTTTCAGGGTTGCCGATCATTAGCTCGTTTTTCGCTTTAATGTGGCAGTGGCTTGCCTGACTTTTAATTTTAACCTGATTGCCAGATAAGTACGTATATTGTGCGTAGCTGATGGTTAAGTTGCCTTCACAGCTAATTTTATTTGAAAGCTCATCGTTCTCTTTATGGTGGCCTAAACAGCCTTCTTTAATTTCTATGCTGCCTGTGGCGTTTAGCTCCGCAGATTCAACGCTACCAAATACGGTAATGTCGCCTTTTGCGGTTACTTTCATACCTGGTTCAATGTTCTCGGTAATGATCACTGAACCGTCAAAATCAATATGGCCTGATTTTACATCGACATTAGGAATGGTAAATACATCGTCAACGCGCATACCGTATTTGTCATCAACAGGAACGCCGGCAATAGTAGCAACTAGGTACTTATCGTCGGTGCCACTTAGTTCAGTGCCGTCACCTGCAATTAACTTTACTTCATCGCCCGGTTTGGCTTTTAGTGTTTCACCAAGCACGTTAAATCCGTCTTTGCCTAATGTAGCAAAGTGGTGCGTCATTAGGGTATCACCGGGTTTTACACTGGCGAGTGCGCCAAAATCACGCATATCTACAGAGCCATCTTCGCGGCGCTTTGGTTGACGCACGCGGTCGGCAAGAGTTTGTACATTCTTTTCAAGCGAACCGTTTTTACCGGCAACAGGAATTTGCCCTTTGGCAATTACGCCCGAAAGCTCTTTGCCGGGCATTGCCTCAAATTGCTTACCTAGTAACGATTCTAACCAAACTTGTTTGTAACCGCGGGTGATATTGGCTTGTTTAATGATTTCAACGGCCTGTTCCATGCTCATCAATTCACCGCCGTAGGCCGTGGTTAACACGGCGGTTGCAGCCATTTTGTCTTCACTGACCGATACAGTCAGCGTTGCATCGTGTTTTTCCGCAACAATCAGTTCGTCAAAGTCGGGATCGCGAAAAGCCTCTTTCACTTCTTTTGTTAAAACATAACAATCGGCGAATTCAGAGTTAGCGAGTGCTTGAAAGACAAAGTCAGCACTCGGCGGCATGGGCGTTTGCTCAGAAACTGTCAGTACAACTTGATTTTCGTTATTAAGAGTAAACACTTAAGCTCCTAGGCCATTATGATTAACAAACTATACATGTTTTTTTAGCATAAAAAAAAGGGCATAACAGCCCTTTATATTTAATTTTTTCATTATTTTATTAATGGATTAAATTAATTAGTTGATGGTAACTCTAAAATGCCATCAATTTCGATTTGTGAACCTTTTGGCAGTTCAGCAACGCCAATCGCAGCGCGCGCTGGATACGGTTCGTTAAAATACTGGCTCATCACTTCATTTACGGTTGCGAAGTTAGATAGGTCGGTTAGGAAAATATTTACTTTAACCATGTTTTGAATTTCGCCGCCAGCAGCCTGACATACAGATACTAGGTTTTTAAATACTTGGTGTGTTTGTTCAGTGAAATCGTCTGATACCATTTCCATTGTTTCAGGAACCAGTGGAATTTGGCCTGAAAGGTAAACCGTAGTACCTACTTTTACTGCTTGGCTATACGTGCCAATTGCTGCAGGTGCTGAATCAGTGCTAATAATTGATTTTGTCATAATTTATCTTCTTAATTATTTTCGGCGATATACTTTTTGTACATCTGGCATTACTCGAATTCGGCGCATTATGTTAGCGACATGGATGCGGTCTTTCACTGTGATACCTAGATCGATTAGGTATAAGTTACTCTCTTTTTCTTCGGTACTAATTTCAACAATGTTTGCCGCGGTCGTTGATACTAAATTCGTTAATTTAGCGAGTGCGCCTTGGTGGTTTATAATTTCAACACGTAGTGCTGCAATATATTCTTTTTCTGGGTTGTCTTCCCATTTCACAACAAAATATTTCGAGCGTTCTTGCTGCCAACCGCGAATGTTCTTACATTCTTGGCGATGAACCGTAAGGCCTTTACCTTGGCTAATATGCGCAACAATCTCATCACCAGGAACAGGGCGGCAGCACTTAGAGTAGTTAATTAACATCCCTTCAGTACCAATAATGGCCGCTTTTTTGTTGTGGTTTAGTTCGCCAACATCTTCGCCTTGCTCTTGTAGCAAACGCTTTGCGACAAGTAGGCTTAAAATGTTACCTGAACCAATTTCTATTAATAATTTATCAAGTGAATCAACATTATGTTCTTCCACTGTGCGTGCCAGCGCTTCTTCACTTACATCGCTTAAATGGTGCTCGCCAAGTGCTGAATCTAAAAGGCGACGGCCTAATTGCAGTGCTTCTTCGTGCTCTTGCTTCTTAAGGTATTTTTGCACGCCCATACGCGCTTTTGCGGTAACAATAAAATTAAGCCAAGTCGCGTTAGGGTGAGCACCTGAGCTAGTAATAACTTCAACCGTTTGGCCAGTGTCAAGCGCTGCGCTTAGTGGATAAGGCTTTCTGTTCACCCGCACACCAACACAGGTGTTACCAACGTCGGTGTGAACTGCGTAGGCAAAATCGACCGCTGTGGCGCCCATTGGTAATTCAATTATGCGACCATCTGGCGTGAATACATAAATCTCTTCAGGGAAAAGTTCTGTTTTAACGTTTTCAACAAATTCGAATGATGAGCCTGCGCTTTGTTGTAATTCAAGTAAGCTTTGCATCCACTGGCGAGCGCGTTGCTGCGCCGTATTACCCGCACTATCACCTGCTTTTTTGTAAAGCCAGTGTGCGGCAACCCCTTTGTCAGCCATTTGATCCATTTCATGGGTGCGAATTTGAATTTCAACGGGAATACCATGCGGACCTACAAGCGAGGTATGCAAAGACTGATAGCCATTGGTTTTTGGTACGGCGATGTAGTCTTTAAAACGCGTTTCGATTGGTTTGTATAGGTTGTGCACAACCCCAAGTACGCGGTAGCAGGTGTCCATTGAATTGGCGACAATGCGAAACGCGTAAATATCCATTACTTCGTTAAACATCAGTTCTTTATTTAGCATTTTTCGGTAAATGCTATAAAGGTGTTTTTCGCGGCCTGATACTTCAACTTCAATGCCCGATTCTTCAATGCGCGAGATAATTTCGTTTTGAATGTTTTGAATTATCTCTTTACGGTTTCCCCGTGCTTTAGTGACTTCGTTTTTTAGCGCGCGGTGACGCATTGGGTAAAGCGCTTGAAAACCCAAATCTTCCAACTCATTTTTAATGTCATGAATACCAAGACGGTTGGCGATTGGGGCAAAAATCTCAAGTGTTTCACGGGCAATGCGACGACGTTTTTCAGGACGCAGTGCGCCAAGTGTTCGCATATTGTGTGTGCGGTCTGCAAGCTTGATAAGAATAACGCGAATATCTTGCGTCATTGCCATAATCATTTTGCGATAGTTTTCCGCTTGGAATTCTTTTTGATCTTTAAAGCTGAGTTTATCGAGCTTTGACACACCCTCAACCAGTTCGGCAACGGTATCGCCAAAAATTTCAGCAAGGTCTTGTTGGCTGAAATCGGTATCTTCAATCACGTCATGCATTAATGCAGCCATTAAGGTTTCGTGATCTAAGCGCATATTGGCAAGTATTTGTGTCACCTCAACAGGGTGGGTGATATAGGGTTCACCACTTGAACGTGTTTGACCTTCGTGTGCGTCACGCGCAACCACATAGGCCTTTTGCACAAGTTCAACTTGCTCTGGCGTTAAATATTCTGAGATGTTCTTTTTAAGACCTTCAAAAAGATACATTGATGCTCCAATACTAGCTATAGAGGGGAATTGATAACAATATACGATGAATTGGAAGGGATTGCCAACGACTGTTTCTTATTAAAAAGTCGAACAGTCGCTGGAAAAGCTACTCAGCTAAGGAAAGCGAGAGTAGGGAGCAATAATTATTGCTTATTGGTGACCACCACCAACGATAGCAGCAACCGCAGCTAGCTCAGCCGCTTCTTGGTTTTGCTGATCTTCACGCTCTAGTGAATCTAAAGAATCATTGGTGATGAAACCTTTTTCAATTTCACGTAGTGCGATTACAGTTGGCTTGTCGTTTTCAGCATCAACCATAGGATCTTTGCCACCAGTTGCGATTTGGCGCGCACGGCGAGCCGCAACTAAAATAAGGTCAAAACGGTTACCAATCTTATCTACTGCATCTTCAACAGTTACTCGAGCCATCAGGCACTCCAAAAATTTATTATTCGCAAAAGCGTAGTTTACTTGATGCGAAGAAAATAGCCAATACTTGGATTAATTTAATCCGCTAATAAGTCATTCAGCAGTTGCTGGTGCTTATGCGTTTGGTTGGTTTGTGCCAAGCGCGAGGCAAAGACAATGGTTTCCAACTGGTAAAGTGCGGTATCAAAATCATCATTCACAATGAGATAATCGTATTCATTGTAATGAGAGGTTTCTGATTGTGCTTTTGCCATACGGCTCGCGATGACTTCGGCGCTGTCTTGACCTCGGCTATTTAAACGCGCTTCAAGTTCTTGCTTTGATGGTGGCAAAATAAAAATAGTGCGTACATCTGAAACAAGCTCTCTTACTTGGCGCGCGCCTTGCCAATCAATATCTAAAAATACATCAATGCCATTCGCTAATTGCGTTTCAATGCTTTGTTTTGACGTACCATAGTAGTTATCAAACACTTGTGCCCATTCAAAAAAGCCATCATCAGCAATGACTTGTTTAAATTCATCTTGCGTTACAAAATGATAGTGCACGCCGTTTTCTTCACCCGGACGAGGTGAGCGTGTGGTGTGGGATACCGATACTTTCATATCGCTATGGCGTTCTAACAGTGCGTTGATAAGGCTTGATTTACCTGCACCAGAAGGTGCTGACAAAATAAACAAATTACCACGAGCTTGGCTCATAATCTTTCCTAAAACATAAGTTTCGCTAAACCACCGACTTGCTAATTCAGTAGGCAGTCAGCACAATGGCGATATTATAAAAACTCGCAGCGCATTTAGAAAGCGATAGGCGACTTTTAATTGACAAAGAATTGTAAGAAATGAGTAAAGAAAGCCAAAAAATTATTGTTGGGTCGACTAATCCCGTAAAAATAAATGCAGTAAGCAATGCATTTTCTGCCATGTTTCCAAACATTGAATTTACCTGTGAAGGTGTATTTGCACCATCCGAGGTGGCAGACCAACCAATGACCGCAGAAGAAACCTTACTTGGTGCAAAAAACCGAGTTGCTTACACAAAAGCGCATTTTCAGGCGGATTGGTATGTTGCGATAGAGGGCGGTGTAGATAACTTTAGTTATGGTCCTGCGACCTTTGCTTACATTGTGATTGATAACAAACAGCATGTTCAAGTTGGCCGCAGTAGCAATTTACCTATGCCAAACGTGGTTTATCGTGCGCTTTGCGAAGGTGAAGAGCTGGGACATGTAATGGATAGGTTATTTGACACTGAGAATATTAAACAAAAGGGCGGGGCAATGGCGTTGTTAACGAATAACTCAGTCACCCGAGAGAGCGTTTACACCATGGCGATTACTACTGCGCTTGCACCATTTGTTAATCAACAACTGTTTAAATTGTAAATTGGATAATTAATGAAGTACCAATGGATCGTTTTTGATGCCGATGAAACCTTGTTTCATTTTGATGCATTTGCAGGTTTAAAACAGCTATTTTCAAACTACGATATCGTATTTGAAGAGTCTGATTTTGATGATTTTCAAGCCGTTAATAAGCCGCTTTGGGTGGATTATCAAAATGGCACAATTACCGCTAAAGAATTACAAATAAAGCGTTTCACACGTTGGGGTGAAACGTTAGACGTGGCACCTGAATTACTTAATCAACAGTTTATTGAAGCCATGGCTGATATTTGTCAGTGTTTGCCGGGTGCGCGTAAATTACTTGAGTTACTGCATGGTAAAGCAAAGCTTGCGATTATCACTAACGGCTTTACCGCACTGCAGCAGGTGCGCCTAGCTCGCACTGATTTAACGCACTTTTTTGAGCATGTCATTATCTCTGAGCAAGTGGGTGTGGCAAAACCGAATATTGCGATTTTCGACCATGCGGTGCAGCTGTTTGGCAATCCAGATAAATCAAACGTGTTGATGGTAGGTGATACGTTGAGTTCAGATATTTTAGGTGGTAAAAATGCGGGCCTTGATACTTGCTGGATTAATCATGCGGGTGAAAAAGAATTAGATACGGTAGGTGCTACCTATCAAGTGAACTGTTTAACGGGTTTGTATAATCTGATTACCTCATTACAAGCCGAAAGCAATTAGTGCTTTCGGCTTTGAATTAACATCATACTTCAAATTTGGCGATTTCTTTTTCCAGATTTTTAGTAAATGATTTAATTTGATCTGTGGCTTTATGCGCATCGAGTGAAACGCGCGCAGTATTTTCAGCGGTATCAGAAATATGCACTACTCGCTGCGCTGTATCTTCACCAGCTTGCAGCTGCTCTTTTGCTGCAACAGAGATCTGATGGCTCATTTCCGTAATCGCCGAGAGCGACTCAGCAATACGCGTAAGTTCTTCGGCGGCTTTTTGTGATTTGGTAACGGTTTCCTCACTGGTGCTAATACTTTGCGTTACCGATGATTTGGCATCTTTGGTTGCCGATTGTAGTTTAGCAATCATTTGTTGAATTTCTTCAGTGCTGGCTTGGGTGCGCTGGGCTAGCTGACGTACTTCGTCAGCAACAACCGCAAAACCGCGTCCTTGGTCGCCTGCACGGGCTGCCTCAATTGCGGCATTAAGGGCAAGTAAGTTGGTTTGCTCAGCAATGCCTTGGATAACACTTAACACGCTTTCGATATTATTTACTTCGTCATCTAAGGTTTGAATATTATCGCCTGCATTTTCAATTTGCTTTTCGAGCAGCTCAATTGTTTTGGCTGCTTCTTTAGTAAGAATATTCGCGCTTTTACCTTGTTCTTCAGCTTCTTTTACTGAATACGCAGCTTGCTCAGCGTGGTCGGCGACCGTTGCGGCTGATGCAGTTAGTTCGGTAATTGCAGAGGCAACTACATGGGTTTCTTTACTCAGTGAATTAGTGAGCTGATCGAGTTCTTGCGAACGTGTTTCAGAAGCGCGTACTTCATCTTGCAGCGCATCAGATACATTTTTGATACCACCAACCACATCTTGCAAACCGAGTTGCATATAGTTAATTGCGCCGGCGACACTGTTTTCATCTGCGCTTTGAAATGCATGGGTAGTTTTTAAGTTACCGCGAGAGGCGCTCATTACGGCGGATTGAACATGGTTAATTTCACCACCCAAAGATTTATTTAAATCTAGGCCAAATTTGGCAAGTACGACTGATAGCACAACAGCTATGAAAATTGACAGTGTAAGTAGCCAACTTGCCGTTTGCCAGTATCGCTCGTCTACTTCTTTGTAGCTAATGCCGGTACCTATGTACCAGCCCCAATCTTTTGTTTTTTGTACTACAGACGTTAAATCGACCACTTCGCCTTCGCGCTCAGAATCCCAATGATATGTAATGATTTGTCCGGTTTTATTGCCGACTAAACGTTCTACCATAGCGCCAATACTACCACCGCTGGCATCTTTAAAGTCGTTAAAACTTGTTCCATGTAGTTGAGGGTCGTGAGGCGTGGCTACGAAATTGAGTTGTTTGTCTACCACATAAACGTATTCAGAGTCGTGGTATTTGTTTTCTCTGAGCATTTGAGTGGCGAGTTGTTTTGCTTGTTCTTCATTGAGCGTGCCATTTTTGCTGGCGAGTTCAAATTGGTTGACGATATTAACTGTGCTTTTCATCAGCTGGTTAATACGTGCGATATTGTCCATTTCACTGGCTTGTCGTAAGGCTTTTAAACCTAGCCCTGCAAGTGAAATTAGCGAGAGAAATAAAACAACCGTAAAAATGACTATTTTATTCTTTAAGGTTAGTGAATTCATAGGCGTTTCCTCACATCTACCTTTATAAGTGGTACATCATAGCGCTGTCGCTAAGCTGCTGTTAGCGCCATCCTGTTGTGGTATGCAAAGTGAGAGAGGAATTGATTAATTTTGTTGAAGTTTAATTTGTATTTAATCAATTCTTAGATACCGTTTGATTAAACACTAACTGCTCGTTAATGTTTAATCAAGCGTTAATCGATGGTTAAATTTCATGTTCCCAAAGTAGTGTTACTAACTGGAAATTGTTTCAATTTCGTGCTGAGTTAGTGGGCGATATTCACCAGGTGCTAAGTTTGGATCAAGCGCCACAGTGCCTATTTTTTCACGATGAAGCGCCACTACGCGGTTATCAACAGCAGCTAGCATGCGTTTAACTTGGTGATATTTACCTTCATAAATTGAAAGGCGCATAGAATAATCAGCGATTTTTTCTACGATCGCTGGCTTTGTTGCACTTTTTTCACCATGTAACATCACGCCATCAGTTAGTTGTTCGCACATTTCATCTGTAATTGGCTGTTCTGTTTCAATTAAATACACTTTGTATTTTTGATGGCGCGGTGAAGTGATTTTGTGGCTCCAATCGCCGTCTGATGTAATTAACACAAGCCCTGTCGTATCGATATCAAGTCGCCCTGCAACATGGAGTTTATCCATCATAGGTTCATCAAGTAGATCAAAGACGGTTTGATGCATTTCATCGCTATTGGCGCAAATAAAGTCTTCCGGTTTATTCAGCATGTAATAGCGCTCACCCACAGCGGTGATCTCTTCACCATACCAAGTCACAGCGTCATCGCGAGTTACTTGTGTATCAGCTTTGATAATCACTTCGCCATTAATTGTTGCGTGTTTTCTTTTAATACCGATTTTTGCTTTTGAGCGCGGCACTTCGGCAAAATGGCTTAAAAATTTATCAAGGCGGCAAGGGAATTTAATCGTCATGGCAGTGCTTATTACGGAACCAAAAATAATAGCGGGAGTATACGCAGAGATATAAAAAAAGCCAGTAAAGCTTAGCTTTACTGGCTTTTAAGCAACAAACATTGGGAAATGTTAAATTAGAAGCTGTATTGTGCACCTAAGTAAACGAAGCGACCGCGACCACCGCCGTATTGGCTATAGTAGTTACCACGTCCACTTGGCGTGAAGCGACCATAATTATTTGCTAGGTTGTTCACACCACCGTATACACGTACTTCCGAACCACCTAAATCCAGCTTATATGATACTGATAGATCGTGACGAAGATACGAACCATAATCTTGGAAAGCAAGTGCTTCTGGGTTAGCAATACATGAGTCAGCTTGATTTGAGCACGCCTCGGTATTTTCTAGTAACGCTTCTTGGTAATCCTCTTCGAGAGACTGACTCATTTTGAATTCGCCAAGGTACTTCGTACTCCAACGAACACGTAAGTCATTATAGCGCCAAGTTAGTGATGCTGAGCCTTTTTTGTCTGGTGAACCGAAGCCAGCATAATGGTCAGTTACAATACCTGCTGACGTTTCATTAGTTAAAGCATTTTCAATAACTTGGGTGTAATCTGCTTTAAATGATAGTGAGCCAAAATCATTCAAATCAAACTTATAAGCTGCTGAGAAATCAACACCGCGAGAAGTTAACTCATTGAGGTTATATTCACGTTGTACAATTTTCTGAATTTGGCCTTCAGAGTCTCGACTTACATCGTTACAATAGGTGTTGTCGCCGCCCCAAGGAATGCTTGAGTCGTAGCAAAGCTCTAAAATACGCTCATTACTTAATACTGAAATTACGTCTTCAACGGTAATGTCGTAGTAATCAGCTGCCAAGCGAACGCCACCTAAAAATTCAGGGCTCAGTGTTAAACCATAAGTAATCGTTGTCGCACTTTCTTCTTTTAATTGGTCGTTACCCACGTTTGGTGAATAACCACTATTTTCATCTTCAAATTCAAAATCAGGGTTTTCAGCTAACTGTGCTGCAATAGTAGGTTCTTGACGACATGCATCGTGACCTGGTGCAGTTGATGTTGCTGTTAATCCCTCACAGATATCGTCAAACGAGTCATAGTCACCACGTTCAGGTGAAAGCAACTCTGTAATTGAAGGAGCGCGTTGAGCTGTTGCCCAATTTGCGCGCAACATATAACCATCGAACGGCTCATAGATTAAGCCAACTTTATAACTTTGTACTAACCCTGTGTTTGACCAGCTGTAATCAGCAAAACGAGCTGATACATCTGCAGATAGGTTTTTAGCTGCAAATTGGTCACGTAAAAGCGGTACAGAGAATTCTGCAAATGCTTCTCGCACATCAACACTACCTTTAAAGGCTGGTACAACGTTCCAAGTAATACCGCCGCGCTTCATTGCTGCGTCAGTTTTCATTTCTTGGGTGTCTTTTCTATATTCTGCCCCAAATACTGCAGAAACGGCGCCGGCAGGTAACTCAAACAAATCACCCGTAATATAACCCATGGCATTCATTTGCTCGTTGTAGTTATCAAGCGTTGGGTTTACGCGAATGTAGTCTGCCATTTCTGGGGTAATTGAACCTTCACCAAATAGATTCAGTGCAACACATCCATCAGCGCGTGCGTCTGGGTTTTTACATTGAATTGTGCCGTCAGCAAGTTGCTCTGCATTTAACGCTTCTTTTACTTTGAAGATATCAAGTTCATTTAAGCGTACTTGGTTTTGGTGAAATTTACCGTAACCTACTGAAATATCCCATTCCCATTCGCCATTAAACGCATAGCCTTGTAAACCAGCCCAAGTACGAATAGTTTCACGGGTATTATCGGTTGATACCGGGCCAACTTCAGCAAAGCGGCGGTCCCAATAAATACGGTCGCGATACGGGTTGCTATCAAGAATTTCTTGCGGCACATAAGGGTTATCAATTGGAATATAACCAGGGCTTACAAAGCCCGCTGGGTCGCCTGTTTCAGGATCTAGTACTGAAACGGCTGCGCCTTCGTAGTCATCTTCTGGTGATTTTAGATTGAACGTTTCGCTGCGGCTGTAATGAACTTGCGCATAGGCTTTTGTTTCATCTGTAATTTCAAAATCTACTTTAACTGCCGCCGATAAGTTATCTTGTGGTACTTTTAGTTGAACGTATTGCTGTGTATTTAAACCATAGATTTCTTCATTGCCTTTCCAGTCATCACGTAATGTTTGACCGTCGTACCAAAATTGTTTGTCGTTACGGCTGTTTTCTAAGAAAACACCACCTAATGTACCATCACTTTTGCTTACCCAATCAGCTTGTGTAATATCGCGCATACACTCACGACCGTCAGCAGTTAACATGGTATTACACATTTCATCGAAGTCGTATAGATATGAATCTTCTACTTGTGCACGTTTACGGTCATAGAACGATAAACCAAAATCACGGTCGTAAGATGAACTAAAGAATACATAGCCTTTTTCATTGGCAAATGTGCTGCCATGATCAAAATCGAATGATAATTCTTCTGCGCCACCATCAGTAGATTGACCTGATTTTACAGAGAATGAGGTACCAACTTTGTCTTTTTCGGTAATGATGTTAACAACACCCGCAATAGCATCCGAACCATATGTTGCTGAAGCACCACCAGTAATTACCTCAACTCGCTCAACCATACTACTTGGAATGGTGCTCAAACTAACGTAATTACCATTATAACTGTTTGAAACTACTCGGCGTCCATCGATCAAGGTTAGTGTACGGTCGGTACCAAGATCACGTAAGTCAATGGTTGATAAACCTGTTCCTGTTACGCTTGATTGAGTCGTAGTATTACTTAATGTGGCGTTAATCGCTGGCATATTCTCAACAAGAATTTCAGCTAAGCTACCAAGACCTGTGTCTTCAATTGCTGCTTTATCCATTGTTACCAATGGTGTTGCAACTGAAAAACTATCACGTTTAATACGTGAACCAGTAACGGTAATTTTTTCTGGTGCGTCTTTTTCGCTGGTTTGTTGTGGCACGTTATTTGATTGTGCAACAGCTTGACGCTCGACCTCTGCATCAGCCCATGCATTGCCAGAAATAGCAAATGCAATTGCTGCTGCAATTGAGCATTTTTTAGTATTAATTCCCACGTTGATTTCCCCTTGAGGATTTGTTCGCCCTGTTTGCCAGAGCAATCATTTTAGTTATTGTGTAATTTGGCTAGTAACAGCACATCGTTGCTGTTAACTGTGATGCTGCTGTTACTAGTCAGCTCAAAACATTTGCGCTACATAAATGATTTGAGTGGGCCAAGGAGGCTTATCATGGTTTTAAAACAGCGGTTATCTGAGCTCAATACTCAGGCTCTCTATTCTTCCACTTTTTAATGTCTATTTAATATCTATTTGAATATTTTCTATTTATAACAGATGGTTAGGTTTATTTTTGTGGTGTGTAATTGATTTGGAAACAGACATAAAATATGCAGTTAGACGCAATAATTTTGCAACTAAACAGTATTTTTAGGTAAGCTTGAATGCATAAAAACGAAGATTAAATCGATAATGAATAGCGCTGCGCCATATTTTTTAGGTCGGGTAGAAGTTAACCCGTTAGAACACACTTTAGTGCGTGATGAACGAATCATTTCATTGCAACCAAAGTTTATAGAGTTACTTTGTTATTTGGCAGAGCAACAGCCTGAGCTATTAACGCGTCAGCAAATTATTGATCATGTTTGGGATGGCAATAATTACGTTGGTGAAAAAGCGCTTACCAATGCGATTTGGCACCTGCGAAAAGCTTTAAAAGAGCTCGATAGCGAACAAGAGTTTATTGAAACAGTGCGAAAGTCAGGTTATCGACTGCTGGTAGCGCCAGTATTTGCGGAGCAGCAAGATACTGTTTTTCTGCAAATATCTTCTCGCAATATTAAGCAGCTAGGCTTATTTATTGGTTTTGTACTGAGTGTCGTTTTTGCGTGGCTACTTTGGCCTGAACCACAACAAAAAGTGTATCAACAACCTGAGTTGATAACTCAGTATCCCGGGCGAGAGCTATTTCCTAGCGTATCAAATGATGGCCGCTACTTGGTTTATTCTTGGCGACAAATGGACCGAAAAATAGACCTTTATCGTAAAGACTTACAACAGCCAGATCTTAAACACACAAAAATAACACATACTCCCGGCAGTGAGTCTCGCTCTGTATGGGCCCATGATGATTCAAAACTCTATTATTACCGAAGACTAAGCTCACGCTGCGAAGTACTAAGCGTCAATATGAGTGATTTTGCTATTGAAAAACATGGCGAATGTTCAAATTCATCAAATGATGTGGCGGTATCGCCAGATGGCAAATTGCTCGCTTATGTGGGTGTTGACCCTGAAAACACCACGCGTGGCGTGTACATTAAACAACTTGATTTAAATGAGCCCGCAAGACGTATTCGTTGTAACAATTGTGAACCGGGGGAAAGCGAAGCAATTGATTTTAGTCCCGATAGCACGCGATTAGCTATCTCACGTAATTTGGCAAATGGTAACGAAGATATTTTTATCTACGATATACAGACTAAAACAGAGCAGCGAGTAGTAACCGGGCTCCCTGATATTCGCGGTTTAGCATGGCAACCGGATGCTGAAAAAATTGTATTTTCAGCCATAATGCATGGCAACCGCCATGGGTTTGAGTTGGACTTAACTAGCAACCACAAAACCAATTTAAATGTTGAAGGGTTTAGCTATCCGGCATTTGATAGAGCAGGTAACCTTTATTATCACGATTGGAAAATAGACACCTCAATTATGCGTTTGGAGCTTGATAGTGATGTTGCTGCGTCTCCATTTCCGCTAATTCAATCTGAGTTCGATTTTCGTTATCCCGATTACTCTCAAGCTGCAGACAAGTTAGCGTTTATTTCTAATGAGTCGGGGTTTGATGAAGTGTGGACATCAAGTCTTGATGGTACCCAGCGCAAGCAGCTAACTCAGTTAAAATTTCATGCTCGCAACCCTATTTGGTCACCCGACGGTAAGAAAATCGCATTTACCGCAAACAATGGTCAAGAAAGCCGGTTGTATGTACTTGATGCGCTAACCAGTCAGCTAAAGCAAATCAAAACAGAGCTTAATTATTATGGTAAAGCCCGTTGGTCGCAAGATGGTAGCGCGCTGTATTCGGCATCGGTTGGAGACATCTATCGCATTGAAATTGAGTCTGGTATTGCGACACGAATTACTCGCGGGGCGCATGCAATAGAAGTAAAAGAAAATCAATTGATTGTTTACAAAGAAGGTAAAGGGTTATGGCAGGTATCAATTAACGGCGAATTAATTGACGAACAGCCATTGATTAAGAATTTAAAGTTGGCAAATAGCACAGGTTGGCATGTTACTGAACAAGGGATTTATTACTTTAAAGTGCGTGGCCATGATTATCGTTTAAGTTTTTATGACTTTGCTAGTAATCAAGACAAAGACGTATTGCGTGTGCCTGAGCGTGCGTTCTCGCGCTCGCGCGGCATGAGTTTTGTGCCAACGAAACAGTGGTTGTTGTTTACAGGTTATGAATCGCCGCAAGTCGATATCAAACGAATGCGCAAAGACTATGATTAAAAGAAAAGGGGCCTAAGCCCCTTTTTTGTCTATTTTTAGAAGCGGTACATCACGCCTAAATTAAACTGGAATTGGTTTAGTACCTCACCATCAAAATACCAATCACATTGTGTGCCGTTTGGGTCGATTTGGCATACGGTGGTTGAATCATTTTTTAAAACAGTGGCTAACCAACGGGCTTCTCCTAATGCAATGATGTTGTCGGTAATTTTATACTCTAAGCCACCGTATAAACCGGTGGCAAAAAAACTATCTGAATCGGAAAAGTTAGATGAAATATGATTAACACCCAATTGCGCACCAAGGTAGCTTGAAAGCTGTTTATTAACAGGTAAAACAACTGCGCTTTGAAATAATAAATAATTTAGGTCTAGCTCATAGTTAGCTGCATTTCGCTGACTGCTCGACATGCGCGAGTAATATAAACCGTATTTAGAAATACCATCATGTTTATCAAGGCTAAAGCCAAAGTTAGCATCGTCTTTAATGTCTATCTTTGTGCCGTTTTCTGTTTCTAATTCTTGGCTTAACGATTGGCCATAATAACCTGCTATGGCAATGTCGGCGGTGCTCGAAAAACTCAAAGCGAGCAAAATAGTTGCGAGTGAAAGCTTAGCGCGCATCTGATTTCCTATTCCTAAAAATACTCAACGTAATGAAGAGTATACGCTTTTGAATAAAATTTCAGCCTGTTTGTCGTAAAAGGTTTATTTTCGCGGTGAGGCTGGATTAATATGAATAACTAGGTTTTTAAACGTTGTACGCTATGATTTCTGGATTCAAAAATACACTACTCAATATTATTAAAACCCAACCAGTGGTGGATCAGCACAGCGAAGCATGGATCTTGGATACATTTTTATGGGTATATCAAGAATTTGATGGTGATGTGCTGTTAAACGATATGCGTTTTGTTTTACCAAATGCAGAGTTTTTCCCCGAGCAGGTCAGTAGTATTGAGCAAATGGCCAGCTATGTTTTTACTCAGGTAAAACAGTATGCCGGTATGCAGACTTGGCCAATTCAGCTGGTGGCGCCTCATCAAATATCAGAACAGAGTTTTCCACGTTTAGAATTTGCCAATGTTAAACGCGGTGAAAGCGCAGAGTTGATCGCTGCGAGTGGTTCATTAAATATATCTTTCAATCCCAATCAAATAAATCAGCCGCAAGACTTAATCGCGTCTTTTTCACAATCGTTAGCGCATATCAATGTGTTGCAAAATCGAAGCTTGCCACCAGGTGGTCAGGAATTTGTGCCACAAGCGGTTGATTTGTTGTCGTGCTTTATGGGCTTTGGCGTGATGATGGCAAATACGGCGTATCAATTTCGTGGTGGCTGTGGTTCGTGTTACAACCCGTATGCCAATCGCAGTGCGACCTTGAATGAATCTGAGCTAATTTACATTTTGGCTTTGTTGTTAAAGGCCAAAAAATTACCGTTATCGCATATTTCATCGCACTTGAAGCCACATCTTCGTACCATGTTAAAGCGTGCAAATAAACAATTAGAGAACACCATAAAGCAATCGGCAAATCCAATGCTGATCGCATTAACGGAGGTTAAGTGAACTATCTCGACGAATTTTTATTAATTGCAATTAGTCACTTTTTTGCAGTCGCAAGTCCAGGCCCTGATTTTACGCTCGTGCTCAAGCAGAGCATTCAAAAGGGGCGAAACAATGCGCTTGTAACAAGTGCGGGCATCGCAACAGGGATTTTAGTGCATGTAAGTTATTGTGTGCTCGGTGTGGCGATTGTGATTTCGCAATCACCTACCGTGTTTGCAGCACTTAAATATTTGGCGGCGGCGTACTTGGCATATATTGGTGTCATGGCGTTGCGAGCGAAGCCTGCGGATCAGCAAGCGCAGCAGGTGCAAACCAATACACAGGCCGAATCCATGGTTAAAGCGTTTAGTCGTGGCTTTTTAGTTAATGCACTTAATCCGAAAGCAACCTTATTTTTCTTAAGTTTATTTACCTTGGTTATCAGTGTGGAAACACCGATTACAGTGCAAGTGGGCTATGGATTATATATGGCTGTTGCAACTTTAGTGTGGTTTAGCTTTTTATCCATTGTTTTGAGTCGCTCAAAGGTGCGTGCGTTTTTCTTACGTGCCGGACATTGGTTTGACCGCGGTATCGGCGTGGTGTTAATTGGTTTGGCAATTAGAGTGGTGTGGGTATGATTTATTACAACCTAGCGTATGGTTCCAATATGTCGCTTAACCGGCTATTAGCAAGGCTGCCTAATGCTACCCGTATTGGTGTATCTACTGTAACAGGATTTACCTTAACATTTGATAAGCAAGGGTTTGACGGCTCGGGTAAATGTAATGCGCTGAAAACCGATAATCACGATGATGTGTTATATGGTGTGCTGTATCAAATTAACAGTGATGAAAAAGCGATTCTTGATGAAATAGAAGGGCCGCGTTACGACAACCAGCAAATCGTTGTAACCAATGAATGTGGTAAGCAATTTAATGCATATTGCTATGTTGCCAATACGCTGTGCCAGCAACACTTACCGTATGACTGGTATTTAAAACATGTATTAACCGGAGCCTTAGAGGCAAAACTACCGCAGCAATACATCGACAATATTCGCGCGCAAGCAACACAAACAGATACCGATTCCGCGCGCGCAGAACGTGAATTTTCAATATATAAATAAGAACATTATGAAAAAATTAGTGAGTAAATTAACCCTAGCTCTTAGCGTAATCGCGTCGAGTCAGGTGTACGCGGCAATTGATAGTAAGCAGCTTGAACAAACCATTGAGCAATCGATGAAACGCTTTGAAGTACCGGGTATGGCAGTTGCCGTAGTTGAAAATGGTGAAGTTGTTTTTTCTAAAGGGTTTGGTGTTAGGCACTTAACCACAGGTGAAAAGGTAGATAAGCATACTTTATTTGGTATAGCGTCAAACACCAAAGCATTTACAGCCGCAGCCCTTGCAATGCTTGTTGACCAAGGCAAATTAAACTGGGACGACAAAGTAATTGATCACCTACCTGAGTTTCGTATGTACGACCCATATGCAACACGTGAAGTGACTATTCGCGATTTGTTAAGTCATCGAGCCGGACTAGGTTTAGGTGCGGGTGATTTAACCATTTGGCCTGATACCGACAAGCCCGTGGAAGACGTAATTCATGGCATTCGCTATTTAAAGCCAGTTTCAAGCTTTCGCAGTAAGTACACCTATAACAACTTAATGTTTGTAACTGCGGGTGAAGTTGTTGCACGTGTATCGGGAAAATCGTGGCAAGAATTTATAGAGCAAGAAATGCTAGCCCCGCTTGGTATGCCGCTTTCAAAAGCGGGCTTTTCACGAATTCCAAAATCTAATAAAAATTGGGCAACCGGCCATATTCCGATGGACGGAAAACTACACCCATTCTTTGTGAATTACCTTGAAGATTTTCGTGGTGCAGGGGCGATTGCATCAAACGTAGATGAAATGGCGAACTGGCTAAAAACCCAACTTGCTGGTGGTAAAATGCCATCTGGTAAGGTGCTGTTTACTGAAAAACAGCAAGCACAAATGTGGCATCCGCATATTACGAGCATGGCATCAAAAAATGCGTTTAATGACTATCGTCAACAATTTCGTGGTTACGGTTTAGGTTGGTCAATTGAAGACTATCAAGGCTATAAAAAAGTCGGTCATGGCGGCGGTATTTTAGGTATGGTGTCACAAGTGACGTTAGTGCCAGAGAAGCAATTAGGTATCGTTGTGTTGTCGAACCAACAAGCGTTTAGTGCCTTAAGTGCAATTACTCACGAAGTACTAGAAGATGCGCTTGATTTACCAAATAAAGACTGGGTTGAAGATCTTGCTAAAAAACATTTTGAACGTAAAAAGAAAGCGTATGAAAAAGCGGAAGTAGAACAGCCAAAGCAGATTCAAAAAGCCTTACCATTGTCAGTGTATGCCAAAAGGTACAGCGATAATTGGTATGGCGATATTGTGATTGCAGAGCAAAATGGCAAGCTGACAATCGACTTTACCCATTCAGCACGTTTAAAAGGTACGCTAGAACACTTTAACGGTAATACCTTTATTGTACGTTGGCAGGAAAAACTACTTGAAGCTGATGCATTTATTGAGTTTGAAATGAGCCCAACAAATCAAGTGCGTAGCGCAAAAATGCACGCTGTAGCACCAAGCGTAACTGACTTCAGTTTTGATTTTCATAATCTGCACCTTACGCCAGTCAAAAGCGACAAGTCTTAACCGACCAAAGTAGCAAAGTCGGGATAACCTGACTTTGCTACACTGAGCCGCGACATAAGGTTTGGAGACCAGCATGCGCACCGCGATAATTTCACATACAGACTGTCGAAAGCATAAGATGATTGAAGACCACCCAGAGTGTGCTTCACGGCTTGATGCAATCAATGATCGTATTCTAGCTGCTGGTATAGATATCGCTTTAACGCACTTAGATGCACCACTGGTTGAGCGCCAACAATTATTGATGGCACACAGCGAAAGCCTGATTAAATCTGTAGAAGATAAAATTCCAGAGCAGGGGTTGGTTGATCTTGATGGTGATACTTGGCTCTGTCCCGACAGTTTGCTTGCGGCAAAACGAGCAGCGGGCTCTGGTTTGTTAGCCGTTGATAAGATTTTAGCAGGTGAGTTAGATGCAGCATTTTGTGCAGTAAGACCGCCAGGCCATCATGCGACCAAAACAACTTCGTCTGGCTTTTGCATCTTTAATAATGTTGCGGTTGCGGTACGTTATGCTCAGCAACAGGGCATCAAGCGCATTGCGATACTTGATATTGATGTACACCACGGCAATGGCACACAAGATATTTTTATCGACGATATGGATGTGTTGTTTTGTTCTATTTTCCAGCACCCATTCTACCCTAATACCGCAATTGACAGTAATGAGCATGTGATTAATACCCCCATGACTGCCGGAATGGCGGGGGACGATTTTGAGCGTGCACTTTTACATACGTGGTTTCCAAAGTTAAAGCAGTTTGAGCCTGAGCTTATTTTTATCAGCGCAGGGTTTGATGCCCATTACGAAGATGATATGGGCGGCTTACAGCTTGTTGAAAGTGATTACGCTTGGTTTACCGAACAAGTGGTATCCTTATGTAAGCAAGTAAACTGCAAAGGGATTATTTCGATGCTAGAAGGTGGCTACAACAATTCAGCACTTGGGCGTTCTGTTGCTACGCATGTTAAGGCATTGGCTGAACTCTAATTTCTCAACTTATAGACCCTAGTTAGGTACACCTTTTTACTACGCAATCGCTGTATAATTTATAAAATTGGTGTTACTTGTTCTGTATCAAAATTAATCTCAGTGATTCCACGTAGAATCCCATTACCTGACAAAGTTTAATTGGTTTCTACTATGCCTCAATCAAGCAAAAAGCTCCGTGTTGAAGATGTTATGTCAACTGAGCTCCTGGTATGCGACCCCGAGCAAAGTCTCGCCGATTGTGCATGCCGCATGCGAAACGATAATGTAAGCTCTATTTTTGTTAAACACGATGGCAAGATCATTGGGGTGTGGACCGAAGGGGATTGCGCTAAAGTTGATTTTTCGGACCCAAGCATTTTTCATCAGCCAGTTAAAGCGCATATGACATCGCCAGTTAAAACGGTTGATCATTTAACTCAGTTATCTGAAGTAACTGTTCTGTTCCATAGTTATGGTTTTCGTCATTTATTAGTGATGAAAGGTGGGGGCAGTGAACCTGTAGGTGTTATTAGTTTAAGTGATGTTGTGCGCAGTCAGGGTCTTGAGCATTATCTTCACTTTAAAACCATAGAAAGCAGCTACGTATCAGAAGTACCTATTGCGAAAAGTGATTTACCAATTGCCCAGATTAGCGAAATTATGCGTCAGCGCCATTCTAATTTTGTTTTACTGGATAATCCTGCGGTAGGTCAAACCGGCATTATTACTGAGCGCGATTTGCTTACTATGCTTAGCCGTCAACAAGTTGACCAGCAAGCGTGGCATTATGCGAGCTGGCCTCTTTTAACGGTACATTATCAAACAAGCCTTTATAAGGCTTATCAAATTCTCAAGCTAAAGCAAATTCGGCATCTAATTGTCGAAGATGATAATGGCAAAATACTGGGCGTATTAGCGCTTCGTAATATTCTCAGCGAGATTGAATCTGCGTATATGCAGGAGCTAGAAACGGTATTACATCAACGCGACAGAGCGTTGCAAAAGTCACAAAAGAACTTGTACTTAGCCGAGCAAATCATCAATGCATCGCCTGATGGCATTATGATTACGGACTCGCGCAACACCATTTTGCAAGTCAATCCAGCCTTCACCCAGCTTACAGGTTACAGCGAGCAGGAAGTACTTGGCCAAAAACCGTCAATGCTGAGCTCAGGCCGTCATGATAAGAGCTTTTACGATAAAATGTGGGCGCAGTTAAGGCAAAAAGGGGTGTGGCAAGGAGAGATATACAATCGCAAGCGCAATGGTGAAACCTATTTAGAATGGCTAACAATTATCTGTATTCGCGAAAGCGATGAAGAAGAGGCGCTATACGCGGCAATTTTTAGTGATATTACCGAGCGAAAGCGCAATGAAAAACGTATTAAAACGCTTGCTTATTTTGATGAGTTAACTCACTTACCCAACCGCCGCTTGTTTAATGACCGCTTAGAAATGGCGTTGGCAACGGCACATCGCGATGACACAAAAATAGCGGTGATGTTTCTCGACCTCGATCATTTTAAGCAAGTTAATGACACATTAGGCCACAGCGCTGGTGACTTATTACTTAAACAAGTGGCAAAACGTTTACAAAGTTGCATGCATGAAGGCGATACGCTGGCGCGCTTAGGTGGTGATGAGTTCACTTTATTACTTACTGAAATTGATGAGGTAAAAAACATCCATCGCTGTGCTGCCAATTTAATTGAAGCATTAAAAGCGCCAATTCAAGTGGGTAATACGGAAATTGTGATCACTACCTCTATTGGTGGGGCGGTGTATCCCGACGATGGTGAAGACGCAGAAACGCTATTAAAGCATGCTGATATTGCCATGTATCGCTCAAAAGAAATTGGTCGCAACTCATTTCAACTGTATAAACCTGCGATGAATGCGCGCTCATTAGAGCGCATGGCAATTGAAAGCAAACTAAAGCATGCCCTAATCAATAATGAATTCAGTCTCTATTACCAACCTAAAATAGACAGTTTTACTCATCACGTAGTAGGCGCAGAAGCCTTATTGCGTTGGCATGATAACGAGTTAGGTTTTATTTCGCCTGCAAACTTTATCCCTTTAGCGGAAGAGCTAGGTTTAATTGTGGATATTGATATTTGGGTAATTAATGCTGCGTGTAAACAAATTCAAATTTGGCAAAAAAATGGCCTTTTTGATAAACGTATTTCCGTCAACGTATCGGCGCTTCACTTTACGCAAGGTGATTTGGCACAAACAGTGAAAAATGCACTGAGTATCTGGCAGGTGGATGGGCGTTTTCTTGAAATTGAAATAACCGAAAGTAGCTTTATTCGCTCGTTAGAAGACGCGAAAAAAGTGCTTAAAGCACTTAAAAAACTTGGTGTGAGTTTATCGCTGGATGACTTTGGTACAGGTTACTCGGCGCTGAGTTATTTAGCCCGTTTACCGATTGATACGTTAAAAATAGATGCTAGCTTTATTGCCAAAGTACCAGACGAATACGGCAATAGCCAAATAGTGAAAGCGATTGTGGCAATGGCGCATAGTTTAGAATTAAACCTTGTCGCAGAAGGCGTAGAACAAGCCCATCAGCTGGCTTTTTTACAAGAACTAGATTGTCATGCAATTCAGGGGTATTTCTTTAGTAAACCGCTTACGGCAAAGCAATTTGAGCTGTTTTGCGAGGCGCATCGCCCAGCAAAACAGCAAATGGATTTGAGTTCTAATAACTCACAGTAACTTCGTACGAGGTAAACTTTCGAATATTAATCACGCCAGTATCGAAGATTAGGTATTGGCCTTTAATGCCTTTTAATACGCCTGTTACTTCAGGGTTCTTGTCAAAATTAAACGAGCTAATTTTGCTTGGGAACTCTGATATAGGGAAATCCAGTTCAACTACCTCTTCGTCGAGTTCAGTGATGGCCGTTGCGCCAAAGAGTTCGCTTAATTCTGTTAGCTTTGGCCTAATTTGCTCGATAAGCGCTGCGCCTTGGCTCTTTAAGTCGATTACTTCGCCATTCCCTTTGAGCATATTGCGCCAATTGGTTTTATCGGCGATAAACTCAGCTAAAGCAACTTCTAATAAACCTGATTGATGACGTGTTGCCACTTTAAAAATAGGCAAAGCTTGAGTTGCACCTTGGTCAATCCAACGCGTTGGGATTTGCGTATGGCGCGTAATACCTACTTTAATCGCAGTCGTATTTGCAAGATACACATAGTGCGGGATCATACAGTTTTCTTCGCCCCACTCTGGCTCGCGACAGGTGCCTTGGTCGAAGTGGCAGGTTTCTGGCTTCATAATACACATATCGCAACTAGCGAGCTTGCGCATACAAACAAAGCAATGGCCTTGTGAATAACTCTTTTTGGTTTTTTTGCCGCAGTTACTGCAAAAGATATTACCGCTGTAAGTCAGGGTGATGGATTTGCCAATTAAGGCGTTTAAGTCAACGGTTTGATCGCCCACCGGTAGTTGGTAACTGATTGGCGAAGTAAGACTGCTTTGCATTTTACGCAAAGTACCGGTTATTGGTGTTGCTTGCATTTATAGCCCCTAATCAAGCAAAAAAGGCTATCGTATCAAAGCTCGCTGAGATTACCAATGCGAGATTGTTGCGTCAGCAGAAATGAGTTTAAAACTCTAAAGTTCATGGTTGGTGCAAGCAACTCACCTTGCATAAAGTCACATTGACACTGATTGACAATATCGGCAAATTCTTGGTTATCAACATCGATGGCGGTTACGGTTAAATCTAGCCCTTTGGCAACTTCAACCATTGCGCTAAGTAATAAGGTAAGTTTATGGCCTTGCATATTACCTTTGGTAAATAAGTGGCCAATTCTGACGTCACTAAAGCCTGAGTCTGGCGCTTCGAACAAGCGGTCAAGGTCGCCGTGGAAATTGTCTAAACCAAATTTGAAGCCTAAATCAGTGAGTTTTTGCAGTGTCTCTTTTAACTGGCTCATTTCACTGTTGATCGGTTGTTGGGTGTAGATCATGATATTTTCAGTATCAATATGCGTTACCTTTTCAGATAACCAACCTACAAAGCCGCTATGGTTTAGTTGACTAAGTGACAGAGTAAGCGACAACTGACAGTTTAAATGGCTGTCTTTTAATGTTGATATCGCATCAAACAGCTCTGAAAATAACCAGCGATTTAGGTGTACATTTAAACCGGTATCAATTGCGAGTTTTATAATTTCTTGTTGGCTAATTTCGCCAAATTCTTCATGCGGCCAAGCAAACTGGCAACTGATTGACACCAGTTTTTTATTTTTTACGTGATAGACCGGAGTGAAACTTAGTGTTAGCTGTTTTTGTTCGATGGCGTTGTGTAACTCTGAGGCAAGATTGAATTGTTGCCCAATATCCGTGCCGCTTTCTTTTTTATAGTGTAATAGTGCAACGCCTTGCTGCTTTGCCTGAAACAGCGTTTGCCATGTTTTACGTAGCAATAAACCGCTGCGTTGGTTGCTATAAATACTCGAACACGTGGCAATATGGCTGGATAAATTAAGCAAAATACCATCAATCATAAGCGATGACGGGATATGCGCTTGAATATTCTGTAAGTGTTTATTTAACGCTTCACGGTTAGTGCCATGGTTGAGCAGTAGCGCAAATACACCATCACGTAAATAAGCGAGCTTTACGGTGTTTAGGCCTTGCTCTTCAATGGTTAAAACACTGGAATGATTTTTTAAAATAGGTTGCAGCGAAGAACACACCTGATTAACTAAATCCTTCTTCGCTTTAGGGGCCATATAAGGAATAAACTGGCCAAAGTTTTTCAGCTCAATAAAGCAGGTAATAAAGTTGTGTTGCTGTTCAATCAACTGTGTGATTTTGTATTTGTATAGGGTTTCATTTGGCAGCTGCGAGCTCGAATCGTGAGTGGCTTTAAAGTAACTTTCACGCTGTTGATGTGAAAACTTATCAGCTAACGCCATTGCCATTAACAGTACTTCAAGCAGTACGCCAATTAAGAATGCATGACGAGTTAAGAAGGTGTGTTCGAGCACGCCTACTAAAACGAGAGGCTGCATTGCACCGCTAATAATGAGTGGTAACCAAGAAAAGAAATAGTATTTCGCCCACACAAAGTCGGTAAGTAAGCGGTTAAATACGATAAGTACGATAGTGATATAAAGCGGTACCATACATACAAAAAATACCGGTGCGGCTTGGTATTCAGGTAATACTAAGCTGGCTAGTGCGCCAAGACATAAAATAACTAAGGTGCCACGGATCAATGTATTGAGTTTTGTTTTAATGGTGGCATAGCGTAAAAATAACGAACCGAAAATCAACGCGCAGATAGCCACACTAAAGTTGCTGGTTACCACGTATTTTTGCAATAGGTATTGCATAGAGGTCGGCCAAATATAATAGCCAAACCCCAACACTGAGCCCATCATCATTAAGGTAGAAATGATATAGCCAATATACGCGAGATAAACGCTGTCGCGAATACTGATGAACAAAATTAGGTTATACAGCGCAATCATTACTGCTACGCCGATAAATAGCCCCCAGATCAAATAGCTAAACTTTCGTACGCTTTGAAAATTATCTACTTGATAGATGTAAATGGGGGTTTTGCTAATTCCGCTGGTTTTAATACGCGCCAAAACGCTGGTATTGCCTTTCGCTGCAAGGGAAAATTCAAGGTGTGGGAATGCTTGCTGGTGAATATTTAAATTGGCAACTGTATCACCTAGTTGCTTATGATTTATGACCCGATTATTTTCATCAAGTTGCCAAACCTCAAGTTGGTCAAGCATTGGGTTGTCAAAATGTGCAGTGAGGATCTCTGTTGCATCGGTACGATTGGTTACTGCTACTTTTACCCAGTAACTCTGCGTGCCAAATTGCCACGGAATATCGGCAATTTCTGAATTTTGAAATTTTTGTTTTAAGGCATCATCAAGCGTGGCGTTGCTCTGCTCATCAATCCAATACGATGAGTTTAAATAAATCGCATGGGTACGCTCAATTGAGTTGGTTGTTGGGTCGCCAATATTAAAAAGCAATGAGCCTATTACTAAGGATAAAGCCATAAATAGCAGACATGCTATAAACAAAAAAATAGGCTTTAACTGATTCATGGGCTTCCTTGATATTTAAGGCTTTTTAAAGGTTAGATGAATTTTAATTAAATAGGTAGCGAATAATACCAATTTAGCGTGACTGTTGTGTGCTTTTAAGACAAAAAAAATCAACCTACGCAGTGTAGGTTGATTTTTTGAACTGGTTAATAGCGGCTATTAGCTGTTATTTTCGCGAGCAATAGCGCGGTAAGCGATATCGGTACGGAACTCAACACCTTGCCAGTTAATTTCATCAACCAGTTTATAAGCGTTTTGCTGCGCTTCTGTTACTGTGTTGCCAAGTGCTGTTGCACATAATACGCGACCACCTGCAGTAACGACATTGTCGCCATCTTGCTTAGTGCCTGCGTGGAATACTTTTGTGCCTTCTGCATAATCAACACGTAACCCTGAGATAGCGTCACCTTTCGGGTAAGAACCTGGGTAACCTGCTGCCGCAAGTACGACACCTACAGCTGCGCGAGAATCAAACTGAATGTCAGTTTTATCAAGTTCAACACGGTTAGCCGCTTCAATCAATTCAACTAGGTCTGATTGTAAACGAAGCATAATAGGCTGTGTTTCAGGATCGCCAAAACGACAGTTATATTCAATTACTTTAGGCGTGCCATCCGCAGTAATCATTAAACCTGCGTATAAGAAACCTGTGTAAGGGTGGCCTTCATCACTCATACCTTTCACTGTAGGGTAAATTACTTCATCCATAATACGCTGGTGGATTTCAGCGGTAACAACTGGTGCTGGTGAATATGCACCCATGCCGCCAGTATTTGGGCCTTTGTCTTCGTTATAAGCGCGTTTGTGATCTTGAGAGGTAGCAAACGGAAGTACGTTTTCGCCATCTACCATTACGATAAATGATGCTTCTTCACCTTCTAAGAATTCTTCAATTACTACGCGGCTACCTGCATCGCCAAACGCATTGCCTGCAAGCATATCGCGAATTGCGTCTTCAGCTTCTTGCTCAGTCATGGCAACGATTACACCTTTACCAGCTGCTAAGCCGTCGGCTTTAACAACAATTGGCGCGCCTTTTTCTTTTAGGTATGCAAGTGCTGGCTCGATTTGTTCAAACGTTTGATAATCCGCTGTTGGGATTTTATGGCGTGCTAAGAAATCTTTAGTGAAAGACTTAGAGCCTTCAAGCTGTGCAGCTGCGGCTGTTGGGCCGAAGATCGCAAGACCTTCTTCGCGGAACTTATCAACCACACCAATTACAAGCGGTGCTTCTGGACCAACAATGGTCAGTTCAACATTGTTCTCTTTAGCAAATGCCACAAGTGCATCAATGTCTTCTACGCCAATTGCGATGTTCTCAAGCTTAGGCTCAAGCGCTGTACCTGCGTTACCTGGAGCTACAAATACCGTGTTTACTTTCGCTGACTGCGCCGCTTTAAACGCAAGAGCGTGTTCGCGACCACCACTACCAATTACTAATACGTTCATTGGACTATCCTACCTATTGAGGTTTTCTAAACTTTAATGTCATACGATCACTTTCACCAATTGCTTGGTACTTGGCGATATCTTTTTCGCCCAAGGCTAAGCGTGGTGGTAAGGTCCAAACACCTTTTTCGTGATCGGCTGTGTCTAATGGATTGGCGTTAACTTCACTTACGGCTTCTAAAACAAACCCTGCTTTTTCGGCATATTCAATAACCCAGCTTTGTTTTACATAACCAGAACGCTTGGCTTTTGCGCTATCGCGGTTTTCTGGTAGGCGATGATCAACAACGCCAAGAATGCCGCCTGGTTTTAATGCGCTGTAAAATGCTTTAAAGGCTTCGTTAATGCCTTCAATGTCTTTTTGCATATACCAGTTATGTAAATTGCGAAAGGTCAGTACCATATCCGCGCTTTCTGCAGGCGCAATGTTATGGTGGGTGCCAGGATAAAATTCAGAAAGTGTAACGTTTTCATATACATCATCGCTTGCTAATTTATCTTGGAATTGATTAAGCGAGCGTTGATAGTATTTTACTTCTGAATCGGAAGGAAAATGAGCTGCGAAATACTGACCATTTTGCTGTAATACTGGCGCCAGTATTTCAGTATACCAACCGCCGCCAGGCCATACTTCAACAACGGTCATCTCTGGCTGTAGGCCAAAAAATTCCAATGTTTCTTTTGGGTGACGGTATTGATCGCGCGCTTTATTATCGTTTGAACGATTTTCAGCAGTCGCAGTTTTGGTAAGCAATGTATCGATATCGGTCGATGCACATCCAGCTAAAGTAAGCGACAGGGCAGTTACTAAGGCTTTTACTGTGAATTTCATTTTCTTCCTAGTTTTTATTTTTATTAAGCAACATTAAGTAAAATTAACAGCTTAGTGCAAGCGAGCAAAGTGCTTGCACTAATAAGTTTGCAAGTAAATATTAATGGCGGAAATGACGCATGCCAGTAAATACCATTGCCATGCCGTGCTCATCTGCAGCAGCGATAACTTCTTCATCGCGCATTGAACCACCTGGCTGAATTACCGCAGTAATACCCGCTTCAGCAGCCGCGTCGATACCGTCACGGAATGGGAAGAAAGCGTCAGATGCCATTACAGAACCTGCTACTTCTAGGTTTTCATCGGCAGCTTTAATGCCCGCAATTTTTGCTGAGTAAACGCGGCTCATTTGGCCTGCGCCTACACCAATTGTCATGCCGTCTTTTGCATATACAATCGCATTTGATTTAACAAACTTAGCCACTTTCCAGCAGAACATTAAGTCTTTTAGTTCTTGCTCAGTAGGCTGTTTTTTAGATACTACGCGTAGGTCGCCCATATCAACCATGCCTTGGTCACGGTCTTGTACTAAGATACCACCGTTAACACGTTTGATATCAACGCCCGTTGTTTTGTTTGACCACTGGCCGCACTCAAGTAAACGTACGTTTTGTTTTGCTGACACAATTTGTGCCGCAGCATCTGATACGCTTGGTGCAATGATAACTTCAACAAACTGGCGTGACACGATTGCTTCTGCTGTATCAGCATCAAGTTCACGGTTAAATGCAATGATGCCACCAAACGCTGACGTTGGATCAGTTTTGAAAGCGCGGTCGTATGCGTCAAGTAGGTTGTCGCCAATTGACACACCACACGGGTTAGCGTGCTTAACGATTACACATGCTGGCGCGTCAAACTCTTTAACACATTCAAGTGCTGCATCTGTGTCTGCAATGTTATTGTACGAAAGCGCTTTGCCTTGTAACTGTTTTGCCGTTGCAACTGATGCTTCTTCAATGTCGTTTTCAACATAGAATGCAGCATCTTGGTGCGAGTTTTCACCGTAACGCATATCTTGCTTTTTAGTGAATTGGAAGTTGATAGTGCGTGGGAACTTAGACTCTTCAGTTTCCGCAGCATTTTCGCTGTAATCTGGTACTTGCGTACCGAAATAGTTCGCGATCATGCCATCGTATTGTGCAGTATGCTCAAATGCAGCAATCGCTAGGTCAAAACGTGTTTCATACGTTGTTGCACCGTTGTTTGCATTCATTTCAGCGATAACGCGGTCGTAATCGCCAGCATTTACAATAATAGTTACGTCTTTATTGTTTTTAGCCGCAGCGCGTACCATTGTTGGGCCGCCGATATCGATGTTTTCGATAGCGTCTTCAAGTGAACAGCCTTCTTTTGCAACGGTTTGTGCGAATGGGTAAAGGTTAACAACTACCATGTCGATTGCAGAAATATTATTTGCTTCCATTACACCTTCGTCAGTACCGCGACGCGCTAAAATGCCGCCGTGAATTTTTGGGTGTAATGTTTTAACACGACCATCCATGATCTCAGGGTGCCCTGTGTGGTCTGAAACTTCTGTTACTGCGATGCCGTTGTCTGCAAGTAGCTTACATGTACCGCCAGTTGAAAGAAGTTCAACGCCTTTCTCAGAAAGCGCGCGAGCAAATTCTACAATACCGGTTTTGTCTGAAACGCTTAATAAAGCGCGACGAATTGGACGTAATGTATCCATGGTAGTTTTGATTACCTCAAAATTTATTGATAGTGCGAGAAAACACTTAATTTAAACGAATATTTTAACTTACTTTTGCTTATAACTCGACGACCATTTGTCGCTTTTATAAACAAGACCTGTAGCGCTGGTCTTTACCTAAATTAAATTTGAACGTGAATTTAATTTAGTGTGTTTTTCGGGGTTAGAAAAACAAAAAAGCACCCGAGGATTCCCAAGGGTGCTTTTTATTGCACCGTTAGGTGCTAATTAGTTCATACCGTACTTTTTAAGCTTCTTACGAAGAGTACCACGGTTGATACCTAGTAAGATTGCTGCGCGAGTTTGGTTACCGCGAGTATATGTCATTACTTCTTCAAGTAACGGCGCTTCAAGTTCTGAAAGAACTAGCTCGTAAACATCTTGTACATCTTGACCATTAAGTTGCTTTAAGTAGTTGTGCACTGCTTTTTTACAAGCGTCGCGTAATGGTTGTGGTTTCTCTTGAGACTGAACATGTGCGTTAGTAATAAATGGAGAAGTCACGTTTTGTTCGAACATCGTCTTTCTTACTCTTTGTTAATTATCTGCTAGTGTTTCAAAGTACTTTTCTAACGTATCGATTTGCTCTTTCTGAGAGTCGATAGCATTAAATACTCGCCTAAATTGACCTTCACGGTCATGAGCCTGCAAATACCATGAGACATGCTTACGCGCAATTCGCACACCCATTACATCACCATAAAATGCGTGAAGATTTACTAAGTGTTCCATAAGAATACTTTGTACCTCGTCCATTGCTGGCTCCGGTAGTAATTCTCCAGTGGTGAGATAATGGTTTATCTCCCTAAAAATCCAAGGGCGACCTTGTGCTGCACGGCCTATCATCAAAGCATCTGCGCCCGTATATTCCAAAACCTGTTTCGCTTTTTGTGGTGATGTAATATCACCATTAGCAACCACCGGAATGGAGACTGAACTTTTAATGTCCTTAATTGTTTGATATTCAGCTTCACCCTTGTACATACAAGAGCGTGTGCGGCCATGAACCGCCAATGACTGAATACCATTTTGTTCAGCGATGCGCGCAATCTCTACACCATTTCGATTGTCAGTATCCCATCCTGTTCGGATTTTTAAGGTAACAGGTACATCTACTGCATTAACTACAGCTTTAACGATATCTGTGACCAGTTCGGGGTACTGCAAAAGGGCAGAGCCTGCGAGCTTTTTATTCACTTTTTTTGCTGGACAACCCATATTGATATCCACAATTTGTGCGCCGTTTTTGACATTAAACTGAGCAGCTTCCGCCATCAGTTGTGGGTCAGCGCCGGCAATTTGCACACTGCGAATACCAGACTCACCGGAATGATCCATGCGAGACATTGATTTTTCGGTTTTCCAAACCTTAGGATTGGATGACAACATTTCAGATACAGCAAGGCCAGCTCCGAGTCGACGACAAAGCTGTCTAAACGGTCTATCTGTTACTCCTGCCATAGGAGCAACCATTAGGTTATTTTCTAACTGATAAGGGCCTATCTGCACAATAAATCTGGGTCACCAATCAAGGGGCGCTAAGTTTACGGTTTTTTTTGCAAAAATCAAAGCCTATTATTTATACAAAAGTGGTTTTTTTTTAAACTTTTGATATTGACTTTTTGTAACTGGCTATCGAGCGAAAAAAAAGGAAGATTTTTGTTAGCAAAAGTAACAAATCCTTAACTCAAATTGTGTTGAGCTAAGGATTTTAAAGGGGCGCAGCGTGATACTACTTAGCGCTTTTTACCTGCTACACGCATCCACTCGCCATCTTGTTGGCTTGTTTCAAGCTCGGCATATTGACGATAAATATCTTCAACAGACGTCACTTGTTCTTCAAGAATACCCGACAATGCAAACTCGCCACCAGATTTAAGTAAGCCTAAAATAACTTGATGTAATTCACGTAAAGGTTGCGCAAGAATATTGGCAACTAAAATATCGGCTTCAAATTCAGGTTGATCTTCAGGAAGGTAGACTTCTAGTTGGTCGGCCACGCCATTACGCTCGGCGTTATCGCGGCTCGCTTCTAATGCTTGTGGGTCAATATCGATACCAATTACACGTTTTGCACCCAATTTAAGTGCGGCAATACCTAAAATGCCAGAGCCGCAGCCAAAATCGACCACAGTTTTACCGCTTAAATCTAAACTGTCTAGCCAGCGTAAACATAGTGCTGTAGTGTTATGTGTGCCAGTACCAAAAGCAAGGCCTGGGTCAAGTAATACATTCACTGCACTTGGGTCAGGAATATCGCGCCAGCTTGGACAGATCCAAAGGCGTTCGCCAAATTGAATTGGGTGGAAATTATCCATCCATTCACGTTCCCAGTCTTTGTCTTCAAGTTGCTCTACTTTACAAACAAAGTTTTCTTGTAATATTGGCATTTGTGCAAGGTGTTCGGTAATTGCTTGCATATCAACACTGGCATCGAATAAACCAATTACTGTTGTGTCAGCCCAAAGCGTAACTTCGCCAAGTTTTGGCTCATAAATAGGAGTGTCTTTTGCGTCGACAAAGGTCACCGAAGGACAGCCTAGTTCCATTAGCTCATCGCTGATGATTTCGGCATTTTCTTTAGTGCTATTAATACGGATTTGTACCCACGCCATAATTTTTATCCTGTAAGAAAAAAGGCCGCAATGAGCGGCCTTTTAGTTTAACTGTTTACTTAGCCTTTAAAGTCTAAGAAGCTTTTCAGTAAGTCTGAACGAGAAGGGTGGCGAAGCTTGCGAAGTGCTTTCGCTTCGATTTGACGAATACGCTCACGGGTTACGTCAAACTGCTTACCTACTTCTTCTAATGTATGGTCAGTATTCATATCGATACCGAAACGCATACGCAGTACTTTTGCTTCACGCGCTGTTAAGCCAGCTAGTACATCATGTGTTGCATTTTTGAGGCTTTCCATTGTTGCTGAATCAACCGGTGATTCAATGGTGCTATCCTCAATAAAATCACCTAAGTGCGAATCTTCATCATCACCGATTGGTGTTTCCATTGAGATTGGCTCTTTTGCAATTTTTAGTACTTTACGGATCTTGTCTTCCGGCATTACCATGCGTTCAGCAAGCTCTTCTGGCGATGGTTCGCGACCCATTTCCTGTAACATTTGACGTGAAATACGATTTAGTTTGTTAATCGTTTCAATCATATGTACTGGAATACGGATAGTACGTGCTTGGTCAGCAATTGAACGTGTAATTGCCTGACGGATCCACCATGTTGCATAAGTTGAGAACTTATAACCACGACGGTATTCAAACTTATCAACCGCTTTCATTAGACCAATGTTACCTTCCTGGATTAGATCAAGGAATTGTAAGCCACGGTTGGTGTATTTTTTCGCAATTGAAATTACAAGACGTAAGTTCGCTTCAACCATTTCTTTCTTCGCGCGGCGTGCTTTTGCTTCACCGATTGACATGCGACGGTTGATGTCTTTGATACGCTCTAGGTTTAGGCCTGTGCTTTCTTCCATTTGGCGTAGTTTGTTAATACAACGCTCAACTTCAAACTTCACTTCTGCAAGTTTGTTTGAGTATAGTTCACCAGATACGATTTCACGGTCTAACCATGCCGAATCCGTTTCGTTATTTGCGAAGTTTTTAACGAAAGTTTTCTTTGGCATTTTAGCAATTTGAACAACTTGTTTCATGATGATGCGTTCTTGAACGCGAATACGGTCCATCATGTCGCGCATGTTTTTAACCATACGGTCAAATTGCTTAGGCATTAGTTTAAAGGTACGGAAATGCTCACCGATTTCAGCGATAATAGCTACTGCATCTGGGTGAGAGCGACCTTTCTCTTCAAAAATACCACGTGCTTGATTATAAAGGTTACGTAGCTTTTCAAAGTTTTCTGCAGCTTCTTCAGGGCATGGGCCTGTATCTGCTTCTTCCTCATCATCGTCATCATCACTTTCAAGATCTGAATCTTCATCATCCAATTCTTCTTCGGAAAGTTCTGAACCAATGTGCGTTGCAGAGATCATTGTTTCGTCTGCGTCAGGATCGTAGAAACCGCTGATAATATCGCTTAAGCGTACGTCTTCAGCAAGGTAGTTATCCCATTGCTCAAGTAAGTAATTAATTGCTTCAGGGTACTCTGCAACAGAAACCTGCACTTGGTTGATACCGTCTTCGATACGCTTAGCGATGTCGATTTCGCCTTCACGTGTTAGAAGCTCTACAGTACCCATTTCACGCATGTACATGCGTACCGGATCTGTCGTACGACCGATTTCTTTTTCTACCGTAGCAAGCGCTGCCGCTGCCGCTTCTGCAGCATCTTCATCGGTAGTTGTTTCTTGCATCATAAGTTCATCGGCATCAGGTGCATTTTCTACTACCTGGATACCCATGTCGTTGATCATGCCGATGATGTCTTCAACTTGTTCCGAATCTATGATGTCTTGTGGAAGGTGGTCGTTAACTTCGGCAAATGTAAGGTAACCTTGCTCTTTACCTTTTTGAATGAGGAGTTTTAGCTGTGACTGAGGAGTTTGCTCCATAGAGGTATTCTCTTCCACTCTGATAAGTTGATACAACGGGCGTCTTAAACAACTTGATACAAGACGCAGTGAATAGGGCAGTATAACACGAAAGGTTGAATTTGGCTAGCTGTTATCTGCCTTTTAATGCAAGTGTGAGCATTGAATATTCTTGCTTTTCAGCTTTACTCAAACCTTGCGTTTTCTCTTTTATTAATAGGGACTCTAGGCGCAAATTTAAACACTGATCTTCAATAAAATTAAAAGTACTTTGAAATTCACTGGTTAACGAATCTTGATTTACTTGATGCTGCCACGCGGCGAGTTTCGCTAATGGCGCATATTCAGGACTTTCTCTAAATTGCTCAAGCAGTTGCGCTGTGGTATTGGTTTTATCTAAGGCGAGTTTTTGCAATTGAATAAAGAGCTTGATACCCGGTACATCCATCTGCGCTAATTCTGGCTGGAATGGCACTTCACTGGCAAGTTCTGGATGCTGTAATAGCAAACCAATTGCGCGTCGCATTGGTGTTATTTTAAACTTCTTAGCAAGACCTTGTTGTTGCTTTGGTGTATTGATCTTTTTTTGCAGCTGGGCACGGGTGCGGCCAATTAAGCGCGCTAATTTATCGAGTAAATTATCCTGATAGTAGTCGCTTGGGACCTTTTCAATCAGTGGCAGCGCCTGCTGTAATAGCTTTGATTTGCCTGCGTCTGTCGTCAGATTAATTTCCTGTGCAAGTCTATCAAACAAGTATACCGAGAAATCAGTGGCATCGTCGTAACGTAATTCAAAGGCTTCACGACCTTCTTTTTGTACTAATGAGTCTGGGTCTTCACCGTCAGGTAAAAATACAAACTCGAGTGATTTACCATGATTTAAATAGGGCAGCGCATTTTCCAGTGCTCGCCACGCAGCATCGCGTCCTGCACGGTCACCATCGTAACAACAAATAATGCGGTCAGTCGTTCTAAATAGGGTATGAATATGTTCAGGTGTGGTTGCAGTACCAAGTGCTGCAACTGCGTAGTTAATGCCTTTTTCAGCAAGCGCAACCACGTCCATATACCCTTCAACTACCAGTATTTGTTCGAGCTTTTTGTTAGCGTGCTTGGCTTCATACAAGCCGTAAAGTTCAAAGCCTTTATGAAAAATTCGGGTTTCTGGTGAGTTTAAATATTTCGGGCCATTGTCGTCGCTATTCATGATGCGTCCACCAAAGGCGATAACGCGTCCGCGTTTATCGCGAATTGGAAACATCAAGCGGTCGCGGAAGAAATCAAATTGGCGTCCTGCTGACTTTTCACTGGCAAGTTTTAGTTCGAGTAATTGTTTTTTGCTATCTTGGTTCTTCGCGAATGTTTTACACACGCTATCCCATTCACTGGGGGCGTAACCAATCATAAATTGTTTAGCAGTTTCGCCACTGAGCCCACGTCCTTTGAGATATTCGATTACTTGAGTGGAGTTGTCATGATGCTTTAATTGGTGTTGGTAAAACTTTGCAACATGCATCATTAATTCGTAATCAGAGCGTTTTTGCTCAGTACTGACTTGTGGCCCTTGATTTGTGGCATTCTCACGAGGCACATCTAAATTGAGTAAACCCGCGAGCTCTTCTATGGCATCAACAAACTCGAGCTTTTCATATTCCATCATAAATGAAATGGCATTGCCGTGGGCGCCACAACCAAAGCAGTGATAAAACTGCTTATCTTGGGATACCGTAAACGACGGCGATTTTTCATTATGAAACGGACAACATGTCTGATAATCCTTACCTGCTTTTTTAAGGCCTACTTTGCCATCAATAAGATCGACAATGTCGGTTCTGGCTAATAGGTCATCAATAAAGCTACGAGGAATTTTTCCGGCCATGGTATATCGTTATTCGCGTATGTTGATTGAGAGTAGGGGGCTAGCATACCCAAAAATGAAAAATGACGCTAGACGTTATCATCTTTCAGAAATGAAGAAACCGAGCAAAAGCTCGGTTTCTAAAGCTGTTAAGGCCAGCAGTTATTGACTTGAGAAAGTCAGCCTTTAAAACTCTGAGTTAAGCGCTAAGCTTTTGCTTAATTAAACCTGAAAGTTTGCCCATATCTGCGCGACCTTCAGCTTTAGCTTTAAGCAAGCCCATTACTTTACCCATATCTTGCATGCCAGAAGCACCGCTTGACGCGATACATTCATCAATTAAAGTAAGAATTTCTTCATCAGTAAGCGGTTTTGGTAAAAACGCTTCAAGTACTTTAATTTCATTAGCTTCAACTTCAGCTAAGTCCTCGCGGCCAGCGTCGCGATACTGAGATTCAGAATCTTTACGCTGCTTTACAAGTTTTACTAGAATAGACGTGATTTCAGCGTCACCTAGCGTAACTTGCTCGTCGATTTCTTTTTGCTTAATAGCTGCTAAAACCATGCGAATTGCACCAAGACGAATTTTGTCTTTAGCGCGCATTGCATCTTTTTGTGCATCTTTAAGTTGTGCTAAAAGGCTCATTTACAAGACCTAATCTAGATTAGTAAAGTTTTACGCGACGAGCGTTTTCGCGAGAAAGCTTCTTCATGTGACGCTTTACCGCAGCTGCTTTTTTGCGCTTACGCTCAGCTGTTGGCTTTTCATAGTGCTCGCGACGACGAACTTCTGAAAGGATACCTGCTTTTTCACATGAACGCTTAAAACGGCGAAGAGCAACGTCAAACGGCTCGTTTTCTCTAACTTTAATAACTGGCATTAAAAAATCACCTACTTAGTAATATGTTTCTACTTAAATGAGTTTTATTAGCTAAAACTTTAGCTAGTGCCACTCACCTCGGTTAAGATTTAACCGACTAGTTCAAAAATGGTGCGGCATTGTAATCTGAAGCACCACGCAATGTAAAGAATAATTATACCAAAGATGGTAAAAAGCTGACAAAAAATCTTAAAGCTTGTAAAATCGCCGCCTTAACTTAATTGAGCGTGCTTTGATTGGGTATTTTATTGTTATTTTAGGAGAGAAACTTGCGTATTTTGGGTATTGAATCGTCTTGTGATGAGACGGGAATCGCGATTTATGACGATGAACAAGGCTTGCTGGCTCATCAGTTGTATTCTCAAGTGAAAGTGCATGCGGATTATGGTGGTGTTGTACCAGAACTGGCATCGCGTGATCACGTACGTAAGACTATTCCTTTAATTGAGGCTGCATTTAAACAAGCTGGTTGTGGACCCGAAGATTTAGATGGCGTTGCGTATACTGCAGGACCTGGTTTGGTAGGTGCGTTATTAGTTGGTTCATCAATTGGCCGCTCGCTTGCTTATGGGTGGAATGTGCCCGCTGTAGCAGTGCATCATATGGAAGGCCACTTATTGGCGCCGATGCTTGATGAAGATGTACCAGAATTTCCATTTATTGCGCTACTTGTATCGGGTGGCCACAGCATGATTGTAAAAGTTGACGGTATCGGTCAATACACGATTCTTGGTGAGTCAATTGATGATGCTGCAGGTGAAGCGTTTGATAAAACGGCTAAATTATTAGGATTGGATTATCCTGGCGGCCCATTGCTTGCCAAGCTTGCAGAAAAAGGTGAACCAGAAGTATATCGTTTTCCCCGTCCAATGACCGATAGACCAGGCCTTGATATGAGTTTTAGCGGGTTAAAAACCTTCGCTGCAAATACCATTAATAAAGAAAAAGACGAAGATGGCAATATTTCTGAGCAAGTGAAGGCCAATATCGCCCATGCTTTTCAAACGGCAGTCATTGATACCTTAGTAATTAAATGTAAACGTGCTCTGAAAGAATACGGCATTAAGCGTTTAGTGATTGCCGGCGGCGTGAGTGCTAACGTTTATTTACGTGAAACACTAGAGAAAGTGATGACAGGTATGCAAGGCCGTGTTTATTACCCGCGCACTGAGTTTTGTACAGATAATGGTGCAATGATTGCTTACGCGGGCATGCAACGCTTGAAAGCAAAGCAGTATGCGCCACTTGATATGCGCGCAAAGCCTCGCTGGCCGCTTGATGAGTTGGAATCAATTTAATTTTTCGAATTAACCGCTGCTGCAGTTAACGTTTTTCAAATAAAAAGCCGAGATTACTCGGCTTTTTTTGATTTTACTTTTGGCTCAGTGCCTTTAAGCAAGCGTATAACGTTAGCACGATGGCGAAATACAATCAGCGCTGCCAGCATGGTTACAGGCAAAACATAAAGCGGTTTTATAAACCACGTAAATAAAGGCGCTAAACTTACGGTAATGATGGCGGCCAAAGAAGAGTAGCCAGTCAACCAAATTAAACCAAGCCAGGTTAAAATTAATAAGCCAGCCAAAGTAAAACCTATGGGCAGCAAGCTACCAAACGCGGTTGCCACCGCTTTACCGCCTTTAAAACCAAAAAAAATTGGGTAGATGTGGCCAAGACATGCAGCAATTGCAATAAAACCTAAATAAAGAGGCTCTATCTTAAGAAAGTAAGCACCATATACTGGGATTGTGCCTTTCAGCACATCAAATATCAGTACTAAGATTGCAGGCAGTTTGCCGCCAATACGATAAACATTGGTTGCGCCTGGGTTATTAGAACCCGTTGTTCTGGGATCAGGTAAGCGAAACAGCTTACAAATGAGCACTGCTGAAGAAATTGAGCCAAACAGATAGGCAAAGACAATCATTAAGCTTGCTAACACAGCGTTCCTTATTTTTTCTTTAGCAAATATAGGCTATTATCTGCCGCTGATTCTTTTTAGCGGATTTACCCATAAGAGTACCTATTTTTTTCTCTAATTGGTATCCGACCACAGTATAATCGGGGTGAATACGGGTGCAAGATAAGGTTTTTATTAGTCAATTACAGGTTAATACCATTATTGGCGTGTTTGATTTTGAAAAACAAGCGAAACAACCTTTGTTTTTTGATGTTGAAATGCTGACAAATTTTGCCCAAGCTGCGAAGTCTGACAATGTTGATGATGTGGTTGATTATGCCAAAGTGTCAGCACGTATTATTGCTCACTGTGAATCGACGCAAGTTGAATTATTAGAGACGTTAGCCGAGCAACTAACTACTATCATCTTAAATGAGTTTGCTGTATCGCAAGTGACATTGCGAATCTCGAAGCCCCAAGCTGTAATTGAAGCGCAAACTGTGGGTATTGAAATCACACGTAAAAAGCAAAGCTAATGGCACAGATTTTTATCAGTATTGGCTCTAATATCAATAAAGAGCATTATATTAAAGCTGCTTTAGCTATTTTACCTGAACATTTTGATAATGTTATTTACTCAAGTGTTTTTGAAAGTGAGTCGGTTGGTTTTGAAGGGAATAACTTTTATAACCTTGTGGCCGCTGCTACAACCAATTTACCGCTTGAAGAAGTATGTGCTCGCCTTAAACAAATTGAGCGCGACCATGGTCGCACCCCTGCCGATAAAAAGTTTAGCCCACGCACACTTGATCTGGATTTGTTATTTTTTGATGAGGTGATCTGTGACACGCCAGCGCAATTGCCGCGTGATGAAATTACCAAAAATGCGTTTGTACTTTGGCCTCTTGCTGAAATAGCCAGTGACTTTATCCACCCTACGGTCAACCTGAGTATTGGTGAGCTGTGGCAAAATTATAATAAAAATAAGCAAAAATTGTGGAAAGTGGAGATTTAAAATAAATGGGACTGATTGAAATTGTTGTGCTGGCACTGATTCAAGGATTTACAGAGTTTTTGCCTATTTCAAGTTCAGGCCACCTTATTCTACCGAGTCAATTACTTGGCTGGCAAGATCAAGGTCAGGCGTTTGATATCGCGGTACACGTTGGAACATTATTCGCAGTACTTATTTATTTCCGTAAAGATGTAGTTCAAATACTTTCTGCATGGTTTAAGTCTTGTGCCGGAAAGGGCCTCACAGTAGAAAGTAAACTTGGCTGGTATATAATTCTGGCAACCATTCCTGCCGGTTTAGTTGCAGGTCTTGCAAAAGATTTTATAGAAGCTAACACGCGTGGTGCTGCGGTAATTGCAACGACGACCATCGTTTTTGGTTTAGCGCTTTGGTATGCCGATATTAAAGCAAAAGAGAACAAGAACATTTTCGATATTAAATGGAAAGCTGCCTTGCTGATTGGTATTGCGCAGGCGGTTGCGTTAATTCCTGGTACTTCACGCTCGGGTATTACGATTACCGCCGGTTTGTTGCTAGGGCTTGATAAAAAAAGCGCAGCGCGTTTTTCGTTTTTAATGTCTATTCCTGTTATTGGTGGTTTAGGGCTAGTGATGATCATCAAGCTGATTTTAGATAACACAGCGGTTGATTGGCATGCTTTGATACTAGGTACTGTGCTGTCGTTCGTTTCAGCGTATACCTGTATTTTCCTATTCTTAAAGTTTATTGAGCGAATGGGCATGTTGCCATTTGTTATTTACCGACTAATTTTAGGGTTTGCTTTGTTTGCACTCATTGGGTTTGGTTATATCAGTGCTTGAGTTAAACTTTTAAGATAAAAAATGTAAAAGGCTAAGAATGATTCTTAGCCTTTTTTGTATTTTTTAGATAGCTTGACCTATTCATTAGACGTTCCGCTTAATATAAGCTTTATTCGAATATCCCAGCGATAGCTTGTTCTCTTGCACGCGCCAGCTGTTGTTTGATTTCAGCGCCTTTAAAGCCTTTTTTAATAATAGCTTGTACATCGATAGCGGTGGCTTTTGTTGCCGCACTTTGTAGTTTTCGAGCTAAGGCTGAGTGTTCTTCTCCTAGCAATGCAAAGGTTTCAATAAATAAGTTTAACCGCTCAGGGCGTCGCCAAACATCAGCTTGATTAAAGAGTGTCAGTACCTGTTCTACAGATGCTTGATTGTGCTTAAAGATAGGCGCAAAGGTGGTAAATAGACTCAGTGCATCAACATAGGCATTGGGTAAACGCAAATGCTCGGAAAGTGTTTTTACCTCAGTTGGCTGAATCTCTTTTAGCCATAAACAAAAAGCGATAATGAGTTGGTTTTTGCCAGCTACTCTCGTTAAAAGAGTTGCGATCTCTTGGCTGTATTCAGGTAACCAATGGTTTGCCAGTGGCGGTAAAATAATCGGTAGCGCGTTTATTTCTGCAAGCACATCGGTAAATACATTGATAGCACCATCGGCAAGGGATTTTTCAATTTCCAGCCAAATTCGCTCTTTAGTTAGTGTGTTAATTTCACCCTGGGCAACCATTTCTTGCATTAGTAATACTGTTTCAGGCGCGATAGTAAAGCCCAAATAATGATAGCGAGCAGCAAAGCGTGCAACACGCAAAATGCGCAGTGGATCTTCACAAAATGCGTCGCTTACATGGCGAAGACGCTTTTGCTCTAAATCGGCTTGTCCATTAAAAGGGTCAATAATATTGCCGTTTTCATCTTCAGCCATAGCGTTTACGGTTAGGTCACGGCGAATTAAGTCTTCTTCCAGAGTGACATTTGGCGTAAAGTCGCAAATAAAACCAGTGTAACCTTGCCCTGATTTTCGTTCGGTTCTTGCTAGCGCGTATTCGTCTTTTGTTTCTGGGTGTAAAAATACAGGAAAGTCACTGCCAACTTGCTGGTAGCCAAGCGCTAATAATTCATCTGGCGTACTACCAACTACCACATAATCTGACTCTTTAATTGGGCGATTTAATAGCTTGTCTCTTACTGCGCCGCCAACTAGGTATATTTTCATTGTGTTAGGTTTACACATAATAAATAACGATAATGATTGAAATCCTATCATAATTTGGAATTCGTTGGTGAATTGGTATGATAGGCTGAGTTTTTATTAAGCGTATTGAAGTAAGTGTATTTAGATTATTTTGGCTTAACGGATCAGCCATTTTCCATCGCACCGAATCCTGACTACCTCTTTTTAAGTGAACGTCATAAAGAAGCGTTGGCTCATTTAACTTATGGTTTAGGTGATGCCGGCGGTTTTGTGCTGCTTACGGGCGAGGTCGGAACTGGTAAAACAACGGTAACACGCTGCATGCTCGAAAGCATAGGTGATGAAACTCAAGTGGCGTTTGTGTTAAACCCATCGTTGTCTGAGTTGGAGTTACTTGCGAGCATTTGTGATGAGTTGCGTATTCGTTATAAAAAGTCAGAGGCGACGCTTAAAAATTTGACCGATAAAATCAAAAATCGACTGTTAAAAAACCATAGCCAAGACAAACGCACGATGCTCGTCATTGATGAAGCCCAGCATTTAAGTGGTGCAGTGCTTGAACAGTTGCGCTTACTTACTAATTTAGAAACTAATCAGCGCAAATTACTGCAAATTATTCTAGTTGGTCAGCCAGAGCTGCAAGCATTGTTAAAACGTAACGAGTTACGGCAATTAGCTCAGCGTATTACCGCTCGCTACCATTTAATGCCTCTTAATGAGTCTGAAGTATTTGCGTATATCAAACATCGTTTGCATATCGCTGGCTGCGATACCATGTTATTTGAAAACTCAGCAATTAAACGTATTCATCAATTAACTGGGGGGATCCCGCGGCTTATCAATTTATTGTGCGAACGAGCGCTAATGGGGGCGTTTGCCAATAGTCGTAAACAGGTTAATAAAACTATGATAGCAACAGCGGCAACTGAAATATTGCCGCTTGAAGCGTCAATAACGGCCTCATCAGGTGCAAATTATCAGGTGTGGATGTATGCCTGCTTTGCTATAGTCGCAGTATTAACGGGCATTGGTTTGTCGTTTATTTTTTAAAAGAAGTATGTATGTCTTATATTCTTGATGCGTTAAAGCAAAATGAAACTTCGAGCCGAGGTGCTGCGCCAATGCAAGGTGATTATCAACAGGAATACCTGTTAAGTAAAAAATTACGTTTTTACCGTAATTTGGCGTTATTTTTAGGCTTTTTATTGACCCTTACATTGGGGTTCTTTATTGGTAAAGGATTGCAGACTCAGCAAACGAAACCTGCGATTGAAGCGGAGGTTGTACAAAACAAGGCAACGCCAAATAACCAAGCTATAATGCCGATTCAGCCGCAAGTGCCAGCAACGTCAGGTACCCAGCAACAAATTCAATACCAACTGGTTCCTGTGCCAGTTTACACTCAGCCGGTGGCTGCAAATGCGCAACCTGTTGTAGAACCGACACCAAGTGAAAAATCACAACCTAAAGCAGATGAAAATGCGCAAGGTGAAGCCGATTTATCCGAATATAAAGTGGTTGGCTATCAACAAGCAAAAGAACAGAGAGAGCAAACCAACGCCTTAATTGATGCGTTTAGCGAAGCATTTGAGCAGGCGCAAAATGAACCATTAGAACAGCAAGTGATTTCAGGTTCATCTGCTTCGGCACAAGTGTCACCTATTCAATTATTGCCTGAGGCATTTAGAGCGCGTATTCCTGAAATGCGTTATCAAGCGCATGTATTTGCTTCAGAACCTAGTCGCAGTTGGATTAAGATTAACGACCGAGAACTCAAAGTAGGTGATAATATTAATGGCGTTTACATTATTGATATTGCCGCAGAACAAACCTTAATGCAGTTCGACGGTGTGGAGTTTAGTTTAGCTGCGATGGAAGATTGGCAGTTTTAAAATGGCCATTAAATCCCGTCTTCTGAAATTAAATCAGCTATATCTAAATCATAACGCTGGGCACTTGCCGTGCCTTCAATGCTGTCATCAGATTCCGCTAAATCAATTATGCGCACTGCCAAGTGGTGATTAAACTCGGCGTTGTAAAATACTTTCACCCGAGGTTTTGTTAGTTGCTGTTGATTTTCAACAACGAGCGCAATGCGACCTGAGCATAGCTTAACTAATGTTCCCGCAGGATAAACCCCAATAGCTTGAATAAAAGTTTGCAGTAAATCTGGGTCGTAGTGGTTCGGTGAATGTTCCATTAATTCACGATATGCAGCAGCGCTGCCAATGGCTTTAGTATGGTCAAAGCCATAAACTAAACTGTCGTACATAATGGCGATGCTAAAAATGCGCTGCGCTGAATTGAGTTTATCAAAATCTAATTGGTTCGGATAACCGCTGCCATCGAGTAGCTCATTTTGCTCTGAAATTAAGCGTGAAACATGTTCATCGGGCTGACCACTGACGCGCATTAGTTTTTGTAATTGTGAAATATGTTGCTGCTTTTTAACTCTCAACATTGGTACGAGTTTGTCGTCAGGAAGGCGTAAATTGTCAGGCAGCATTTGGTAGCCAACGCGTGAAAGCAGTCCTGCAAGCACCATGTGCTCACTTGCTAACGCTTGATAGTTTTGATGAATGCAAAATTGTGCCAAGCTTACCGCCACCCGCAGTAAGTGACTGTTGAGCAAAGTGTTAGACATTTTACAGCGTACCACTAATGCAACGGCTTCTTTATGTTGTCGCGTCAGTGTTAATACTTGCTGCGCTAAACTTTGTAACCCCGAAATATCAATTGGGGTGTGGGATTTTGCGCGCGCTAATGTATCGTCAATGATTGCATGCGCTCGGTCTTGCCAATCAAGTGCCGCTTCTAATTGACTCTCAATTTTGACTTTTTTAGTAAACGTTGTTGTTTGTTGTTGGGGGCTTTTTTTTGAACGACTAGGGTCGACAAGTACTTCTATTACGCCTTTTTTCTTCAGCGCTTGCAGTGCAAAGTAATTTCTTACTAAGCCTGTTTGCACTACTTTAACAGCGCCTAATTGTTTAGTTACTTCTTCAACAAAATCGCCCACTTCTAATTTAGTAATGGGCAATTTTATTTTACCGTCTGGTGTGATGCTCATGTATCTTAATCAAAAAAAGCATTGCGGAAGAATTTAATTAAATCAATGCCAAAGTCTTCTGGTTTGATAGATGACTCAAGCTCGTCGTCAATGCGGTTGCTGGCTAAATTGAGGTCTTGTACTTCAGTGTAATGTTGATGTTTCGCACTGTAGAATACTTTAACAGTTGGTTTTAACGGCTGTTCAAAGTTGCTTTGTGACACAATGCCCAGTTTCTGGCTTTTTAGTTTTACTAATGTGCCTACAGGGTGAATGCCAATGCATTGAATAAAACGTGCAACTAAGTCGCTGTCGAACGCGCTTGGACAACCCGCTCGTAAAATTTTGAATGCTTGAATTGGGTTCATATCATCTTTGTAAACGCGCTTAGCGGTTAAAGCGTCATATACATCGACAATTGAGATCATACGTACATACTGGTTTATTTCGTCGTCTTTAAGGCCAAATGGGTAGCCTTTGCCATCTAAGCGCTCATGGTGAAATCCGGCAACTTGAATGGCGATATCACTGAGTTCCGACTCTTCTAAAATCTCTTTGCTGTATAGCGCGTGACGTTTAATTTCGTCAAATTCAGCATCGGTGAGTTTGCCTGGTTTATTTAAAATCGCGTCTGGAACTTTGATTTTGCCGATGTCATGTAACAACGCACCGGTAGCGAGTTCATGAATAATCTCACGCTCAAACCCCATGTGCTTGGCAAAAATACTCATTAATACCGATACATTAATTGAGTGCTCTAGCAAATAAGCATCTTTCTCACGAATACGGGTCATACAGGCGAGGGCATCTTGGTTGCGAAAAACCGAATCAATAAAGCCGCTAGCAACCTGCTTAAATGGCGCAACATCAATTTTGCGACCGGCGCGAATATCGTCAAATGCTTTTGATTGCAGTTGTTTCGCTTCGGTATAAAGTTTTTTAGCTTTGTTTGCTTCGCTTGAGAAACTCGCGGTTGCTTTGGTTGGATCAAACTTAGGCGTTTCGATTGCGTTCTCGCTGGAATCGTTATTTTTTTCTGCGTTTAAATCAATAAATTTATCAGGGTCGACAGATACTTCTAAAATACCTGACTTTGCTAATTTATTGATGGCGGCTTGTGTCCTTACCCAGCCTTCTGACTTAACTTTTACACTACCTTGTTGCTTTACAACCCCTTGCACATACATGCCGGGTTTAAGATCAGATATTAAAATGGTTTTTAACATTGGCAGTACATCTTTGAATTTTGATTATCTTTAAAATTAGCAAACATTATGCTGAAAATTAAGCGGAAGATAAAAGAAAAGGGCTGAAGTTTACACTTAGCCCTTTTATTTTGCTTAACAAGCCGGTTTCCCGAGCTTTAGATTAATCTTCGTCAGTTAGCGTCATGAGTGATGTGTTACCACCTGATGCTGTGGTATCAATACTGATGGTTTTTTCAGTAACTAAGCGATTGATTAGTGTGTCGTAATACTGTGCACTGATTACTGGTAAAATAGCACCAGAGCGTGCAGCCAGTTTTTCGTTTACATGTGCTTTACGTTCACAACCACTGCCGATTACAGCGCCTGCAACGTGCGGGTGAGCAAGTGTTGCATTAAACTCAGACAGTTTAGCCACTTGTAAAACGCCCTCAGCAACACCGCATGCTAATAACTTAGCACGGAAAGCTAACGCTTCTTCGTGGAATAGGTCAGACACCACGGTAATTACAGTATTACCCGCTGCAATCGCCGTTACGATAGACAATACCCAGAAGTTAAATGAAGTATCTTTATCTGCGTAGCAAACAACACAGCCGCGCGGCTCTAGGTAAATTGTGTTTGATTCACCAGTTGGGCCTGGCAGCACAGTACCTTTGGCTAAACGCTTTTCAATACGGTCAAGCTGACTACGTGCATCGGCAATTGTTTGTGTTAAATCATCTGCAAGCTTATCCATGATTTCAACTTGTGCGATTTTAGCTAGCATCTGACGACATACTGAAATGCGGTCGTTTAAGCTGGTTGCGCGCCAAGTTTTTTCATCGCGAATTGAGTTAACCATCATTTGATTAACGCGTTCAACGGCATGGTTGTCATCAACAATTGCTTCGCCATCAAGGTTGATGTTGGTAGCTTGAACGTTTTCAGGTGCAGCATTTTCTTTTACTAAACGTGTTAGATAAGTTGGGCCACCTGCTTTAGGGCCAGTACCTGATAGGCCGCGACCACCAAATGGTTGCACACCAACAACGGCACCAATCATATTGCGGTTTACGTAAATGTTACCTGCACGTGATTGTTTAGCTAAGTATTCAGCACGTTCTTCGATACGGGTGTGAATACCCATAGTTAAGCCAAAACCAGTGCTGTTTACTTGGTTGATTACGTTATCAATTTCAGTACCTTTGAAACGAATTACGTGTACACATGGACCAAATACTTCTTTCGTTAATACCGATAAATCACTGATCTCGTATAAACGTGGTGCAAAGAAGAAGTGACCGTTTTCATCTTCAGCCGGAATAGGGCATTCAAAATGCAGTGTCGCTTTATCTTTTAAGTATTCAACGTGTTCATTTAGCGCATCAAGTGCTTTTTGGTCGATAACCGGGCCAACATCTGTTGATAGATAAGCTGGGTCGCCAACGTGTAGCTCTTTCATCGCGCCTTTAATCATCTTGATTACTTTGTCTGCGATTTCGTCTTGTACGAATAATACGCGCAGTGCAGAACAGCGCTGACCTGCTGATTGGAAGCCAGAAGAAATAACATCGTCAACGACTTGCTCTGGTAGTGCGGTAGAATCAACGATCATACAGTTTTGACCACCCGTTTCGGCAATCAGAGGTACTTGGTCGCCACCGCGTTCTGCTAGGGTTTGCGCAATGCGTGTACCTGTTTCAGTTGAACCTGTAAACATAACTGCTTGTACGCGCTCGTCAGGAATAATTACCTGACCTACTTTGCTACCGCGAGCAATAACAGGCTGTACTACGTCTTTAGGTAAGCCAACGTCACGCATTAACTCAATTGCACGAAGTGCAACAAGTGATGTTTGCTCTGCTGGTTTTGCAATGACTGAGTTACCTGTTGCGATTGCCGCTGCTACTTGGCCTAAGAAAATCGCAAGTGGGAAGTTCCAAGGGCTGATACATAAAATTACACCACGTGGTGAAAAGCGGCTATCAGCTGCAAGCTCTTCAGCGCGCGCTGCGTAGTAACGACAAAAATCAACTGCTTCACGTACTTCATCAACACCATCTTGCGCTACTTTACCAGCTTCTTTAATACACAATGCAATCAGTTCATCGCGATGACGCTCTAAAATGTCACCAGTGCGACGTAAGATTTCAGCGCGCTCAGCAACTGGCGTTTGAGACCAAGATTGGAAAGCTGATTCAGCTGTATCAACAAGGGCTTTCATTTCAGCTTCGTCTTGGTGACGAATAGAACCAAGCACCTCAGCGTGGTTTGCTGGGTTAATTACCGCCTCGTGACCTTCAGGCACATCGGCATGAGTCATTAGGTTTTCAGCAACCCATTTGTCAATATTCGCTTTGAATGGCGTAATATGGTTAATGTTGGTTAAATCTAAACCTTTAGAGTTTTGACGCTCTTCACCAAATAAGTCTTTTGGTAAAACGATTTGTGGGTTGCGCTTATTGCGAACACGTTGAATTTTTTCAACGGGATCTTCAAGCAGTGATTCTACTGGCTGAGATTCATCAACAATGGCATTTACAAATGATGAGTTAGCGCCGTTTTCAAGTAGACGACGTACTAAGTATGCAAGTAAGTCTTCGTGTTGACCTACTGGTGCGTATACACGACATTGAACACGATCTTGCGTTACAACTTGGTCGAATAATGATTCACCCATACCGTGCAAGCGCTGGAATTCAAAGTTTGAATAGTTGCCATCAGCAAGTTCTAAAATAGTGGCTGCTGAGTATGCATTGTGTGTTGCAAACTGCGGGAAAATCACATCTCGTGCTTTCATTAGCTTAATTGCACACGCTTTGTAAGACACGTCAGTTGTCGCTTTACGTGTGAATACTGGGTAATCTTCAAGACCATCTGCTTGTGTTAGCTTTACTTCAGTATCCCAGTAAGCACCTTTTACAAGGCGAACCATCATTTTACGATTTACACGGCGACAAAGTGCTTCTAACCAGTCGATTACAAAAATAGCACGCTTTTGGTAAGCCTGAACCGCTAAACCAAAACCAGCCCAATTGCCAAGAGCATCGTCAGAAAATACCGCTTCAATAATATCTAAAGAGATATCTAAACGGTCAGCTTCTTCGGCATCAACCGTAAAGTTAATGTCATACTGTTTTGCTGTAAGCGCAAGTTCTTTCAGCTTAGGCACAAGTTCTTCCATTACGCGCTCACGGTGTGTGAACTCATAACGAGGGTGAATAGCTGAAAGTTTTACAGAAATACCAGGGCTTTTTATAGGGCCGCGACCATTGGCTGCTTTACCGATAGCGTGAATTGCCATCATATAGCTATTAAAATAACGTTCAGCATCCGCCATAGTGCGGGCGCCTTCACCTAGCATATCGTAAGAGTATGCGTAGCCTTTTGCTTCTTTATCTTTCGCACGCTCTACAGCTTCTTCAATGGTAGTACCCATAACAAACTGCTTGCCCATGATCTTCATGGCATATTGTACTGATTTACGAATAGCAGGTTCACCAATACGACCCATAGTGCGCTTTAATAAGCCAAACTGGTCTTCTTTGTTTTTGTCTGCATAGTTAACCATTTTACCTGTTAATAACAGACCCCAGCTTGATGCATTTACAAACAGAGAATCGCTGTTACCTAAGTGAGAGCTCCAGTCGCCGCTTGCTAGCTTATCGCGAATAAGACTATCTTGAGTTTCTTTATCTGGTACGCGTAGCAATGCTTCAGCAAGGCACATTAATACCACGCCTTCTTCAGAAGACAGTGAGTATTCGTTAAGTAGTGCGTCAACACCACCTTGACCTTCTTGATCGTTACGAATATTTAATACCATTTGGCGTGCACGTTCCCATGCACGGCTACGTGCGCTAACACCAACTTCTGCAAGTGGCAGAATATGGTCAATAACTTGGTCTTCATCAATACGGTAAAAGTCACGGATCTGCTGGCGGATCGGACATTTGGTAGTTAAATCACCATTGTAAAGCATAAAGAAACCCTCAAAATAAAATAGGTTAAATTTATAAAATAGGGGCGTAGTGTAATTTCTTTTCAGCAGAATGTGCTGGCGTATTTTGGCTATATCCGGTAATTTACAGGGAATTGTTCAAAAGATGCCAAATAATATTCTGTATGACCACCTCTATCAAAACACGAGTGCTCGATCGAATCGATTTAGCAATTTTAGATGTTTTACAAAGAAATGGCCGAATTTCTAACGTAAATTTAGCGAAACAAGTTAATTTAAGCCCAAGCCCGTGCCTTGAAAGGGTTAAAAAGCTTGAAGACGATGGCTATATTGAAGGTTATGGTGCACGTTTAAATGCTACTAAGCTGAAACAAAATGTGGTTGCCCACGTTGAGGTAACATTAAAAGAATCAACCGAAGCCGCATTTGATATTTTCAAACAGCATATTATGCGCATTGGCCAAGTGGTGTCGTGTGATATGGTTGCGGGTGGCTACGATTACCTACTAAAAATACGCGTAGGCGATATGATTGAATACCGTGAAGTCCTCGGTAAAATTGTAGATACGCCAGGGGTTGGCACCAACCGTACTTACATGGTAATTGAGCATGTTAAGCAAGATGTAGGGTTAACCGTGCAGGTTGAAGAGTAATCCTGGAATTATAAAAATTACCTGTTTTATTGCTGAGTGGTTTTGTTCTCGTAGAAAATGACTCACAAATTTATGCAATAGGTATAACATTTATTCACACGCTTATTGAGTACGGGATACCAGATACAAAAAAAGCGCTAGTTAAGCGCTTTTTTTGTATTGCGTAGATATTATGCCCAACCGTCGTAACGTTTGCGTCGCGATAACACGATTGTGATGATAATCCCCAGTAAAATACCGATAAATGCAATACCACCGCCATAAATCAATAGCTGCTTTTGCTGTTTTTCACTGGCTTGTTGCTTTTGATTACGTGAGCTTGAAATTTGGGCATTTAGCTTTTCAATTTCAGCATTAAGTTCACGGTTTTTAACTTCTAAATCATTGGCAGTTTGACGCAGTACCGGCATATCACGTTGGCTTGAATTTAGCTCTGCTTGTAAATCAGCTAATTGATTTTTTAGCTTAAGGTTTTGTTGTGCTAAACCTGGGCGCTTACTGATATTACGTTTATCAATCCAACCTGTACGACCGCGGCTATCTTTTACTTGGCTATAGCCCGTTTCTTTATTTTCATCGAGCAACTGTAATTCGGTACCTGCTTGCACAGAACCAAGAATGCGATAATTTTTGCCTGGACCTGAGTGCATATAAACAAATAGGTTGTCGGTAATATAAGCAGTTGAAGAAGATGCGCTTTCAGTTGTTTGTACTTCCAGTACTTCAGTCGCTGATTCGCCGTTAGTTTGCGTTTCTGCGTGGATAGCTGTGCTTAAACTCGCTAATAAAAGAAATGCAGCAATCGGTTTAAACATTGAGAGGATCCTGTTTTATTGTTGTTGTCCGATAAATTTACCAAGTCGTTTAAACATGTAACTAATTATAGCGCTGGATAAATGAGATACTATCAAGGCGGGATTTGTCTGATGTAGTTATTTTTACATCGATAAATTCCAACGCAGTTAGCATGATATTTAGCCCGCTAAAATGACTAGCTATTTAAGTGAATTGGTATTTGAGGCTTCATAGTATGGATTTCACCGCGCAATAGCAAGTCGCGCAGCGCATTCACACAATACTTCATAATTTAGTCGTTGTTTGTAAGTCGATGCACAAAAGGTTGCATTTAGCCCGATATTTGGTTTTACTTAGGCTTTGCTAATAAAATAGGTCAACCCTCCAGCTAATGGATACTGAAATTGAGCTGAAATTTTTAGTTTCAGAACAAGTTATTTCTCAACTGCCAGCACTGATTACCCAGTTTTCAAAAAAAGTCAGTAATAAAGCTTCTCGCAACTTACAAAACGCATACTTTGATACTCCAAGCAGAGAATTAAGAGCGCTAGATATCGGCTTACGCACGCGTTGTGTTGACGGCGAATGTGAGCAAACAATTAAGTTGGCAGGCAAGGTGGTTGGTGGCTTTCATCAACGTCCAGAATACAATGTGCCAATTAATAATTCGCGCCCAAACATTGAGTTATTTGATACCTCAATTTGGCCTGCTGGCATGGAGCCAGGCACTATTAGTGAAAACCTTTTCTCTATTTTTAACACTAACTTTATTCGTCGTACTTGGTTATTAGAAACCGACTCAGGTACTGAAATTGAATTGGTGTTGGATAAAGGTGATATTTCTGCTTCAGGCCAGAGTGTGCCGATTTGTGAAGTGGAAATGGAATTGGTAAGTGGTGATCGCAAAGAGTTATTTGAATTAGCAAATAAGTTAATTAACTGTAGTGAAGTACGTTTAGGTCTATACAGTAAAGCCGCACGTGGCTACCGTTTAGCGGACGATGCGCCGTTAATGGCTGATACATTCTTAGGCTATGTACAGTTAGATGAAAACGCGACACAAGAAGAAGCGCTTGAGAAGTGCCTTCAATATGGCATTGAGTTTGTGCAAAAACACGAGCAATGCTATATCGATTCGCCAAAATTAAAGACACTAAAACGCATTGTTGATGGGGTTAGCCTTATTCGTCATAGCTTTTGGTTGTTTGAACAAGTTGCCGACAAACAAGTTACTAAATCGTTGCGTAAAGAGCTTAAATGGCTATTAGAAACCTTTTCTTGGGTTGAAACTGCGATTCAATTACGAACGTTTACGTCAAAGAAACATGCGTTTTATAAACGCATTTCGGCTGCGCCAGAGCTTGAACAAGTGATTGATAACTTAAAAGCTGAGCAACCGTCGCGCAAGGCGTTAAAGGCAATTTTCCATAGCCCGCGCTACAACCAACTTATTCTAGATTTAACGCGCTTTTTAATTGAAAAGCGTTGGCGTGATGACTGGGGGCAAGAACAAATTGTTGCTGCTGGTACGCCTGTAAAAGATATTGCGGCACGTCTTTTTGAAAACGATTGGCAAGAAATGCAGCATTTATTGCCACATGATGTGGTGAGCGCTGAAAGCTATATTGCAAAACGTCAAAAATTACATCGTAATTTACTCAGCGGTTGTTGTTTAGGGCAGCTTTTTGAAGGACCGCTACGTGATGAATTTAGAGGCCCTTGGCTTGATATTATTCATGGTATGGATGAATTGGCGACATACGACTATTTAAAACAGTTATGTGAAACGCAACAAGAACCCGAACAATTCACCAGTATTTTGGGTTGGTTAAAACAAAAAAATGATGGTTTGCTCGCAGCAATGGAACATAGCCGTTTGGCAAGTCAAAAATTGGAGCCTTACTGGCAATAATATGCGCACTATGCTGTTGCTGCTACTTTTTTGTACTCCGCTGAGTGCATTACAGTGGCAGCAAGTAAAAATTAAACAAGGAATTGAAGTTTATCAGCAAAAACTGCCTGATGGACTTTTAAAGTTAAAAGCCTACACAGAGACTAGCGGATGCTTAGCAGCGTTTGAAGCACTTTTACTTGATACAGACAATGCTGATAAGTGGTTAAGCAATGTGGACAGTGTCGAAGTGCTAAAATCACCATCACAAAACGAGCATATCGTTTACACTCAATTTAATGCGCCATGGCCGATTAAAAATCGTGATATGGTGACTTACTCACGTATTTTTAGAACGTCAAATACACAAATGCAAATTGGCATTCAAGCGGCTAACAACGAATATGCAAAGCGTGATGGCTTCATTCGCATTAAGCATGTAGCTGCCAGTTGGGTAATTACTCAGCGAGACGCAGATACGATTTCTGTTGAGTATCAAGCGATTGCAGATCCTGCAGGAAAAATTCCACATTGGTTAGGTAATTCTGTCGCAAAATCTAACGTATTTAGCACCTTTAAAAAGATGAAAGCGCGCTTGAAGCTTTACCCTTGTAGTGCCATTTGACTAGGGTCTGCCCACCTTTACTGTTCTATTTTTGTTCTCTTTGAGCGTGCTTTTATCGCGGCGCTCGATGTGTGGCCTAGCAATCTAAGCGAATATCGAGCAAAGCTTCCGCGTCCTGCTCACGCCCCTTACCTACATCCATATAGGCAACAATGAGAAAAGTACGTTCAATAGAACCGTTCGGCAACGCTTGATTGGGTTTTCTACTGTGTTATCGGCTGACTCACATAGAATAACTATGCCACGCATCCTCTGCCTTGTATAAACCCCAATCAAACTGCTGCAAAAACGAACTTGAAAGGTCAACAGACCCTAGGTTATTTCGCGATATGCATATTGACTGAACCATTAGCCTCTTGTGATTGGCTAGTAGCGAATTTATGTTTGGTAACAAACTCTGATAATTTATGTTGGAACAGGTGTATTGATTCGAAATCATCGGCATACTGATAGTTAATTTGGCAAATACTTTCTCGGCAATCAATCGTTTTTAGTTGCACAAATTCAATAAAATCATGTGTGGTAAAAAAATCTTGAAACACCGCTTCTGTCGTTTCGGCCCAATGATCGTCACGGGTTTGTTGCTCAAATTTAGTTGCTAAATTAAGGGTGTCTACGCCATCACTGAGCAGTAATTCAAGTTGCTGCTGCATTTGTTGCTCGAGCTCCGCGACCTTGTCGCGCAACATGGTTTCTGCATGTTCGCTCACCTCTTTAATCAGCTGTTCATGTTTTTGTGTAGCATGTGTTAATTCATTTTCTAACCTTTCAACTTCAGCAACCAGCTCAGATTTAGTCAGCGCTGTCAGTGAGTGTTGTATTGATTTGTGCTGTGTGGATAGGGTTTCCGTTAAGGGTTCTTTGATGTTATTAAAGCTTGATTCTAGCGGCTCAGATAATCTGTGGTCAGAGCTATTAGATGGTTGTTCTTTACTAATTAATTGACTATCTGAAGGCATTAATGTCGAAATAAGTGCGACGCTAAGAGCGCCGAGCACAAATGCAATTACATGTCCTTTGTTCATATTAAATCCTATGTTTTATCTAATAGCGTTTTTCGTTGCTGAGGTGCTTAGCTAATCATACCACCGGCTAGCGGGTAATGTCCGACGTGATGTGTTGCGAGCTCTGAAAAACCAAGTACATTGGCTGTTTGTTTTTTATCGCTATTAAAGATAATAACATCTGCACTCATTAGCGGACGCGACGGGTGGTCTTCCAGCACTTTAAAAACAACATAATCTTGTGAGTCGATGGCTATCAGTTTCAATGTATAGGTAAGTTCGGTTTGTGGGTTGGTCACATGGGATACCAATGATAGCTCATTTGGCGTGTGTTCAAACTCGACCACCAATAGTTTTTCGGTAAAATTAATCGCTAATTGATTTGTAGTGACTTTTCGTTTTGCTACATGGTTAATTTTACTAATTGTGCCATTTATCGAATGTTCTGCAAGTGTGAGGATAACGTGTGTATTTTCCTCGATGACCGCAGGGATGACTTGGTCGTTAAAAATGGCAATTTTAAGTTGGCTTGATGCCAAGTTTTCGTCTTCTAATACGCGGATCATCGCTTTTTCTCCATTTTCGCTGAGGCTCAAATAACCAAATTCGAAGGTTTTCATGCGTGCGAAAGTAGGGGCGGTAACGATAAAGGTTTTAGTTACTTGAACGTCTTTCCAATAATTAAATAAAGATGACTGGGCGAGGGCGATATCGGATTGTTCTGATTTTGTTTGGATTTCATCAAGGTGTGTTAAAAACTGCTTACGCTGCCATGTATTTATGCCCGCAAAATGCATTGCTATCAAATAAGTAATAAATAAACCGGCCTTTAAAAGCAAAGGCGATAGTTGTTGCACACTTGGCAGGTTTATTACCACAAGGGAAACCAACACTAAAACATGCGTAACATAAACGATTGCCGGAGTTGTAAGGTAAGGTTTAGCAAGGCGTACGATTCTTTGTTGGTTAGTATTGTTTGCTATTTCAGGGTAATGCTTAATTGAAAGGTACATGACTTCACCATTTTTATTTTTTCTTGCTAGAGCGATTATCTTACCAAGTAACTGAATTACAGGCATAAAAAAAGCGCCAATGGCGCTTTTTCTCAATCAGACGGTTATTATAAACCAGCAGCGGCGCGAAGTGCGTCTGCTTTGTCTGTTTTTTCCCAGCTAAATGCTGTGAATGTATCTTCGCCTACCGTCATTTCGAACGGTTCACGACCGAAGTGACCGTATGCTGCAGTCATTTGATACATTGGGTGAAGTAGGTCAAGCATCTTAGTAATACCGTAAGGACGTAAGTCGAAGTGCTCACGTACTAGCTCTACTAACTTCTCTTCAGAGATTTTGCCTGTGCCGAATGTATCAACTGTGATTGACGTTGGCTCAGCAACACCAATAGCGTAAGAAACTTGGATTTCACACTTATCAGCAAGGCCAGCTGCAACAATGTTCTTAGCAACATAGCGACCCGCGTATGCCGCAGAGCGGTCAACTTTTGATGGATCTTTACCAGAGAACGCACCACCACCGTGACGTGCCATACCACCGTAAGTATCTACAATGATTTTACGACCTGTAAGACCACAGTCACCAACAGGACCACCGATTACGAAACGGCCAGTTGGGTTAATGAAGTATTTAGTATCTTCAGTTAAAAGCTCAGCAGGTAGCGTGTGCTTAATAATGTTTTCCATTACAGCATCTACTAGTGCGTCTTGCTCGATGTCTGGGTTGTGCTGAGTAGATAGTACAACTGCATCAATTGCAACAGGCTTACCGTCTTCATATACGAAGGTTACCTGAGATTTTGCATCAGGACGTAACCAAGGAAGAATACCTGATTTACGTGCTTGTGCTTGACGTTCTACAAGTAGGTGCGAGTAATAAAGTGGTGCTGGCATTAACGTTGGTGTTTCGTTAGTTGCGTAACCGAACATTAAACCTTGGTCACCAGCGCCTTGCTCTTCAGGCTTAGTACGGTCAACACCTTGTGCGATTTCAGGTGATTGTTGACCAATAAGGTTCATGATGCCACATGTGTCACCGTCAAAACCTACGTCAGATGATGTGTAACCGATATCTGTGATTACTTTACGTGTGATTGACTCAAGGTCTACCCACGCATCTGTTGAAATTTCACCAGAGATAATTGCAACACCTGTTTTAACCATTGTTTCACAGGCAACACGCGCATGCTTATCTTGTGTGATAATTGCGTCTAAAACCGCATCAGAAATTTGGTCAGCGATTTTATCCGGATGACCCTCAGATACTGACTCAGAAGTAAATAAAGTTCTTGCCATGGTATTTCTACTCACTCACAAAAAATGCGCGTTGCCACAAGGATTTGCGCAGGTTCAATTAAATGGTCGCGTATTCTACCGAATAACGACGCTGCAAACAATAACTTTACGCCTAGACGTCTAAAAAAAATTAAAAGTGAAATTTCTTCACCGTTACTAGGCTGTTTTGTGCATAAAGAAGCTAGATTATAGTCGGTTTTCCATTGCTCCGCGTGTGCTTATAGGTAAGAATAGAGCTGCGTGGGTACATTGACCTATTGGTATTGGATTTTTGCATACACAATACCAATAGGCAATGTACCCAAATTATGACAGCAAACAAATAATGAGGTAGGAAAATCCATGCCGTCACGTAAAGAACTAGCAAATGCTATTCGCGTTCTATCTATGGACGCTGTGCAACAGGCCAAGTCTGGCCACCCAGGTGCCCCTATGGGTATGGCAGACATTGCTGAAGTGCTATGGCGCGACTATTTAAACCATAATCCAGCAAACCCTGATTGGGCTGATCGCGACCGATTTATTCTGTCAAACGGTCACGGCTCAATGCTAATTTATTCTTTACTGCATTTATCTGGCTATGATCTTCCAATTGAGGAAATTAAAAACTTCCGTCAAATGCACTCTAAAACACCGGGTCACCCTGAATACGGTTATGCACCGGGTGTTGAAACAACGACAGGCCCATTAGGTCAAGGTATCACTAACGCGGTTGGTATGGCAGTTGCTGAAAAAGCACTTGCGCACCAGTTTAACCGTGAAGGTCACGATATTGTTGATCACTTTACTTACTGTTTCCTAGGCGATGGTTGCCTTATGGAAGGTATTTCACACGAAGCGTGTTCGCTAGCAGGTACATTAGGCCTAGGTAAGCTAGTTGCGTTTTGGGATGACAACGGTATTTCAATCGACGGTGAAGTAGAAGGTTGGTTCACTGACGATACAGCAGCACGTTTTGAATCTTACGGTTGGCATGTTGTACGTAACGTAGATGGCCACGATAGCGAAGCTATTCGCGCAGCAATCGATGAAGCACGTGCTGAAACGGGCAAGCCAACATTAATTTGTTGTAAAACAGTGATTGGTTATGGTTCACCGAATAAATCAGGTAGCCACGATTGTCACGGTGCACCATTAGGTGATGCTGAAATTGCAGCTGCACGTGAATTTTTAAACTGGGAGCACGGTGCATTCGATATTCCAGCTGATATTTATGCTGATTGGAATGCAGTTGAGGCGGGTACCGCAAAAGAAGCGTCTTGGGCTGAAAAATTTGATGCGTATAAAGCAGCTTTCCCTGAACTAGCGGCAGAGTTTGAACGTCGTCAAAAAGGTGAATTACCAGCAGATTGGGCTGAGAAGTCACAAGCCTATATTGAAAGCCTGCAGGCAAACCCTGAAAACCCAGCGACACGTAAAGCATCACAAAATACTCTTAATGCGTTTGGCCCTATGTTACCTGAGTTTATGGGGGGGTCTGCTGACCTTGCAGGTTCAAACCTGACACTTTGGGAAGGTTCAAAAGGCTTAACAGCAAATGACGCATCAGGTAACTACATCTTCTACGGTGTACGTGAATTTGGTATGTCGGCAATTATGAATGGTATTGCGCTGCATAAAGGCTTTATTCCTTACGGTGCGACGTTCTTAATGTTTATGGAATACGCGCGTAACGCAGTTCGTATGGCGGCGCTTATGAAGCAGCCTTCAATCTTTGTGTATACGCACGATTCAATCGGTTTAGGCGAAGATGGTCCTACGCACCAACCAGTTGAACAGCTAGCAAGCATGCGTTTAACGCCTAACTTAGTTAACTGGCGCCCATGTGACCAAGTTGAGTCTGCAATTGCATGGCAAGATGCTATTGAGCGTAAAGATGGCCCAACATCACTTGTATTTACTCGTCAGGGCTTACAACAACAAGCGCGTACAGCTGAGCAATTAGCGAATGTACGTAAAGGTGGTTACGTATTAAGCTGTGATGGTGAGCCTGAGATTATTCTTATTGCAACAGGTTCTGAAGTTGAGCTTTCTATGCAAGCAGCAGCTGAACTTCGCGCTCAAGGTAAAAAAGTACGTGTTGTTTCTATGCCGTCAACTGATTTATTTGACGCACAAGATGCGGCTTATAAAGAATCAGTACTACCAAGTGCAGTAACTAAACGTATCGCGGTAGAAGCGGGCATTGAAGATTACTGGTACAAATACGTTGGTTTAAATGGCGCGGTTGTAGGTATGACAACATTTGGTGAATCTGCGCCTGCAAATGAACTATTTGAACACTTTGGCTTTACGGTAGAGAATATCGTAGCAAAAGCGAATCAACTCGCATAATTGCAAAAAAAGCTATAATAATCAAAAGCGATGCAAATGCATCGCTTTTTTGATCTAGCGCAATAGTTTTACCTTTGATAACGATTCTTAATTAAAAAAACTGATTTAGATCAAATTCCCCCCTGCCTTTGTCTTGCTAAAATTTAACCAACTTTTGATAGGTATAATAACGAGGAAAGGGAAATGGTTACCTCTGAACGAAATGCTCCTGAACTTGTTTGCGGTTCAGATCCCGTACAAGCTAATATTACCTCCTTTGCACAGCGCGCACATGAAAAAGCGCTTACTGAACAATTAATTGAACAGAAGAAACTGCTTTTAGAAAAACAGCAGCAGTTTGAGCAATTGCAAAATGATCATGCCATGATTATTAAGCATGTGCAGTTAATTGAGCGTGAGTGGGAAAACTCAAACGCTATGCTTGAAACACTGATGGAACAGTTAACAGACGCAAAGAAAAAACCAAGCGTAGAAGTGACCGCTAAGCTTCAAGATCTCCAGCAACAAGTTGAAGAAGCGAATATGAGTAAATCGGTAATGAAACATCACTGCCGTGAACTTAATGAGCGTAATGAAGAGCTAAATGCCCTGTTAAAAGAATCAATTCATAGCGTTGATGAACTTAAAACTAAGGCGCAGCAGCAAGGTGATGTAATCAATCAATTACGTGCTGAAAACGTAACGTTAAAGCAGCAAAACATTACCCAAGCTGAACGAATTAAACGCCAAGAAGGCCAATTAAGTGAAGCGCTTCACGGTTATTACAGTGATGTAATGAATAAAAACAAAAAGTTAAGCAAAAATCTGCCAAGATAAACTTTTTATTTGTTACCCAGCCCACAATGGCGCCTTTGGCGCCATTTTTTTATTGATTTTATATATTATGTATACGTAATATATATAAAACATATAATCAAACAGTGTGTCGCTATGGGTATCGTTAAAATTTCTGACCAATTACATGATGAAATTCGTCATGCTAGCACCGTGATGGTGCGTTCAATCAACTCTCAAGCCGAATTTTGGATAAAAGTAGGGCGCCTTGCAGAGCGTAATCCTAATTTAACCTTTGCTGAAATAATGGAGCAAGAGTTACTGCGTCAATGTGATCAGCAAGGTGAATGCAATGAGTGAAATCATTATTAAGAATCAAACGGAAATTGATTTTATGCGTACTTCCGGCCAATTACTGGCAGACGTATTTTCTGCACTCGATACGTTTATCGCAGTCGACCAGTCAACGCTAGAAATTAATAATTTTGTTGAAGACTATATTACCAATACGTTAAATGCGCGCCCTGCGAGTAAAGGTCAGTACGGTTTTGCATTTGTGCTTAACCCGTCAATTAATGAAGTGGTTTGTCACGGTGTGCCAAGTAGCACGCAAAAACTAAAAAATGGCGATATTATCAACATCGATATTACTTTAGAGAAAAATGGTTTTATCGCAGATAGCAGTAAAATGTATTGTATCGGTGAAGTATCGCCGCTTGCGAAACGTTTAGTTGAAACGACTTATGAAGCACTTTGGCTGGCTATTAAACAAGTGAAACCAGGTGCTAAATTAGGTGATATTGGCGCGGTTATTCAACATCATGCTGAGCAACACGGATACTCTGTAGTGCGAGAGTTTTGCGGCCATGGTATTGGTAGGCAAATGCATGAAGCGCCTGAAGTATTGCATTTTGGCAAAAAGGATACTGGTGTAACGCTCCAAGAAGGTATGACATTTACTATTGAGCCAATGATAAACCAAGGTACCGCGAAAACTAAAACCAAACGAGATGGTTGGACAGTAGTTACCCGCGATAAAAAGCTATCAGCACAATGGGAGCACACTATTTTAGTCACCAAAGACGGTTTTGAAGTATTAACATTACGCCAAGAAGAAAAAGAGTTAGTCTTGAAAGACTAAATCTACAGCTTATTTTTAGGATCATTTTAAAAGCGTAAATTAGTTTTTTTTGTGTTTTTTATAGCGCGTGTTGAGCGATTAATTGTCGTAATAAATTTAGGGAAACCGGTGTCATTTTTAACAGACAAATTAAAATCACACTTTTCTAAAAATCTTCATGAAACTTGCGAAATTACTGGATCCCTTGATTTACCTAGTAAGTAACCGGTGTCATTATCTTTACTAATCAAAGAATAAAATTTTTTCACTATCGTATTCAAATTCTTTGCTTTAGAATACCCGCCATCAACCCTCTCACCAACTGTGAAAGTGCTCGGCACTGTTAGGAAAAACAACTTAATGGCAATCAAAATTGCAATTAATGGTTTTGGTCGAATCGGACGAAATATCGTAAGAGCTTTATATGAAGCTGGTCGTACTCACGACATTCAAATTGTCGCGATCAATGAATTAGCAGACGCTAAAGGCATCGCGCATTTATTAAAATACGACACTTCTCATGGTCGTTTTAAATTTCCTGTGCAATTACAGCAAGATGCCATCACCGTAAATGGTGATTTAATTCAGTTATTCGCCGAAGAAAATCCAAGCGAATTGCCTTGGGGTTTATTAGATGTCGACGTGGTGCTTGAATGTACAGGTGTCTATCACTCTCGTGAACATGCTGAATTGCATTTAAATGCGGGCGCTAAAAAGGTGTTGTTCTCGCAACCTGCCGATGCCGATATGGATGCCACCATTGTTTTTGGTATTAATGACAATGAATTAAAAGCTGAGCACACTATCGTCTCTAACGGTTCATGCACTACTAACTGTATTGTGCCAGTGATTAAAGTACTTGATGATGCATTTGGTATTGAGTCAGGTGCAATTACCCGATTCACGCGTCAATGCATGATCAGCAGGTTATCGATGCTTATCACAGTGATCTTCGTCGTACCCGTGCTGCAAGCCAATCTATTATTCCGGTTGATACTAAATTAGCACGTGGTATCGAGCGCATTCTGCCTAAGTTTAAAAGCCGCTTTGAAGCCATTGCCGTGCGCGTACCTACCATCAATGTTACTGCAATGGACTTAAGCGTCACGCTTAATACCGATGTAACAATCGAATCGGTAAATAAAGTACTTTCAGATGCAGAGCATCAACACTTAGCCGGTATTATCAGTTATACCGAAGAACCACTGGTATCGGTTGATTTTAATCACGATAGTCATTCATCGATTATCGACGGTACGCAAACTCGTGTAAGCCACAAGCGCTTAGTAAAAATCTTAGCTTGGTGCGATAACGAATGGGGTTTTGCCAACCGTATGCTAGATACCGCAGAGGCGATGGCACTAAAAAGTTAGATTTAGATAACCGTGAGTTTGCCAACAAATTTGCGGTTTTTTTATGTTAAAGGAGAGCTCAAATGTCTGTCATTAAAATGGCTGATTTAGATTTACAAGGTAAGCGCGTGCTTATTCGTGAAGACCTAAACGTTCCAGTAAAAGACGGTAAAGTAACCAGTGATGCGCGTATTCGTGCGTCGTTACCAACCATTAAATTAGCCTTAGAAAAAGGCGCAAAAGTAATGGTTATGTCGCATTTAGGTCGCCCTACAGAAGGCGAATACGATGAAGCATTCTCAATGCTACCGGTTGTTAACTATTTAAATGACGTATTAGAGCAAACTGTTCGCCTAGAAAAAGACTACCTTAATGGTGTTGAGGTTGCAGACAACGAAGTAGTTGTATTTGAAAACGTACGTTTCAACAAAGGCGAGAAAAAAGACGACGAAGCTTTAGCTAAAAAATTAGCTGCACTGTGTGATGTGTATGTAATGGATGCATTTGGCACTGCGCACCGCGCACAAGCGTCTACTCACGGTGTTGGTTTATTCGCAGATGTTGCCTGTGCAGGTCCATTACTTGCGGCAGAGCTAGATGCACTTGGTAAAGCACTTGATAACCCAGCGCGCCCACTTGTAGCGATTGTTGGTGGTTCAAAAGTTTCAACTAAACTGACTGTACTTGAGTCGCTTTCAAGTGTTGTTGATCAGTTAGTATGTGGTGGTGGTATTGCAAATACCTTTATCGCAGCTGCGGGTAATAACGTTGGTAAATCACTTTATGAAGCTGATTTAATTGATGAAGCAAACAAGTTAACTAACGCAGCAAAAGCAGCGGGTGGCGATATTCCAGTACCAACTGATGTAGTAGTGGGTAAAGAGTTCTCAGAAACAGCTGTAGCAACATTAAAGTCAGTTGCAGATGTTGATTCAGACGACATGATTTTTGATATCGGCCCAGATTCAGCGAAGGCACTTGCTGAGATTATCAAAAATGCCGGTACGGTTGTATGGAACGGCCCGGTAGGTGTATTTGAATTTGACCAATTTGGTGAAGGTACCAAAGCACTTGCACATGCGATTGCAGAGTCAAATGCATTCTCAATTGCTGGTGGCGGTGACACCCTTGCAGCAATTGATAAATATGAAGTAGCAGACAAAATTTCATACATTTCAACAGGTGGTGGCGCTTTCTTAGAATTCTTAGAAGGCAAGCAGTTACCAGCTGTAGCAATGTTAGAAGCGCGCGCGAAATAATTTGTGCACGCTATACTTAGGTTAATTGAATTAAATCTAAGTAACTGAATAAAAAGCCAAGTAATCATATCTCTCTCAAAATCAGTGATTACTTGGCAATAAACAAATCTATCCGTTCAAACTCGATGGCGTTAGGTGCCATCAAAAATTGGAGAAAGCAAAATGGCTTTAATCAGTATGCGTCAGCTATTAGACCATGCGGCAGAAAATGGTTATGGTGTTCCAGCGTTTAATGTGAATAACCAAGAGCAAATGCGTGCAATTATGGAAGCAGCAGACAAGACTAATAGTCCTGTTATCGTTCAAGGTTCAGCAGGTGCGCGTGCATACGCCGGCGCGCCGTTTATCCGCCATATGATTTTAGCGGCAATTGAAGAATGGCCTCACATTCCAGTAGTTATGCACCAAGATCACGGTACATCACCAGCAGTTTGCCAACGCTCAATCCAATTAGGCTTTTCATCAGTAATGATGGACGGCTCACTACTTGAAGATGGTAAAACCCCTTCAAGCTACGAGTACAACGTTGATGTAACACGTCGCACCGTTGAAATGGCACACGCGTGTGGTGTTTCAGTTGAGGGTGAGCTAGGTGTACTTGGTTCATTAGAAACGGGTGAAGCAGGTGAAGAAGACGGTATTGGTGCAGAAGGTAAGCTAACTGAAGACCAACTATTAACTGATCCTGAAGAAGCAGCTGACTTTGTTAAGCAAACAGGTGTTGATGCACTTGCGATTGCATGTGGTACTTCACACGGTGCTTATAAGTTTACACGTCCACCAACGGGTGACATTCTTGCAATTAACCGTATCAAAGAAATTCACGCGCGTATTCCAAATACTCACTTAGTAATGCATGGTTCGTCATCAGTACCACAAGAGTGGCTTGCTGTGATCAATGAATTCGGCGGTGAGATCCCTGAAACTTACGGTGTGCCAGTTGAGCAGATCGTTGAAGGTATTAAGCACGGTGTTCGTAAAGTAAATATCGATACTGACTTACGTTTAGCATCAACCGGTGCAATTCGTCGTCACCTTGCACATAACCCTGCAAACTTCGACCCGCGTAAGTTCTTAGCGGAAGCGACAAAAGCAATGACTGAAATTTGTGTTGCACGTTACGAAGCGTTTGGTACAGCTGGTCAAGCAGCTAAAATCAAACCAATTTCACTTGATGCGATGCATGAAAAATACCTTGCTGGTGAGTTAAACCAACAAGTTAAATAACATCAAGTTATACAACTTCCTTTAACAAGCAAAGCGTTTATATAGCTCATATAAACGCTTTTTTTGTGTCGAACGCCCAGGTGTTGAGCGTCAATAATTTAAATCCATAACCTTCAATCAACCTATCAAAATAGTGCTTTAACAGGCCAGTCTTCTAACATTTACTTTATTTATAACCGGTTTGTGAGCTGGCTTATTTCGGCGAAAATAAATGAGATTAATAGTATGTCTGGGATTATGATCATTTAGGATTGTGGGATCAAATTCTTACTAACACGATCGTAATTTGTTTGGCTGGGATCACGATCCTACCAACTAAAGTGCTTATTTAGGGCTGATCAGATTAAAAACTACAGCTAACTTATTGAAATTCGATCTATTTCTTAGGTGATCTTAGTAAGTTTTTGATCTCAAATAGTCATATCGTGGTAGATCTTAGTATAAAGATGATCCTATTGGTAAAATATTGATCTGCGATAATTGCCATACCCGTTAAATGTACTAAAGTAATTAGTAAATAAGAAAATCTGTTTGATCTTAAGTGTATAATAATTATAGCGTAATGCTTTAGTTAAACTCTGCTTTGAGGAAATTACCATGATTAAAAAACTCTTGCTGGCAAGTGGTATAGGTTTAGTGCTTCTTCCGTTAGATGCATTTGCTGAAACAGATGCCCAAGTATACGGACGTGCCCACCTAGGCTTGCGCTACGTTGATATCGATAATCAACAGAGCGAGACCGAAGTTGACTCATATGCGTCACGTTTTGGCATTAAAGCAAAGCATGGTATTTCAGATGATCTTAGCGTATTAACTAAGCTTGAGTGGGAAGTTAATATTTCAGAGCAAGATGGCGCAAATGGCAGTGATGATAATATTAAATCACGGGATCAATACTTAGGTCTAAAAAGTAAAACCTTTGGTCAGATCCTGATCGGTCGAAAAGACACGGCGCTGAAAAAGTCGCAAAACAAGCTTGATATGATGAATGACTTCGTTGGTGATATAAAACACCTTGCCACCGGCGAAAATCGCTTGGGCGATATGGTAAATTATCAATCACCCAAGTTTGGTCAATTACAGTTTGAACTAACCTATATAGCGGAAGAAAACAGCAAACAAAGTGATGGGGCAGGGGTGTCGGCTGCTATCGGTTATGGTGATAAAGCACTTAAGAAAACTCCGTTTTATGTTGCATATGCGCATGATGAAGATGTTGCCGGCTACAATATAGATCGCGTATCAGCACAAGGTAAACTCGGTGATTTTACAATTAACGGTATGTACCAAAATAGTGAAAAAGTGTCATCGGGCGATGATGGTGATACTTTCGTTGTAAGTGCTTCTTATAAAATTGAAAATTATAAAATTTTAGTACAGTACCAAGATGATGAAACAGGCTTTGGTAAATTAAAAGACAGTGGCTCGGCCAGTTCAGTAGGTGTTGAGCGAAAATTAGGTAAGCAGGCAAAGGCTTATATTTGGTACACCCAGCGTGATTTGGATAATAGCGATGATGAAGGACATTTGGCCGTTACCTTACGTTATGATTTTTAAATGATATAAAAACGTGACAATTTAGTTAATTTTATAAGCCCCTTTTAGGGGCTTTTTAGTTTAATTTTAAAGCCTTGTTTTAACGTTATCTTATTGAATTTAAATTGTTTTATATGATTGTGTAAGTTAGGTTAAAGTAACACTACAAATAGACAACAGTTTATTTATGATCTTTTTATGTTTATATTCATAAAAGTGTCACACTTTACTTTGATAATGAAGTCAGTTGATAACTTAGAGATTTAATTCATGTCGCGTAAGATACTAGTGGTTGATGACGAAGCACCAATTCGTGAAATGTTGGTATTCGTACTTGAACAAAATGGATTTCAGGCTATTGAAGCCCAAGATTATGATTCTGCAATGGATGCGCTAGTTGAGCCTTATCCAGATATGATTCTACTGGACTGGATGCTGCCTGGCACAAGTGGTGTTCAAATCGCTAAAAAAATTAAAAATAGTGATTACACCCGCCATATCCCAATTATTATGCTAACAGCTCGTGGTGAAGAAGAAGACAAGATCAAAGGCCTAGAAGTGGGTGCTGATGACTACGTCACTAAACCGTTTTCACCAAAAGAGTTAATGGCACGCATTAAAGCGGTATTCCGTCGTGTATCACCTACATCGCTCGAAGAAGCAATTGAAGTACATGGGTTACGCCTAGATCCTATTTCGCATCGTGTAACGTCTGCGGGTAACGAATTAGATATGGGACCAACTGAATTTAAATTACTTCATTTCTTTATGACGCACCCAGAACGTGTTTACAGCCGTGAACAACTGCTTGATAATGTTTGGGGTACAAATGTTTACGTAGAAGATCGCACGGTTGATGTACATATTCGTCGTCTACGTAAAGCAATTGCACCTATGGGTCATGATAAATTAGTACAAACCGTACGTGGTGCAGGTTATCGTTTTTCGAGCAAAATTTAATTTCTAAGAGAAGTCTATGCTGCGAATTGTGAGTAAGCGGGAATTAGTTAAACGCCTTTTTGTTTACTTTATTCCGCTTACGTTAATAGGAGTCCTGTTAGGGGCTCCTTTTTTACTTTTATGGCTAGGTACATTTTCACTATTAGTGTGGAATTATCGTCAGCTATTTAGATTAAGCGATTGGCTTACAGAACAACGCAAATATTACCCACCAGAAGGTGAAGGTGTTTGGGAGCAGGTATTTGAAGGCATTTATCGCCTGCAACAGCGCAATCGAAGAAAACGTAACGAGCTTGCTGATGTTATTCGTCGTTTTCGTGAAGGTGCAGAAGCCGTTCCCGATGGCGTATTAGTATTGCAAGATGATCTGGCGATCGTTTGGTGTAACAAAGAATCGATCGCTTTATTAGGATTACAGTGGCCGCTCGATCATGGTCAGCGACTTGATAACCTAATTCGTCGTCCAGATTTTATTAAATACATGCGCGCAAAAGAATACCTTGAGCCATTAGAGCTGCAGTCACCGATTGATCCACACAGTGTATTAGAAGTGAGGGTAACGCCTTATGCCGCATCACAGTTAATGATGGTGGTGCGCGATGTGACGTTAATCAAACAACTCGAAGAAATGCGCCGAGACTTTATTGCTAATGTGTCGCATGAGTTGCGCACGCCGTTAACAGTAATGTCGGGCTATCTCGAAATGTTTGATCCAGATATGGCGCCGCCACCTTCAATGTGGGGGAAAGCGCAACAAACTATGCTGGATCAATGTAAGCGCATGGCAAGCTTAGTAGAACAGTTACTTGCGCTGGCACGAATCGAAAATTCTGATAAGCCAGACTTCGAGGAAGAAGTAGATGTAGCAGATATGCTCACCGCGATTTACCGCGAGGCCGAACAATTAAACCAAGAGAAACAACACACAATTGTGCTGGATATGGACGAGTCATTAAATTTAATTGGCAAAGAGCAAGAGTTGCGCAGCGCCTTTTCAAATTTAGTATTTAATGCCGTTCGCTATACCCCAGCTCATGGTGAAATAAACATTAGTTGGCACAAAACCGATAAGGGCGCAGAGTTCCGTGTAGAAGACAACGGCGATGGCATTGCTGGTGAGCATATTCATCGATTAACTGAACGCTTCTACCGTGTTGATCAGGCACGCTCTCGCGATACTGGTGGCTCGGGTTTAGGTTTGGCGATCACTAAACATGTATTAAGTCGTCATGATTCTCACTTAAATATTTCATCAAAATTGGGAGAAGGTTCAATATTTAGTTTTTCTTTTTCTAACGATCGTATAAAAAACAAAGTGTTAGAAGTTGAATCTGAATAAATCAGTGTGTTAATAAATTTGTCATATTTTAGTCATTTTAATGTCATGGAAAAGGCTAAAAATAGTCGCATCATCAAAACGGGATAATCAATTGGAGTTACCCAATGAAACTTAAAAACTTAGTGGCTACTATGGGCCTAACTGTTACAGCAATGCTTGCTGGTAACGCGATTGCAGTAGATAACAAATTAACAGATTATGAAAAAACTACAGGTATTTCTGGTAATTTCTCGTCTACAGGCTCAGACACATTAGCAAACATGATGACCTTTTGGGCAGAAGAATATAAGCGTCAGTACCCTAACGTAAATATTCAAATTCAAGCTGCTGGTTCATCAACTGCGCCACCGGCACTAACTGAAGGTACATCAAACTTCGGTCCAATGAGCCGTAAGATGAAGTCGAAAGAAATCGAAGCGTTTGAAAAGAAATTCGGTTATAAGCCAACTGAAGTACGTGTTGCTATCGATGCACTTGCTGTATTTGTCCACAAAGATAACCCAGTTAAAGGCTTAACAATTAAAGAAGTGGATTCTGTATTCTCATCAACACGTAAGTGTGGTGCAGATAAAGAAGCGACACGTTGGAGCGATGTAGGCTTAGAAGGTTCTTGGGCTGGTAAAGACATCCAATTATACGGCCGTAACTCAGTGTCTGGTACTTATGGTTACTTCAAGAAAAAAGCACTGTGTAAAGGTGACTTTAAAAACAACGTAAATGAGCAACCAGGTTCTGCATCAGTAGTACAGTCAATCTCATCTTCATTAAATGCGATTGGTTACTCAGGCATTGGTTATAAAACATCAGGTGTTCGTACTGTTCCACTAGCGAAGAAAGGTACTAACTACGTTGATGCAACGTTAGAAAACGTAGCAACAGGTAAATACCCGCTATCTCGTTTCCTATACGTTTACGTGAACAAGCACCCTAACAAGCCGCTTTCACCAATTGAAGCTGAGTTCCTTAAGATGGTACTTTCTAAAGATGGTCAAAAGATTGTTGAAAAAGACGGTTATGTACCACTTGATTCAAACATGGCTAACAGAGAGCTTAAGAAGCTAGGCCTTCTATAAGTTAATCGATTAAGTCATAAAAAAAGCCGCTAATTAGCGGCTTTTTTGTATTTTAAATTATATATTTTAGTTAATAAATTCAGGGCCAACTTGTGCTTTACAAGCATTGTGTTCGTCAACGCATTTACGCATGCATACGCCGTTAGTCATGCTTTCGTTTAAGCTTGAATTACTACAAGAAGACTCGCACTGAAAGTTTTGCTGTGCACAGCGATTAAGCCCTTCTTTTTGCTCTTGTGTTAAGTTTTGAGAGCTACATGCAGCCAACAAACCTACTAGCGCGATAGTGATTAACTGTTTCATTATCCTTAATCCTTATTATTTTTGAATTGAGTATAGAACTGCTTGGTTCTAGGCTGTCGTTACTTGTAAGTTATCAATTAAACGCACATTTGACAAAAATGCAGCGACAAGAATAACTAAATTAGTATCTTCCTTAGTGGCTAATTGTAAGGTTTTCGCATTACAAATATTAAAGTAATCAAGTGTAAAGCCATGCTTATCAATCGCTAACTTAGCTTGCTCTGTAATCTCATCTAAACTTAACTCGTTTGCTTTAAGCGCCGTTTCAGCGTCACGCATAATCTGATACAGCGCACTTGCTTGTTGCTTTTCATCATCCGATAAATAGCCATTACGCGAGCTCATGGCGAGACCAGAGTCTTCACGCTTGGTCGCAACGCCGATAATTTCAATCGGCATCGATAAGTCTTCAACCATGGTTCTAATAACCGCAAGTTGTTGAAAATCTTTTTCGCCAAAACAGGCAATATCAGGTTGAACAAGGTTAAAGAGTTTATTAACAATTGTCGCTACGCCACGAAAGTGACCAGGGCGGCTGGCACCACAGTGGCCTTCAGAGACTCCTGGCACATCAATATAACTTTGTGCGTCTAGCCCTTTGGGGTAGATGGTTTCAACGGTTGGTGTAAACAGTAAATCAGCACCGTGCTCAATCAGGCCATTTTGATCGTTTTGTAAAGTACGCGGGTACTTGTCGAGATCTTCATTTTTGCCAAATTGCATTGGGTTAACAAAAATACTAACAACCACTTTATCGGCGATTTGTTTAGCTTTATCAACCAGTGAAAAATGACCAGCATGTAGGTTGCCCATTGTTGGCACAAATGCCACTGTTAGGCCTTGCTGTTTCCAGCTTTTGATTTTACTGCGTAATTGAGAAACGTTAGAAACCGATTGCATAAAAGTAACTACTTAACACTTAAATTAATTGAATTCATGCTCAGGGCCAGGGAACTGACCACTTTGCACATCATCGATGTACTTTTTAACTGCTGCTGGCATGTTGCCAGTTTCCAGTAAAAAGTTCTTTGAAAACTTAGGAATATAGCCTGCAGAAATACCAACAAGGTCATGCATAACTAGAATTTGACCATCGGTTTCTTTGCCTGCGCCAATACCAATCGTTGGAATTGAAATAGCGTCGGTAATGGCTTTAGCCAGTTCTGAAGGAATACATTCCAGTACTAACAATTGGGCGCCTGCGGCTTCAAGCGCTTTGGCGTCGTTAATCATTTTTTCTGCGGCTTCGTTAGTGCGACCTTGAATCTTAAAACCACCAAATACATGTACTGATTGCGGTGTTAATCCTAAATGGCCGCATACAGGAATGCCTTGTTGTGTTAACAACTCAATTGCTGGGTAAAGCCATTCACCGCCTTCGAGTTTAACCATGTTTGCCCCAGCACGCATAAGATCAGCCGCGTTGTTACACGCATCAGCTGGGTTCGAATAGGTCATAAAAGGTAAATCAGCGATGACAAAGGTATCTTTAGCGCCTGCGCGCACACAGCGCGTGTGGTAGGCAATATCTTGATTAGTTACCGCCAAGGTGTCGTTGCCACCTTGCAGCACCATACCCATTGAATCGCCCACTAATAAAACGTGAACACCTTGCTCTTCGAAGAGGCCTGAGAAGCTTGCATCATATGCGGTTAAAGCGGCAATTTTCTCGCCTTCTTGTTTCATTTTTTTAAGTTTTGAAACGGTAATTTTAGCCATAAATCCCTCGATTACTTGCCGTTATTAACTTGCTGCAATAATGCTCAAGCCATTTTTATCTATTGTTTTTATTAAATCTGCTAGGTTTGTACCACAAGGTAGCGCAAGGTCTGGTGCAATTTCATGCATTGGATAAAGAACAAACTCACGCACTTTCATGCCGTAATGTGGCACAGTTAGGCGTTCATTATCAAGTTGTTGGTTTTTGAATAAAATAATGTCGATGTCGAGCGTGCGTGGTCCCCAGCGATCGGCTTTGCGTACGCGACCAAAATCGAGCTCGATTTGTTGTGTAATATCAAGGAGCTCAAGCGGCGATAACGCTGTATCAATGGCAACAACTGAATTGACATAGTCAGGTTGATCTTGCGGTCCCATAGGCTTACTGCCATAAAGTGAAGAGCTTGCAACAAGGGTAATACTGGGGTGTGCGGCTAATGCCTGTGTGGCATTTCGTAATTGCTCTAATGGGGCATTTAAATTTGCCCCTAAGCCTAAGTAAACCAAAGAATTTACGTGATTAGTCATGGCGTTTTGCGTTATTACTTTTTGCTTTGCGTGGTCTGCGGCGACGGTAATTGCCACCACTTTTAGCGCCTTTATTTAAATCGCTAACCATACGTTTTTGGCTGCCAGCATCTTGCTCTGTGTAGTTATCCCACCACTTTGCAAGCTCTGCCAGTTCAGGCTCAAATTGCGCGCGTAAACAGAAGAAATCTTTTGCGGCACGAAAACGCGGTTGCTGCGTTAAACGGAATGCGCGTTGTCCGCCACGTTTATCAAAGCGGTGTTGTAATTGCCAAATCTCACGGGCGCCAATGGTGAAACGTTTTGGCACTGCAAGCGACTTTGCACTTTCAGATAAAATTTGATTCATCGCCATATTAAATGCATTAAATGGTGTTTCGCCCTGTGCTGTAATACGGTTGGCTAAACTTTGTAATGGGTACCATAAAAATGCTGCGATTAAATAGGCAGGGGTTACTTTTTTGCCTGCATTAATACGTTTGTCGGTATTTTTCAATACTTGTGTAACAAGCTGATACTCAGTGCCGTCTGGGTGCTTGTTCAGTAATTTATCAAGTGCAGGAAATAGATAAGTAAATAATCCGTACTGACGCAGTAAGTGGAAGTTTGCTTCTGCTTTGCCGTTTAAGAATAGCTTTAACATCTCTTCAAATAAACGGGCTGCTGGAATATTACCAAGCAAAGACGCCAACTGAAACATCGGTTTTTCTGTCGCTGGCGCAATGGTCATATCCAGTTTTGTTGCAAAGCGTACCGCTCGCAGCATACGTACCGGATCTTCACGGTAGCGCGTTTCAGGATCGCCAATCAGTTCGATACGGCGATTTTTAATCGCTTCCATACCACCGGCAAAATCATGAATACTGAAATCGTTAATCGAGTAGTACAGCGCATTTATTGAAAAGTCACGGCGCTCTGCATCTTCGTCGATAGTGCCGTAAACGTTGTCACGTAGTAATTGTCCTTGCTCGCTTGCTTGGCTTTTATTTTTTTCGCTCTGTTCTTCATCGCTGTGATGGCCTCGCATGGTTGCCACTTCAATGATCTCTCGGCCAAACATAATGTGTGCTAAACGAAAACGGCGACCGATTAAACGACAATTGCGAAACTGCTTTTTAATCTGCTCGGGTGTAGCGTTGGTAACTACATCAAAGTCTTTCGGTTCTAGGCCAAGTAAAATATCGCGAATACAGCCGCCAACTAAATAGGCGTCGTAGCCAGCATCTTTAAGACGATACAGTACTTTTAAGGCATTTGGGCTAAGTTGTTTACGCGATACCACATGATTTTCTCGGGTAACGACAAGCGGTTTAGAAAAACTCGCAACGCTTTGCGGCTGTTGACCTTGTTCTGATCCAGATAAAATACCTCGACAGATTTTTACAAGCTTAGAAATAATGGGACGGCTCCAGAATTCATACAGGGAAAATTAACCGCGTAATAATATACTAATCACCCAGTTAATGCCATGGCTAGCACGCTTGTGTGGGCTGATATTTAGCCATAATTTAGTGTAAAGATTGCGCTAATTTAAAGCGGCTTGAAGGTAAAGCTGGTTTCGTTGGTAATAAGCTGAATTTCATCATTGGCAGGTACGTTTTTTCGTTGCCATGCCATTATTGCCCATAGAATAATTTCATCGACACTGGCATCTAACAGAGTTTTATTGGCGTTGATGCCGAGAAATTTAAGCGCAGCAATAAGTGTTTGCTGTGGTTTATCCATATCAATCGCCGCTGCATAGTTTTGTTTTGATAACTTAAAACCAGGCTCTGCTACAGCTAATGGAAGGTGACCAAATTGTGGCACAGGTGAGTCTAGTTGCTTAAATAAACTGATTTGTCGTACGGTAGGGAATAGTAAATCAGCACCGCGCACAATATGAGAAATTTTTTGTGCTATGTCGTCTAACACTACTACTAGTTGATAGGCAAATAAGCCATCACGGCGTTTAATAATGTAGTCTTCTTCTGAAAACACAGATTCAACGTTGATTTCGCCTTTAAAAAGATCACTAAATTGATAGGTTGGTATGGTTTGTTTTAGTCTCAGCGCTTGGCTATCAAATGTAAGCTGCAAGTCACGACAATGGCCGTTATACAACCCGCCATGTTGCTTAATTTGTTTACGTGTGCATTGGCAAGCATAGACTAAGTCTTTGCTGATCAGCTGTTCAAGCACTGTTTGATAATGCGCTAAACAAGCGCTTTGATAGCGAATTGATTCGTCCCAATATAGGCCGTAGTTTTCAAGCGTTTTAAGTATAAGAGTGTCGCTACCCGAAACAACGCGTGGCGTATCGATGTCTTCAATACGAACAAGCCAACTACCTTTATGTGCTTTGGCGTCAAGATAACTGCCGAGCGCGGCTACGAGCGAGCCAAAGTGCAATGGCCCAGAAGGAGAGGGGGCAAACCGGCCACGGTATGCCCCAAAATCTGATGTGTTTGCCAACATTTAAGCCAAATTAACGGCCTGATTGTTTTTCTTTGATTTCAGAAAGTGTTTTACAATCAATACATTGATCAGCTGTTGGGCGAGCCTCTAAACGACGAATACCGATTTCGATGCCACAAGTAACACAATAGCCAAAATCTTCATCTTCGATTAGTTGTAATGTTTTCTCAATCTTTTTAATTAGTTTACGTTCGCGGTCACGCGTACGTAATTCTAATGCAAACTCTTCTTCTTGTGCTGCACGGTCAACTGGATCAGGGAAGTTTGCTGCTTCATCCTGCATATGGTTTTTTGTGCGATCTACTTCTTCACGTAAGTTGTTACGCCATGTCTCAAGAATTGTTTTAAAGTGCGCAAGTTGTGCGTCACTCATGTATTCTTCGCCAGGTTTTTCTGTATACGGCGCTAGGCCTGCTTGAGCCAGTAAACTCAAATTATTTTGTGATGGCATAACTGTCTCCTAATTCTTCTATGAATAGAGTCCCAATAAAAGTCGGCGGCTATAAATAGCAGAATAAAAAATTAAGTGCAATTAATTTTTACCAATTAAAAAATTTAGACAAGCCTAATTAACAATAATTTATGCGGTAAAACGTTTGAACTCGTTAACTATTCACTGCGGTGCGACAAAGGGAATGGTTTTATCTATTACAATTTGTTCCGAGCTTATGTTGGTGCGATAACATAAAATTTCAACCCCTGCTGCCAATGCTTTTTTAATTTCTATTGCATAATTGGCGTCAATATGAGCAGCGGGTGCCACAGACTTAATGCCAGTGTGTTGAATTAAAAAGAATAATACCGCACGATGGCCTTGTTGCTTCATTGTCACTAATTCGCGCAAATGTTTGCTGCCTCGGGCCGTGACCGCATCGGGAAAGTAACCTTTACCGTTTTCTTCTAACAAGGTGACCGATTTTACTTCGATATAACACGCTGGCTTTTCGGCATCACTCAATAAAATATCAATGCGACTGTTTTCATCGCCATATTTTACTTCTTGTTTTAGGGTATCGTAATTTAATAATTCAGGTATTTGTTGCTGAGTTATCGCCTCGGCAACTACATGGTTGGCTATGCTGGTATTAACGCAGATTAAATCTCCCGCTAGATTTTGTGTCAGTTCAAGCGAATGAGGGTATTTACGCTTGGTATTACTAGATGTTGAATAATACGCAGTAAAGCCAAAATCGGCGCAGCCAGTCATACGCCCGGTGTTAGCGCAGTGAATGGTTATTTCACCTTGGCTGGTTTCGATATCGACTAAAAAACGTTTGTATCGTTTTATAAGCTTGGCTTGTTGCAGCTTTGATTGAAATTGCATGGCTTTAATCGCAAATTATTGGGCTATGTATGTGACTAGTGTACACTGGGGTCACGCAATTATGTGAACACACGAGAGAAAAAAATATGTCAGATCTGTTCAAAGTTCAGCTATCTCAAGATGCCGCAGCGGCGCATTGGGGTGAAAAAGCCTTACTCTCTTTTTCTAATGACGGTGCGACCGTTCATTTACAGCAAGAAGAAACCCTTAAAAACGTACAAAAGGCAGGTCGTGCACTTGCTAATCAAGGCATTAAAGCAATCGTTTTAGAAGGTGACACTTGGTGCACAGAAAGTCAGTGGGCGCTTTATCAAGGCTTTGTGACAGCTAAAAATCTTGATGCAGTTACATTTGCAGAAAACAGCCAATCATCACTTGATGAATTAGCGGCGTTAAAGCGTGCTGCAATTTGGCAACGTCAGATGATTAACGGCACTGCAGAAGATGTTTATCCAGAAAGCCTTGCTGAAAAAGCGGCTGAATTTATCGGTTCAATGGCACCAGAGCACGTAAGCTACGACATTATTAAAGGCGATGCATTATTAGAGCAACAGTGGATTGGTATTCACTCTGTTGGCCGTGGTAGTGAGCGCCCGCCAGTGTTATTAACACTCGATTACAATCCAACAGGTGATGAAAATGCACCAGTAGCAGCAGCGCTTGTAGGTAAAGGCATTACATTCGATTCAGGTGGTTACTCAATTAAGCCAAGTGAAGGCATGTTAACCATGAAGTGTGATATGGGTGGCGCGGCCACGGTTACTTCTGGTCTTGCTCTGGCAATTAGCCGTGGTTTAGATGTGCGCGTTAAGTTGTTCCTATGCTGTGCAGAGAACCTAATCTCAGGTAATGCATACAAGTTAGGTGATATTCTTACGTACAAAAATGGTACTACAGTAGAAATCGTAAATACTGACGCGGAAGGTCGCTTAGTACTTGCTGACGGCTTAATGGCAGCTGGCGAAACAGGCGCGCCACTAATTATTGATGCGGCAACCTTGACTGGTGCAGCGCTGATGGCGGTAGGTCAAGAATACAATGCGTTATTTGGTTTAGATAAAGAGCTAGTACGTGAAGTTGAAAACTTTGCTAGCGACGAGTTTGAAGCTGCATGGGCATTACCACTTGAAAAGTTCCACCAGTTTAACTGTCCATCACCATACGCAGATACGGCAAACAGCCGTGCGCAGAAAGGCGGTGGTTTTGGCGGTGCATCAAATGCCGCTGGTTTCCTATCTCGTTTTGTGCCAAATGACGGTAAAGGCTGGGTGCATATCGACCTTGCTGCAAGTTTCCAAAACTCTGCGGGTAGCCAGTGGGCTGCAGGTGCTACTACTTGGGGTATGCGTACCGTTGCTCGCACATTACTTGAAAAAGCATAACCAGCTTTGGTGATACAATAAAAAAAGCCTGCAGTTGCAGGCTTTTTATTAACGTTTGTTAAAGTTTAGACGCTTTAAATCTTTGTCACTTGGTGTTTTATCATTAAACCTAACGAGGGTTAATGCAACGTAAAGACCAAGCAGTATGAAAGCAAATATCCACCACATATTGGGTACCTCTGTTTATTTGCTTCACCCCTAAAGTATGACTTTTGGTTAAATTTACCAAAAGTATTTCCATACGTTTTTTTTATGTATATTTTCAAAAGCTCTTTTTCGAAAGCCCAATATTTAACCTAACAGTTTGTTACGTATTTTAAAAGGCTTAAGACATGCTATTTTGATATAAAGCAAGCTATTTCGTTAAATATAAGCTATTATGCACACCTTTTTTATACCCCAATAATCTCAGGAGCACATCATGTCAGATAAGGTTTTTATTACCGCCGAGCAGCTTTTGCAAGACTCATTTAAACTCGCAGCACAGGTTTTTGATGATGGTTTTCGCCCTGACTATATTGTGGGCATTTGGCGTGGTGGTGCACCAATCGGTATTGCAGTACAAGAATACTATGATTTTAAAGGTGTAGACACAGATCATATTGCGGTACGTACATCGTCTTATTACGGTATTGGTAAGCAATCAAAAGATATTAAAGTACACGGCTTACATTACATCATCGAAAACGCTAACGCGTCTGACAGCTTATTAATTGTTGATGATGTATTTGATTCAGGTCGCAGTATTTTTGCACTAAAAGAAAAATTAAAAGAATTAATGCGCTTAAACTTGCCACAAGATATTCGCGTGGCTTGCCCTTACTATAAGCCAAAAAATAACAAAACACCGATTGAACCTGATTACTATATTCATGATTCAGACGAGTGGTTAGTTTTCCCACATGAGCTTTCAGGTTTAACACCAGATGAAATTGCAAATGGCAAAACTGATTTAAAAGAAATTAGCCATTTATTTATTGATAAAAAGTAATCACTAGGGCCTGTTGACCTTTCAAGTTCGTTTTTGCAGCAGTTTGATTGGGTTTTATACAAGGCAGAGGCTGCGTGGCATAGTTATTCTATGTGAGTCAGCCGATAACACTGTAGAAAAGCCAA
>NZ_PQCB01000006.1:352272-507456 GCF_002964745.1 Pseudoalteromonas sp. T1lg24 | reverse complement strand
GTTCTTTTGAGCGCACTTTTCTCATTGTTGCTCGATATTCGCTTAGATTGCTAGGCCACACATCGAGCGCCGCGATAAAAGCACGCTCAAAGAGAACAAAAATGGAACAGCAAAGATCAACAGGCCCTAAATAAATAGCATTAAAAAGGTCGCAATTGCGACCTTTTTTTATTGCGAGAAAAGTTTAACGACTTGCAAAACTATCAATAAAGTCTTCTAACTTATCTTCGTCAAGTGGCTTTAAGCCTTGCTCTGTGCGCTGCACTAAGCCTTGTTCTACTAAATCACTTACCACGCGACGGTATGCACGTTCTGTTGTGGCAAAACGCTCTGCTTCAGCGCTTACTTTAGGGTAAGGTTTTAACATTGTCACGGTTTCATCTTGGTAACGGGCTAAGCAGTCTTTGGCAATATTAAAACTAAGTGGTAACAGCAGCTTGTTTAAGTTTATTTGTTGGTTCTCAATAAACTTTTCAGCAATGCTTTTTGCGGTGTAGAGTGCTAATTCTGGCTTTTCTTGTAATAATTCACGCCAGTACTTTAACTCAATTAAGTTATAGGTTACTTCACTTTGACAGGTCATAGAATAAATACAGGGCCTGTCATTAAGCGCTTCAACTTCACCCACTAAAGTATTGTGGCAGTCAAGTTGCCCTAGCAATAAGCGCCTACCGTTACCTACGTCGTAACTAAATGAAATTGTACCACTACGTACTAAAATTAATTTACTTAATGGTTTGCCTTGCTCGGCAAGTAACTTACCTTTTTTTAAGGTATAGCTGTTGCCTGCGTACGACAGTAACTCATCAACTAGAGTTTTTGAAAAGTGGTAATCGAACATATAGTCTCGCTTGTTGAGTACAAGTAATTAGCGTTTGCTGTTGGACAATTGTCCTTCAGCTATTCTATCGGACCGTTTAGCTTACAGCAAATTGGTAATAATTAGAATCGGAGCGATACAATGGTTTGGGAATATTTAGGTTATTTTGCGTCAGCATTGCTCGTTGCTTCGTTAATGATGGAAGATGTCACTAAATTACGTTGGTTTAATTTAGCTGGCTGTATTTGTTTTACCTTGTATGGTTTGGCTATTTCAGCTTGGCCGGTAGCTTTTACCAATGGCTTACTTTCCTTCGTAAATATTTATCACTTAATTAAATTAGCAAAGAAAAACTCAGCGACAGCTGATATTAAAGCAGACAGCTAAAAAGCTTCAATATTTAGAATTCAGAGCGCAGTATCAAGACTCTGAATTCTAAACGCTCTTTATACTTACTTTTGTTGGTATTTTAACTTACCCGCCAGCCAAGTTTGTTCAACTTGGGTGTGGTAAATATCGCTCAGTGGCGCTTTAAAATAATTAGTATCCACAATTATAAAGTCTGCCCACTTACCTTTTTCTAAACTACCAATTTTAAATTCTTGGTGAGCTGCATAGGCCGCATCTAAAGTAAATGCACGTAGCGCTTGTTCGCGAGTTAACTTTTCCTCAGCAAGCCAACCACCTTCTGGTGCACCGTCCTTATCTTGGCGTGAAACTGCGGCGTATAAACCATGAAACGCGTTTGCTAACTCAACTGGAAAATCTGAACCCGCCGCTACGCGAGAACCTTGCTTTAAAAATGTTTGCCATGCATAAGCGCCCGTTAAGCGCGCCTTACCAAGGCGATCTTCCGCCATATGCATATCAGAAGTGGCATGCACTGGTTGCATTGAAGGAATAATAGCAAGTTGTTTAAAGCGTTTAATATCACTTGGCTCAACAATTTGCGCGTGCTCCATGCGATTTCTAAGTAGTTTACCGCCACTTTTAGCGTAAACTTTTTCATAAGTGTCGAGTACTACACGGTTCGCTCTATCACCAATGGCATGCGTATTTACGCTAAACCCAGCTTTAAACGCCTGAGTAAATACATTTTCTAACTCATTTTTGCTCATTAGCATTAAGCCTTTGTGGCCAATACGGTCTTGATAGTCTTCAAGTAACGCAGCCCCGCGACTACCTAACGCACCATCCGAGTACACTTTTATACTGCGGATCGCCAACATGTCGTTATCATCAAACTTTTTGCCAGCGGCAAGTTGTTTAGTTAACTCGCTATCTGTTGCACTTAACATGGCATAAATGCGAATAGGTAAGGTGTTGTTAGCTGCGCGTTCTAAATAAACTTGGTAAGTTAAGTTATCAATGCCAGCATCATGTGCTGAGGTAATGCCTAAACTCAGCAAATGTTCACCTGCGGCATCAAGGCGTTTATTTACTTCGGTCTTATCAACGCTTGGCATATGTTGATAAACAAGTGGCTCTGCATTATCAATCAAAATACCTGAAGGCTCGCCGTTATCTAAACGGATAATTTCACCGCCGCTAGGTGCTTGTGTATCTTTATTAATACCCGCAATTTCGAGTGCTTTTGAGTTTACCCAAAGGGCATGACCATCAACGCGTGTTAGTGCAACAGGTCTATCGCTCACTATCGCATCGAGATCTTTGGCGGTAGGAAATACCTTACTAGGCCAGTTTTCTTGGTTCCAACCGCGGCCAATCACCCAACCGTCGGTTTGGTTTGCGTATTCTTCTATGCTCTTTAGCGCATCTTTCAATGAGCTACTACTGCGTAAATCAAGTTGGCTTTGATTTTTACCAAGGCCAATAATGTGGCCGTGCGCATCGATTAAGCCAGGTAGTAAGGTTTTACCTTCTACATCGATTTTCTCAGAAGGACTATAAGTTGAAATAATTGATTTATCGCCTGTTGCGACGACTTTCCCGTCTTTAATAACTAAAGTAGAAAATTCGTGAACGCCTTTATTTTGCTTGAGCGTATAGCCTTTTGCATTGTGGAAAATGGTGTAATCAGCAAAGGCAAATGGCGTAAAGCTAGCCAAGCTAACACTCACTGCTAGTAGGGCACGTTTTAATTGTTTTTTTGTTGTCATTGTTATTCTCAAGCTAAGTGTGTGTATTGAGAATAACAAAGTTAAAACAAATAAATAACCTCAGATTTAGATTACAAATTTGCAAAGCATGCTTGTGGTAATTTAAGTATGTATATCACTATAGTCAGCACGCAATTTCGCCAAATTGCATATTAACTTATGTACTAAAAAATGTTGATGTAATGAAAAGAATTTAACGCCACGAACCGCTTGATCGGGCGTTAAATTAAGTGTGACTGTTGAAAGTCACACAGTCGAGGGTTATCGATGTAACAACTGTTGTGGTGTTTTAATTTGGGCGTTAATGGCAACTAATAACGATGCTAATTTTTGCTCATTTTCGCAGTTGGTTGTCCAAAGTACAGCGGGTAAATTAAGTTGTTGAGCCAGCTTCAATGCCGTTTCAATGATGTAGTTAAGTGAGTTTGTACAACTAGCAACACCTTTAGCAACAAGGTCATAGCAGTTAATACATACGGCTTGCCATAGCTCTTGTTCAACGATAATCGCGCTATTTAAAGAGGCTAGGTTTAAGCTATTGTTTGAATCGGTTTGCATTACATATCTACTTCACAACTAATACAATAACTTTATATCGTTAATCGCAATAAAAACTTGAGAAATTATTTTCAAAAATATCGGTTAAGTAACCAACTTATTTTTAATAATTAGCGGGTTAACGGTTTTAAAATTAACCCTTAAACGTTACTAAAAACTCAACGCCTTGGTTTTTATTGGTAGCTGAAATAGTTGCGCCGTGGAAGTCACAAATTAAACGTGCCATATATAAACCCAACCCTAAATGAGGCTCTTTTTGTTTGCTTGATTCACGTACTGATACCATAGAATCGAATATATGATTGGCCATATCTGGCGGCAATTGCGGGCCTGCGTTAAAAATACTAAATTGCGCTTTACCACTCGTGATGTGATAGTTCACTTCAATACTTGTCTCTTTCTCGGCAAAATCAACTGCGTTGCTTATCAGTTTGTCGAGCAGTTGTGCAATGAATTCAGGCACCCCATTAAGTGCATAAGCTTCATCGCTAAGGGCTAAGTTGAAGTGTTTATTCGGGTAGGCAAGGGTGTAACCTTGCATACAGCCATTTATTACTTCGCTCAAATTAAATTGCTCTTTTTGGCTATTTTCAATGGCGTGCTCTAGACGTGTTGCTTCACTCATGGTGGTGAGTATTTTGTTTAAACGCGCCACACCTTCTTTTGCGCGAGCAATATATTTTTGACTAGGCTCATGAGTATTTTGTAGCTCAAGGCTTTCAAGGGACGAGCGTACCACAGCTACTGGCGTGCGCAGCTCATGCGATAAACGCGAGCTCATATTTTCTAAATAATGAGTGTAGCCGCCAAGGCGATTTACGATACTCGCAAAGCTGCGTGACAAGTCGCCAATTTCATCGCTAGAAAATTGTTTGTCAATTTTGCCTGTAACACGGCCTTGTGCATCAATGGCTTTTTCTGCTGCGTCGCGTAAGCGCCTGATTCGTGTTGAGATAATGGACGCGAATAAAAACAAGCTCAACGTACCAATGAGCATAATGGCTAAAATCACATTAAACAGTTTTTCGAACGCTTTGTTTCTTATTTCGCGAATACCGTTAGTGGTTTCTTCGGCAATTACAGCGCCCATTACTTGGTCGTCAATCCAAATAGGGTAGGCCGCAGAAAGGATCACCGCTTTTTGATCGGGGGTTAAGCGCCATGTTGATTTTGCGTGGCCATCAAGTGCTGCATTGATATGGCTACCATCAAGCGCGGCTACATCGCGGGTAATATCGGTAAATTCAGTTGCAGGGCGAGTGAGAATTTTGTAATAAATTGGGTGCAGGTATTCTTCTTCAAATTTCTCCCAACGCGATGGTTTGCGCTTTTTAATGGTGTCGCCCCAGCCGCCATCGGCGCTTTTTATATTACCGGCATCGGCTAAAACACGGCGGTGCTGGTCGACTACAAATACGCGGCTGCCGGCACGTGCCATGCCTTTAATAATTTCTTCAATTTCTGGTGAGGGCACTAAAATTGAGCCTAAGCTTTGCTGCTCGTTGAGGTTAGAGGTGGCGATTTCTGCTAATTTTTCCTCGCCTTGGTCTTTATCTAAAATTGCAAAGCCCAATTTATTACCAAGAAGCGTTAATGGCAGGCGCAGCTCAATATTGTAGCCTTGCTTAGTTAAACGAAAGTAACCTTGAATTTGCGTAAAGGGCATTTTGGTTTCGGCGTCAAAGGCGTTAACCCAACCTGCTTGTTTGGTTGAAATTAAATAGGTTTTCACTTCACCTTCGAGATTTGTAAAGGCAATTTTTAAGTGATCGTTACGCTCTAAGCTGATGGTGTTTCTACCGCGCATAACAACATCGTCATCGGTTACGCTAAATTGCGCGTAAAGGTAGTCTTTGTATTTGCCTACCATATGCTTAAACGAGATGTCTTCATCGCTATGCATTGCGTTATCTTGCGTTAAGTAGGCGTCGCCATAATGCCAAACAAGGGGTAAATAGGGTTGCCAATCTTGCAGCTTACCGTCGAGTTGAATGGGTCCTACAATATTGTAAGCGTAAAGATCGCGGCCTTTTTCAACCGATTCTAAAAAGCTTGCTTGGCTGTCGAATAATTTTGGTCTGTCGTGTAGTGCGGTTGCCAAAGCGCGGCTGGTGGCAACTAAGTTTTTTTCTTGCCCTAAGCGTAAAAAGTTTTCCATTTCAGCCACATACTGATGGCCAAGCCATGGCAGTAATAACAAAAAGCTTGAAAGAACAACAACTTTAGTGCGCAGACCAATTCTCATGGCTTATTTTGCCTCCCAGCGGTAACCCATGCCATACACGGTATCGATATGATCAAATGCATCATCAATTTTTAAGAACTTTTTACGAATACGCTTAATATGTGAGGTGATGGTGCTGTCATCAACGTAAATCTTTGCCTCATTCATTAAATCGTTACGCTGTTTAACATGGCCTGGGCGAATAGCAAGTGCATGCACTAACCAATATTCAGTCACGGTTAAATCAATAGTAACGCCCTGCCAAGTGACTTGCATGCGTTCAGGGTCTATCACTAATTCGCCGCGTTCAATAAGTTGTGCTTGCTGCTGGGGAGTATTGAGCGCCAACTGGCGACGAAAAATTGCAGAAATACGCGCGGCTAAATGAGCAAGGCTGATGTCTTTTGTAAGGTAGTCATCAGCGCCCATGCGTAAACCCGATACGGTATCGATTTCGTTATCTCGCGCAGTTAAAAAAATAATCGGCAAGGTTTGGCTTTTTGCGCGTAATGCTTGGCACAACATAAAGCCGCCATCTATTTCATCACCTAGGCCAATATCAATAATCGCTAAATCTGGCAGGTTTGCTAATAACTCGTCTTGTGCGCTGATGCGATCAGCATAGCCTTTAACTAAATAGCCTTGGCTTTCTAGCATATCAATATAGTTTTCACGAATGGCGTCTTGATCTTCGATGATGGCGATTTTTTTCATTGATTACGGTTAATTGCGTATTGATAGCCGCCACTATACCTAAAAAATGAGCAAAAAATAGAGAATCGGAGCAATTGCCATTTTTTTGCCACAATTGCTCATCGCATTGCCTTTTTTCAAACCAAAAATTGCCAGATCAGCTTGTTTTAATTACTCCAACGCAAACGGTGCAGCAGCATCAACACAAAACAACGTATTTAAAAAAATTAAAACATTCTTGGAGAATATTATGAAAAAGGCACTTTTAGTTTCAGTTATCGCATTAGCACTTAGCAACCCAGCAATGGCCAAGGAGCAAGATTTTGAAAAAGAGCCACTAATTGGCTTTGGCGCTGGCGCAACAGTAGGCGCATTAATCGGCGGCCCGGTTGGCGCGGTAGCAGGCGGTATTGTAGGTATTTTTATCGGTAAGATTGAAGGCGATAAAGTTGATATTAAAGAGCAGCAAGCTGAAATCTCTAAGCAGCAACAAACCATTGTTGCACTACAACATAAAACCTCTGATTACCAAGAGCTAGTTGCCTCAAAACAGCAACTTGAATCACAACTTGAGCACATTGCACAGCAGCGAATCGATAACTTACTAGCAATGTCGGTGCAGTTCCGCTCGGGCTCTTCAGAAATTGAACCACACTTTGCTGAACAATTGATTGAACTTGCTGAAGTGATGAAACAGCAGCCAGAAATTTATCTCGACCTAAATGGGTTTGCCGACCAACGCGGTGATGATGAAAACAATTTAGCACTATCAACTAAACGTGCCGACAACGTAGCCGCATTTCTGATTAAACAAGGTGTTGACCATAACCGCTTAAGCACCCATGGCTTTGGTGAAAGCCAAAGTATTGCCAAACAAAATGCAGAAGACAGCTTTGAAAGCAACGTATTTGACCGCCGTGTAACAGTGCATGCACGACTTAAAGAACAATCTCAAACCGCTAACAACCAATACTAGAGAGGGGCTAGTAATGTTACCAAAACACACAACAGGAGGTGAAAAAGAACAACAAGGTAAACGAAAAGGCGCGCATATGCGCCTTTTCATCAACCTTGCCATTCTTTTTGTAGCGTGGCTTGCCTCGGCCATTTTGTTTAGCGCGAAAGTGTCGGCACAAGGGCTTATTTTAACTAATCAGGCGGGGCAGGAAGTTGAGCAAAGCGTGCTTAAATCGACCCACCTTGATATTCAAGTAAAAGGCATGCTGGCGTTTGTTGAATTAAAACAAGTCTATCAAAACCCAGCATTAGAAACGCTAAATGGCAGTTACCAGTTTCCACTGCCTGAAAATAGCGCAGTGTTTGCCATGGAAATGATGCTTGATAACCGCAAAATTATTGGTGAAATTAAAGAAAAACAACAGGCTGAGGTGATTTATGAAAAAGCCCAGCAACAAGGCCATAAAGCCGCATTAGTTAAAAATCAAAGCGCCAATGTATTTAAAACCAAGGTTGCTAATATTGAGCCAGGGCAGGAAGTCGCTGTTAAGCTGAGCTTTCAATTTCCATTAACCTATCAAGATGAAGTGTTTAGCTTGCGCTTACCGACAGTGGTTGCACCGCGCTATTTTAATAATCTTGACCTTGATGAAAATGACCCGATTAGCCATTTTCAAACGCGCTCGCAAAGCAGTTTTAATACCAACACATTGATGGCCGAGGAGGCGCCAACTCCCGATTTTTTGCAAAACACTGTGTTAACCAGTTTCAATGCAAACAACAAAATTACTATCAATTTTGATGTGAACTTAGGTTTTGAACTCGATAGCATTTCCAGCCCAAGTCATATGTTGTCGGTAGTACAAACCGGAAATACACAGTATCAACTTATTCCTGCGCCACAAAGCTTAGTGGCAAATCGCGACTTTGATATTAAATTTGTGCCGCTTTTAAATGAGCAAATTACCACGCAAGTGTTCCATGAAAATATTAATGGTGAGTCATTTTACAAAGTGATGATGATGCCGCCTAAATCGGATTTTGTATCGCACAGCTTGCCCCGTGAATTGGTGTTTGTAATTGATACCTCGGGTTCTATGGCAGGCACATCAATGGAACAAGCAAAACAGGCACTGATTTTAGCGTTGGAAAAACTCGGTACAGATGATCTCTTTAATATTGTGGCATTTGATCATGAAGTTGAATTGTTTCAGCGTGGATCCGTCGCGGCAACGTATTCACAGCTGCAAGCGGCTAAACGTTTTGTTGCAGGGTTAGAAGCTGACGGCGGCACCGAAATAAATAGTGCGTTAGCAGCTAGTTTTGACGGTCAATTTGATGAAACGCGAGTACGCCAAGTGGTGTTATTAACCGATGGTGCGGTCGCCGATGCTGAATCAGTTAAGGGCTTAGTAAAAAATCGCCGTGCCGATAGTAAGCTCTTTACCATAGCTATTGGCAGTGCCCCGAATAGTCATTTAATGCGCTTATTAGCCAAGCATGGCAAAGGTGAGACTTTGTTTATTAATAATTTAGAGAACATAGCAAGCGAAGTGTCGCTGTTAAGTGACAAGTTGAGTAACCCAGCACTTCAGAATATTCGCGTGTTAAATGATATGGGCTTACCACTTTTAGATAGCTTACCGACGGCTGATCTGTATTTTTCATCGCCGCTGGTGGCTTATTTTAAATTAGCACAACCGGCTCAAGCGGTGCAGATAGCAGGTGACGGTGTAAATGGTAAGTTCTTAAAACGGGTTTCGCTTGAAAATGCGATAGCTGCAAAAGGCATCGCCCGCGCTTACGCCAAAGAACACATTAACACGCTAGATTTAGTACAGGATAAAGCTGAAATAACGAAGCTTGGCATTCGCCATGGATTATTAACACCATACACAGCCTTTATCGCGGTGGAAGAATACTTTGGTGATGTTGCCAATAAATCGTTCGAAGCGCCAAATATGCTGCCGCAAGGTAGTGCGATGCCTCAAACATCAGGCAATAACGACCGTTTGCTTTGGTTAGGTATTTTATTGTTAGTCGGTGGTTTTTTATTAGCCCTTTGGGGACAAAAAGAGGACGCAGAAAAATGAAGAGTAGGCGTAAATTGTTACGCCTTTTGGCGCTTTGTATTGCGATGTTAGGTTTTGTCTTAGTGTTTAAATCAAGCTATGTCTATGGCAAAGCGCAACTTGCTCAGTTTTTACTGTGGCAGGCGTGGCAAGAAAATAAAACGGATGCCAATCGCCAGCAAAAAGCATGGTACTACGCCGATGGTTATCCAGTTGGTGAACTTATTATTGAAAACAGAGGTATTTCGCAAATTGTGCTTAATGAAGCAAGCAACCGCAACCTTGCGTTTGCCCCCGGTATTTGGCATCACCCAAGTAACAATATCTTAGTTGCCGCACATAACGACACCCACTTTAGCTTTGTTAAAGAGTTAAAGCTCGGCGAGCAAATTAGCTACCAAGCACAAGGTAAAGGGCAGCAACACTTTAAAGTAGTTAATAAATTGCATGTTGATTACCGAGATTCAAACTGGCTATTAGGATTAGAAAGGTATTTAGTGCTGATCACCTGTGAGCGACGAAATAGTTTGGATTTAGTGCCAGAGGGAAGGGTAGTGGTAGTGGCAGAGCCAGTGATTTAGATTTTGCGGCATGCGACACAAAGACTGCGGAAAGCCAAGGTGCAAAATACTGTATTACTGAACTTGTTTCAGGATCTCAGAGCTCTGACTGGGAAGCTAATTATTAGCTGTAATGCAAAATAGAACGCATATTTGTCGCGCTGGCGACGGCAGCCAAAGGGAGGCTAACGCCGGCCTCCCTTTGGAATCCCTCGGCGCCCCAAAATCAAACTGATTCTTCAAACAAAATTTAAATGTGAACATAAACGCCATGAATCAACGCGCTAAACATCCTTGTACGCTTTCCAGCTCGAAGTCCTTTTCTCGCGTTCATAGCTAACCGAACTTCGTTCGTCTCAAGACGCTATTCACCCATGCCTACATGGCTTGCTCGACCGCTTCGCTCCCTGTCTCGCATTATTCATTTAATTTGTATTTTCAGGTTTGATTAATGGGTGAAGGAGTGAACCTGAATATCATTTTTCACAAGACGTTTAAGAGGTAATGAAAACAATACTATTGTATCTTTTTTAATCCGTAATAAAGATGTTAAGGTTGAGTTGCACACTGTCTATGTGGCTGCTGTTAATTTATGAGACAACGGAGTAGTTGCTTGTGTGTTTAGAGCACTTTGTTGAGCCTTAAGGAAAAGAGATGCTTACCAATTTAATTATTCGCGCTAGTTATGGGCTACTTATAATGCTGAGTGTAATCACGCAAGCACAACAAACAGACCTACGAACTTCAAAACTTGAAAGCGCTTTTTATAATCGTCAATATGATCTAGTCTCAGAGTTACTCGCCGCTCAACAGGAAAAGAATCTTAATAGCGAAATAATGACGGTCGCTGTTGCCGTTGCACAAAATCTTGATAACAAAGAAACACTGTTAAACGCCCTAATTGAAAACAATCCAGATAGTGCCGAGGTGCATTTTATGGCGGGTGAATTATGGTATCAAATTAAAGAGCAGTCGAACCTTTTCAATAAACTTGGTTTAGTGAAAAAATCTAATACGCATTTTATTAATGCTGCCGAGTTAGCACCCGAAAACCCTAAATATTTAGTAGCTGCTGCAAAGGCGTTAGCGATCGAAAGTAGTTTTTGGGATTCCGAGAAAAAAGATTCGAAAGTGATTGTCGATAAACTAAAAGAGCTGGATACACATTACTACAATTTGGCGTTAATGGATTACCTTCAAAATACGCAAAATAAAAAGCTCGCATTACAAACTGTTGAACTAGTTAGTCAAAACTACCCACAAAATGTTGCATTGATCCATAGAGCGGCAAATTTATTGTGGACGTTCTCAGCTAAAGCGCAAGCACAGCGTTTATTTGTAAAAGGGTGCCAAATCGCGCAAGTGATCCCTGAGCGGTTACCAACTTGGCGAGATACTTGTTTATCAGCAGCTTATCTCGCATTGCAACAACATGGTGATAAACAACTTGCGGTTGATGCAATGGAACACTTGTTAAGTAAAGAGCAGGTGAATGACAAGCAACATATAGAATATTTAATGGTGCTAGGTGAATTGTATCGATCGCTAGACGACAATAATAAAGCTAAAAGTACTTATCAAAACGCACTGACCCTTAGCGATGTTCGCTCCACTCAAAAAGATATAAAACGAGCATTAAGCGAATTAAGTCGTTAGTTTAATGTTTAAGTAGTAGTTTGTTTAAGTTGAGGTTTGTAACTCTATCGTATCGGACTTAGTTTGATGGGAAATTTATAGAAAAGAGTAATTCTTCACCTAAAGCAACGAGATGAATTTTGCTATGTTTGTCGTGCTGGCGACGGCAGCCAAAGATGAAAAGCAACCGAAACGAAGTTTCGCAGTGCTTTGAAATGAGGTCAGGGATGACCGATGTAACACAGCTTCAAGGAAGAATTTTAACGTTAACCTCAAAAGCGCCGGCCTCCTTTTGGAATCCCTCGGCGCCCCAAAATCAAACTGATTCTTCAAACACAATTTAAATGTGAACATAAACGCCATGAAGCAACGTCCCTGTTGTACATGGCTTGCTCGACCGCTTCGCTCCCTGTCTCGCATTATTCATTTAAATTGTATTTTCAGGTTTGATTAAGGGGTGAAGGAGTGAACCTAAATACCTGACTCAATGGCAGGTTAGTGCTGTGAGATCAATTGGTCGATGCAACGCTATCCTTAAATAAGGGGGTACGTTGTTATGAAACAAAGAAAACGAATTTATTATTCACCAGAGCAAAAATCGTTAATATGGGATCGCTATAAACAAGGTGACTCTCTGAATGATATTGCTCGAATGTTCGAGCGTTCCCATTCTTCTATCCTTCCAACCATATATGCTACTGGGGGTTTTCGACCTCCTGAACGCAAAAGGCATCCCAGCTCATTATCACTGAGCGAACGAGAAGAAATCTCCAGAGGTCTAGCTGCCAATTTATCTTTAAGGGAAATAGCACGAAGGCTTTCTCGAGCACCTTCTTCAATTAGTCGTGAAGTTAAAAGGCATGGAGGGTCAAAACATTACAGAGCAAACAAAGCTGATGCTGCCGCTTGGGAGAATGCCAAAAGGCCAAAGGAGTGTATGCTTAAAAATAAGCCTGAACTGTGTTACGTCATTGCTCAAAAGCTAAAACGAGCATGGTCGCCGCAACAGATATCAGGTTGGCTGAAACGAAGATATGCAAACAACCAGGAAATGCAGGTGTCGCACGAAACAATCTATAAAACCTTATATATCCAAACAAGAGGCGCTTTGAAAAAGGAGCTTCAAAAGTGTTTGAGAACAAAGCGCGTTGTAAGAAAATCGAGAACGACTTCATTAAAAGGTAAAGGAATAGGAAGAATAAATGATGCAGTTTCAATTAGTGAGCGCCCTGTAGAAGCTGAAGACAGAGCAGTGCCTGGTCATTGGGAAGGTGACTTAATCCAAGGCTGTAATAACACATTCATTGCCACATTAGTTGAGCGTCATTCTCGCTATGTTATGCTAGCTAAAGTGTCTGATAATAAAACAGCTACAGTAATCTCAGCATTGATTAAGCAAGCTCGTAGGTTACCTTCAGAGCTTTATAAAACGCTTACTTGGGATAGAGGCTCTGAGATGACTAACCATAAACATTTCACCTTAGCCACAGATATACAGATTTATTTATGTGATCCTAAGTCTCCTTGGCAGAGAGGCTCTAATGAAAATACGAACAGATTGCTTAGACAATACTTCCCCAAAGGAAGTGATTTGAGTGTGCATAGCCAACAAAAGTTAAGTCAAGTAGCAAGACAGTTAAACGAGAGACCAAGAAAGACGCTAAACTATGCATCACCGGCAGAGATATTTAATCAATGTGTTGCGTCCATCGGTTGATCTCACAGCCAAAAGCGGACGGTGGTAACGCCCGCCTAACAGGAGCTTGTTATACGAATTTACAAAATACCTATCACTTCCAGCCTGATTTTCATAGCTTGTTGCGATACTTTGAATTTTGATGCCATTCGCTCTATAAATATTTCTTTAGGCACCTTCTTCTTACATAGTTCAGTTTTTAAGGTTGCAAGTAACTCCTTACCATGTTCAACGACCAACTTTTCAGGCATTAATAACTTAGCTGCAAAATCATTAGCTCTATACTCTTTGGGATGTTGACGGCCATCTCTTCTAAGTGTGTCTGGCGTATCGATAAATTCGGAATCACCATCGCTACTTTTTAGGTATGGGATTATGTCGTATATCAAATGGCCTATTTCATGCGCAAAAGTAAACCGTTGTCGATTTTCATGATCAGTTGGATTTATCCAGATTTTGACTTTTTTATCTTCATCGACACTAATTTCACCTGAATGTGAATTAAATTTAAACCTGTGAGAAGTTTTAACTCCAAGCTTTTCGCAAACAGCATCTAAGTCAACAGGAATTTTGTACAAGTCTAAACTTTTCAATAATTTGGTAGCGCTATAATTTTCAAAATCTACTATATTTATAGTCAAGTAAAAATCCCCTTAATTTTTTTAAGAAAATTGCTATTAGTATCTTCACCAACATCATCTGTTAAATCATTCTTAAGCGCATTTATCAACTCTTCATCAGCGGAGCCGTTAGCTTCATCAATTTTTTCTTTTGCTATTTGCTCAATAGCAAAATTAATATTTTGCCTCAGCTCATCATGTTGCATCAAAGAACTAATAAACTCATCTCTAAAATCACTTTCTTTGCTCAACTTTTTCGTTATTTTACTTACAGTTTCTCTAGTATGCTGCTCTTGTTTTCTTCCTATATGCCATGTAATCAATAAACCAATAACGGTAATAGAACCACCTAATATAAATAGGAATGTACTAGAGATGTAAGATGCATGGCTTAAGACTAAATCTGCATTAGTTAACGTCTGTTCTACTTTTGAATTCGTAACTTCTATTAAGTTGCTTGTTGATGCAACCACATCATCTGTCAAATCAATACTTGTTTGAACTTTAGCCTCAACAATTTGAAGTCGGTCATTCAGTTTTTGATCTTCTAATAACAATTTAAGTTCATCAACCTTTTTTGAAAGAGACTCAAATTCGACTTCGGAGACGTAACCGTCTTTAACAGTGTCTTGTTGACTAATAGTTTGTGCTTTTTCTTTTTCTGCTTCCAATTATTAATACACTCCATGCATTATTTGTATAACGGTTTAATAGTGAAACCGTCTTGTAAGGGAGAAACTCATTCAAACACGATTTAACTTTAAAATATTGAAAAATATATTAAGTCAAAAGTAATAACAAATAAAATGAATGTTAGCGAATGACCGTTATTCGCTCAATTGCGACCTTGAAGACTGTTGCTGAGATTCCCTTCCGCTTTTATCAAACCCGAAAATCAAATTTGAATTGATAATGCGAGACAGTGAGCGTAGCGAGTCGAGTAAGCCATGCTGAGGCATGGATGCTGCTTCATGGCGCTTATCTAAAAATTCAAAATTGCTTTGAGGATTAAGTTTGATAGTGCGGTCGCCTTTCTTTTGGTTACTTTATCTTTGGCGAAGCAAAGAAAAGTAACATAAAGCCCAAGGATGGGCTTTTTCGAAACGTATGGAGGCACAATTTAGCAGCCACTCAAAAGTATAAGTAACTGCTAAAAATAAAAACTACCTTTCACTCCCAACCTCTACCGGCATGGTATCCATTTGCGGCTCCATATCCTCGTGTGGCTTAGGCTTATGGCGCTGGGCAATAACTACGCCAATAAATACACAGCCAATGGCGAGCCATTGTTGCCATGTTAAAAACTCATGAAGTAGTAATGACGCAAGTAACAAGGTGAATACAGGAATAAGATTTGAAAACGCAGCGGCAGTTAATACTGATACTTTTGAAATGGCATAGTTATACATACCGTAGCCACCCAAGGTTACAAACGAGCCTAAGTAGATAATAGCAGCGATGCCTTCTATCGACATTTCAGTTGGTATTTCAACAAAGAACAAAAAAGGTGCGAAGAATAAGGTGCCGCTGATACCTTGTAAGGCAATTAAACTAAGCGGTGAGTAACGATGAGCTAAATGCTTTACGCACACCGCATAAATAGCGGCACACACCATGGCTAAAAACTCTAAAAAGTTACCTAAGATAGGGTTGGGTGCGGCGCTGGTATCGGGCGATACAAGGGTCAATGTAATGCCACCGACAATACAAAAAACAAATCCGGTAATGATGGATTTAGATAAATACTCTTTCAGCATAACAAACGCGAGCAACGCCACAATCAGAGGGAAGCAGCTCACAATAACACCTGCTTGGCTAGCAGAGGTATATTCAAGGGCGTAGCCTTCAAATAAAAAGTACAAACAGGGTTCGGCAAGTGACATACCGAGCAGGTATTTCCAATCACCTTTTTGATAATCAAATTTTTTCACATAGCGCCAAAGCAGCATGCACAGACTAAATGTGGTGAGCATTCGCAGAAAAATCACTACCGCGGGGTGGTATAAATCAATGGCGTACTTTAAGGCAATAAACGAGCTTCCCCACAAAAATGTGGCGATCAGTAAACATAAACTAGCGGGCATAAACACTACTCAAATTTAAGGGGCAGTGAATTTAACAGACTTTTATTGGTGCAATAAGCATCAAGCGATGAGTATCGACAAAAGAATAGCGGAACACAAAAATGCAAAATTTTATGCTGTTATAGATTAGAATTTCTTATTTAAATTTGGTTGATTGGGTGGTTTGCATGATATTTTTTTGTGTGAGACCATTTTACCCTTGTTGATTTTCTCAGCTTTGATATAACAAAGACACTGGCCCGTCGTTTAGGGTATGGGGAATGAGTGAAACAAGTCAAACAATCGTAGTAAAGCTGGGTACAAGTGTATTAACCGGTGGCAGTTTTACCTTAGATAAAGCGCATATGGTTGAATTAGTGCGCCAGTGTGCCCAATTAAAAAAGAAAGGGCACAAAATTATTTTGGTTTCGAGCGGTGCGGTTGCCGCGGGAAAAGAGCATTTACATTTAAGTTGTGACTTAAGTAATGTGAACAATAAACAAATGCTTGCAGCCGTTGGCCAAAGCCACTTGATCCATACATGGCAAACCTTATTTAACTTATACGGTATGCATGTGGGGCAAATGTTGTTAACCCGCGCAGATTTAGACGACCGTGAGCGCTATTTAAATGCACGCGATACGTTAAAGGCGCTGATTAAACACGATATCGTACCGATCATTAACGAAAACGATGCGGTTGCAACACAAGAAATTAAAGTTGGGGATAATGATAATTTATCGGCTTTGGCTGCCATTCTCGCTAAGGCCGATAAATTGTTGTTACTTACGGATCAGCCGGGATTATTTACCGCAGATCCACGCGCTAACCCAGATGCCAAGTTGATTAACTTGGTCGATAAAATTGACGCTAATTTAAAAGCATTGGCAGGCGGCTCGGGTACGCATTTAGGTACTGGCGGCATGGCAACTAAACTGCAAGCAGCCGATATTGCGTGCCGTGCAGGTGTTGAAGTGATAATTGCCGCAGGCCATAAAGACAATGTAATTGTAGACGCGGCACTTGGCAAAGATGTTGGAACGCGTTTTGTAGCAACAGCGTCAGTGACTGAAAGCCGTAAACAGTGGCTAATGGCAGGGCCGCCAGCAAGCGGTGAGCTAATATTAGATGACGGCGCAGTTCGCGCAATGAAACACTCAGGATCAAGCTTGTTAGCAAAAGGCTTGAGTGATGTGCTTGGTAAATTTGAACGCGGTGCCATGGTGAAATTATGCGACCAAAATGGGGCGCAAATAGCACGGGGCATTTGTCGTTATTCATCAAGCGATCTGGCCCAGATAAAAGGGCAACATTCCGAGCAAATCAATCAATTGCTCGGTTACGACTACGGGGCGGTGGTGATTCACCGCGATGATTTAGTACTTTTTGGAGGATTAACGTGATTACGCAATTAGCACAGCAGGCAAAGTTAGCAAGTTTTGATCTCGCTGTGGCGACAACAGCACAGAAAAATACAGCATTAGAAAATATTCGTTCCATCATTTTAAAAAATGCCGAACAAATCGAACAAGTGAACCAGCGCGATATAAATGCAGGTAAAGAAAATGGCTTAACCGAGGCCTTACTTGATCGTTTATTATTAAATAAAGAACGCATTTTAGGCATTGCCGATGATATTCAAAGCTTAATCGCAATGGATGACCCTGTTGGCGGTGAATATGATGGGAAAGCGCTTGAAAATGGCCTGCGCTTAAAAAAACAAATTGTGCCATTAGGTGTGGTAGGCGTTATTTATGAAGCGCGCCCCAATGTTACGTTAGATATCGCCTGTTTATGTTTAAAAACCGGTAATGCCAGTATTTTACGCGGCGGTAAAGAAACACTTAATACTAACACTTACTTAGTTGAATTAATTGGTAAAGCGCTTATTGATGCCGGCATTAATAAAGACGCAGTGCAATTAATTACCAACCCAGATCGCGCTTTAGTGCTTGAGCTTTTAAAGCAAGATAAGTACATCGATATGATTATTCCGCGCGGTGGCGATACGCTGCAAAAAGTATGCGTTGAAAATAGCACAATACCGGTGATCACAGGCGGTATTGGTATTTGTCATTTATATGTTGATGCTTCTGCTGATTTGCAAAAAGCATTGGATGTCATTGAAAACGCCAAAGTACAGCGCCCAAGTGTGTGTAATGCGCTTGATACTGTGCTTATGGATGAATCAATTGCAAAGCAGTTAGTGCCATTATTAGCACAACGTTTAGAGCAAGTAACGCTTAAAGGCTGCGAACGAGCAGCTGCGCTTAGTGAGCGTGTTAGCAAAATTGCTGATGGTGAGTACAGCAAAGAATGGTTAAGCCTAACGCTTGGTATTAAAGTCGTTGATGATATTAACCAAGCGATAATGCATATTCGTGAGCATTCATCAGGTCACTCAGATGGTATTTTGTCTGAGAGTTTAAGTAACACCAATAAGTTTGTTGCAGCGGTCAATTCTGCGGCAGTGTATGTCAATGCCAGCACGCGCTTTACTGATGGCTCGCAGTTTGGCTTAGGTGCTGAAGTTGCCGTATCAACACAAAAACTGCATGCCCGTGGGCCTATGGGCTTAGAAGCATTAACCACCTATAAATGGGTAGGTGAAGGTGATTACCTTATTCGCCAATAAACTCAATAATAAAATCCCACCCCCTGTGGTGGGATTATTTTGTATGCTGGGCATGTATTTAGTGTCAGATGCTGAAGTCACATTTGAGATTACTCGCACACTTAATTTTAAACTGTTTGTACTTGCCGTTTTGCTTGGGGTAGCTATTGCCCTTGCTGGTGTTATTTCTTTTCGTAAAGCCAGTACCACGGTAAACCCCCTTAAACTCGAAACCGCCTCAAGCCTAGAGCGTGTTGACCTTTGAGGTCTAAATTCTGTTCAAATCCAAAGCTTTTTGATCGCGGCGTTGCTTTGTAGGCCTAGCGGGCTAAGTCAAGAAGCAACAACAAAGAACAAAACGCTTTGGGTTGAACCTGTTAGGCAGCGCTTGTTTGGCATTTATACTGTGTTATCGCTCATTTATGTAGAGTAACTACACCACAATCGCTCTGCCTGGTCTAAATACCAAACAAACTGCTGCAGAAATAGACAGCAAAGGTCAACACGCTCTAATTACTAGCGGTATTTTTCAATATACGCGTAACCCAATGTATTTGGGCATGGCTTTAGCTATTTTAGGCTTTGCTATTTTACTTGGTAGTTGGTTAAGTTTGTTAGGTGTTGTGGCATTTATGTTGTTTATAGAGTGCTTTCAAATTAAACCAGAAGAAGCCGCGTTAACCGAGTGCTTTGGTGAGCAATTTATACAGTATAAAAAACATGTTCGCCGTTGGTTATAAGTTAGACTCTTCTTGCTTCGGGCTAACCTTTATTCGTTCCAGCATTTACAGTAAAATGCCGCCAAATTGATTGGAGGTTGTATGAAGTTTGTTCGTTGGCTATTAGGCCGCATTATTTTGTTTTTTGATTTTATTACAACACCACGTGGTGTTAAACGCGATGCACAGCTGCAAGCTGAAATAGACACAAAAACCCAAAACTTAAGCTTATATCAATTCAAAGCGTGCCCGTTTTGCGTAAAAGTACGCCGCGCAATGAAGCGCAATAGTTTAAATATTGAATTGCGTGACGCAAAAGCCGAAGGTATTCACCGTGAAACACTTGCAGCAGAAGGCGGTAAAGTAAAAGTGCCGTGCTTACGTATTGAGCAAGACGACAAAGTAACATGGCTTTACGAGTCTAACGATATTATTGCCTTTTTAGAAAATGAAGTAGCCAATAAAGCTGCTTAATTTTCAATAAGTAGTAAAGAGTTTTACAAAACGCAGCTTCGGCTGCGTTTTTTGTTTTTTCATGTTTTATACGTAATATGTCACAGTGTTGTTTTGCTTTTTGTTATGGAGTGACGAATGAAATGGCTGATATTACTCTTATTTTTTCCACTGAATTTATATGCGAGCCAATGTGGTAAAGACATGGATAAATCCTTAGTAGGTGGTGGATGTGTTTGCCCTATTGGTAAGGATTGGCGCTACGGTCAGTGCGTCAGCTATGGCTTGCCTGAATTTGCCATTGATAATGGCGAAGGCGGGTGGCAATGCATTGAAGGCTATGTTCAAAAAGGTAAACGCTGTGAAAAGTACATTGTGCCGGTAGCAGATAGTAAACTTGTGAAAGTAGCAGTACACGATTGTGATGGCACAACAACGGGTAAATGCAAATTACCTAAACAAATTCAAAGCTACTTATTAAAGAAACAAAAAACGCAGCTCTAGGCTGCGTTTTGCTATTAAAGCGATTTATTAGCTTTTTTCTTCCACTTGCTTTGCAACTGGCTTGGTTGCCTTTTTAGCGGAGGCTTTATCAAAAATACCTAAGCGAATGCGAATAAAGTGAAAGATTTCACGCGGTACGTCAATATCGACTGCGTTTTCTAATCCCTCAAAGCCAGGCGATGAATTCGCTTCGCAAATCTTAAAGTGTTCTTGATCGAATAATAAGTCAATACCTGCTACATCTAAGCCAAGCACGTTGGCAGTTTGTGTGGCAAGCCATTCAATTTCAGGCGTAATAGGGTAAAGTTTACCAACGCCACCTAAGCTTACATTTGCTTTAAAGTTTTCGCCGTTTGAGTTGCGTTCCATACAGGCAATTGCACGACCACCAATGGTAAATACGCGCAAATCTCTACCGTGACTGGCTTTTACAAACTGCTGCAAAATAATATTTGCTTTTGGACTTGTTGCTTCAATTAATTGCATTAAGTCATCAAATTCGCCCGGTGATTTTGATAAAAATACACCGCTGCCTTGCGAACCCGACAGGGTTTTTACAACAACAGGAAAACCAATTTGCTTTTCAACTAGCGCCACGTTTACTGGGAACTTAACCAGCATGGTATCGGGTGTTGGTAAGTTTTTCTCAGCTAAGATTTGCTGTGCAAACAGCTTATCTTTTACGGTTTCAATTGAATGCGAGCTGTTTACACAGTAAACACCTAAGCGCTCTAAGTGACGAATGACAGCAAGGGTAAAGTAGGTTGTGCCAGCACCCATGCGTGGCATTACAAAATCAGGAAGTTCCTGACGTTTACCATCAATTAGAATACTTTTTTCGTCATCACGGGTTACCGTTAGATCGAACTGATCCGGTGAAAATACCTGTAATTCAATATTTTCTTCTTTTGCTACTTCAAGTAAGCGGTGTATTTCGTACGCTTCTTGACGCAATAGCATTTCGTTTTGCTTGTAGATTATCCAACCACGCATTAGTAATTACCTTCTAATTCATTAAATGCGTTATCAACATTGGCTTTAACTGAACTACTTAGAGTATGAAATCGTTTGCTTTGAGTAGCCGATTTATACTTGTGCCACAAACTCTCTAATCGAGTTTCGGGGTCTCGTTTTGTAACGCACATAGCCACAAAATTCTCTTCAGTGTGATTTTGTGGCTCTGCTAGTTGATGTTCTAATTGAAATAATCGCTTACCGATGGCTGTTAACAATTCTGCTTCTTGAATTGTAAAGTGTCCGCTACGGTTAAATCCTTGTGGAAAATTCAGGTCATCATAGAAATTGCTTGTTTTTACAAAACCATGTAATAAGTCCATATGAGATACTCATGTTGACAACTTTGCCCATTTTGGCGGAGTATGCGTGAATTGTGTTTACTAAGTACAACAATAAAAATTTATCGTCACGATAAGAGATACTGCTTTGGATATCGAATTAGTTAAAACCTTTATAGAAGTAAAAAACTGTCGCCATTTTGGTAAGGCGGCTGAAAATTTATATTTAACGCAAGCTGCTGTAAGTTCGAGAATTCGCCAGCTTGAGCAGTATTTTGGCGTAGAGCTATTTATTCGCAACCGTAATAATATTCAGCTTACGCCTGCGGGCGAACGATTTGTTTCGCATGCCGAAGTGATGATGCAAACATTGCGTATGGCAAAGCAAGATGTAGCATTAACCCAAGAGCAAGTGACGCAAATCTCTATCGCAGGTACGCCGAATACGTGGGATACCTACATTCATGATGCGATTTCAAAAATATACGCGACGCAACCTGATGTAAGCTTGGTGGCTGAAATTTTAGCGCGAGAGCAGATCACGCGACAATTGTTAGAGCGCTCACTAGATATCGCAATTATTTTTGATCCGCCCAAAGCGGAAGAGCTTAAAATTGAATTACTGCATACTTTTGCATTAATCCCAGTATCAACTTCAAGCGAACCAATTGCTAGCCCAAGTGATGTAACCCGTTATATTCGTGTTGATTGGGGCACTAATTTTACGGCATGGCATGGAAAAGAGCTTAAAGGCATGGCTACACCATTAATGCGAACCAGTACAGCACGTATCGCTCTTGATTTAATGCTGCAGTGCGGCGGCACGGCCTATTTACCCGATGTATTAGTAGAGCCTTTTATTGAGCAGGGCTCATTGCACCGGTTAGATGCATTACCTGAGTTTAAGCGCGATGTGTATATTGCGTATCACAAAGAGAATGAGCATGCCCAAAAACTACACGCTATTCGCCGTATGTTAGGTAAAGAAGAGCCAGAAGCACCCACTATTATTGTGCCTTAATCTTGATAAATATAGGGTAAATAGATTTCCATATTTGCGTCTGGGAATTTAGGCGCTTTAAAACCAAACTGCTGATAAAGCCCATGGGCATCTTTAGTAGCAAGGGTGAAACGCATTAAACCTTGTAACTTAGGATGTTCAACGACTGCTTTTATGAGAGTTTTGCCAACTCCCAAGCCTCGGTTGTCGGGTAAAACAAACACATCCAATAAATTAGCGAATGTGGCATAGTCACTGACTACCCGTGCAAATGCGAGCAATTCGCCGTCTTCACTTTTTATAACAAAGCATAGTGAGTTGCTTAACGTTGTTTTTATACCAATTCTGTTAAGTATGTGATCAGGGATAGCGCTGGATAAATGAAATGGTAACAAGGCGGAATTTTTCTTATGTAGTTGTTCTACATTGATAAATTATAACGCAGTTAGCATGATATTTAGCCCGCTAGGATGATCAGCTATTTAAGTGAATTGGTATTAGTGTGTGTTTTGGAATATTTAAACACCAATATGCATGAAGCGATAAAAACTGATGAATTTGCTCAAAATCATACTCATCAATTGTGTGGCACACCTTCATATTGTTTACTCCTTAATAAAAGATAAGTGGTAATGTCAGTAGTAACAGGCTCGCCATAACCAAATTAAAACGTTTTAGCTTTTGTGGATTTTGTAAAAAGCCATTTAGGAAACGACCAACAGCAACCCAAAAAAACGAGCAAGGTAAGGTCGCCAAGTTAAATACGATTACGCCTAGTAAAGCCGAGGGCCAGTACTGTTCATTGGGTAAGGTAAGTGCGGTTACTAAAGTGAGTAACATTGCCCATGATTTAGGGTTCACCAATTGAAATAGCGCTGCTTGGCTAAATGTCATAGGGGAGGCGCTACTGTTACTGCTATTTGGCTTACCACGCACAATTTTAATCGCTAAATAAATAATGTAGCTGGCGGCAAACACACTTAATACTTGATGCAGCATTGGATACTGTTCAAACAGCTTGCCAAGGCCAAGCAACATAGCTAAATGCATACACGTCATGCCGATACGAATGCCCACAATATGCGGCAGCGTTTTACGAAAATCAAAATTCGCCCCTGAGTAGGCGAGCAGAATATTATTTGGCCCGGGTGTGAGTGTGGCACTAATGCTAAATAATATAAGTGCAGGCAATAATGATAGTACTGTGCTGGTTTCCATTTTGATCCTCTAATTGTATCAATACAATTTCATATTTATTTATATTGTTAGCAATGGCATATTGTTATAAAAGGATCAATTTAAATATTGTTATGAATACAATTTGGTTGCCAGAAATAACAGAGTACCAAGAGCTCTGTAAATTAAGTTCAAAATATCAGGCGCTTGCAAATTTAATTGAGCGTGTCGCTCAATCTGGGGTAATTTCTGCGGAGCAAAAACTGCCAGCACAACGAATTTTAGCCGATCACCTTGGTGTGACTCATGGCACGGTTACGCGCGCCTATGATTTACTCGTTAAGCGCGGTATTGCGACAGCAAAACTGGGGGCCGGCACGTTTATAAAAGCACAGTCAGTACATTTGGATGAATTAGACGATACCGACTTTTCATCGAGCATGATGCCGCTTATGGGGCAACAAAATATATTGGCTGAGCAAATGCGCAAGCTAGCAAATAACGCCTCTGCGCTGACAGATATTTTGCGCTACAAACTCAATGGCAGCGATGAACTACAAAGTACGTTTAAAGCTTGGTTAAACGATAAAGGATTGCAAATTGGTAAGCAGGAGCTGATTTTTTGCCAAGGTGCTCAGCAAGCGATTTACAGTGTGCTTGCTGCATTGTGCCAAGCTGGCGATATGGTGCTTCACGAGGAAATGTGTTATCCCGGTTTTTATCAAGCATGTGATTCACTTGGTTTAAATACTAAATCGATTGCTCTTACGCCCGCAGGTATCGATTTAAATGCCCTTGAGGCTTATTGTAAGTCGCATAAGATAAAAGCGATTTATATAACACCAAACTGTCAAAACCCCACCAATATTCGCTATGACCAAGAAACGTTAGATGGGTTGCTTGCGCTTAGTCAGCGTTATAACTTTTTTATTCTTGAAGATGATGTGAACTATTGCTTACCTGAAAACTGGCGTTTACCGCTTTGGCAAACAGCCAATGACAGGGTGTTTTATATAGGTAGCTTTTCAAAATATTTTGCTGGTGGCCTGCGGGCAGGATATTTAATTGCGCCATTTTTGTGGCAGCAAGCAGTGCTTAAGCAAATTCATAGTCAGTGTTGGTCGGTGTCGATGATGAATTTTGAGTTGTTAGCACTTGCACTAAATGATGATGAATTTAAACGCAACCAATTGCAGCTCGCAGATGAAGTAAGCGCGCGCATCAACTTATTGCGAGCGCTTTTTGAAAAACATGGCTTAGAGGCGGTGTTTTCGGGCTTAAATGTGTATTTACCTCTGCCTGAACATATCAATATGTTCTCATTGGCAAATCAATTAAAAGCAAATCGCGTAATTGTGCGAACCGTTGATGTATTCACGCGCAATGGCAACGCGAATTGCAACGCACTTAGATTTACTTTGGGTGGTCCAAGCTCACGACAAGCATTTGAACTTGGCCTTGCCCGTGTTGATCAAGTGTTACGGCATCGTGATGGTGGTATTGAAGTGGTAATTTAGCTTAAAAAAGTGTGGGAATGACTTCGAAAAATAGCCGTGGTGTGCTATCTTTTCGCCAATTTTATCGCTATCGATTTATAAGAGACATTTGATGACAATTCGTACACGTGTTGCACCGTCACCAACCGGTGATCCGCATTTAGGAACGGCCTATATTGCACTATTTAACTACTGCTTTGCGAAACAGCAAGGTGGTGAATTTGTACTGCGTATTGAAGATACAGACCAAGTGCGTAGCACGCGTGAATCAGAACAAGCGATTATGGACAGCCTTAAATGGTTAGGTCTTAACTGGGATCACGGTCCAGATGTAGGCGGCGAGTTTGGCCCATACCGTCAGTCTGAGCGTTCTGATATGTACAAAAAGTTTGCTCACCAATTGGTTAATGAAGGTAAAGCATTTTACTGTTTTGCCACAGCTGAAGAGCTTGACCAAATGCGTGAAGAGCAAATGGCGGAAGGTCTTCGTCCTAAGTATGACGGCCGTGGTTTAAACTTGTCTGAAGACGAAATTAAAGCAAACCTTGAAGCGGGTAAGCCTTACGTTATCCGTATGAAAATTCCTGCTGAGGGGTCGTTTAAGTTTAACGATTACCTACGTGGCGAGATTGAAATCCCGTGGGAAAACGTAGACATGCAGGTGCTTTTAAAAGCCGATGGTTTTCCAACCTATTTCTTAGCGAATGTGGTAGATGATCACCATATGGAAATTAGCCACATTTTCCGCGGTGAAGAGTGGATTAACTCAGCACCTAAGTTACTAAAACTTTACGAAGATTTTGGCTGGCAGCCGCCGGTATTGGGTCACTTACCACTACTGCGTAACCCTGATAAGTCAAAATTATCTAAGCGTAAGAACCCAACATCGATTAATTACTATAAAGAGATGGGCTTTTTACCAGAAGCATTACTTAACTACCTTGGCCGCATGGGCTGGTCAATGCCAGATGAGCGTGAAAAGTTCACGCTTGATGAAATGATTGAACACTTTGATATGAAGCGTGTATCACTAGGTGGTCCAATTTTCGATATCGACAAGCTTAACTGGTTAAACGGTTTATGGATCCGCGAAAACTTATCTGATGAAGAGTTAATGGCGCGTTTCTTTGACTGGAAATTCAACCCTGAGTTACTTGCTAAAGTATTGCCGCAGGCAAAAACGCGTATTAATACGTTATCAGATTTAGTTGATTTAGCAGGTCACTTTGTTGCAGGTACACCAGAATATGACCCAGCACTACTTACAGCAGGTAAAGTAGAAGAAGATGTGGTACGTGAAGCATTACAAATTTTCATCTGGGAATTAGAAGCACTGCGCACTTGGGAAAAATCAGAGATTTTTGCCATTGCTAAAGCGGTTGCAACGCACTTTGAGCTTAAGATTAAAGACTTCTTAGAGCCAATTTTTGTTGCTATCACAGGTAAAACATCGTCTACATCGGTTGTTGATGCAATGGAGATTTTAGGTTCAGATATGTCGCGTGCACGTTTACGCGTAGCGTTAAACCATATCGGTGTTTCTAAGAAACAGGCGAAGAAGCTAGAAAAAGCCTATAAGGCGTACCAAGCGCAATAATAATTACGTTTTAATTTATTGTTTATAAAAGCCAGCATTATGCTGGCTTTTTACATTTTATTACCATTAATTTATGGGCGTTTTTCACAAATTAGGTACGATATGTCCGCTTTTAACTTTTCATTCAAATACAAAAGGATATGTTATGAAATCGGCCTCTTTTCTGATTTTTATAGTAATGCTTTTAATTCCCGCTACAGCAATGGCAAAAACCCAAAAACAAGGTCAATATTTTATTAACTTTGGGGTTGCTTCAAATTATTACAATTACAATAGTAAGGATGCGCGCGACGAACTAGACCAAAACCTGCAAGATTTATTAGATGATTATGATTTAAATGGTGACGATTCTGACATTGTTAACGCAAGTGTTGGCTTAGGTTATTATGTGACAAACGATTTAGCAGTACGCGCCAACTACACCTATGGCATTGAACTTGATTGGTTAGACCTATGTTTTTTTGATTGTAAGAATAATGTGTACCATGACAGCGATGCGAGTATTTTAACCTTAGATGGCATTTACCATTTTTATCATATTAATGATAAGTTATCGTTTTATGGTATCGCGGGTCTTGCAGTAACGCGTGTCTCTACTAAATTAACCTACCATCACTCGCAACAGCGAGAGCCGATTGCACGTGAAAACTCAACCAATTTTGGCGCAAATTTAGGCTTAGGTTTACAGTATGATTTTGCCCGCAATTGGGGTTTAAAAGCCGGTTATAGTCACCACACTTTCTTATCTATGGATAAGTATTATTTAAATTTAGAATGGCGCTTTTAGCAATCGTGATTGCCTTTCAACAGGTATGACCAATTATTCAGAAAAACGCTGATAAAATGCGCGGCCAAGTTAAAATTGAGGTTATTTTATGTTATCTGGTTTCTATCAAGAGTCTGAAGGAAAAGTATCGTTCAGCCGTGATCAGGCTAGCCGTTTTGCAAAACTGATTGCTGACGATTACAACCCGCTTCATGATATTGATGCAAAGCGTTTTTGTGTACCAGGTGATTTACTTTTCTCAATGGTGTTAAACAAATACGGTGTAAGTGAAAAAATGCACTTTACTTTTGCTGGCATGGTAGACGAAAAGGTATCGCTTACTTTTCCAAATGCTGACAGTGAAATTGCGTTAACACAAGATGATAAAGTGTACTTATCGGTAAACCGTGAAGGTGAGACATCAACCTGTGAAGAGCTAACCAATAGTTTAATTAAAAACTATGTGGAATTTTCAGGTAAAGCGTTCCCGCACGTGATTATTCCGCTAATGGGTGAGCAAGAGGTGATGATTAACCCTGCACGCCCTATGGTGATGTACGAGTCAATGTCGATTGAGTTTTCTAGCCTAGATGTTAAACAACCGGTATTAGAGTTTGTGACGCCTGAATTTGAGCTAACAGGAAAACGCGGAAAAATCACGCTACCATTTGTTTTTAAAGATGGCGATAAAGTGATTGGTAAAGGCGAAAAGAATATGCTGGTTTCTGGCATTCGTGAGTATTGCCAAAAAACAGTAGATGACCTTATTAGCTACTACAACCAGCGCAAAATTGATTTAAAACCAGCCTAATAGATTAGTTAGTTTGGTAAAAAGGCGAGCATTTAGCTCGCCTTTTTTAGTTCTTCTTCTAATGATTGGGTGAGTTGCTCTAGCGCTTTAATTTTTTCTTTCGCAAACTCAATTTGAGAGGCTTCAAGTTGTTGGTTTATGCCTTTTACTAACCAAGAATTTAACAGCTTTACTTTGTCTTTGGCGGCTTGAATATACGCTGTTTTTAACGCGATTTCTTGTTCATTCTCATACGCTAAGTAAGCGTCGTGATCATCTAAATCACCGGTAAATCTTGTCTCTATCTTAGTTGGTGATATCGGCGGAATATCCACTTTAACATGCGTTTTTACAGGGCTGATTAATGTTGTTTTTAATCGGCTGTTAACGGTTAATACTGGTGCTTTTGTTTCAATGGTTTGTATTTTTGCTGCGGGTTTTTCACTTGAATGCACGGTTTTTGGGGCATTAATATCAGTATATGTATTTGGGCTTATTGGCAAATTGCTAAACCAACTAAGCGCGATAATTAAGCCTGTAACTATGCTAGCAAATAGTAATTTTAATTTCATAATTGGCCGCCTTTTAGCCATTGATTTTTAGTAGTGGCATACTGCTTTTTAGCCAGTGTTGTTGCAAGCGTGGTTTTTGCCTGATAAACAACAGTTTCACTGTTTTCAGGGTAGTAATCATATTTTTTATCAAATACTTGAATGATCACCCATTGGTTTTTAGGTGTGCGTAAAAGCGTTGGACCTTGTTTTGTTGATAAATTAAATGCAGCTTGATTAACAAAGCTATTGTTAAGCGTTTTACGCTTTATAACTGCTTTTTTACTATTCAGTTGCTGTGACAGCGCATTATTTTTGTAGGCGGTTTGTGCAGCTTCATGCGAGCTAAAAGATAGCGATGCGGCTGTTACTTCTGAACTATAGCGAAATTGCTGTTTATTTTGTTGGTAGTATTTAGCAATTTCAGGTGCTGAAATTTGTTGTTTCAAACTGTCGAGGTATGGGCTTTCATTATGCATACTGGCTTTTACACCAAGGTAGTTAAGGAGAGCTGGCGTTATAGCCTGACTGGTACTGAGTGACTCGAGTACTGGCCAGCGAATATTTGGGTTTTGATGCTGTTTCTTTACGGTTTGATAATGGGCTTCTACCTTTACGAGTTCAGCGAGCTGTTTTATGTCACCTTGGTGCAGGTTAAAGCGCGCTTGCATGGATGCATCATTATAGGCATCTGCCAATGTATAGCTTGTAGTTAAGGGTTGAGTTAGCTTAGCTAAAAGTTGCGTTGTTGCGATGCCATTATGAGGGTAGTTACCCAGTAGCTGTTTTAGTTCAGTACTGCTAAGAGCAATGTTTGGTACTGAAACTTTAGCAAATCCATTATCTAATAAGCTGATCATATAGCGTTTTTTATGGTAGTTAGTGCTAAAGCCTACACTTGAAACACGCTCCAATAATGTTGGTGCTTTTTGTTTTGCCAATGCAAGGTGAAAATACAGAGTTTCAAGCCTTTGTTGTGTTTGACTTAGTGTTAACTGCTCGCCTTGCTTGATATAAAACTGCTTCATAAAAGCAATTTCTTGGTTATTAAATTGCACATTAGCGTGTGCAAAGCACGCTAAAAGCGTGCTTAATAATACTAAAAACTTCATTTATAGCTGTACCACGGCATGATTAAGTAAATGAACGACCATAGCAATGGCATGTGGGATCACAACTTGCCCGGTATTTACACGGTCGTAGTGATCTTTTGAATTAAGTACTATGCCACCTTGTGAATATGAAAGTGCACCACCTTGAGTAAGAATTGGGCGAATATCTTGCTGGTTTGCATCAAGTGTTGCGTAGTATTCAAGTGCTTGGCTGACTTTACTAAAATCGTTTAGCTGCTCTTTATCGTAGTAATCTTTTACCCACGATTCCCAACCAGAGTGATTTAATGCAGATGTTACCCAAGTGTGGTGTGGCTGCAGTAAATCGGTGGTGTGAAATACAAATCCTAGGATCTGGGGGTTTTTGCTTTCGACAAACTTTTGAAACCAGTACTGACCCAAATGATCAATTGGTTGGAACGGCATTTCTTCAAAGTCATCATACATGTTGTAGTGTGAGTGACCATCAATGCGGTAGTTTGCTTCAGTAATGCCGTAGCTATTGTATTTCGTTGAGTCAGAACCAAACCAGCCGGTTTCGCCACCGCGGCCATCGTCTAAGTAATCGCCTTTTAACCAAGTTGCGGCTAAATTATCAATGTCACCCCATACCGTAAGTTTTTGGTAGTTATAACCACCAAAGTCATTGCCGTGTTGGTCGGGCCCTTGGGTATGGTTTTGAAAGTGCCAGTAGCTAGTGTACTTTACAATGCTTTCAGCTGCGCCCCAAATAGGCGCTTGTACGCAAGACCCAGTGATTGCGCCACAAAAGAATGTATCTTCAAAATCATCAACGTCGTAAGCAGCTTGACCAAGTAAGTTAGCCAACTGATCAACTGACAAGTTAAGTTGAGACGCCCATGCGGACAACTTGGCATACTCAGTAGAGCTTGGGTTTTGTTGCATGTAGTTTACTGCGTCAATAACAATGCGTTTGTGTGTTTCTTGTGAGAAGGCGTTCGCTTGTTGGCTTGCGCAAGCAATAGCACCAGCAACAAGTAGTGAGGTAGCGTTGGTTTTCATGTGTACCCTTATTTTTGTTGTTAATAAAGGTACTAAGTTAAGTGTTTAGTTTTACAGCTAATTTACAGTTTAATGAAGTATTTACTCTATATCTTATGTGAACAGAGCTAAATATTTTTATTTGGTGTAAGCGGTTTATATGTGAGGTTTATTTAATTGGCCAAGTTAACAAACTTATTAGCAGACATAAAAAAACCGCGAATTTCGCGGTTTTTTTATTTTTGGCTTGTTAGCCAGCTAAGGAATTGGCGTGCGTCGCTTTTGTTTTCGAAATCAACGCGTTGATTGCCTGACTTATCTTCGAAAGTCACCTTGCTTTTGTTGATGGATGCAAAGTCCACAGGCAATGCCACATGGATTTTGGATCCTTGATATAAATAGTCCATTTTCGACTCTCTTATCTAAGTGTTTAGGGTAAACACTGGTTTTACAAGTACAGCCACTGGATCAGGGTGCCTGCGATTTCCATTAACTTAATACAGAGTTATGACGTTTTAATGACGTTAAAGTTCACTATTACACACTGTATTTTCAAAGTGATTCACCAATATAGTGCTTTGTAGATGCTTGAGGTAAGGACATTTGTCCTCAAGGGCGTTTAAAAAACGCCCAGTAGGAATTTTCAGCCTATTTGAACTCTAACTTACCTTTCATAATCGCCCAGTGGCCTGGGAATGAGCAGAAAAATGAATAGTCGCCACCAGCTTTTAATTTGCCGGTTGCAAAAGTGAGTGTGGTTGTTTCGCCGCCACCGATTACTTTGGAATATCCATATACGCGCTCATCGCCTTGTTTTACATATTGGTTATCAATTCCTGCCGACATACCGTCTGTTGCAACAGTCTGTATATTTGCTGTGTCTACAACTACAACGTTATGACCCATGGTTTGGGCAGGTAATTTACCAACGTGCTTTAACTCAATGCTAATTTCTTTGCAGTCTTTAGAAAAGCTCAGTGTTTTTTGGTTGAATTGCATCATATCGTTGGCTTCGAGTGTAGCTTTGCACGAAGCTGATGCATTGGCAGAGAATAGTGCTCCCGCTAATGTAATAAAACCTAACTTAATTAAATATTTCATGTGTCTTCCTATCTAATGCTATTGATAATCGTTTTCATTTTATATTTTAACAACTGACTTGCAAGGTTTTGTTTCAATTAATAAATGGTAAAATCCCTTGTCTTGGTACACGTCAGAATAATTTAAAGGTTTTACGCGCATGAAATTACAAGAGATCAACAAAGCTCGTTATCGCAATCATTTAAATAAAGTGATTGTTGGCTGCATTGCGGCACTCGTTGTCGGCAGTTTGGGTATTGCACAAGGGCTCATCGCTGTTTTACCGAATGAGCAAGGGGGTCACTTCCACTGGAACCTGGCAGGAGTCGTGATTAGCTGTTTAGTGATTGGTAGCGTGTTAAAAAAATATAAGCATCACGATTTTATGACAGAAGTAACGTATGTTTGGGAGCTGAAAAAACAGCTGAATTACATAACCCGTAAAATGCGTAAGTTAAAAGCTGCAGTTGAGGAAGGCGATGTTATCGCTATGCAGATAATTAACTACTCGTATGCAGGTTCTCGCCAGCTTTGGCAGCTTGATGACAATACCATTACGATGGAAGAGTTAAGTATTTGGCAAGCTGAACTTGATGCAAAAGCCCGTGAAGTGAATGTTGTACTCGATACTGAGAAATATTCCCAAAAATTATTGGAAAATTATTAGATTTAAATTTTGGTTACTAATTAAATATTTGCTTAGCAAAATGGGGCTTAAATTTGTTCAATACAGCAAAAAGAGACTATTTTGTTTTGTCTATTTTTTAAGCTTTTCTATACTTATAAGACTGCACTGACAAACGGATTTGCATTTCATAGTGCGCTTTTAGGAGTGAGGAAATGCAAAAAAATAGCGGCTTTACACTTGTTGAAATAATGATTGTGGTTGCAATCATTGGTATTTTAACAGCGATAGCTCTGCCTGCATATACTGAATACGTTAAGGAAAGTCGCAGAGTAGACGCGCAGCAATATTTACTTCAGCTCTCAGGCACGCTTGAGAGAAACTATACACGCCTTGGTGAATACCCCGCCGAAGATGCTATTACTCCTGAAACATCTGATTATTATGCTTTTACGTATTCACGTGATAGCGACACAGCATTCACCTTGAATGCAAGTCCCAAAGGACCACAATCAGACGATAAATGCGGTGACTTGTCTGTTAACCAACAAGGCACCACAACTGCTTCCCTCGACACGTGCTGGCGTTGAGGTGATGTTATGAAAAATGGATATACCTTAATAGAGTTAGCAGTTGTTTCAAGTATTGTAGGCATTCTAAGTACTGTTGCAATTCCTTCTATGATCACCACCATTAAATCGGACAGACTCGTTGCTACTGCAAATCAACTAACCAGCACGTTTAAGTTTGCTCGCAGTGAAGCAGTTAAGCGGGAGTCGGATATTGAACTGGTAGTTTCAGGAGCTGATTGGCACGTCCAGCTTGATGGTGAAACTATCATGGTTTTTAGTAGCAATTACGAAAACATTAAAGTTGAAGGGCTGGCAAATATGACTGTGCGTGCCTCAGGTGAGACGACAAGCATAAATCTAAGCATCGTTGATGATGATGCCGATACTCAAGACCGTTGCTTTGCTGTGTTAGTGAGTGGGCAAAGCCAATTAACTAAGGGAGCTTGTATCAATGGAACTCCATAAAAAACAGTCTGGGTTTTCGCTTGTGGAGGCTATGGTTGCAACGGTTGTTTCAGCGATTGCATTACTTAGTCTTGGGGCGGGTCAAGTTAAGTCATTGCAATATGCTGCTAGCAGCCTTGATTATACTTTATCGCTGATACAGGCGAATAATGCAGTCGAACAGTCTTGGGCTAATTTATGCGATTTACAAATTGGCAATATTGAACTTGCAGATCTTGATGTAGCTGCTCAAACAAACAAATACACAGTTGAGTTTCCTAATGGCTTTGACATCGATGACTTTGAAGTTCTAGTTAGCTGGAACGATGAACGAATGACCGACAATCTAGCTAACAGTGCAGCGTTACAGGTTAAGCTTCCGAGGGTTTGTTCATGAAAACTGTATCAGGTTTTTCACTTGTTGAGTTGATGGTAGCTATGGCTGTTTCGATGAGCTTAATAGCTGGAACTGGATTTGCCTATATCGGAATTTCTGATTCGATTAATTTATCTAAAAATATAGAAAACACGCAAGAGGTGCTCCGTTACACAACAGAAGTATTTAGCAGAAGTTTGAAACAAACACTAGTTTCCCCCGTATCGACTGCACCTGACAATATTCGCGTGATTCAAGATAAAGTAGGTTCAGTTGCGTGTGATGGCACTGTGCCTGTTGCTGCGCCTTACACAGAATCATACCGATTTGAAGTTCCAAACTTACTCTGTAACGCTGGTAATGGCGAAGTGGTTATTCTTCAGGGAATCGCAAATATGTCTTTTGCGATTAATGGGGACTTGGTTCAAATTACCGTTTTACCGAACGATTTTCCAATTGCAGATTTGCCAAATGGAATAAGAATTGATATCGCTGTAAGCAGTAAAATTTTAATGGAGGAGACAAACTAATGTTGTATTCTCATCCAAATAAAGGGTTTGCTTTATTAAGCGTTATGTTGCTTGTCATGATGGCGAGTGTCTTAGTTGCTGGCTCGTTGAAGGATAATTTTATACAAGAACGTTTGTCAGGTAACTTCCATAAGAAAATGAACTCTCGACACACCGCTGAACTCGGCGTGCTAAATATTCGTGAAGAAGTCGAAAACATGATTAAAGCTAACCCTTATATGGAGTTAGATGATTTTGTCGAAGCGCTGGCGGCAAATACCGATATGATGTCAGATACGGGACTATCTGATCATAGTAAATATAGCAGTGAGCTAACTTCGGTATCGGGTGATGTATTTACATTTAAAACTCAAGGCAGCCAGTTCGAAGGGCGAGATACACTGAGTGCTGTTTTTAAATTTGTACCGGGAAACTTGGTAAACTACCCATCGCCATTTGCTACGGGTTTAACTGGTTGTGATGGCGTTGTATTGGGCGGTAGTGGCGAAGCAGATAGTTATAATTCAAAAGATGGAGCATATGGTGGAGATAACATTGGAGATGCTGTTACGGTAAGTACGGTTTCAGATATTGGTGTTATTACTATTAAAGGTGGTGCCGATATTCAAGGTGATGTGAAGGCTACCAGTAATGTGATATTTGGTGGCTCGGCCTCTATTTCAGGTAATTTAAGTACTAACGGTTTTGTCGATATCACAAGCGCATCAAGCTTTATCGGTGGTGATGTAACCGCTTTAGATTATGTTGATGTGAAAAATACGATTATCGGCGGTTCAATTCAAAGCAATAGCTATATTACCTTATCACAAGTTGTTGTTGGCGGTGATGTAATCTCGTCACCTGTAGCGGGCAGTCCAAGCGATCCATCTAACATCGATATAACGGGTGAGACTATTTATGGTGGTGTTTATAGTAAAGGTAATGTCTTTTTGAATAATGCAATTATTGATTATGAGGCATTAAACTTATCGTTTGGTGTTCAAACTTTTGGTAATTTTATACAAACCTATGGTCGTGTTGATGGTGGTGTACGTGTTGTAGGTGATGTTAGCTTACCTAAATGGGGAACCACTATATCTAACGATGATTTATTGTATGCTGGCACCGGTAGTTTTATCGAGCACACTGATTTTGGTTTGGGTGATTACCACGATACGGAAGAAAACATCATTGCCTTGTTTGACGAAATAGAGCCGCTGGAGGAGATCCCATTTGATGATGGTGGCGAAGACAGTGAAGTGCAATGCGACCCTTTGAATATTGACAGTCAAATGTCAGATATTAATCAAGATTATGTATCGAACGGTGATTTATTTGTCAGTGGTTCAGGTAGTGGAGATGTGTTTGTTATTGGCGAAACAAGTGCTGAATTTTCAGTTGATAGAAACTCAACAAGCCAAGGCAGTGTTGCTTCACTTGAAAGCGTCAGAGCTACTTTTCTAAGTTTAGAACGTAACGTGATTATGGTCAATAATGTATCTGTTAAAGGTCATATTAAAATTGCTGATAATTCGCACGTGGTTTGGTTTATAAAAGGGGATTTTGAAATGGGTGGGCAATCTACTCTAACGATCCCTGATGGCAGTAGCCTAATGATTATAATTCAAGGTACGTTTGAAGTAGGTGGCGGTGGTGAAATTTACACTCCAGATGTTGGTTTAACTAATCCTGACAAACTTCCAGTATTAAGCATTTTTAGCGATTACGTTGGTGATGGTATTGCAATTCAGGGTGGCACAGAAGACATATACGCTGCCGTTTATGCGCCAAAAACAGACGTCACAGTTACATCATCAGCTGATTTTATGGGGGCGATTTTAGGGAAGACAGTGTCAATAACAGGTAGTGGTGCATTTCACTATGATACATATTTGGGTGAGTCGGTAGTTGGCCCAGACCCCGATGTATCATCCACAGGTAAATTTCAGTTTTTGGGATTCCAATACCTGTAATTTGAGTTCTTAACTTTTGAAATAAAAGCAGGGCAAAGCCCTGCTCTTATGTGCTTACATTTTCTCTAAAGCGTCACAGAAACTGTGAATATTTTTTAACGTTAGACTTGAGTATGAAATGTCAGTAACTAGATGAATTATATCGATTACAGAGATTTGAGATTAGGTATGGTCATAGGTGAAGTGATATCATTTCTCTATCTGCTTTGGTCATTTTACTAACAACCAATAAAAACGAATTATCTATAAGGCGCTCAATTTCACCTTTTGGCATTGAACCATCAAGAATCACGGTATTCCAAAGCTTTTTATTCATATGATAGCCTGGAATAACAGCGTCAAAAATATCGCGGAGCGCGAGTGCTTCATCGGGGTCGCATTTTAAATTAATGCAATAGTGACCCGCCATTTTGCCATTTGTATCTTTCTCATTACCGTTACCAAGCGATAGGGTCGCAAACATTTTATCTTTGACTTTAAAAACGTCTACGCCTTCTCCAAACGGTTGGCTTACGCTCGTGAAAGGCTTACTCATAAAGTACTCTGTAACCGTGTGCTTATCCATTTTATATGCTTTATTTTATAATTAGGGTTTTATCCTACTAATCAAATTGAGATAAAGTAAAGTCGCAGTAAGCGCTAATTTAAACTTTTAATTGCTTGCCCGATCCCATCTAGCGTAAGGGGAAACATGCGCTTTTCCATTAAGTGCTCAATAATGCCAATTGAAGGGTAGTAGTGCCAATATTGTTTTGGTTGTGGATTAAGCCAAACTACATTACTAAAGTGTTGCGTTATTCTTTCAAGCCATACTCTGCCTGGCTCTTCATTCCAATGTTCAACACTGCCGCCGGAGTAATCAATTTCGTAAGGCCCCATCGTTGCATCACCAACAAAAATCACTTTATAGTCGCTCGCAAAGCGGTTGATGATTGTTAAGGTATCCAATACGTCACTGTAACGGCGCTTGTTATCTTGCCATACGTTTTCATATAAGCAGTTATGAAAATAGAAAAACTCTAGGTGTTTAAATTCAGAGTGTGCAGCGCTAAACAGTTGCTCACAGGTGTGAATATAGTCATCCATCGAGCCACCAATATCAAAGAACATAAGTACTTTTACGGCATTGTGGCGCTCAGGTTTCATTTTTACATCGAGCATACCGCCTTGTTTTGCAGTTGCGCTAATAGTGTTATTCAAATCAAGTTCGTCACTTTCACCGCTACGGGCAAACTTTCTGAGCTTTTTTAGTGCGAGCTTCATGGTACGCGAGCTAATATCGGCATCTTGGTCAAGGTTTTTGAACTGACGCTTATCCCACACTTTTACAGCACGGCGATGATTGTTACCATCTTGCCCAATACGTATGCCTTCAGGATTATAACCATATGCACCAAATGGAGAAGTACCGCCAGTACCAACCCATTTATTACCACCGGCATGCCTTTTTTGTTGCTCTTTTAAGCGTTCCGCCAAGGTTTTCATAAGTTTATCAAGGCCACCTAGGGCCTCAATTTTGTCTTTTTCTTCTTGGCTAAGGTGCTTTTCAAATTCCTTTTTTAACCACGCTTCGGGAAGTTGATGTTGGGTTTGCAGCTTAGAGAAAATATCAACAGCCTCAACCCCTTCAAAATATCCAGCGAAAGCGCGATCAAATTTATCAAACTGCGTTTCGTCTTTGACTAGACACAGTTTTGCCAAGTGATAAAAATCGTCGATATTGGCAAATATGACCTGTTTTTTTAATGCATTGATTAAATCCAACAGTTCACGCACGCTCACATTTACGCGGTGTTTTTTTAATGTGAAAAAAAACGCAATCAGCATAAGTGTTAACGCTTAGCGAGAAATGCGAGTTTTTCGATAAGGCTTACATCTTGCTCATTTTTAAGCAGTGCGCCAAAAAGTGGCATAAGTCCGCCTTTTTGAGTTTTATCATGCAAGGTTTGTGCGTCTATATCTTCGGCAAGTAACAATTTAAGCCAGTCGATTAATTCACTAGTAGATGGTTTCTTTTTAAGGCCATTTACATCACGTAACCCAAAGAAAACTTGTAGCGCTTGTGCAAGTAAATCCTGTTTCACGTTAGGGTGGTGAACTTCAATGATCTGTGCCATTTCTTCTGCTGTTGGAAAGTTTATGTAGTGGAAAAAACAGCGGCGTAAAAAAGCATCGGGTAACTCTTTTTCATTGTTAGAGGTAATAATAACTATTGGGCGATCGATTGCTTTTATGCGCTGTTGTGTTTCATACACATAGAACTCCATTTTATCGAGCTCTAACAGCAAGTCATTTGGAAACTCGATATCAGCTTTGTCGATTTCATCAATTAACAGAATGGGGCGTTTGTTCGCTTCAAAGGCTTGCCAAAGTTTACCTTTAACAATGTAATTGCTAATGTCGTGTACTTTTTCATCGCCGAGTTGGCTATCACGCAAGCGTGATACTGCGTCATATTCATATAAGCCTTGTTGTGCTTTAGTTGTTGACTTTATGTGCCACTGAATTAACTCAGTATCGAGTGCTTTCGCCAATTCTTCGGCCAACATGGTTTTACCTGTACCGGGTTCACCTTTGATTAAGAGTGGCTTTTCTAGCGTAATTGCAGCGTTTACTGCCAGCTTAAGTGAATCTGACGCGATGTAATCTTGTGTACCATTAAATTGCACGGAGCACCTTTTGAAAATTAAACTGGTAAGATCTGTAAGTTTGTCATAATAAGTGATTAAGTAAAGGTCAAACTTGCAGCTAAAAGTAGTAAACGAGAGCAAATTAGTTTAGTTTTGTAGTATTCATCCTGGAGCAAGCGTTGTGAAAATTAGATTTTATTGCTTTTTAAGCTTGTTGTTGTTTTCAACTTACTGTTTGTCACAGCAAGAAGAGATTAAACCCCCAATTAGTTGGGTTACTGACTCTTGGCCAAATTATACTGATAAAGATGGTTCCGGTTTATATCACGAGTTAATGCGCAGTGTTTTTCATAATGGGCAGGAGTTTGATGTGCAGTATACGCCTTGGCTAAGAGCGCTTGAATTAGTAAAGTCTGGCAATGCTGATTTTACCGGCGCGATGCCGTTAAATAGCGATTACGTTATGTCGCAGCATATTGTTTTAAGCCAACCAATTTCTGTGTTAATTAAAAAGGCCCATTTGGATGCTGCGAAATTAACACAGCTGCCTGAACTAGTCGGGGTTTGGCGTTCAGGGTATCGAAATGAGTTACTCAGTGGTGAGTTAAAATCCCAAGTAAAAGGCGTGCCGACCGAAAGCACGGACAGTGGGTTTAACTTAGTGCGCCATAATCGAGTTGATTATTTTATTGATGTTCGCACAATTTTAGCGACGCATTTGGCTAAGCAGCCTGATAAATCGGAATTTGAATTAGTAGATATCGGCTCATTGAATTTGTATATGGCGTTTTCGAAATCTGAGCGCGGTAAACAAATAGCCCAACTGTTTGATGGTCGTTTTGCCGAATTAAAAAAGTCAGGAAAACTGGCTGAAATTTACAGTAAGTACCAGCAAACGTTACCAAGTCAACTTTAACTAGTCTGATTTTTTGCGTTTTACTTTTCTATCAATTTTATGCTCTGCCATTACTGTGATTTAGCTTAAACATCAATTGTGGTATAGTTTCACGACTTTTTACTGATTTGACCGAGTATGAATTACATATCCCTTGATGATTTTAAATATGCGTGGGCATTTCGTCATCAACAACTGCCTATCGAAGAAAATTTACTTTCTAAAATAAAGCCAATGTCAGATAGCCGTGCAACGAATTTATGGTGCACATTTGTCAGCCGTGAAAAAGATCACCCTGATTTTTTCGATACTAAAGATTGGCCGGGTAATGGTAAAACATGGGGTAACTCAGTAAAGTGGGAATCTGCGTGGGATAATGACGAAGCGCTTCCTGAAGAAATAATTAACCACCTTGATTGGGACGAGAACACAACCGTTTATTACTGTTTATCGCGAAAGCATGTTATTGAAACAGATTGGCGTACATTTAAAGCTACGTGGTTAAATTTTCTGTTTATGAGCGATGGCTGTTTATTGATTGGTAAAAAGCGCCATCAGGTTGTGCAGTTTTTAGAGACTGGTTATGCAAAACTAGGCAAGCGCGTCGATTGATGCGCTTATTGCTTGTAACTATAACTTTTCATTTTACTCATTAACGTCTATTTTTCTTATCGATTGCTGTCATACTGTTCACCTTAATTAATTAAGGTTATGTAAAATTTCATTAAGCATATACTTTGATAAAGCAACTGCTTATATTACATCCAAATATAGAATCATGTACTATGGTTACTTAAGTGTATTTGGTGGGTTTTTTATAAGTGCAAACAGGGTGTAAAGAACAAACAGAACTTTGGCGCAGTTCGTCAAAAAGCAATGCATATAATGCGTTGTGTAATACGTTTTATGTTCGTGAAATCCATCGTTTGAGTAAAGAATCATTTAATAATGTAGAGCGATTACAGCGTCGTTTTGCAAGCCTTCCATATTATATTGAAAAAGCCGCTAGTCATATTTTAGACGGCAATAGTCCGCTTACATTGGATACGCAAAATGGCAGTTGGATTGCAAAGCAATCGCGTAACCTACCTAAGTACGATTTAGAGAAAAACACACTATTTTTTGATAAAAACGTCTTTGTTGGTTTAATTATTCCGGTTTTAGTATATGACGCTGAGTATTCAACTGTTAGAATCGATAGCATTGATGAAGTAACCGCGTCGGGTTTTCACTGCAATCAATTTGGTTGGGTTGATAAGGCAGGAAAATCACAAGAAGGTGTTGGTATTCAGGTATTAAAACCAAGCAAAATAGCGTTTTCTGCGGCGTGTTGTGGCCATGTGTGGTTACTCGGCCGGCCAACAGCACCCAGAGTATTAACGCTACGCGAAATGTTACTTGCAGCACGAATTAATTGGCAAGATTTTAAACACCCATTTATAACTCAAAAATAGAAATTCACTATGCGATTATTTCAGTTAGCGCTTTTGTGTTTATTTGCAAGTTTGCAATACCAACTTTGGTTTGGTCATCACGGCGTAAAAGACTATAAAAAACTGCAGTCTGCCGTTACTCAACACACTAAAGTAAACGCTAGATTAGAAAAACGAAACAAATTACTGAAAGCAGATGTGGAAGATCTCAAACTTGGCCTCGAGGGCATTGAGGAGCGAGCACGCAATGAGTTGGGTATGATTAAACAAGGCGAAACCTTTTTTCGCGTAACACATAAAAATGACAGATATTAATCCCTCTTTTGCATTTGTTGTTCCTGCCGCAGGCGTTGGGGCAAGAATGCAGTCCGATAAGCCAAAGCAATATATTCAACTTTGCAACAAAACGGTATTAGAACACACCATTAATAAGCTAAAAGCAACGATACCCAATGCATTGATTATTGTTGCTATCAGTGAAAATGACGCTTATTTTCCAGATTTAACCTTGCCCGATAACGTTATGACTGTATTGGGGGGTAAGGAACGTGCAGATTCAGTATTAAATGCACTGAATTACCTGACAGCTAATCATCCAGTTGACTGGGTTTTGGTACATGATGCTGCGCGGCCACTGGTTTTAGCGAGCGATATACGTACACTCATTTCACATTGTCAATCGCGTCACTGTGGTGGCATTTTAGCAAGTAAGGTGCGAGATACTATAAAGCAGGGTAGTGAGTTTGTTGAAGCGACAGTACCAAGAGAAGCTCTTTGGCAGGCGCAAACACCGCAAATGTTTTTACTGAACGATTTAACCGCCGCACTGACTAATGCTTTAAACGAAAACGTTGCAATTACTGATGAAGCCTCAGCTATTGAATGGGCTGGTGGAAAAGTACAATTAGTATCGAGCCGTGCAGATAATATTAAATTGACTACCCCTGATGATATTGCAATCGCAGAGTTTTTGATTGCGAAGCAAATTTTGGAGAACAACACATGCGAATAGGCCATGGTTATGATGTGCATAAGTTTGGCGGTGAAGGGCCGCTAACAATTGCAGGCGTAAAAATTGATTATGAGTTTGGTTTTTTAGCGCATTCTGATGGTGATGTAGCGATTCATGCATTGTGTGATGCAATTCTAGGGGCACTAGCCCTTGGTGATATCGGCAAACATTTTCCAGATACCGCCGCAGAATTTGAAAACATCGATAGCCGAATTTTATTGCGTCATGTAGTGTCGCTAATGACTGAGCGCGGTTACCAAGTTGGTAATACTGATATCACGATTGTAGCTCAAGCACCAAAAATGGCGCCACACATAAATGCAATGCGTGAAGTGATTGCAGAAGATTTAAATATTCAAATCGACCAAGTGAATGTGAAAGCGACAACAACTGAAAAACTAGGCTTTGCTGGTCGTAAAGAAGGCATTGAAAGCCATGCCGTGGTGTTACTCGTAAATGGATAACTTAAGTTATTTATACGGCAAACCTAATTCGACCGCCGAATTTAAAACTAGTGCTGAAGATTTCCGAGTAGATGAAGAACTCGGTTTTGAGCTTAGCGGAAGTGGCGAGCATGTATGTTTACAGGTAATAAAGAAGGGAGAAAATACCCAATATATTGCCAAGCAAATCGCTAAAATAGCTGGCACGCAAGCTCGCAATGTAAGTTATCCTGGTTTAAAAGACCGCAATGCAGTGACATCGCAATGGTTCAGCGTACCGGTGCCGATTAAAAAGCACATCGACTTTTCAGCGCTGAATAGCGACAGTGTGAAAGTACTTCAGCAAGTTAGGCATAATCGAAAGTTAAAAACAGGTTGCCATAAAGCCAACCGTTTTACGATTACGCTTAGACGCTGCAGTATGGTTGAGGACATTTTGACACGCATTAATGCGGTTCGCCAAGGTGTGCCTAATTATTTTGGTGCGCAGCGTTTTGGTCATGATGGACACAACTTAACGCTGGCAGAGCAGTTGTTCTCAGGTAAAGAAATCCACGATCGTAAGCTGCGTGGTATTGTTATTTCTGCTGCACGTTCTCATATCTTTAATCAAATTGTAAGCCAACGTATTGCGCAATATGGTATTGCAAAAACCATGGTCGAAGAAGTGTTCCTACTAGATGGTAGCAATGCATTTTTTAAAGAGCGTATTAGCCTTGAAACAGTCAATCGTTTGGCTTGTGGAGATATTCACTTATCAGCGCCTTTGGTTGGTAAAGGCGATCAGGGCGTTACAGAGCTTGAAAAAGAGTGGTTAGCACCATTCGCTCGCTGGCATGAAAACCTTTCACAACTTGGCCTTAAAGCTGAACGTAGAAATATGCGACTTTATCCTGAAAAATTTGAAGTGCTTGAAGTCACGCAAGATATGATAGAGTTTAGTTTTAGTTTGCCGAAAGGGTGTTTTGCAACGGCCGTACTGCGTGAGCTTGCAGAGTGCCAAGATGTTTCTTTAAAGAATAAGGATAATAATGAAAATCTTGCTGAGCAATGATGATGGCGTAAATGCAAAAGGGATTGAAGTACTCTATCACGCCCTATCGCAGATAGCGGAAGTGGTGGTTGTTGCACCTGATAGAAATTGTAGTGGTGCAAGTAACTCACTTACCTTGTTAAACCCGTTAAGAACACATCAATATGATAATGGTTTTATATCGGTTAACGGCACGCCGAGTGACTGTGTGCAATTGGCAATTAATAAACTGCTCGATTTTACCCCAGATTTAGTTGTGGCAGGTATAAATAATGGCGCTAATTTAGGTGACGATACCTTGTATTCAGGCACGGTGGCAGCCGCCAGTGAAGGGCGCTTTTTAGGATTACCAGCGATTGCCGTATCTTTGTGCTCAAAACATGAAGCACATTACGATACCGCAGCTGCCGTTGCAGTTTCCATTATCAAAGAAATAAAAGCGCACCCGCTTGGTCCGGACCAAATTATTAATTTGAATGTACCCGACATTCCGCTTGCTGATTTAAAAGGCATTAAGGTTACGCGCTTAGGTTCACGTCACAAAGCTGAAACCATGCAAGAACAAATAGATCCGTGGGGCCGAAAAATATATTGGTATGGTCATTTAGGTGAAGCGCAAGATGCTGGCGATGGCACTGATTTTTTTGCGGTAGCTAATCATTACGCATCAGTTACTCCGTTGACGGTTGATATGACGGCAAAATCGAGCCTTGCCAAAATGGAATCTTGGGTTGAAGGATTGAATATTTCAGGTGTTGAATAATTATCGTCGTAGTGCGCATCAACTCGCGCAATTAGTTTATGAGCAAGGCATTCGATCTCAGCAAGTATTGGATGCGATTGCTGCTACACCACGCCATTTGTTTGTAGATGACGTGTTAAAACACAAATCGTATCAAAATACCGCATTACCTATTGGTTTGGGACAAACAATTTCTCAGCCTTTTATTGTTGCGCGTATGACCGAGCTTTTGTTGCAGCTCACAGGTCCAAACGCCAAGGTATTAGAAATTGGCACTGGCTCAGGTTATCAATCCGCAATTCTCGCTCAGTGTTTTCACTCGGTATATTCCGTTGAGCGAATTAAAGCATTGCAGTGGCAGGCCAAAAGACGTTTACACCAGCTTGATTTATTCAATGTCACTATGAAACACGCTGATGGTTGGCAAGGCTGGCAATCTAACGCGCCTTATGACGGAATTATTGTTACAGCCGCAGCGAGTGAGTTGCCTCAGGCATTACTGGAACAGCTTAATGAAGGCGGAGTGCTTATTTCTCCAGTAGGCGGTAATGAGCAACAGAACTTAGTTGCAGTGAAGCGTCAAGGTCATGAGTTTATTACGCAAACATTAGAACCTGTAAGATTTGTACCGCTGGTTGCTGGCGCAATTAATTAGGTGATATTAATGCGTCTGTTAACTCAACTACTTATTTGCTTAATCTGTCTTCAGTTAATAGCGTGCAGTAGCAGAACAACGCCGGCGCCGGTCGCGAACCTTTCATCTGGTAAGAGTAGTTCGCAACAAAAAATTAAAATTAATGGAAGTAGCTATAAAGTTAAGAAAGGTGAAACCCTTTATTCGATCGCTTTTAGATCAAACAAAGACTTCCGTGATCTCGCTAAGAGCAATGGCATTAAAGCACCTTACACCATATTTCCAGGTCAAATAATACACTTAGTATCACCACCTAAACGTGCAAAAAAGGCTAAAAAATACACGGTCACTAGTAGCAAGTCCACCAAAAATAAACAAAAAAATAACAATTCATTAAAAAAACCACTTGATCAGAAAAAACAACAAGAGTATGTTGAAAATCAAGCCAGTTTAAAAAAGCAACAAAAGATAGCGAAAAGATCTGGTAAGTTGCGCTGGTATTGGCCTGCTAAAGGTCGTATAGCCCGCAAGTTTTCAGGAAAAGAAAACGGCTATAAAGGAATTCTAATAAAAAATAAGTTAGGGACTGACATTCTTGCAGCAGCAGACGGTATTGTTGTTTATGCGGGAAGTGCGTTAAGAGGGTATGGCAATTTAATCATAGTGAAACATAATGATGATTATCTAACGGCATACGCTCACAACCAAAAAATTTTGGTAAAAGAAAAGCAAAAAGTTACAGCTAGGCAAAAAATAGCCACTATGGGTAACTCTGAAGCTAAGTCGGTTGGACTGAGGTTTGAAGTAAGATACCGAGGTAAATCGGTTAACCCATTAAGGTATTTGCCACGCTAAGTTAGTTGGGGCGCGAACGTGTTTTAGTGTTTAAAGGTCACTGAATGACTCGGGAGGATGCTTATGGGACGCACAAAGAAAGAAAATAGTACAGAACTAAACGTTGATATGGATGTTAAAGACGAGGTTTTGGAAGAAATTGAAGATACAGAAGACGAAATCTTTGCAAAAGAAGAAGTTGTTAAAAATTTAGATGCTACACAACTTTATCTTGGCGAAATCGGCTTTTCACCACTACTTAGTGCAGAAGAAGAAGTGTTTTTTGCACGCAAGGCCTTACGAGGATGTGAAGCATCACGAAAACGCATGATTGAAAGTAATCTACGTTTAGTGGTTAAAATAGCGCGTCGTTATAACAATCGTGGGCTGGCACTATTAGATCTCATCGAAGAAGGTAATTTAGGCCTGATCAGAGCTGTAGAGAAATTTGATCCCGAACGTGGATTTAGATTTTCTACATACGCAACTTGGTGGATCCGTCAAACCATTGAACGTGCGATTATGAACCAAACACGCACGATTCGCTTACCGATCCATGTTGTTAAAGAGCTTAATGTTTATTTACGTACAGCACGAGAATTAACACAAAAGCTTGACCATGAACCAACCGCAGAAGAAATAGCAGAGAAGCTTGATCGCCCTGTTGAAGATGTGAGTAAAATGCTGCGTCTTAACGAAAAGATCAGCTCTGTTGATACACCAATCGGCGGTGATTCAGACAAAGCGTTATTAGATATCATTGCAGATGAAAAGGGACGTGGTCCTGAAGGTGAAATTCAAGACCAAGACATTCACAATAATATTGTGCATTGGCTTGAAGAACTTAACGCGAAACAGCGTGAAGTGTTAGCACGACGCTTTGGATTGCTTGGCTATGAACCTTCAACGCTTGAAGATGTAGGTAAAGAAATTGGATTAACACGCGAACGCGTAAGACAAATTCAGGTTGAAGCGTTGCGTCGATTAAAAGAGGTGTTAACACACCAAGGCTTGAATATTGAATCGCTATTTAGAGCTTAATAAATAATACCAATTCTGTTAAGTATGTGATCAGGGATAGTACTGGATAAATGAAATGGTAACAAGGCAGAGTTTTTCTTATGTAGTTGTTCTACATCGATAAATTCTAACGCAGTTAGCATGATATTTAGTCCGCTAGGATGATCAGCTACTTAAGTGAATTGGTATAACAACCAGTTAAAAATAAAAAACCGCTGATTATCAGCGGTTTTTTATTTGAATACTTTAGTAGTTATTTAAAGCAAAACTCAGTTTGATTAGTATTTTCTATCGACTGATAATTTAGCAAGTGCAATTAATGCATCTTTATACTCTGAATTTGGCAGTACAGAAAGGAAGTTAATTGCTTTTTCGGCTTCTTCTTGTGCTTTTTGCATTGTTAGTGCTAACGCATTGGTTTCTTCAAGAATAGCGAGAACTTTGTCTAGGTAATCTTTGCCATCAGCTTTTTCAATTGCACCTCGGATCAATTCAGCTTGCGCTTGTGATCCATTTTGCATTGCATAGATCAAAGGTAATGTTGGTTTACCTTCTGCCAGATCGTCACCGATTGATTTGCCTAGTTCAGCTTGGTTAGCGCTATAGTCGAGCACATCATCGACTAGTTGGAAGGCGGTACCAAGATGCATGCCATAAAACTTTAATCCGTTTATTACGTCTTCATCTTGTTCTGTAATAATGGCAGCTAGTTCAGTTGCAGCTTCAAATAATTTTGCTGTTTTACTGTAAATGACCTGCATATAGCTTTCTTCGCTAGTATTAGGGTCGTTGCAATTCATTAATTGTAGCACTTCGCCTTCAGCAATAACGTTCGTTGCATGAGCAAAAATATCCATTACTTGCATCTTATTGAAACCAACCATCAGCTGGAAAGCACGAGTGTAGATAAAATCACCAACAAGCACGCTGGCTGCATTACCAAATTCAGCATTAGCTGTTGGGTTTCCACGACGTAGAAGTGATTCGTCAACAACGTCGTCGTGTAAAAGTGTAGCGGTATGGATAAATTCTACGATGGTTGCTAGACGAATATGCTCATTACCTGTGTGCCCTAACGCTTTTGCAGCGAGGATTGAGAGTATTGGGCGAATGCGTTTGCCACCGCTATTGACAATATAAAGCCCCAATTGATTGACAAGCGCAACGTTTGACTGCAGTTGTTGTTCGATTAGTTGATTAACCGCCAACATATCTTGTTCTGTTAAGGCTTGGATCGCTTTTATATCCATGGGTCTCCAACAAGTAAAGAGGTAAGATCCGCTGATTTGCGGGGATTGTACACTATTTTTGGCACTGAGTAGAATCAATATTTTATGTAAAATAATAGTTTTCTACAGCGCTTTAATTAGGTAGAATTGTCGCCATTAATATTAAATTTTTTAGTGTGCCTTACAACACGCAACATATTTAGTCTTTTTTATAAAAATAGGCTTGCGCTACGCTTAAGTTTCGCGTAGACTTGCGCCCTATCGAAGATTATTAAGTTGCGTCGATTTGAGGGCGCAGAACGGAGTTAATTATGTACGCGGTTTTCCAAAGTGGTGGTAAACAGCACCGTGTGACTGAAGGTCAAACGATTCGCCTTGAGAAATTAGAGGCTGAAACTGGTGCAGCAGTAGAATTTGACAAAGTATTACTTGTTGCAAACGGTGAGAAAATCGAAATTGGTGCACCTTTCGTTAATGGCGGTAAGGTTACAGCTGAAGTTGTATCTCATGGTCGTGGTGAGAAAGTTAAGATCGTTAAGTTTAGACGTCGTAAGCATTCTCGCAAGCAAATGGGTCACCGTCAGTGGTTCACTGAAGTTAAAATCACTGGCATTAACGCTTAATTTAGAGGTACAGAAAGATGGCACATAAGAAAGCAGCTGGTAGTACTCGTAACGGTCGTGATTCAGAAAGTAAACGCCTAGGTGTTAAGCGTTACGGTGGTGAATCAGTTTTAGCGGGTAACATCATCGTTCGTCAACGTGGTACTAAGTTCCACGCAGGTACAAACGTAGGTATGGGTAAAGACCACACTTTATTTGCAACATCAAACGGTAAAGTTCAGTTTGAGCAAAAAGGTCCTTTAGGTCGTAAATACGTAAGCATCATCGCTGAGTAAACCCTAAAAGTTTTAAAAAGCCCCGCAACTGCGGGGCTTTTTTTGTTTCTTGATTACGCACAACCCGTTTGTCTTGGTATAATAAGTACATTCTAGGCTGTGTAAGGCTAAATATATGAAATTTGTAGATGAAGTTGAAATTCGCGCTGAAGCTGGTGACGGTGGCAGCGGTGTAGTTTCATTTCGCCGAGAAAAGTTTGTACCAGACGGCGGTCCTGATGGTGGTGACGGTGGTGATGGCGGCAGTGTCTTTATTGAAGCCGATGAAAACCTAAATACACTTATTGACTATCAGTTTGAACGCTTTCATAAAGCAGAGCGTGGCACTAATGGTGCTGGCCGAAATATGACTGGTAAAAAAGGTGAAGATCTTACCTTAAAAGTTCCTGTAGGTACGCGTATCGTTGATGTCGATACTGCGGAAGCACTAGGTGATTTAACGCAACATGGTCAAAAGATTATTGTTGCCAAAGGTGGTTTTCACGGGCTTGGTAATACTCGTTTTAAATCAAGTACTAACCGAGCTCCTCGTAAGAAAACACTGGGTACGCCAGGTGAAATTCGTAACTTACGTTTAGAGTTATTATTACTTGCTGATGTTGGCTTATTAGGCTTGCCAAATGCGGGTAAATCAACCTTTATCCGCAGCGTATCTGCGGCAAAGCCAAAGGTTGCTGATTACCCATTTACTACCTTAGTGCCAAATCTTGGTGTGGTTAGACCAAGCCAAAATCAATCGTTTGTAATCGCTGATATTCCAGGATTAATTGAAGGTGCTGCTGAAGGTGCAGGCCTAGGCATTCGCTTCTTAAAGCATTTAGAACGCTGCCGTGTTCTACTGCATATAATCGACATTATGCCTGTAGATGGTTCTGATCCTGTTGAAAATGCTTACACAATCTTAGGTGAGCTTGAGCGTTACAGCCCAGCACTCGCTGCAAAACCTCGCTGGCTAGTATTTAACAAAATTGATTTGTTGTTAGATGAAGAAGCCGAAGAATTGTGCGCTGAGATTGCCGATGCGCTTGAAGCTGAAAAAACCTATAAGATCTCTGCATTCAACAAAATTGGTACAGAGCAGTTGTGCTTCGACATTATGCAGCTTTTAGAAAGTATGCCTAAAGAGAAGTTTGTTGCTGAGGAAGAGCCACAAGAAGTTGAGTTTAAGTGGGATACATACCATGAAGAGTCAATATCTGATTTTGAAGATGACGATGATGACGAAGACTGGGATGAAGATGATTACGACGTAGAAGTCGTCTATCAACGATAATAAAAGGTGCTTGCGCACCTTTTTTTATATTTAATAAAAAAGTACTAATAATAAATAACTAGGTTAAAAGTATTAATTTCTTATGAAGATTTCAATGATAGCTGCGATGGCTAATAATCGTATTATTGGTAAAGATAACGATATGCCATGGCACCTTCCTGCTGATTTAAAACACTTTAAATCGGTCACCTTGGGCAAACCTGTCATTATGGGACGCCGTACATATGAGTCGATCGGTCGTCTATTACCAGGGCGAGATAATATTATTATCACGCGTAACCCAGAGTACGTTGTTGAAGGTGCGATAACGGCTGAAAGCCCAGAGCATGCGCTCTCTTTGGCTGGTGATGTAGATGAGGTTATGATTATTGGTGGCGGTAAAATTTACTTAGACTTTTTAAGCCGTGCAGATCGACTATACTTAACGCATATAGATTTGGATGTTGATGGTGATACGCAGTTTCCTGATTACGAAGCTGTGGCAGATTGGCAGGTGCTAGAAACCCAAAGCTTCGCACCAGATGAAACCAATCAATATCATTACCAATTTGTTATTTATAAGAAATTAGGCTTAATTTCTTGAAGATGATTTAACTTGTTGTTAGAATTGTTGCAATTAAATTAAGTATAAAGTGCTACTAGGGTTGCTGTACCATGAAATTATCAACATTATTATTTACTCTATCTGTATCTTCGGCTGCATTACTAAGCTCTCACACGGTAAATGCAAATGAGCAATTAGCTGCTAGTATTTGTGACTATGTAGGTGCTGATGATAAAAGCCGTATTCGTAAGAAGCTTAAAGAATCACGTGTAAAGCTACGTAATATTTATGCGGGCATTAGCTGTGGTGGTAATAACCTTATCCGTCATGCAATTGTTAGTGGTGCAGATGGCGTGGGTGAGTATATTGTTAAGCAGCTACCAAAAAGCGACTTAGCAGCAGGTGGCGACGTGGCTTGGGCTGATGCAAATGGTCATTCAGGTTCAGCTGTAATTGCTGCATTAAAAGATCGTGCAGGTCTTTAATAGTTTTTAATTAATTTATTCCCTTTGTAAAAGCCAGCTTTAAGCTGGCTTTTTTGTTTTTACGTGATCCTCTTAAAGTATAAAGTCATTATAGTGCTGGCTATGTAGTTAAAAGTAATCTTTAAGGAATAGAAAAAGAGCGGAGTTTTAAACGCTTTAACCTCAGTTATGTTGACCTTTCATCTTGAATAACAGACTCAATTAATTCGTTATTATTGAAGTTTTGCTGCATCTCTGAAGAGCACCTCTAAGCTCGCAAATCAGGCTGACGATTTATTTAATCTTGTACAGCCGTTACTCAGTTAAAGTTACTTGTTAATTTTCAATCGAGTTTTGTTTAGATATTAAAAAGGCCCACTGATTAGTGGGCCTTTTTGTTTTTGAAAGTGTGTGAATAGCGTTACACTTTAAACTCTTCTACAGAGAGTCTTAGCTCTTCTGCAAGCTTAGCAACTTCACTTGCTGACGCTGATGTTTGGTTTGCACCCTCAGCAGTTTGTTCGGCTATTGCAACAATTGACTCTAAGCTTTCACTGATCTCTTGTGATACTTGATGTTGCTCGCCTGCTGCTGTTGCAATTTGTTCACTCGCATCGTGCGCTTGTGATACCGCCTGCGTAATTTGCTCAAGCGCAGAAGCGGCTTGTTCAGACTGTTCAACACATGAATCTGCTTGCTGCTGGCCTTTCGCCATTACAGATACCGCTTCTTCTGCACCACTTTGCAGTGATTCAATCATAGCTTGAATTTCTTGTGTAGATTCTTGAGTTTTGCTTGCAAGTGAGCGTACTTCGTCAGCTACCACTGCGAAACCACGACCCTGCTCACCAGCACGCGCAGCTTCGATAGCAGCGTTTAGTGCAAGTAAGTTTGTTTGCTCTGCAATACCTCTAATTACATCTAAAATACCGCCAATTGACGCGCTGTCTTGATGCAGTTTATTAATAACCTGAGATGCTCCAGCCACTTCACGAGCAAGCTGTTCGATAGTTAGCTTGTTATTACTTGAAATTGTTTTAACGCGCTCAGCTTCGTTGTCAGCCTGTTTAATTTCATGTAACGCATCTTCAGCACTTTGTGTAACTGATTGTGAGGTGCTGCTCATTTCAGTTGTTGCTGTTGCAGCTTGTTCAACTTGTGCTCGTTGACTTTCAATTGCTTGGCTCGATTCAACTGTCACTGCCGATGTTTCCTCTGAAGCCGCTGCAAGCTGTGTAGAACGTGAAATAATACCTTGAATTAAGTTGCGTAAATTGTCGGTCACGCGGTTTAAGCTTTTCGCTAATTCACCAAATTCATCTTTATTACTATCGTCAAGGCGCATTGTCATATCGCCTTGCGCCACGTTATCAAGCACTTTGTTGATTTCAGATAACGGCTTCGTGATACGTTGAACTGTTAAAAACGCAATAACAATCGCAATTACAGTGGCAATGATCATACCTAACCATGTCCAAAGCTCTGCTTTTGATACGCTGCTTTCCACTTCTTTTCTAAGCTCTACTACAAGTGTATCCGAAAGGGAAGTTAGCTTATCCAGCTGAGAGCTCGCCGTATTTGTATCTTGCTCTGCAAGCGATAAGTTAGTTGCAGCTTCTTCAAGTTGTCTAATATGATTTTGCTTTACGTTAGCGAGAGATTTACTGCCTTGTCCGTTTTCTTTCACAACCGCAAAATAGCTTTGGAAGTCTTGGTGTAAGTCTTCATCTGTTTGTTTAAAGGTTTCTGAAAGTAGCTCGATATTGCGCTCAATATCAGCAAGGCTGTAGTTGACTTCGTTTGATAACGTTTCTACTGTAGACGCATTTTTAATATTTTTAAGATCTGTGCTGTTGCTAACAATGCTAAGAAGTGCATTTTCAATATTCGAAACGGCTTGATAAAGACGTTGTGAGTTATCTTCAAGCTCTGCACTATCACTTAAGTCTAATACGACAGTGCTGGCATCTTCCGCGGCAATTTCCAGTGTTTCTAACTGCGTTGTTAAACTGCTTTCAATTTGCAGTGCACTGGTTTTGTTGTTGATAAGATTTTGCACTCGGCCAACAAAACTGTTGTAAGTTTTATCGACAGCTGAGGCGGCATTTGCCAGTTGTGCATCGCTGCTAACAACCTGTTTTAGTCGTTCATTTGATTTATCAAAATCTTCAGCTGCAGCGCGGTATTGGTTTACTAGACCCTGAAGCTGCTTACTGTTATCGCTGTAATAAACTTGTAGCGCAAGCGCCTGCATTTTATTGAACGAAACCTGAAGCTCATTTGTCGCTCTGAGCGCAGGAATAGAGAGGGTATTAACATGGTTAGATGAATTGCTAATGCTATTGATTCTAACAAGTGAGTTGATACCAATGGTGATCAAAAGTAGGGTGATTAGGATAAAGCCACCCCAAATACGTTGGCTGACAGTCAACTTCATATTCATTCCTGTTTACTAATTGCCGGCAAAATGAGTAAGCCTCTGAGGGCTTTTGTAATTTATCGACATACATGGATACAACTTTAGTTCAATCTAACAAACTCGTAACTTTATTTCAGTATTTATAGCTGAATAGTTAATTGTAGTATTTAAAATACAACTTAAGTGTTGTTTTTATGTTCTTTGTAGTTATTGCAATAATGTTTTTTCTTTGATTTTAGCTCAAGCAAAGTCATGTGCTCGCCCCAAACACAGCCGGTATCAAGGGCAAATAGATTTGGATAAGGTGTTTGGCCTTTTAATGCAGCCCAATGACCAAAGCAAATATTAATATCTGAATGATTATTTGCATTCACATCAAACCACGGAAATAATTCGGGTGAATTTTGGCTTGCAGGTCCTTTATTTGCAAAGTCCATTTGTCCATGTTGATTAACAAAGCGCATACGCGAAAATGCATTTACGGTATAGGTAAAGCGCGATAGTTTATCATTAGCTTGTGAAATGCAGTTAACGCTGTTGCCATACATATTTGCGAGGTAAAACTGTGCATTGTCACCTTGGTATTTTTTTTGTGCTTTAGCACAAAGTTCAAGTGCTTTTTGCAATGATAATTGGGGATTTAATCCAGCGTGGGAAATAAAGGTATTATACTTTTCAAGCCATACCGCGAGCGGTTGTTGTCTTAAAAACTCAATGTAAGTAGGTAGCTTTTTTGCGTTGAATAAGCCTTGTAAGTTATCTTTTGGGTTGGGAGTGTTTTGCGTGAAGTACGTCGCTAGTAAATGTAAGTCATGATTGCCTAACGTTATTGTTACACTGCCTTGCTGAGCAAAGAGATACTTTAAACACGCCAGTGAATCTGGACCGCGCGCAACAATATCGCCAACTAAGTAAAGGTGATCGCGGCTTGGGTTAAAATCTACCGTTTTTAATAACGAGGTAAATTCGTTAAAGCACCCTTGCAGATCACCAATTACATATTTAGCCATATTTGCTTAATTAATGTAATACAACATCACTAGCTAGGCGAAATACTTCAATCGGGGCTTGGTATTCAGCACCAAACTCGTTACGCATTTGGTAATAACCTTGCATTGTACCGATTGGGGTATCTAATACTGCACCTGATGTGTAGGTGTAGCTCTCACCAGGTCCAATTGTTGGTGTTTCACCAACCACACCTTCACCTTCAACTTCGGTTTCTTTACCGTTAGCATCGGTAATCAACCAGTAGCGGCTAAGCAATTTTGATGAACATAAACTATGGTTTTTGATTGTTACGGTATAGGCAAAAACGTATTTATCTTTTTCTGGCTCAGACTGACCATCAACATAAAACGTTTCTACCGATACTTTAATTGGAGAATTACTGCTTGTTGTCATAAATCCAGTTTGCAATATTTACAAAAGTGTCTAGAGAAAGGTTTTCGGCGCGCAGCTTTAAATCTAACCCTAAGTTTTCAATTTCTTCAGGCGTTAATAAATTCGATAAACTATTTCGAATTGTTTTGCGTCTTTGGTTAAACGCTTCTAAGCATACCGTGTTAAGGATTTTAGTGCTCTTTGCCTTTAATTGATCTGGCGATTTCGGGATCAGGCGAATAACTGCTGAATCCACTTTAGGTGCAGGTTTAAAGCACTCTGGTGGCACATCAATAACAGGCATTGCATGACAATAATACTGTGTCATCACACTTAATCGGCCAAAGGCCTTGCTGTCAGGGCTCGCAACCATGCGTTTAACCACTTCTTTTTGCAGCATAAAGTGCATGTGTTCAATATTTTGATAAAACTCAAATAAGTGAAACAGTAGTGGCGTTGAAACGTTATAAGGCAAATTACCGAATACTTTAAGTTTGCGCTCATCATTGATTAATGATGCAAAGTCAAACTGCATGGCATCACCCTGATGCACAGTCAGCTTGTCGGCAAGAAATGGGTGATGAATCAAGCGATGAGCAAGATCTTTATCGAGCTCAACTACCGTTAAGTGGTCTGTAAGCTCTGCCACTGGCTCTGTAATTGCGCCAAGGCCTGGACCAATCTCAACGAGGTTATCGCCAGGTTTTGGATCAATTGCAGTTACGATCTTATCGATAATGCTTGTATCGTGTAGAAAGTTTTGACCAAAACGTTTTCGGGCGCGGTGCCCTAAGTGTACTTTATCATTCATCTATTGTGCGCTTTTACTTGCCATTTCAATTGCTTTAGAAATTGCTAATTCAAAACTCCCCACGTCGGCCTCGCCAGTTGCGGCTAAATCGAGAGCGGTACCATGATCCACAGATGTGCGGATAAACGGTAAACCTAGGGTGATATTAACTGAATTACCAAATCCTTTGTATTTTAACACAGGTAATCCCTGATCGTGATACATTGCAAGCACGGCATCGGCATCTTTTAGGTATTTGTCTTGAAATAACGTATCGGCTGGTAGTGGGCCAACAAGGTTAATGCCTTCATTTCTAAGCTGTTCTAGCGTTGGTGAAATGACTTCGATTTCTTCTCGGCCTAAGTGACCATTTTCGCCTGCGTGCGGGTTTAAACCACAGACATAAATTTTTGCTGATTCAATGCCAAATTTAGTGGTTAAATCATGATGCAAAATACGCGTCACTTTGCTTAAACGGTCTTCAGTAATTGCTTTAGATACATACGCTAAAGGAATATGCGTTGTTACTAAAGCAACGCGTAAGCCCTCGGTAGCGAGCATCATTACAACATCAGGCGTATTTGATTGCTGAGCAAAAAACTCAGTATGACCACTAAATGAAATACCCGCTTGGTTAATAATGCCTTTATGCACAGGGCCTGTGACCACAGCAGCAAACTCACCTTGCATATTGCCATCAGAGGCATATTTCAGCGTATCAAGTACGTATTGTCCGTTGGCGTCATTGAGTTCGCCTGCAGTCACGTCTTCTGCTAATGGAATATGCTTAACTGTTAAGTTACCTGCATTATGCGGTTGAGCCGCATTATCTGGTTGATATTCAATTAGTTGAATATCTATGCCAAGTAATTTTGCACGTTGTTTTAGCAGATTTTTATCAGCAATTACGACAAGTTCTGCAGGCCAATCTTGTTGCGCCAGCTGTAAAATAAGGTCTGGCCCAATACCTGCCGGTTCGCCCGGTGTAACTGCAATACGTAATGTCATAACTATTCTTCTACAACTTCAATATAAGCTTGTTCGCGTAATTCACGCTGGAACGTAAAGCTTTCTTCTTTAAAGCGACGATTAAAAATCATTTGGTGCGCGCGGTTTTGTTTAACAAGCTCAGTTTTGTCTGATACGCGACGGTCTAATAATTCCATAATATGCCAGCCATATTGGGTTCTGAATGGCTCACTGAGTTGGCCTTTTTCCAAACCTAATGCTGTTTCTTTAAATTCGCCTACCCAAGAGTTCGGGTCTGTCCAGTCATATTCACCACCGTTTAATGCTGAACCTGGATCTTCAGAATGCTCTTTAGCTAATTCACCAAAATCAGCATTACCTGCTTTTAAATCCTCAACAAAACCTGCGAGCATAGAACGCGCTTTTTCTTCCGATACAATAATTGATGGCTTAACAAGAATATGACGTACTTTTAGCTCCACCGCTTCAACAACTTCAACACCTCGTACATCTTGTAGTTTGACGATGTGGAAACCAGCGCCTGAACGAAGTGGGCCGACAATATCGCCTTTCTTATGGCCTTTTACCGCCTCAGCGAATAGTGTTGGCATTTCGTTAATGTTCATCCAACCTAATTGACCACCTTCAAGTGCTTTACCACCACCTGATGACGCAATTGCTATTTGCTTAAATTCGCGTCCTTCGTTTAGTAATCGAATAACGGCTTCAGCACGCTCTTTTTGTGTTTTGATATCGTCCGCAGTGGCATTTTCAGGGATCTCAATCAGGATATGACCGATATCGTATTCTTCGTTTGTCTGTCCTTGCTGCTCTAAAATACGCAGTAAGTTTTGTACTTCTTGTAAGCTTACGTAAACGCGGCGTTCAACACTTGCACGCATAGTGCGGCTAGCAACCATTTCGTTACGAATTTCTTCACGATAAGTTTGGAAATTATCTCCGCTTGCTTCCAGCGAGCGGCGCATATCGTCAAGGGTTGCACCTTGCTCACGGGCCATTTGCGAGAGGGTTTGATCTAACTGTGCATCAGAAATACGTAAACCAATACGTTCACCCATTTGCAGTAGCAGAGCTTGGTCAATAAGTTTGTCGATTGCTTGACGTCTTAGCGCTGTTTCTGAAGGCAATTCCTGACCAGAATCTTTTGCACGGTTTTTAACACGGTTTACCAGTGCGTCTACTTCACTTTGTAAAATAACACCGTCGTTAACTTTTACGGCAACACTATCAAGTTCAGTAAGGCTGTATGCGCTTTGGCAGAAAGCAAGTAGGGCAACGCCCGCTGTCATTAATCGTTTTAACTTCATTGATTTTTTCTACTTACATATTAATTTGTTAGAAAGTAAGGTCTGCGATAACTAAAGATGCTTTGGTTGAGTAGTTTTTGCGCATCTAGACCCATTATAAATTTAATTTGAATACTCGAGTCAAATTTAGCTGATTCATTAGCAAACTGACCAACTGGTTTATTTAAGTCAGTTTCTATTTGTCTGCTACCAGATAATTGAATCGCCCAACAACATGATTGGTATTGTACACCAGTTAAAAACTCCACGCTGCGATCTGATTCTAGGTCGCGCTGGTAGCTCGAAACAAGTTGCCATTGCTCGCCAATTGGGTAGCTGGCAAAAATACCAACTTGCTCTATTGTATTTCCTGAGACATTGTTTGCGTACCTATGGTTCAATTGAATTAACTCATTATTATCCCCTTTATAATCGAGGGTGAGGTGTGAGTTAACAAGGTCGCTGCCGTCAGTATCGTATTGCATACCTGCAGACAGGTACCAATTCTTGTGCCAATGTAACATAGCTTCACTGGCAAATAACGAGTTATAACTCGCATTGTCGTCAATCTCAGACGGTTTAGCGTCATCTGAAACGTAAAAGATTTGACCAATACTGAAGTTAAATACTTCGTTATTTTGTTGATTAAATATACGTGTTGTTGCGCCTAAGGTAAATTGGTTTGCCGTAGCAATACGGTCTACGCCCGAGAAGCGTTGCTCGCGAAACAACCCGTGGAAATCATCTTGTAGCTTTACTGTATCGTACAAGCCGATATTTGACTGATCTTTTTCTGGAATAAACAAATACTGAGCTTTTGGTTCAAGTGTTTGTAGGCCGTTATCGACTAACCAATGAGTATCACGTTCAAAATTAATTTGTCCGTAGAGGCGTAGTTTTGGCAAGGTACGGTTTACATTTTCCTCTAACTGCGTGCCAAGTAAATCACCTTGTTGATGGTAATTCGTTTGCAGCAAACTAACCTCAGATAAAAAACTCCATGCGTAGTCGCTAATGCCGTAGCTTAACTTAGGCTCTAAGTGAACACGGGTGGCTTTTTCCACCAGTGCTTCTTCGTTTTGAAAATGGGCAAATTCACCGTTTAAAGTAAAGTCGACACCATAAAAATCAAACGCATTAACCTGGCTAAAGGTAATTTGTGGCAGTGCGCGATAAGACTCTAAATGATCACCAAGTACCTCAAAGCCTTGTAACTTCATATCGGTATGCCAGTAATCACCTAAATGAGTTAACTGAATAAGGTGATTAAGCTGAGTATCGGTACGATTAGCGTAGCTCGATCCCATATCGTTTATATAGTTATCATCACTGATATTTGTGATATCGATTTGGCCGCGCCAGTTATCGTCAATTTTGCTGTATTGGCTTAGGTGCAGTAAATAACGACTGCCCAGTTCAGGTTCAGAATCATCGCTATTAAGATACTCAATTGCAGCCATACCTTGGTGCTCTTCAGTTAAATAGCGAAACTCGGTTTGCAACTGAAAACCCTGGTTTGACATGTAACGCGGGGTAATCGTCGCATCCATATCGGGCGCAATATTCCAATAAAACGGGGTTTCAATCTCTAAACCATAACGATTAGAGCTGGTAAATGTTGGTTGAATAAAACCAGATTTACGTTTATCCGATATTGGAAAAGTAAAATACGGAAGGTAAAACACCGGTGTGTCATACACTTTTAATACCGCACCGTAGGTTTCACCCCAGCCTTCTTCTTGTGATAGTTTAATGTTTTTTGCATCCAGCGCCCACACAGGGTTATCGCTTGGACAAGTTGTAAAGCTGGCATCTTGCAAGAGTAAAAGTGATTGATTTACTTCAAGCAGTTTGGCTTCGCCACGACCTGCTTGTTGGGTAAATTGATATTTAGCGTCACCGAGAGATAACTCAGATGAGGTTAAGTTAGCAAAAAAGTGTTTTGACGAAATATAGCTGTTGGGATCCTGATAAACAATTGGGCCAATGGCATTGAGCATGCCATTTATTTTATCAAGTTCAGCGCTGGATGCGGTTAGACTCATCTGTGTCGAGTCCATCATCACGTTGCCGCTAAAGAGCGCTTTGTTTTTTCCTGCTAATTCTACCTGATCTGCGTTAATCGCAAGCTGACCAACAGCAAGCTGGGAAGTAGACTGCCAGCTTAAGTTAGGATCGGTTTCGCACAGAGAAAACATATCTGAAGCACTGGCCAGAGGTGACATAAAAATCAGTGTCGCAAATATGCCAAAAGGGCGTTTCATTAATCAGATAACCTTGTGAAAAAGACCTTACTTACGTTTTATACTATGCGCTGTTTTTGTCAGTAAGCGAATTTTGGAGCTTACATTTAATTTTATATGGTTAAACAGCGGCATTTTGTTGCACCAAAAACTTGCTGCTTTGAGCATAATTTAAAGCGCACACGTAACTAAGCCTATAATAATTTAATTTTAATGATTTCTCTCATTACTTGAACTGTTAATATACCATTGAAAAGAGAAAAATACTTGTGCAATTAAGCGCCATTTATAGTCTGTTAGCAAATGGCACAGGACAATGCACAATTTGTAATTAATTGTAGTTGGGGTTAAGCCTTGCATAACCAAATGTTTGATGCGTTTTTAACGCAAAACTTACCGAATTTAGAACAACAAAACGCATTCAAAGTTGAGCTTATTACAGGTGACGCGAGTTTTCGTAAGTACTTTCGTGTTTTTACTGATAACCACACTTATATCTTAATGGTTTCGCCACCAAATTTAGTCGATAACGAACCCTTTATTGAACTTAATCATCTGTTTAGTCAGGGCTCTTTTAAAGTGCCACAAATTCTAGCAGTAGATAAAGAATTAGGTTTACTACTTATTGAAGACTTAGGAAGCACTCACTTTGCTGATTGTTTAGGGCAAGGTTGTGAGCAGAAATTGTACCATCAAGCGATTGATATGCTGCCTAACATTGCAAAGTTAGCAAAAACCAACGCAATGAAGCCGTATGATGCAGCGTTTATCGATCTTGAACTAGAAATTTTTAATCACTGGCTAATTGAGCAGTTTTGTCAGTTTACAATGGATACTGGCGCGCAAAAAACATGGCAGCAAGTAAAACAACAACTAATTAATGCGTTAGAAATGCAACCTAAAGTGACAATGCATCGTGATTACCACAGTCGAAATTTAATGTTATGGCAACAACAGCTGGCAATTATCGATTATCAAGATGCGGTGCAAGGCCCGCTCACCTATGATTTAGTGTCGCTTACCAAAGATTGCTATCACATTTTACCAAAGACGCTTCGTCAAGAGCTTGTACGCTACGGGTTTACGCAGTACGAAAAAGCGGGAATGACAGTCGGTTTATCGTTTGATGATTTTGAACTCTTATACACCTTAACCGGTATTCAGCGTCACTTAAAAGCTGCGGGTATTTTTTGCCGATTAAGTATTCGAGATAACAAACAAGGATACCTACCTCATGTGCTTGATACTATGCACTATATTGTTGAAGCATGCGACGAATTAGCACATTCATTTCCTGTCTTAGGTTACTTTTCACAATGGCTTAAAGTGAGTGTTTTACCAAGCTTAAAGGCAAAATTATGAGAGCAATGATCTTAGCGGCGGGGCGCGGTAAACGCATGATGCCATTAACAGCAGATACCGCAAAACCCATGCTAAAAGTGAATGGCAAACCGCTCATTGAGTACCATATTGAACGCTTAAAAGCGGCGGGTATTAGCGAAATTGTGATTAATTTGGCTTGGTGTGGTGAAAGTATTCGCAATACATTAGGCGATGGCAGCCAATTTGGCGTGAGTCTTATTTATAGTGACGAAGGGGGAGAAGGTTTAGAAACTGCCGGTGGTATTATCAATGCCCTCGATTTACTTAGCGAGACATTTATTGTCATTAACGGTGATATTTTTACTGATTATGATGCAGCAAGTTTGACGCAAATTGCGCTATTGCCGCAACAAGCGCATTTAGTGTTAGTTGAAAATCCAGCACATAATCCGAACGGTGATTTTTCGTTAGTGCAAGGGTTTGCATCAAGTGATAGCGATGCCGAAATAAAACATACATTTGCGGGTATTGCGCTTTACCATAAATCATTTTTTGCGAATACCAAGGCTGATTTTTTACCACTCGCGCCAATGCTACGAGAAAAAATGGCCGAAAAATTAGTGACCGCCGAACTGTACATTGGCAATTGGCAAGATGTCGGCACACCTGAGCGATTGGCCGAAATTAACCAACAGGAGTATTAAACTAAATGTGGGGAAAGTTACTAGGTGCTGGGTTTGGCTTTTTATTTGGTAAATGGTTTGGCGCAATTTTAGGTCTTTATTTAGGCCACTTATTTGACCGCGGTTTAAAGCAAGATTTTAATAAAGCCGGTGGCTTTCAAGGCTTTTTCGACAATAGTAGCGTCTCTGAAAAACAAGCGTTATTTTCTTATACCTGCTTTGCCGTAATGGGGCATATTGCTAAATCGAATGGCCGTGTTAACGAACAACATATTAGTGCTGCGTCTCGTTTTATGGATGAAATGGGATTAACTGACGACGCGCGCCGCGATGCGCAAAACGCATTTCGCAGTGGCAAACAAGCTGACTTCCCGTTTAAGTCAGTACTTAAAGATTTTCGCGACCGCTTTTCAGGTCGTTATGACCTGATCCAATTGTTTCTTGAAATTCAAATTCAAATGGCATTTAGCGATGGCGAGTTAAGCGATAAAGAGCGTGATTTACTCAAGCAGGTGAGTAAATACATTGGCATTAACAGTACTCACTTTAAGTTTATTTTAAAGCGTTATATTGCCGAATTTGAGTTTCATCGTTATCAACATACAAAGCAGAATCAGCAGCAATCTCATCGCTCGTCAACGAACAAAGCGCAAGATACGGCATTAACAAAAAGTGCAGCACTACAAGTGCTAGGGTTGGATGGAAATGCCGATGACAAGGCGATTAAAAAGGCCTATCGTAAATTGATGGCTCAGCACCATCCAGACAAACTAGTGTCGCAGGGGTTACCACCTGAGATGATGCAGCTTGCCAAACAGAAAAGCCAAGATATTCAAGCAGCATATGAATATTTAAAAGCGAAGTAGCAGGTTTGGCTTAAAAGCTTAGCTACAGGGTATTAGTTAAATACCTAACCAGGTTAAAAAACCATATATTTCTTTTGATAAACGCTGATGTTGCTGCTCACTGGATTGGTTGCCAAATAAAGCGCGTTGGCGATAGTTTAATTTATGGTTACGTCGTGCAAGTTTTTTGCGCTGTACCATTTGTTGGTTTAGCCAATGGTTTTGGCTTTGATAATAAATATCCAGTGTTGGCCACGGGGTCGTAGTGATGGTTTGGTTTAGTGACTTGTTTTTCTGCGCTTCGTTATAAAAGTTATTAAGCAAAATCAGTGCATCAATTTGTTCCGATGTTTGCTGATTTAGATAATTATTCAAAATCGCGCCGCTTTGTCCTTGTGTAATCACAATTACAAAACCCGGGTGAGTTAGCGCTTGTTGATACATGGCTTTAAAACGGCTGGTTAAACTAAGTGCGTAGGCGTCGAGGTCGGGCTTTTTAAATTGCGATAAACTAGGCGCAACGCTTACGTTATCATTATCGGGCAATTCATCATTATTTATACGTGGGCTACTCCCTGCGCTAATGCTGTAAGTAACCCATCCATAATCATTTAGTGATTTACGTAAAAAGTCGATGCCACGGTCATTCGATTGGGTTAAGTGCCAATCAGCAATTAAGATCGCAACACCCTTTTCAAATTCTGCAGTGTGGTCTCGGTACAAGGCTGTTAACTCATTGTCGCCAGCCATTACTGTTACAACCTCTGAAGGTTCGAAGTAATGGGACACATCTTGATTGTTTTGCAGCTCTTTATTGATAGGTGCGAGCCATTCAACATCCTTAGCTTGCGTTAAGAACGCGCTAACAAGTAACAAACAAACTGTAAGGTAAAATTTAGGCTTCACACGCATGATTTGATTTTGACTTTTTAAGCTTATCGACACTCTAAGCTAATATTTTAGTTAAAAACCAGGATCACTATAAAAACTGAGTTGCTGTTTTGTTACAGGGTGAGTGAAGCTTAAGTATTGCGCATGAAGTTGTAATCTTGTCGCCATAGCAAGTGCGTCGTCGTGCGCATAAAGACGATCGCCTAAAATCACATGACCTAACGATAACATATGTACACGCAACTGATGTGAACGACCGGTGATTGGCGTTAAGGCAACACGCGTTGCATGTTCTTCATAGCTTAACACTTCATAATGGGTAAGAGAGGGCTTTCCACGCTCATGATCCACCATTTGTTTTGGTCGGTTTGGCCAATCGCAAATTAACGGAAGATCCACAGAACCTGTTTCCGGTTCGAGTTTGCCATAGACGCGAGCGATATAACGTTTCTTGGTTTCTCTGTCTTGAAACTGGCGGCTTATTTCACGGTGCGCCGCTTTATTGAGCGCAAGGCAAATAATGCCTGAGGTGGCCATATCAAGGCGATGTACTATGGTTGCCGTTGGAAATACTAAATTAACGCGGTTAATCAGGCTGTCTTTGTGCTCAAGCGCTTTGCCCGGCACAGTCAGTAAACCACTGGGTTTATTAAGAATGATTAGGTCATCATCACGATATAAAATATTGATGTATGGCGAAGTGGGCGGGTTATAGTTTAACAGCACAGTGATTCCAGCAAAAAAATGGGGCTTAATCTAAGCCCCATTTTAAAGCAATTATAGTTAGTGAGAAACCACTATTAAGCGGATTGCATCAAGCTTAAGCTCTGCTTTTTCAACATGCTCAAGTAATTGTGATTTTTGCTTTTCTAAATAAAACAGCTCGTCTTCACGTACGTTCGGATTAAGTTGTTTTAGCGATTTTAAGCGTGCTAGCTCATCATCTAAGTTAGTATTCACACTTTCTTTAGCACTTTGCTTTAGTGTATCTAATTGACTTTGCGCTAGTTTATTTGCCGTTTCAATCATTGGGTGAACGCTTGATTGCAGTGCCGAGGCAAGCTTGCTAGCAGTTTGTTTACCAACGGCATTAAGTTGCTGATTAAACGTATCAAAGGCGACATTCGCAGCTAAATCATTACCGTTTTTATCGAGTAATAAACGCACAGGTGTGGTTGGTAAGAAACGACCCATTTGCAGTGCTTTTGGTGCGCTGGTTTCTGCAAGGTACACTAACTCAACAAAGAAACTTCCTGCAGGCAGTTGCTTGTTTTTAAGTAGTGCAACGGAAGTAGTGCCGAGATCATCATCAATAATCAGCTCCATTGCACCTTGCACCATAGGGTGATCCCAACTTAAAAAGTGCACATCTTCTTGTGCAAGTGCGGTGTCGCGGTCAAAAGTAACGGTTAAACCTTCGTCACGTAAACACGGGAACGATGGCGTTAGCATATGTTCAGTTGGTTTTAGAACAATTGAGTTCTCACCGCGGTCTTCTTGTGAAATACCGAAAATATCAAACACCTTGATCATAAACATAGGCAGTGCAGTTTGGTTATCAAGCGATTCAATATCGCTTACCAATTGCTCTGAGCGGCCTTGGCCTTTTGAATGTAGTTCAAGTAATCGGTCGCGGCCTTGCTCCATTTTTTGCTTTAACGCTTGGTTTTGCTTGTTTACCGATTCAAGTAATGGATCAAGCTCTTCCTCGTCGGTGTTATGGCTTGCCACGAACTCCAGCAATTCATCTTTGTATTCTGAATATAGCAGTTGTCCAGTGGTTAATGTGTGTTCAAATGCTTCTAACGCGTCGTGGTACCAGCGGAATAATACTTCTTGCGCAGTGTTTTCAAAGTACGGCACATGAATTTTAATGTCTTCACTTTGACCAATACGGTCTAAGCGGCCAATTCGTTGCTCAAGTAAGTCAGGGTTTAGCGGTAGATCAAATAAAATTAGGTGGTGGGCAAACTGGAAGTTACGTCCCTCTGAACCAATTTCAGAACAGATTAATACTTGCGCCGCATCTTCTTGTTCGGCGAAGTAGGCTGCTGCGCGGTCACGTTCAATAATGCTCATACCTTCGTGGAACACTGCGGCTTTAATACCTTCACTTTCACGAATTGCTTGTTCTAAGCTCAGTGCTGTTTGCGCTTCACTACAAATTACCAATACTTTTTCGCGTTTTAGCTCAAGTAGTTTCTCGGCTAACCATTCAACACGTGGGTCAAATTGCGCCCAGCTTGCGGATTCGCCTTCAAATTCTTGGAAGATTTTTTCTGGAAATAATGCACGTTTCGCGCGCATTTCCGCATCTTTTAAGCCAGCAATATTACCCATTACATTCATTGCTGTAGTGTATTGTTTCGGCATCGTTACAGGGTAAGCGTGTAGCTCACGTGATGGGAAGCCTTGGATGCTACTACGGCTGTTTCTGAACAAAATGCGGCCTGTACCGTGTCTGTCGAGCAGCATTGATAAAATTTCATTTTTAGCCGCTTGCTCACCTTTTTCAACTTGGCTAAGCAGTGTGGTGATATCACTTTCTTTTAATAGTGATGTAAGCGTTTGTTTTGCGTTATCACTTAATGCTTCATCAGCTAGTAGCTGGTTTGCCGCATCAGCAACTTCTTGATAGTGGCTTTCTTCTTCCACAAATGCTTGATAATCGTAGAAACGGTTTTCATCAAGCAGTTTTAAACGGGCAAAATGACTTTCGTGACCCAGTTGATCAGGCGTAGCGGTGAGTAGAATTAAGCCCGGAATGTCTTGGCTTAGTTCAGCAATACGGTTGTATTCTGTGCTTGATTTCTTTTCGCTCCACTTTAAGTGGTGCGCTTCATCGACGACAAGTAAATCCCAATCGGCAAGTGTTGCTTGCTCAAACCAAGTTTTCTTTTTCGTAATAAATTCAAGGCTGGTTAGGATCAGCTGTTCAGTTTCAAACGGGTTTGCAGCATCTGCATAAGCTTCTGTACAGCGTTCATCATCAAAAATTGAAAACTGTAAGTTGAAGCGACGCAGCATTTCAACTAACCATTGGTGCTGTAAGTTTTCAGGCACCACAATAAGCACGCGAGAAGCACGGCCTGTAAGCACCTGTTGGTGAATAATCATACCGGCTTCAATGGTTTTACCTAAACCAACTTCATCTGACAGTAATACACGTGGGGCAAAACGTTTACCCACTTCTTCAGCAATATATAGCTGGTGTGGAATTAAGCTTGCGCGCGCACCGACTAACCCTTTTAAGCTTGATTGTTGGTTTTGGTGAACATGGGTAAGCGTGTTATGGCGCAGAGTAAAGCGGTCAAAACGGTCAATTTGCCCTGAAAACAGTTTATCTTGCGGCTTATTAAATTTAATAAAGTGATCAAGAAAGGTTTCTTTAAGTGCGACTTGTTCTTGATTGTCTTCGCGAGTACCAGTGTAAGTAAACAAGCCATTTTCTTCGTCAACCTGCTCAACTATGAGTTCCCATTCGTCAACGCTACGAATTTTATCACCTACATTAAATGCCACTCGGGTAACAGGTGCTTCAGAAATACTGTAAACGCGGTTCTCACCACTGGCTGGGAATAAAATAGTTACTTGGCGTCCTTCACAGGCTACGACCGTACCTAAGCCTAAGTCGGATTCGGTGTCGCTGATCCAGCGTTGACCTAAAGAAAAGCTCATTTTTAACTCGCTACTATCGAAAAAAGGCGGCTATGTTACCTAGATTTCTCGTTGGATTCACCTGTTAATTTAGAACTCGTGAGGTTAATACCTATTCGCCGCTTTAATGTTTGTAATTTAGCCAGAATTTTGCACTTTTTTTGTCATAAAAAAGCCAAATTCCTGAAATAGACTAAACTTAAAAGTAAAGCAAAAACCATAAACCCGCCAGCTAAGAGAAGGAACAGCTTATGGGAAAAATGCGCAATAACGATAATAAACTCTATGTCCTAGATACCAACGTATTACTTCACGAACCTTTCGCTTTTTTATCTTTCCAAGAACATCAAGTCGTTATCCCAATGACAGTGTTAGAAGAGCTGGACCACATTAAAGATCGCAAAAAAGATGTGAGCCGAGACGCACGTATTGCTATTCGTGCTTTGGATGATGTGTTAAGAGACGCAAGTCCTGAAGAAATGCTTGCTGGGGTTGATCTTTCAACGGTCGCTAAAAATTGTACGGGTAAACTAACGATTGTTAACGACCATATGTTTGAAGATGCGGTTTCGGGTTTACCAGGAGATGAAAACGACCATCGCATAATTAATACCGCATTGCATTTGCAGCAACTAAAAGTTGAAGTAAAAGTAGTGTTAGTCACTAAAGATATAAACATGCGCTTAAAAGCTAAAGGAGCGGGGCTTGAGTTTGTTGAAGACTATCGCACCGATCAGCTCATTGACGATATTAGCTTGCTAACTAGCGGCTATAAAAAACTTGATGGCGATTTTTGGCAGCATGTAAAAGAGTGCGACAGCGAGCAAAGCGGTCGAGATACGTATCATACCGTACCCCGTAATTTGCTTAATGAAGTCTTTATCAATGAGTATTTACTCGACGAGACAGGCCACTTTGCTGCCCGTGTGGTGGATTACGACGAAGAGCATATTAAGCTACTTGATTTGGGTTTTGAACGTATTATGGGACGCAGTGCGTGGGGCATTCAGCCTAAAAATGTTTATCAAGCAATGGCGATTAATGCGCTGCTCGACCCGCATATGGATTTAGTGATTTTGACAGGCCCTGCTGGTTGCGGCAAAACCTTGTTGGCATTGGCTTGTGCCCTTGAACTCGTGATTGAACGGGGAATGTACGACAAGGTCATTGTGACCCGTAACACGCCCGAAATTGCTGAATCAATCGGCTTTTTACCAGGCACCGAAGAAGAGAAAATGATGCCTTGGCTTGCGGCGATAACTGATTCCTTAGAAGTACTTCATAAAAACGACGAAAATCCGGTTTCGAGCCGTAATTACATTATGGAAAAAGCCAATATTCAATTTAAGTCGATAAACTTTATGCGTGGACGCAGTATTCAAAATGCGATTGTTATTTTAGATGAAAGCCAAAACTTAACCGCATCGCAATTAAAAACCATTATTACCCGTTGTGGTGAAGGTACTAAATTAATTTGCTCGGGTAACTTGGCACAAATTGACAGTAATTATCTAACCCCAGTGACTTCGGGGTTAACCTATATTGTTGAACGTTTTAAAGACTTCCAAGGCAGCAGCACGATTAATTTAAACGGTGTAGTACGCAGCCGTTTAGCGAGCTTCGCTGAAGAAAATTTATAAGCTAACGAGTGAAGGTGTCTAAAAATGACATCTATGAAAAGTTAAAAGGGCTGATGTTTATCAGCCCTTTTTTTGTTTGATGATTTAAGCGGATCTATCGCTAACACATTTAACGCTGCAATACATAAACGTAGCCGCAAGAGAATCATGTGCTATAGCGAGTGCAGCTTAAATTATATCAACTATGTATTGTTTACTTTTCAGCATACTCCAAGAGCTACTGCTTACCTCTGCGATTGGGTATTGCTTTGGCCCTGTGACTTCACCGACTAAGTATTTTAAGCCATTAATTTCAACATGCTTGTCGCCTTTGCGAATCGGTAAATTTAACCCAATTAGCGCATGGTTAGGGGAGGTAATAATAGCGATGGTCAGTCGCGGGTAAATCGCTTTTAAAATAGCGCTAGTGAGCACAAGTTTACTGTCTACATCGCCGTATTGTTGGCGGATCAGCTTAAGAGGTGGCTTAAAGTTTTCGCCACTGTTATGAAAACGGTCTGGCAACTCAGATGTTGGCATCGCTTGTACCCAACTTAACACAAAGTTAATGACTGTTTTTGGTCTAACGTTATTGCCAAACTTTGTTAAAATTGCTTCTCTAATCGGTGAAATATAGTCATATGAATTTTTCACAAAGCGCGGTAAGTCAGGTCTAACCGCATCAATTGCCCAGATGGCTTCTAAATCAGCATAGTGATGCTTGCGTAAATAGCTTTTACGCGCACTTTGTTTTGCTTTTTCTACTCGCGCTTCAAGTTCCTTTAATAGTGCTTTGTCATCACTGTAAACTTTATATTCAATGCTACGTTCTTTACGTTGTGTTTCGAGTGTGTATTTACGTCGGTCGAACTCTCTAATGGTGTTTCTTACCTTTATATCAATCTTGTCGAGGTATTCTTGTGCGTTAAAGCCTTTAAAGCGGCGGTAGTGGTTAAATAGCTGGTCGTTTGAGTAGCTAAAACTAAGCTTTTGTTCCTTGTCTTGATCATCAAACCAAGTGTAATAAAACGTTTGTTGTTGTTTTTCTTGTACCACTTTGCGCTCGAACGAGTGACTAAAAAGCGGCAAAGCGCAAAGGCTCAAAATGACTGCGAGTAATAAACTTGGTTTTAGTTTAACCATGATAATATCCGAGGTTGCGTAAAGTCTGTTAGGTGAATTGTCATAAATAACAATAAGCTTAGTCAAGGTGTTGTGATAGAACGAAATATTTTTGTTCATTTAATAAATTCGAAGGCCAACTTTCTTAACGCTGATTACTAAGACTATTAATTTGGGTAATAAAAAAGGAAGCGCATGCTTCCTTTTAATTCTTGGATTATTTACCTTAATACAGGCTACTTGTCCATTAATTCACGAATGTATTTTACCGGTGAGCTACCGTAACTTAAAAACTGTTCGTGGAATGCTTTTAAGTTAAAATCGTCACCCAGTTTCGCTTTTTGCGCTTCGCGGAAATCGTAAATTTCACGGTAGCCCGTGTAGTAGCTTGTTAGCTGAACTTGGCTCAGCGTCGCGCGGCGCCATTTGCCTTCTGCCTCAGCGCGCTCTTGGAAAGCACCATTCATAAGTAGATCTAAGCCTTGTTCTTTACTGATGCCTTCCACTTGGATTTGATAATCCAAAATCGTGTTACAAATTACGCGTAAATTCCATTTGTAGTACATTAACCACATTTCTGGCTCAAAATTACCGTAACCTTCTTCTAGCATCATGCGCTCTGTGTACACTGCCCAACCTTCGATCATTGCGCCGTTTCCGAAAATACTCTTAATTAGAGACGGAGACTCATTTGAATAAACTAATTGAGTGTAATGGCCCGGAATTGCCTCATGAATATTTAAAATCTGTAAAATCCAGTGGTTGTACTCTTTCAAATACGATTCGGCTTGTTCCTCACTCATATTATCGAGTGGCGTAACGTTGTAGTAGGTGTTTTCTTTTTTCGCATATGGACCCGGTGCACTAATCGATGCACCAGCAAAACCGCGCATATAATCTGGCGTTTCGCGCACCACTAGCGGCTTTTCAGGATCAAGAGTAATGAGGTCCTTTTCTTTAATAAAGGCTTCAAGTTCAGGAATTTGTTTTTTAATTTCCTCAACAAAGTTTTCGCGTTTTACGTGCTTAACCGCAAGGTGATTAATCAGTGTTGAAATTGCTTTTTGAGGTTCACTTGGCATCTCTGTATTGGCAAAATATTTAGGCCAAAGTTGCTTGGTGATTTTTAACATTTCAGCGGTAACACGGTCTTTATCTGCCAGCGCTTTTTGATAAACCTCTTTTGCGCTGTAACCCGACTGAATATCAAATGCGAATTTTTGCTCGTAAAGCGCTTCGCCAATTCTAAATGAACGTGCGTTATTGTTTGCGACCAGCTCTTGTTCCAGCTTAGTTAAGAATTCAATGTATTCATTAATCGCAGCTGTTGCTGCTTTAAAACGGGTTTCAAATAATTGCTTATCAGCGTCCGATAGATTTGAGGTTTTAGCTTTATTAAATAAATCTTTATTTAATACGCTAAATGCTCCTTTATTTTGGCTAATTGCCAACTGTGTGTACTCAAGTGTTGGCGTATCAATATTGGCAATGGCTGCTGCATAATAGGCCGGTACATTTTCAAGACGTTTTAATACTTTCGTGATTTTTGTGTTGTCATCATCAAAGCGACTATTAATGATTTGTGCAAACCCACCTGCAACATTGTAATTTGATGGATTCCATTGCCACGATTTAAACGTGTTTACCGTCCAAATTGATTTCTTTAATAGATTTTCGATTAAGTGATAATCGGTTTTTAAATTGGCTGGTAACTTATTAAGGTCAAACTGGGCCAATTTAGCGAGTTGTGTATTGGCAAAATTAATATCGTTAACGCGGCTTTGTGCGTCGGGAACCGTTAAAATATGGTCGTATTTGCCGTAACCTGCGTATTGCGACCACTCAGGGCGGTGACGCCAAAAGTCTTCAATAAATTGTGCTGAAAACGCTTCAAATGCAGCAGCTTGAGACTGCTGTTGGCTTGCAGGTGCGTCAGTTGTTGAATTGGTTGTTTGGCATGCACTAAGGCCAAGTGCTGCAACCAGCGCTAAACTTAAGGCTGTTTTTTTCATTGTGTTTCCCTTGAGTGATTAAAGCGACTAAGCGAGTTAAAGCCGCGTTAAAGTCAGTGTATCAATTTCGCTTAAAAATCGAAGTTTTTTCGATAAAAGGTCAACAACCCTATACTCGGTTACGTGTTTCGCCATTTTCAAAGGCACTAATATTTAGCGCTATTTGCTTAATTAAGCGCGAGATAGACTGCTTGCTGGCCCATGCAATATGTGGTGTGAGCAATAAGTTGCTCCCGTGATACTGAACGAGCGGATTGTTGTCTTGTGCGGGTTCCTTGCTTAAAACATCAATTGCCGCTGCTTTAATTTGGTTGGTTAGCAGCGCGTGTGCAAGTGCGCTTTCATCAACAATGCCACCGCGTGCAGTATTAATTAGTACCGCGCTAGATTTCATTAGTTTAAATTCGCGTGTACTAATTAAATTTTCAGTTTCTTGGTTAAGAGGGCAATGAACAGAAATAATATCGGCGTTTGCTATCGCGTCATCAAATGTAACTCGACCGTCACGCACAGGGCTGTTTTTACGCTCACTAATCAAGGTTTCAATGCCAAATGCTGTTGCGGCTTTTGCTACTGCGCGTCCTAAATCGCCATACCCGATTAATGCCATTTTTAAACCTGCTATTTCGTCTATTGAGTGGTCTAAAAAGCAAAAATGGCTCGCTTGTTGCCACTGATTGTTATGACAATCAGCAATGTATTGATGAGTATTACCTAGTAAGTTAAATAACAAAGCGAACGTGTGCTGCACCACGCTCGCGGTGGAATAGCCTGCAACATTGGTAACCGCAATGCCATGCTGTTTTGCCGCTACTAAATCAACATTATTGGTGCCTGTGGCGGCAATGCAAATTAGCTTTACCGTGCTTAGTTGAGATAATGCTGTTTGGTCTATCACTACTTTATTTGTAATTATCACGTCCATGCCTTGGCAGCGCTCAATTACTTGTGCAGGCGAGGTATTGTCAAATAATGCGATGTTTTGTGTAAGCGCATTTAGCGGTGACAAGTCACCATTTTCAATTGTTGCGTAGTCGAGAATAGCAATTTTCATAATTTTAAATATTTGGTTTGACTTTGGAGTTAACTCTAAGGTTTATACTTAGTAGGAAAGTTAGATTTAGTGTATCTCAATTAGGCAGGCAAATGGTAAAAATAGGTGAAATTGCAAAACGGTTAGCGGTCTCGACCGACACGCTTCGTTACTATGAAAAGCAAGGCATTCTCAATTCATCGGCGCGTAGTGACTCGGGATATCGCTTGTATTCTGAACAAGACGTTGCGCAGCTGTCGTTTGTACTAAGGGCAAAGGATGTAGGCTTTACACTGAATGAAATTAAAGAGTTACTTGCAATAAAAGTGGATAAGCAAAGTCACAGCTGTGAGCAAGTTAAACATTTTACGAGTGAAAAAATAACGCAAGTTGAGCGTAAAATTGCCGAGTTAAATATCATTTTAAATTCGCTTAAACTACTGCACAAATCATGCTGCGGCGGTAATGAACCCGCCGTTCATTGTTCAATTCTTTCAGCGCTGGAGGCACAAAATGACGCTCGTTAATAACTTTATTGATCTCTTTATTATTTCAGCGCCTTGGTTGTTATTGGGGTTGTTTATAGCGGCATTAATTAACGTTTACTTACCTGAGAATTTTCTCAATCGCCACCTTGGCAAAGAGGGCTTTGCTACTACCATTAAAGCGGCTCTTATTGGTGCGCCAATGCCGCTGTGTTCTTGTGGCGTAATTCCAGCGGCACTCGGGCTGCGAAGGGCGGGAGCGTCAAAAAGCGCAACCACGGCATTTTTAGTCTCTACGCCCGAAACAGGTGTTGATTCAATTTCTGTCTCGTATGTTTTGCTTGGCCCATTTATGGCAATTATCCGACCGATTGCAGCGGTTGCCAGCGCCATTACAGCAGGTTTATTAGTGGGCGGTGAAAGCAAAGGCAATACGCAACAAAGCGCTGATAACTTAAAAGAAAAAGCCGATGATACTTGCTGCAGTAGTGCGCACACCACAGAGCAAAATGCGGCGCAGGCTAGCAATATGGTTTCAGAACAAAAGATGTCATGCTGTAGTACTCAGCAAAAGCCTGTTGTGCAAACTTCTCCTTGTTGTGCGCCAACAGTAGCTGAAGCTAAGCCGAATGTAACAACCAGTGCTGCTTGTTGCTCGGTAAAAGATTCTGATGAGCAAAAAGAAAATATTACCTCGTGTTGTTCCACAGACAAAGAGACGCAGCTTGTAACAGAAACCGCGACAGCAAAACTCAAGCGTGCATTTTCATTTAGTGCTAACAAACTGCTAAGTGATACCGCAAAGTGGCTGATGATAGGTTTGCTTTTTGCCGCGTTAGTGCAAACCTTTGTACCGCAAGATTTTCTACAACAGTATGGTAATGGAATTTGGGCCATGCTAATCGTAATTTTAATTAGTATTCCAATGTATGTATGTGCAACTGCCTCAACGCCTATTGCTGCAGGGTTATTGATGTCGGGCGTTAGCCCCGGTGCTGCGCTGGTATTTATGTTAGCGGGCCCGGCAACTAATGTAGCTACATTAGGTGTGGTAGCGAGCGAACTAGGCAAGCGCGCGGTGGTCGCTTATTTAACAGGGGTTATTGGTGTTGCGCTAATTTTCGGCTTTATTACCGACTATTTGGTAGCACGCTATCAATTCGAAATCGTACCATCGCTACAAGAATCGCATCATGTATTACCTATGTGGCTAGAGTACGGTGCGGGAGCCTTACTTTTGGTGTTAATGTTGCGCTTGGTTTGGCTCAAATTAAGTAGCCGCAAGTAACTTGTGTATTTGCTTTTAGGTGTACTAGTTGATTGATATTTAAGCTTGAAAGACATTTTTTTTACGATGACTCGTTTAATAAAAAGGAGCCCATAGGCTCCTTTTTTTGATCTAGATCAAGTTTATAAATTTAGATAAACCAAAATATAAACTTATTTTAAATATTTTTAAATGATAATGATTTCTGTTATTGATCTAATTTGTTTTGGGTTTTAGAATGCTTCGCAGTTTTATTAAGCCAATTACGTTTTTGATAAAAATTGGTATTACTCAATCATAAAAATATCAGGGATTAACATAATGAAAAAAATAGCGAATTTTGCACTTTCTTCGTTATGTGTTGCAATGCTTGCAGCATGTAGCGGTGACGATGGCAAAGACGGGGCAGACGGCGCACCAGGTGTAAGTGGCGAAAGTGGTGTATCAATGTATGTGACCGAAAAAGATGTCGTTGTTACCAATGCGCAGCATGCATATGCGGTTTATGCCGATTCACTTATCGCTGCTAAGCAGCTTAAAAATGTGATTGAGCAGTTTGTTGCAGAGCCAAGCGAAGCTAACTTTAGCGCTGCTAAAAATGCGTGGTTAGATGCTCGCGAACCTTATGGTCAGTCAGAAGTTTATCGTTTTCGTGAAGGGCCAATCGACAATCTAACGCGTGATGACAATGGCAACCCGGTATTAGTTGCTGAAGAAGGTCCTGAAGGTGCAATCAACGCATGGCCACTAGCCGAAGCGCTAATTGATTACACAATTGACATGGATGGCGCACAACTGCCTGAAAACCCTGCAAGCTTACCTGTAGGTGGCAATATTATTGCCGATCTTGCTGAGTTCCCAGATATCACCAAAGCGTTACTCGCTGAACAGTTTGAGCGCGGCGATGATGAAGCTAATGTAACATCAGGCTATCACGCGATTGAATTTTTACTGTGGGGACAAGATCTTAACGCCGATGGTTCTTACACGCCAAACCGTGACTACAGTGCTGGCTACCGTAAAGTAAACGATTATTACACTTCGGCAAGTGGCATGGGTGAGTGTACATCTGGCGTAGATAACGTGGTTGATTCGGTGATTTGTGAACGCCGTGGTGACTACCTAATTGCAGCAGCAGATTTACTGATCGACGATTTACAAGGTGTTGTTGATGCATGGACTCCAGGTTCAGGTTTTCACTATGTTGAATTTACTAAAGACGAAAATGTAAAAGCGTCGCTGGCGAAAATTCTCGAAGGCATGGGCCGTTTAAGCTTTGGTGAACTTGCTGGTGAGCGCATGAGTATTGCACTTCGTACCGATTCACAAGAAGACGAGCACTCGTGTTTTTCAGATAATACACACCGCGATATTTTCTTAAATGCTAAGGGTATTCAAAACGCATTTAATGGTGCTTACCAGCGTATGGATGGCGAAACATTAGAAGGTGCTAGCATTTACGATTTACTGGTAGTGGATGGTTCGCACGAACTTGCCAATGAATTACGTGCTGCGATTGAAGATACGATGGCGAAAGCAGCGGTTATCGATACTAACGCTAAGCTAGGTTACTCATTTGATGTGCAAATTCAAAATGCTGACTTAAAGCAACCTGTTACGCACACAATCGAAGCGCTTAAATCACAAACACAAGTGATTAAACAAGCAATTGAAGCGTTAGAAGTAACCACGGGTGATCTTGAGCAAGATACTGACGAGTTTGGTAGCTAATTAGGCTAACACTATTATTGGCGCTGCTATTTTGCAGCGCTTTTTTCGTTTCTAGGGGCATTTATGAAGCGACATCTTTTACTAACCAGTTTTATGTTAAGTGCTTTAGGCTGTGGTGGCTCATCGCAATCACCAGAAGCAAAGCCTAGCGAACCTCAACCGCCTGTTGTCACACTGCCGGGGCAGCCAAATGATGGCTTAGCGCCGCTTAGCAGCAGTACGCCTGACACCAACGAGCACCTAGCGGGTGGTGCAGTAACAACCGATGTTCAAAATGAAGACGCATTTAGCCAATCGGCACCGGCAATTCGCAGTGATTTTGCATTAGACGCGGTATTTAAATCGGGCGATCACTTGTTTAGAGGCACACACAAAGGATTAGGCCCAGTTTTTAATAACCCAACTTGCCAAGGGTGTCATATTAAAGATGGTCGTGGCGAAGTACCAAGCTCACCGCAGCGTGCAATGACCAGTATGTTCCTGCGTATTAGTGATGAGAATGGTCAACCCGATGCGGTGTATGGCGACCAATTACAAACATTTGGCACGGTTGCCGGACACCCGACAGGCGCATTACCTAAATTTAACGGCGCGTTAGATGAAGGTTTAGCATATGGCGAAGCCTACGCGTTTGTTGAGTATGAAAACATAACGGGTAAATTTGCCGATGGCGAAGAATACGAGTTGCGCAAACCCATTTATAAAGTAACCGATTTATCTTACGGCCCATTTAACGACACAGTAAGGTTCTCTGCCCGTGTTTCACCTGCGATTTTTGGCTCAGGTCTGCTGCATGCAATTCCTGAACAGTACATTACCAGCTACGCTGACCCTGACGATGTTGATAATGATGGTATTTCTGGCCGTGCTGTGTATGTAACAGAGCCTATTTCAGAGCAAACTAAATTAGCACGCTTTGGCTATAAACTTGGCACTGCATCAGTATTACAGCAAATAGCGGGTGCCTATCGCGGTGATATGGGCGTGACTAATCGTATTAACCAATCTGAGCCGTGCACCGAAAATCAAGTTGCCTGTAATGAACAAGCGGCATTAGAGCAAAACAGTGAAGCCAATGGTCTTGATTTAAGTGATTTAGATCTCGCACAAGTTGAATTTTATAACCGTCTATTAGCTGTGCCAGCAAGGCGAGGGTTTGACGTGCAAACCAATACTTGGCAAGACGATGTCAAGCATGGCCGTGCGTTATTTTTCGACGCGAACTGCAATGGCTGCCATGTACCTCGTCATAAAACTGGTGAAGCACCGGCAAGCTTGTTAGGTGATGTCGACATTCTTGGCTTTACTGGCGAAAGTACGCCGATTGCTGCACTTAGCGAGCAAGTTATTTATCCTTACAGCGACTTGTTACTTCATGATATGGGCGGCGAATGTGCGCCTATTAAATTAGAAAACGCACAAGGCGGTAGCTGTCAGGTTGGTGAAAATTGCATTTATGTGCAGCGCTGTGAAGGTCTTGCAGATAACCGTCCCGAGGGGCAAGCATCTGGTACTGAGTGGCGTACAACACCGCTTTGGGGATTAGGCTTGGTTCAGCAAGTAAATGCGCGCGCTACTTATTTGCATGATGGTCGAGCACGCACAATCAGCGAAGCCATTTTATGGCATGGCGGTGAGGCAGAAAACGCTAAGCAAGCCTACCTCGCAATGTCCAAAACTGAGCGCTCACAATTATTGGCGTTTTTAAATTCACTATGATTAAACGAAGTCTTTTAACTGCGTGTACTTTTGGCGCTTTGCTAATTGGTTGTAAAGATCAAGCTGTACCTGAATTTTCACATAGCGAGTTGCGCCCTGGCGGCGCAACAACCTTAAAGCGACTTAATACTCGTACTTTTATTCATCCTTCAGAAAATCTCGATTTAGATAGGCAGCTTGATTTTTGGGATGGATTTTCATTTTTTCGTGATCCTTGGGTCGCAGCACCTGCTGCAACCCAAGACCGTGATGGTTTAGGACCGCTTTACAACGCGCGTTCGTGTAAAGCATGTCATATTCGTGGTGGTCGAGGAAAGCTTGTTGGGGAAGGTACGCATTCGCCAATGGCATTGCTTTTTCGTTTAGGTAAGGGTGATGATGGCAATGCGGTTGATAAACACTATGGCGGTCAATTTCAGCCATTTGCCATTAAACTAGCAAAACCTGAATCACTTGCGGCGGAAGGTAAAGTAACTATTCGTTACGAAACCATATCGGGTCAATATGCGGATGGCACGCCTTACACTTTAAGCAAGCCACATTACCAATTGGTTGATTTAGCCTATGGCGAATTGCAACCCAATACGGTGTTATCGCCACGTTATGCGCCAGCACTTTACGGAATGGGGTTATTGGACGCGATTAGCGAACACGACCTTATTGCGCAAGAGGAAATTGCGGATAAAAACAACGATGGTATTTCGGCTAAGTATAATCGTGTGATGAGTGCTAAAACTAAGGAACAGGTTATTGGACGTTTTGGCTTTAAAGCGAGTCAACCAAGTTTAGCATCACAAACGGCAGCGGCATTTGTTAATGATATCGGCATAACCAATCCGTTTTTCACAAACGATACTTGCACGCCATCACAGCCGCTTTGTCAACTTGCATCAGCAATGGGCGGTCACGACCGCACGCTAGAAATACCCGAAAAGCTGCATAAGTTAACGGTATTTATGGGAGCGCACATTGCGGTGCAACCGACCCGAAAGCTCACTTCAGAAAAAGCACAACAGGGCAGAGCACTTTTTTATCAAGCGAATTGCCATAGTTGTCACACCCCGAGTTATACCACGGCAAGCGACTATCCGCTTAAAGAGCTGGCAAATCAAACTATCTGGCCTTACACCAATTTGGCGTTACACGATATGGGCGAAGCACTGGCTGATGGCAAAGCAGAAGGATTAGCCAATGGTCGAGAGTGGCGTACGCCACCACTTTGGGGGCTAGGATTACAAGAAACAGTACAAGGCTATCAGGCATTTTTACATGATGGCCGCGCGAAAACAGTGGCTGAAGCAATTTTGTGGCATGGCGGTGAAGCCGAGCAATCAAAAAGCGTGTTTGTAGCGTTTGACCAACAGCAGCGTGACGCATTGATTTATTTTCTAAAACAAATTTAAGGGCAAATACGATGAAACTTAAAGCACTTTCTTTGCTTGTGACGGCTGCGTTACTAAGTGCATGTGGTGGTGGCAGCGATACCAACAGCGAAAAACCACCCATTACGCCACCCGTGGTTAAACTAACGAAAGATGAAGCCATGACAAAATTATTAGCAGCGCAAGCTGATAATTATATTTTGCCTGCGTATCAAACACTGATGGATGAGGCGGATAAACTAGATGCGGCGAGCATTATGTTTTGTGCTTATCAGGCGCCAAGCGAAAGCGAGCTAATAGAATTAAAAAATGCATGGTTAGCGTTAAGCAAGGCATGGCAATTTGCGAAAGCGGTAAAAATGGGGCCAGAGTCTGAAGAATTTCGCCATTATCGCTTACAATTTTGGCCTGATAACAACAATGCCGTTCAGCGCGGTGTTGCGTCATTACTTGCGGCTCAAGTGATAGATGAGAACGCCGTTGCTAGCCTACAAGATGGTGCTCAAGGATTACCAGCGCTCGAGTTATTAATTTTTAATCAAGCACAAGATGCATCGTTACTAAGTGCAAGCAATAAACAAGATCGTTGCCTCGCGGTAATGGCAATTACCGCTAATGTGAAAACAGTCGCAACTGAAATTTTAGCACTATGGCAACACGAGAAGATTGGTTTTGCCCTTGATTTTAAAAATGGCAGTGGCGAGTACAACACGAAACAAGCGGTGCTTGAAGATTTTATTACTAATTGGTTTGAGCTAATTGAAGTGATTAAAGATAACAAGCTCAATAATGTTAAAGGTACGCTGATCCCAGGTTACCCAGAAAAAGCGGAAAGTTACATTAGCTTATCGTCGCTTGAAAACATTAAAACCAATTTTGCAGGGCTGAAACAGGCCTACCTTGCGGGCAATGGTTATGGCTTTGACGAGTACTTGGTGGATATTCATGAAAATCACAAGTGAATGACACTATTCTAAATTACTTCGACGAAATTGATGTCTTGCTAAATGATATTGAAAAACCGCTATCGCAAGCGGTAACAATACAAGACAGCCGCAATAAACTGTCGCCACTTATCACAAAAATAGACGAATTAAGAACTTACCTGTCTACCGATTTTATTCAGCTTACAGGCCTTAATCCTAACTTTAATTCGAATGACGGTGATTAATCATGGAGCGTAGAGCGTTTATCAAAAGTTTAGCGTTATGTGGTTTAAGTTTATCACTCGGCGCTAATTTAGTTGCGTGTTCAAGCAAAGCGCAACGTCGTTTTGTTAGTGCGGCAACCAACCACCAAGGTGAACATTTTGTGGTGGCATTTGATAAAGCAGGGAATTTATTAAACCAGGTTAAAATTGATAATCGCGGCCATGATTTATTAATGCTTGATAGTGAACGGGTTGTGGCGTTTTCACGCCGCCCGTTTACCAAGTTGTTTGTGGTGAACTTAGCACAAAACCAGCTAGAGAAAATCATCAACGCAGAGCAAGGTTTTCATTTTTATGGTCATGGTGTGTTTGATAGCAAACGCAAGCAACTGATCACCACAGAAAATCATATTGAAAGTGCTGGTGGTTACTTAGTTGTGCGCAATACTCACAATTTTGCCGTGGAAAAGCGTGTACCAAGTGGCGGTATTGGGCCGCATCAATGCGCGTTAATGCCCGATGGTGAACATATTGTGGTTGCCAATGGGGGCATTAAAACACATCCAGATAAAGGTCGTGAAAAATTAAATCTAGCGAGTATGGCACCAAATTTAAGCTACATTCACCTCGACACTGGCAAGTTAGTTGAATCTGTCACTCCTCCGCATTTTCAGTTAAGTTTACGTCATCTAGCGGTAGCAAACAGTGGCGAAGTGATTGTTGGAGCGCAATATCAGGGAAATTATCGCGATGCGCATCCTTTGGTATTTAGCCATAAACTAGGTCGCGAACTTCAGCCATTGCAGGCAGAGCCAAAGTTTTGGCAAAACTTCGAGCAATACGTTGCCAGTATTGCAATTGCTGACAGTGATAATCGTATTGCAGTTACTTCCCCTCGCGGTGCTATTGTGGCGTATTGGCAATTGGATAATCATCAGTTTATTCGTCATGAACGTTTCGCCGATTGTGCGGGTGTAGCGAGTGCGCAAAATGAATTTATTGTCACAAACGGCAAGGGACAAGTAATTAACGATAGTAAAAATATGCCTATTTTTCAGTTACAACCGTTGCGGTTTGATAACCATTTAATTTACTCTTAACTGGTAAGAGATGTTAAATTTAGCCAAACAGAATAATGACAGGTAAAATATCCGACCTTTTTGTGATGCAGTAAACCAAGTTATGACTAATTCAAACGATAAATTTGCAGATATTCGCCCATATAATGATGAAGAAGTAGCCGCGTCTGTTGAGCGTCTGTTAAATGATGATGCATTTATCTCGGTAATTGCAGAGCACAACTTACCATCGTGGTTGCGTGCTATTCCATTTCTTGGCAACTATTTAGTTAAATCAAAATTACGCAACAAATACGGAAAATTTAAAACGGTTGATGAAGTTCAGCAGGCCGTTTCACGTTATCTTGATATTTTAGTTAAGCGCACAACCAGCAAAGTTACTTTCTCAGGATTAGATAAGCTTGATAAAAACAAAGCGTACCTGTTTATCTCAAACCACCGAGATATTGCGCTTGATCCTGCTTTTGTAAACTACGGTCTATTTCAAAATAATATGAAAACCGTACGCATTGCGATTGGTGATAACCTGTTGCAAGTGCCATACATGACCGAGTTAATGCGTTTAAATAAGAGTTTTATTGTTAAACGTTCTGTTAAATCGCCAAAAGAGATGCTGAGAACGCTTACGACACTTTCGCATTATATTTATGATTCGCTTGATAGCGGTAATTCAGTTTGGATTGCGCAAAAAGAAGGACGTGCGAAAGATGGTAATGATGTTACCGATCCTGCACTAATTAAAATGTTGCAGCTACATGGTCGCAAACTAAAAATGGACTTTGCAGACTATGTAAAATCGATCAATGTTGTACCGGTTGCGATTTCATACGAATTTGAACCATGCGAAAAAGCGAAGGCAAAAGAGCAGTATCATAAAGCGACCTTTGGCGAATACAAAAAAGCGCAAGGTGAAGATATTGCCAGTATTATTGAAGGGTTTGCTACGAATAAAGGGCATGTGCATTTATCGTTTGGCGAGCCAATTACCAGCGATTGCGATACCCCAGATCAACTTGCTGAAACCATTGATAACTACATTCACAAAAACTACTTCTTGCACCCCAATAATTATTTGGCGGCAGAATCTGCTGAACATGAAATTTGTGACGATGCGAAGCGTGTTTACCACAGCCGCTTTGAAGGGGTTGCTCCGGAATTACATGAATTTATTAAGCAAATTTACGCGAAGCCGGTATTTAATCAAAAGTAACCAGCAAGCCTAAGTAAATTATAGTTTTAAGAAACCAGAGTAATACTCTGGTTTTTTTTGTGCAAAAAATGGTTAAACTGTAAATATGAGTGCGTAAAAAAAGACCTAGGTTTGCCTGCTTTGCAAGCAAGCCACTGTGAGTGAATGGCTGAGCAAAAACCAATTATTGAGCAAATAGAAATATTTGAAATACCCAGTCCGTGCAAAGGGGTGTGTCAGGCTAATAACCGAGGTTATTGCTTAGGGTGTTTTCGTTCGCGAGAAGAGCGCTTTCATTGGAACCAATTAACGAACGCGCAAAAAAAACATGTGATTAAGCTTTGCGCACAACGTGAAAAGCGCATTCGCCAAAAAATGGCTCAACAGCAAATCTCACCAGAGCTGGATACAGAGCAAACAAAACTCGACTTTTAGGTTTGCCTAATCTCGCCTTATCTAATCTAGATTCACTTATTTAGGGGTTTTATGTTCAAGGGTAGCTTCAGCACTTTGCATTAACTGTAGGTCTAATTGTGCCAAAATTGCTTTATGTTGTTTGTGCAGGTAATGATGGATAGGCTTTTGCGACACAATGCGTTTATCAAAATGGGCTAGGGTGGCATCATCAATGTGATGCGTTAGCAAATACTCAAGTACTAAAATGCCATCAATTGTGCGGTCGCGCAGCATATGCAGCTGACTAGCAAGGTTATTATTACTTATCACCTCACCTTTAAATTTTTCTTGAGCAATAAATTTTTGTGCAAACGGGTAGCTTGGATTGTGGCTAATTGTACTCAACTGCTGAATGCGACAATTCTCGCATTGCCCCTTGTTGGTAAGCAGTACCAGATTCAAATACATTAACGGAGTATTACTCGCAATTAGGTTTGGGTACTCCTTAGAAATACCAATCACACGACCAATCTGGCCATCAAGCTCTCCGAGATTAGCCGCTGCAAGTGAGCTTTTGTGATCAAATTCAATAATGCTTATATCGACACCAATTGCTTTATAAGCAGGTGTTAGACGTTTGATTAATAATCGAGAAACGTGTGTATCTAACGGTTTATTAAACACTAGCGTTTGTTTGATAGGGGCATTTGCCCACACCATCTTACTCAAAAACAACAAGGCACAAAGCATGGTACAAGCATGCTTGCAGCTTTTAGTTATCGAGTTTTTTATCATTTTATGACGTAACGCAGCGTTCATTTTAGTGTTGATTGGTCAAACTTATATGGTACATTGCTACAATAACATAATATTTTATTAGCTGTATTAAAAGAACATGTCTTTCAATTTGTGTAACTTACCTCGACAAGAAAAGTATTTAATTCAACTCGATTACGAGGCGTCGTTTTGGGCGTTTAAAGTAAAGCGTGGCAAAGCAACGCGCGATCAAATTTATTCATCTATTTTACAGCGTCCACAATCAGAGCAAGGTGAGCTAAAACAACGTTTTGAACGCTATTTAGCGACAATGATGTGAGTTCATTTACGTGCCAGCAATTGGACCCAGTTATGTATCCTTTGGTTAATAAGTTCTATCAAACCTTTAAGGTAAGAGGGCGTGCTAAAAGCCATGATAGGGTGTGGGTTATCAAAGCTGAAAATCAAATTGTGGCAGCTGCAAAGTTAAGCTTAAAAGACGGACAGTTTTTATTATCTGGCGTATTTACAGCACCATGCTTTCGCGGTCAAAAACTGGCATCAAGATTAATTAAAACAATCGCTTTGGATTATCGAAAACCATTTTTCACGTTTGCGTACAATCATTTAGTTAGCTGGTATCAAAACTGCGGATTTACCGAACATGCCGCGCCAGCTGAGTTGGCTCCGTTTTTTAGCGCTTATCAAAATCAAGGGCGTCAAATCGTCTGTATGTTAGCCAATAAGGATTGTGCATAATGATTTGGCGATACTGCGTACTGGCAATTTTGTTGTGTGCTGTATCAATAAATGCACTGGCAAACAGTAAGGCAAACGTACGTCGATTCTCGCCAAATGAAGGATTAGCGCAGTCTTATGTAACGGGTTTATTAGTTGATAAAAATGGTTACTTATGGGTTGGAACCGAAGCTGGCGTAAACCGTTACGATGGTTATCAACTATCGACTATGACAGGTGCTGAAGGGCAACTGCGCGATAAATCGATTGATTTCCTTTACGAAGACAAACAAAACGATATTTGGATTTCCACTACCTACTCTGGCTTGTATCGATATAAAACCGATACTTATCAACTAGAGCGCGTGCTTGATTTTAAAAATGACCGAACTCACTCTCCAGTCGTGATGTTAGAAACCCATCAACCTAATTTCTACTGGTTGGGGCGTGTTCATGACTTGGCGCTGTTAAACAGTGAAACCGGCGAAGTGAAAAGTGTGTTTAAAATCCCCGGAGACTTTAAATACGCGTATGTTAGAGCGCTTAAATATTACAAACACTTTTTAATAATAGGCACATCGGAAGGTGCCTTTGTGATGGATACGCGCACTGAAAAAATCGTTAAACTAGAATTTTTAAATGAACCCGCAGCGCATCACGATCAATATAATACAAAGTCATTCCATATCTCGGGTTCTCAGCTTTGGCTTGGCACCGTGCAAGGTTTACACACAGTTGAACTTGACCATATCGAGCGCTTGGTAGCTGGTGAAATAGATAAACTGAGTAGCGAACTGCGTATTTCAGATTTAAACATATGGAAAATCATGCCGTTTAAATCGGGATTAAAGCTTGCTACCAATGAAGGTGTTTATAATTACTTTGCCGATGATGATCAGCTAATTAAAAGCACAGAACTCGATAATTCCGATTTTAAGTTAAGCGACAATAGCATTGTTGATATGCTGCTTTCCGATGACGGTTCAATGTGGCTTGCCAGCAAAACCGATGGTGCGTATTTTGTCTCGAATAATAATTACTCATTTCAAAACTATAACCGCGATACCTTGTATGGTGGTTTATCCCATAACAATATTTGGAGTATTGTTGAGCATAATAAAGACATTTGGTTAGCGACCAGTGACGGTATTACGCGTTTCAATCCCTATTCTTACCAAAGCCAAACTTATCTAGAAGGTTACTTAGCTGACCGCTTAAACCATGAATTCCACGTATATAAAATGTTTAGCTTTAACGGCAAGTTATGGCTGGTAAGTACGCGAGGATTATTTACCTTTGACTTGGAAACGTTAACAATTTCAGCGGTTGAAATGCCTTTTGAAAAGTACAAGGACATGTTTAGCAAGCAGATTGTGATAGGGCATTTTAACGACGCAGGTGATATGTATTTTAAGAGCTTTCGCTATGGCTACTTTAAATACAATGTAGTCACAGAGGAGCTAACGCAAATTCACCCCGACGTAAAAGTGATTGGTGATACGTTTGCAGGGTATTTTTTACCGCCGCTAGATGACAGCAAGTTACCGCTGTTTTATCACAATAAAACGTTGTATCAACTGATGCCGGACAACACCGTAGAATATCGTTATACCGCGCCAGTTCCCGATGAAGTGGAGTATTTGTCGCTTGCGTCTTATGTAATCGATAACAACGGCATTCTTTGGCTTTCTTATTATGGCTACGGGTTAGTCGGTTTAGATAGCACCACATTTGAAGAAAAATACAAAATCGAAGACAGGGTTGATACCCGCGGCTCGTTGTTTTATAGCCTAACCAAAGATCAGCGAGGCATGATCTGGATGGCGAGCCACAGTGGTATTTGGCGCTTTGACCCAAATACCCAACACTTTAGGCAGTTCACAGTGGATGATGGTATTGCCGTTAATGAGTTTAACTCGGCCGCAAAAATAACTTACTCCGATGGCCGCATTGTATTTGGTTCAATTAAAGGGGTGACCAGCTTTTTCCCCGAGCGCAATGACGCTAATGAACACATATCAGAGCGAGTGAATATCACCTCAATTACCCTCATGTCGCGCAAACTTGAAGCTGAGTCGATTATTCAGCAAAACTTACTTGAGCTTGATTACGATGATATCGGTTTAGAAATTGGCTTTTCTGCGATGTTATTTAAGTATCAGGAACGCGTTGAATATGAATACCGTTTAGATGATTCTGCATTAGTCAGAACGAGTAATAACAAAGTTGCGTTTGCACGAATTTCACCGGGAAAACACACTTTTTACGTACGTGCCAGAGACCCGCTCAACGGCAGTTATACCGACTTTAAGAGTTTTACGATTCAGGTAAATTACCCACCTTGGCGCTCTCCCGCAGCATTCGCCATTTACTTTATATTATTGGCAAGTATTGTGTCGGTGTGGATGTTGCGTCGTCATCGTTATCAAACGCGCTTGCTAGCTGCACACAAACAAAGCAGCGAAAATGCCACGCGTTTAAAAATGGCGCTACAAAGCAGCCAATCAGGAGTGTGGGAATGGCAAAGTGGCCTTGGTCATAGTTATCAGCCACGCCTAGTCGATGAACTGGGTTTTGATAAAAGCGAAGTATCACTGGATGAGTACTTAGCAAAAATTCATCCCGATGATAGAGCCCGTTATCGCATTGAATGGTTAGAGTTTGTCAGCACAGATAAAGGCGAATTTGAACTTGCTTACCGAGTGCGTCATAGCCAAGGCCATTGGCGTTGGTACAAAGATGTAGGTCGCGTTATTGAGTGGGATGAAGATGTGCCGCAGCGCGTTTCGGGCACCTACACCAACTTTACGCGTGAGCGTGACTTTGAAAACAGTGCCCGTTTATTTAGCGCCGCATTTGAGCATACTCGCGATTGGGTATTTGTGATGGACCGCGAGTTTAATATTCTTGCGATAAATAAAGCATTGCGCGAAAGCCATCATTTTGATCTTAAACAAGACTCAGCACGCAAGCTATCACTTGGCCTAAGTGCCAAAAGACGCACTTATTATTTGAGGGCGCTTGGTAAACTAAACGTAGGTGAGCATTATCAATCGGAAGAAACCATCACCAGTCCTGATGGCACAAAATACAATTGCTTGATAAAAGCCACAGCGATTGCGGCTGAAAACGGTGAGGTTGATAACTATATTGTGGTGATCACCGATATCAGTAGTCAAAAAGAAGCTGAGCAAGCGCTGTATTTACTGGCAAATTACGACAAACTAACCAAATTACCTAATCGCAGTTTGTTTATTGATCGAGTGGCTCATGCCATTAGTCTTAATAAAAACAGTGAGCAGCTACTGGCAGTGTTATTTATCGATCTTGACCAGTTTAAGAAAGTGAATGACTCATTTGGTCATCATGATGGTGATAAATTGTTGGTGGAAATAGCCGAACGCATTAAGCAGGTCATTGACGGCAAGGCGACCGCAGCGCGATTAAATAGCGATGAATTTACTGTATTGCTTGAGAATATTAATAGTAAAGAAGACGTTATAACCTTGTGTCAGCGCTTAATTGCAGCGCTAAAAGAGCCATTTGCACTGGCGGGGGAAACCGTGAGAATTACTGCCAGCATTGGTGTTGCCATATTTCCAGATGATGAAACAACCGCAATTAATTTGATTAAAGCTGCCGATATTGCGATGTACCACGCTAAAAAACGCGGTGGCGAGTGCTTTTTGTTTTTCCAACAAGAAATGAATAAAAAAGTACAGCGATTGCTTCGTTTAGAATCAAGGCTTAAGCAAGCGCATAGCGAAAATGAATTGTCGAATCAGTATCAGCCGATTATTGATGTTAATACAGGCAAGGTGGTTGGCTTTGAAACCTTAATGCGCTGGCAGCACAATGGTGAGGCAATTAGTCCATCGCGTTTTATCGCCATTGCCGAAAATACCGGTCTCATTACTGAAATGACAATGGCATCGTTAACACGCGCAGTACAAGACATGCAACGCTGGTGCGAGATCGATAACGACTTTTATGTATCGATTAACCTATCGGCGAAAGACTTCCATCACCTTGATCTGGCAGAGCAAATTATCGCATTGTGCAACACGTATGAAGTGCCGTGTCATATGGTGGCACTTGAGATTACCGAATCTGTACTTATGGCTGATTTTGATAGTGCAAAAGCGGCTATGGATAAGCTAAAAAGTGCAGGTTGTCGCATTTATCTTGATGATTTTGGCACTGGCTACTCATCGCTGGCTTACTTAAAACGTTTTCCAGTGGATGTGATTAAAATTGATGGTGGCTTTGTTCGAAATATTGGCGATGAAGCAGACGACGAAGCGATTATTCGCTCAACTTTAGCGCTTGCAAAAAGCTTAGGTAAAGTGTGTATTGCTGAAGGAGTTGAAAGCAAGGAGCAGCTGCTTTTCTTGCAGGCAGAAGGATGTGAGTATGTGCAAGGTTATTACTTTTACTCACCGCTTGATGCGTCACAAGTTAAGTCATTGCTTAAGCGTTAAATGCTAAGGGATTTTATGGCCACAGTTAGCGCAATAATTAATGTGTTTTATTTCATTCATTTTACGCTTAATGGCACGCTCAGCTTCTTTTTTACTTAAGCCTAGCTCAATACGCATTTCTTCAATTTGTATTTGGTCTTTTTCACAAATATCACCATCGCGCGAGCATAACGCAACGTACTGCGCGAATTGCACCCTACGGCGTCTTAATTGATCTGAAAAGCTCGATGCCAGCAAACCGGTTGGGATTGCCACCATACCCATACTTAGCACGGTTATTACCCCGCCAAAAAAGCGGCCAAGCGGAGTAATTGGCACAACATCTCCATAGCCAACTGTGGTGAGTGTTGCCATCGCCCACCACATGGCATCGGGAATAGAGCCAAACTTATCCGGCTGTTCGTCATGTTCAATTAAGTAGATACCGCACGAAGCGGTGATAAGCGCCACACTCATAATAAAAAATGCGGCAAGCAATGGGCCTTTTTCTTCTCGAATACTTTGCAACAATAATTGCATTGCACGGGAATAGCGAGTCAGCTTAAAAACACGTAATAGCCTAAATACACGTAAGAAACGCAAATCAAAGCTGACGAACAGCATTAAATATGTTGGCAAAATCGCCATTAAGTCGATAATCGCTAAAGGAGAACGCAAATAACGAATGCGTTTTCGCCAGTTGGGTATAGGCAAATCGCGATAATGTTCTTTATCAACACAGACCCATAAGCGCAGCAGGTATTCGATAGTAAAAATCGCGACAGAGAAGATTTCAATTGCTAAAAAAAGATGCGTGTAGCTGGCAGCGACCTCTTCAACCGACTCGAGTACAATCGCAACGACATTGCCGATAATCAGCAGTATCAACAGCGCATCGATAAACCTACCAAGTTTTAGTCCTTCGCCAGAACTTTCTAATACTTGTGCAATACTCAGTCGTAATTGATTCACAGTGACCTCTTAGTTAAGTGGCATTGTCATAATAACCGTACCTTCTTCGAAATCACGCGTGACTTTAAAGCCTAGTTTTTCCGACAGGCCAATCATGCCACCATTTTCAGGTAAAGTAAGGCCTTCAATTTTTTGCACATTTTGGCGTTTACAATGATCAATCACCGACTGCATTAGAATACGACCAAGCCCAAGCCCTTTTAGGTCTGAGCGCACAACTACAGCAAACTCGGCAACAAGGTTATCTGGGTCCATTAACACACGCGACACACCAAGTGTTTGCCATTTATCGTCGCGTCGTTGCGTAACGATAAATGCCATTTCGCGGTCGTAATCAATTTGCGTCATTTTAGCTAATTGCTCATGACTAAATTGTGGCATTTCACCAAAGAAACGTTTGTATCTGTCTTCTTTGGTTAGCTGATTATCAAACTCTCGATGCGCTTCTTCATCTTCTGGACGAATTGGTCTTAATATCGCAGCAGAACCATCTTTAAGGGTAATATTTTGCTCAAGCTCTTTTGGATAAGGTTTAATTGCTAAGCGTTTTGCGCGACTTGATGCTTGGTATTTTTCTAGCTCAATAGCCGCATCAAGTACTAAGAATTTACCTTGTAAAGCCAGGACTGGGTTAAGCTCAAGTGATTTGATATCAGGATTTTCAACCACCATTTGTGATACGCGAGTAAGCATAGCGCACAGAGTGTACTTATCGATTTTGGTTGGTAAATGTTTTTCTTTGATAAACCCTTTATCGCTTGCTGCGGCAATTAAGTACTTGGCTAGATTCATATTAAGCGGTGGCAGAGCAACCGCTGCTAGGTCAAAGTTAAGAGCAGTGCCAGCTTCGCCGAGTAAAATAACCGGGCCAAAATTAGCATCTGTTTTAACTGCTATGCGCAGCTCTTGACCGCCAGCACGGGTTGCCATTTTTTGTAGCGCAAAACCATCAATTTTGGCATCTGGGTAAGTTTCATTAATTCGCAGTAGCATATTAAATGCTGTTTGCTCTACTTCAACGCCATCGTTTAAGTTTAATACGACACCACCAACATCAGACTTAGATGGAATGTTAGGGCTTACTAATTTAAGCGCAACCGGAAAGCCGATGCTCTCGGCTAGTTCGCGCGCTTCGCTAGGTGTAAATGCATGCTCAGTTGCAATGCAGTTAATTTGATAACACTCAAGCAGTGCTGCTGCATCATGCGTAGGCAAGTAGTGACGCTTCTCTTGCAGGTAGCCGCTTATTAGTTTGCCAGCTTGTTCAGTGTGAATATTGTCTGAATCTAATAGGGATTCTGGTGTTTGCGTTAAGTGCTTTTGGTTACGGCGATACTGAATTAAGTGCATGTAAGCCGCTACTGCACCTTCGGGTGTGCGGTAAGTGGGAATGCCTGCTGATTGGCAAACTTTACGCGCTTCATAGGCTGCCGTTTCACCCATAAAGTTGGTCATTACATACGGGCGCTGCATTTTCGGCACTTTGTTTACCGTTTCTGCAATAATCTTAGCAAACTCCTCGCTAGGAGCTAATGCCGATGGGCTATGTAAAATGAGTAAATTATCAACCTCAGGTGCTTGCACTAGAATTTCGACCGCCTTTTGATAGCGCCACGGATCGGAATCGCCGTAAATATCAACAGGGTTGGCGAATGAGGTGTGCTGAGGCAATACCTGATTTAATTTAGTAATGGTTTCTTTCGAAAGTTCAGCAAGTTTGCCCGAGCTTTGGATCAAGGTGTCTACAGACATTACACCTGGTCCGCCGCCATTGGTCAAAATGGTCAGGGCTTCTTGTTTTAATAGTTTAGGGTGCAGTGCTAAGGTTTGTGTTGCGGCAAACAGCTCGCGTAAGTCATTTACGCGCAGCATACCGGCACGCTGGAACATCGCATCATACACCGCATCGGAACCTTGGTTGCCACCGGTGTGCGCCATAGCAGCATCTGCGCCTGCGGCGGTTTTCCCTGTTTTTATTGCAATGACGGGTTTACTGAACGCAGCGGCTCGTGCAGCGGAAATAAATTGACGGGTATGTTCAATATTGTCGATATACAGCAAGATTGCTTGGGTATTGGCATCACGCCCTAAAAAATCGACCAATTCATCAAAATCAATATCGCCACAATCGCCCACCGAGACAAAATATGAAAAGCCAATGTCTTTTGTTTGTGCCCAGTCGAGAATTGTTGAGCAAACTGCGGCAGATTGCGACACGAAAGCTATTTTTCCGGGCTTAGCGACCATATGGGAGAAACTTGCGTTAAGTCCGATACGCGGGATTAATAATCCAAGGCTATTTGGCCCGAGTATATTTACATTGGCTTTGCGTGCGGTTTCGATAAGTGCGTGCTTTAAATCTTTATCAATGCCCGATGCGATAATGACGGCATTTTTGCAGCCTTTGTTACCAAGCTGTTCAACGATTTGGCAGCAACGGTCTTTACTGGTGCAAATAACGGCTAAATCGGGCACTTGTGGCAGGGCGTCTATTGTAGGGTAAGCAAGCACGCCATGAACTGCCTTATATTTTGGCGTTACTGGCATAATCGGGCCATTAAAACCGCCTTGCAACAAGTTGCGCATCACCACGTAACCTGCGCGATTGGTACGGTTTGACGCACCAATAACTGCTACTGATTTAGGGTTGAAAAATTGACTTATCCTTTTTACCGTCATAGCGTTTCACCACAGTTGAGTTGTTGCTATCTTATAAAATTCGTTTACAAGTATAAAGCAATAATGTTGTTAGATACTTGATATAAAACAGGGTCTTGTTATGCTCAACAGGGCATAAATATGGACTAATAAATATGACTCTACTGCTGCTGAGCGCTGCTATCAGCGCAGCACCTATCAATCTTGAGCAAATGGTTGCACCAAGTGATTTAGACAACGTAAAAGTTGTGCCGTTGACTAGCAACCAAGATGCAAGCCAATTTCTGATCTATGTTAAAAAGTCAGTACCACTGCATATTCATAAAGAGCACAGTGAAATGGTTTATATTGTCGACGGTGAAGGGCAAATGCAGCTCGGTGATAAAACCTTCACAATTAAAAAAGGCGATTTTGTAAAGATTGATGAAAATACACCACATGGTGTTAAGGTAACGTCATCGCAGCCGCTTAAAGTACTGTCAACGCAAACACCGGAATACTTTGGCAAGGATAAACATAGGGTAGATAACCATGAATAAACAATCGCTAACCAGTACGATTATCTTTGCACTGGCAATTATTGTTGCCAGCTTGTTGTTAAAACAAGGCATTGTAGAGTTTAAAACCCTCGACCGCAGTGTAGCGGTAAAAGGACTGGCTGAAAAAGAAGTGATGGCAAACACCGTTATTTGGCCGATTAATTACTCACTTGCGGGTAATGACTTAACAAAATTAATTGATGAATTAGAGGCTAAAAACCAAGCAGTACGTGCATTTTTAGCATTACATGGTTTTAGCGACGAAGAAATTTCAGTATCGCCGCCTAATGTTGCAGACAAACTAGCGCAGCCTTACGCGCAATTAGAAAAAGGCCAAATGCGTTATTTTGTGATGTCGAGCATTACGGTTTATAGCCACGAGCCAGAAAAAGTGCGCCACGCATTAACGAAAGTGACGCAACTTGCAAAACAAGGCATTGCCATCTCAAGCGATCGCTACGACGCTAAAGTACAGTACATTTTTACTGGCTTAAATGACATCAAGCCGGAGATGATCCAACAAGCAACAGAAAAAGCACGCGAAGTTGCTGAAAAATTTGCCACCGATTCAAAATCCACCTTAGGTAAAATTAAATCTGCGCGCCAAGGGCTGTTTAGTATTTCAGATCGCGACTCTAACTCACCACATATTAAACGTGTGCGCGTGGTTTCGAGTGTTGAATATTATTTAGTGGATTAGAACAAACAACTATCAGTCGATGAGGTTAGTTTATGTATCATATTACTAATGGCGACAGTGCAAACCTATTTTTAAAGCGCATTGGCATTCAGGGGCAATTTATTGCGTGGCAAGATGTGCTACATCATGGTCCTATTAACGCTGAAGTATCACTGTCTGCGATGAGCGATTATCGCGCCGCATTTTTAGCAGACTATTTTTGTTTACCGCTCAAAGAAGTACGGGCCAAGTTTGAGGCGCGTAACGATAAATTAAATGCCATAGAAGACAGCGATGAAGTCACCTTGTGGTTAACGCCAGAGCTGTTTGATAGTTTGATTGGCTTACAGTTTATTGCTTGGTATCGGGCGAAATTTAATACCACGCGCAATCTGTTCGTGGTTTTATTATCTGATCATTTACCTCCGCGGGAATTAGAGGCAAGCCAAATTGCACAGTATTATAAAACCCGCTTTAGTCCAAGTGAGCCATTTTTTGAATTAGCAACTAGGGTGTGGCACGCACTGACAACCGATTTAGCAGCGTTAGAAGGTTGTTTAACACTCGATTTCAAACACTGGCCTAATCTTAAAACTTCGGTTCAACGCTTCTTACAAGAGCAACCTGATGATATCGGTTTAAACCGCACACAATGGCAGATTTTGGATTGTTTAAACGGACAAACTTTGTCGTTAGCGCAGTTATTCGGTGCGAATCAAGATTTGGAAGAAGTCCCGTTTATGGGGGATTTAAGTTTTTGGTGTCAGATTGAAGAAATGCGAGAGTATTTGAATATATCGACGCAAGACAGTTTATTGCATCAAGAAATAGAGTTCTATCACGGGGTTAAAGTGAGCTTGTCAGAAAAAGGACAAGCTCTGCTCTAAATTAAAGGTAGTAACCCGCGTTCAGGTTAGCTAAAAATTAGCTAGCGCAGACGCGAATTAGTTACTTTTTGCCAGTTGTTTCAGTTTAAACACTAAATCAAGTGCTTGACGCGGGGTCAAATCATTCGGGTCAATCGTGTCTAAGGTTTCAACCACAGGGTTAGGCGTATCAAATAAACTTGCCTGTTGTGATATTTGCATATCTGCCGCGTTGTTAAGCGGCATTTCACTGACACTTTGATGCTGCTCCAACAATGACAGCTTTTGTTTTGCACGGTTGATTACCGCCTTTGGCACACCTGCAAGGCCCGCTACTTGTAAGCCAAAGCTTTTACTTGCTGCGCCATCTAATACAGTGTGTTTAAACGCAATGGTATCTTGGTATTCAATTGCATCTAGGTGTACATTGGCTAAAATTTCCAGCTGGTCAACAAGCTCAGTTAGTTCAAAGTAGTGAGTTGCAAACAGTGTTTTAGCAGCGATATTCTTCGCTAAATATTCGGCTGTTGCCCACGCCAGTGATAGACCATCATAAGTACTGGTACCGCGGCCAATTTCATCCATTAATACCAGTGAGTTTTCGGTAGCATTGTTAAGAATGTTAGCGGTTTCAGTCATTTCTACCATAAAGGTTGAGCGACCTGATGCAAGGTCATCGCTCGCGCCAATACGTGTAAAAATTCGGTCGGTAATGCCTATGCTCGCAGATTGCGCTGGAATATAACAACCAATATGTGCCATTAATACGATTAACGCAGTTTGACGCATATAGGTTGATTTACCACCCATATTTGGCCCGGTAATAATTAACATTTTGCGCTTATCATCAAGGTAAGTTGGGTTGGCAATAAATGGTTGTTGCATAACAAACTCAACCACAGGATGACGGCCGCCTTTAATGTCGATGCAGTTGTCTTCACTAAGGTTGGGCCTAACATAATCGAGAGACTCAGCACGTTCTGCTAAGTTATTAATTACATCCAATTCACTGAGCGCCGCAGCCATTTTTTGCAGTACGTCAATTTGCGGCGAAATAATATCGAACAATTCTTCATACAGACGCTTTTCAAGTGCCAATGCGTTTGATTGGCTGTTAAGAACTTTGTCTTCGTGCTCTTTCAGTTCAGGAATAATATAGCGTTCGTTATTTTTCAGTGTTTGACGGCGTACGTAATCTGCCGGTACAAGGTTAGCGTTGGCCTTACTGACTTCTATGTAATAGCCATGTACCTTGTTGTAGCTAATTTTTAAGGTTGCAATGCCAGTGCGCTCGCGTTCGCGAATTTCCATTTGCTCAAGAATATCGGTTGCACCTTTGCTAAGGTTGCGCCACTGGTCGAGTTCGGCGTTATAGCCTGGGGCAATAACACCACCATCGCGAATTAGTACCGGCGGGTTGTCGATAATAGCGTGTTCAAGTAGCTCTTGAAGTTCAGTTAAAATCGGTGTGGCATGCTTGATTTGTTTTAAGCGCGTGCTATTCGCATCATTTAATAAATCGTGAATAGGGTGCAGTGTTTGCAGCGCTAAACGTAAACGCGATAAATCACGAGGTCTTGCTGAACGCAATGCCAAGCGCGCAATAATACGCTCTAAGTCACCGACTTGTTTGAGTGTATCGTGTAGTTCAAAATTAATTGCTAAGTCGTGGATTTCACCAAGTGCATCAAGGCGGTTGTTAAGTTCTTGCTGGTCGCGAATAGGGCTATGCAGGCGACGCTTTAACAAGCGAGAGCCCATAGGCGTTGCTGTTTTATCAAGTACTTGCGCCAAGGTATTGTCAAACCCGCCCGATAAATTGACGGTCAGTTCTAAATTTTTACGGGTTGCGGCATCCAGAATGACATTTTGCTCATTTTGCTCAAGACCAATCGCATTAAGGTGCGGCAGTGCAGTGCGCTGAGTGTCTTTCACATATTGCATTAAACAGCCTGCAGCTTGTAATGCTAAATGTGCGTTTTCAACGCCAAAACCAACAAGATCTTTGGTACCAAACTGCTTGTTAAGCGCTGTTTTGGCGCTGTCTAAATCGAACTCCCAAATAGGGCGACGACGCAGGCCGTTACACTGTTCAATCAGCGCTAAATTTTCAAAGGTTTCAGGGTAGAGTAGTTCAGCGGGTGAAATGCGTTGCAAGCTTGAATTGAGCGCTTCGTCGGTTTCGACTTGTAAAATGCGAAAACGACCTGAGTTGATATCCAAATAAGCAATGCCGTATGCACCTTTATCGTTATGTGATACCGCACATAACAAGTTGTCTTGACGCTCTTTTAACAAGGCTTCATCAGAAATGGTGCCCGGCGTAATAATGCGTACTACTTTGCGCTCTACAGGTCCTTTGCTGGTGGCAGGATCGCCAACTTGCTCACATATGGCAACAGATTCGCCCATTTGCACTAGGCGCGCTAGGTAGTTTTCAACTGCATGATAAGGCACCCCCGCCATTGGAATAGGGTCGCCTCCGGCTTTGCCGCGATGAGTTTGCGAAATATCGAGTAATTCTGCGGCACGTTTGGCATCATCAAAAAACAGTTCGTAAAAGTCACCCATGCGATAGAAGACTAATATATCCCGATGTTCAGCCTTAATTTTTAAGTATTGCTGCATCATTGGCGTTTGTTGGCTGATAGTATGGTCTGAATATAAATCTAACGGCATAATTGACTAATAGTTGTTATGTAAAAGGTGTAAAAATGATATTACCCGCTCATATTTCTGAGCTAGCGGCAAAGTTAGGTGCTAGTTTAACGAATAAAAAGCTTTGGATCACTACTGCTGAATCGTGTACTGGTGGTGGCATTAGTTATGCGTTAACCGATACTGCGGGAAGTTCAGCTTATATTGATCGTTGTTTTGTCACTTACAGTAATGATGCTAAGCATGAGTTACTTGGGGTTAAGCAAGAAATACTTGAACAATTTGGTGCAGTAAGTAAAGAAACTATCGAGCAGATGGCAGATGGGGCAATAAATGTAACTAACGCTGACGTTGCTATTGCTGTTTCTGGCATTGCAGGCCCTGGAGGTGGTACAAAAGATAAACCAGTTGGTACTGTATGGATTGCGGTAAAAGTACTGGATAAACTATCAGTTGAACACTGTTTGTTCACAGGCAATCGTAGCGAGGTTAGATTGCAAGTTATTGAATATTCATTGAAAAAAGCAATTGAGCTAATTAATTAATAAAAAACACTTGATACTGGTAATCTATACAGTATACTTTGCTGCATAACACAGATTCGGAGAGTCAAATGGACGATAATAAACAAAAAGCCCTAACAGCTGCGCTATCACAAATTGAACGCCAATTTGGTAAAGGCTCAATTATGAAATTAGGCGATAGCCAAGCGCTAGATGTTGAAGCTATTTCAACAGGTTCACTGGGTATTGATATTGCACTTGGTATAGGTGGTTTACCAACAGGTCGTATCGTTGAGATTTATGGTCCAGAATCTTCAGGTAAAACAACATTAACACTACAGGTAATTGCGGCAGCGCAAAAAGAAGGCAAAACATGTGCTTTCGTTGATGCTGAACACGCACTAGACCCAGTTTATGCTGAAAAGCTAGGTGTAAATGTTGACGAGTTATTAGTTTCTCAGCCAGATACTGGTGAGCAAGCGTTAGAAATCTGCGATATGCTAGTACGCTCAGGTGCTGTTGATGTAGTGATTGTTGACTCTGTAGCTGCACTAACACCGAAGGCGGAAATTGAAGGTGATATGGGTGATACTCACGTTGGTCTTCAAGCTCGTCTAATGTCGCAAGCATTACGTAAATTAACTGCGAATATCAAACGCTCAAATACACTGTGTATTTTCATTAACCAAATCCGTATGAAAATTGGTGTTATGTTTGGTAACCCAGAAACTACAACGGGTGGTAACGCACTTAAATTCTATTCATCAGTACGTATTGATATTCGTCGTACGGGTTCGGTGAAAGAAGGCGATGAAATAGTTGGTAATGAAACACGCGTTAAGATTGTTAAGAACAAAGTTGCACCGCCGTTTAAACAAGCTGAATTCATTATCATGTATGGCCAAGGTATCTCGAAAGAAGGCGAGCTAATTGACTTAGGTGTTAAGCATAATCTAGTTGATAAAGCGGGTGCATGGTTTAGCTACAAAGGCAGCAAAATTGGTCAAGGTAAAGCAAACTCTATTAAGTTCTTAAAAGAGAATGTGGAAATTGCCAATGAAATTGAGCAGAAACTACGTGAAATGTTATTGCTACAAGCGACAATTAAACCTGAAGAAGGTGAAACGCAAAGTTTAGCTGCGGATGACGCTGAACTATAAAATAAGCTAAACGACGAAAAAGGCCACTAATGTGGCCTTTTTGCATTGATGTTTACAATTTTTTGCTAACATTAAGTGTCTTAAATTACAAAAGCAGCTAAAATAGCCGCCTTTTTGCAGCTTACCCAAGAACGGACGCACACACAGTCTATGAAAATGCTCAATCGTATGATTAAGTTAGCACTGTTTTCATCAGTGATGACTCAACCTCTTTTTGCTAACTAGGAAGAGCAAAAACAGTTAAATACCCAGCTTAAAGATGACATTACGTCGGTTGAAGTTAAAACCTACAATTTACCGAGTAATAGCGATTGGAATCTAAAAGATATTCCCGATGACTTTTATCAGTCACCTTATCAAATAAACTTATTCTCAGATAATCACGGCCAAGATCGCGAACGTTTATGGTCGCAAACCCAATCGGTAATGGCATATGGTTTTGGTGTTGCTGGTTTGATTTTAATGTTGCCAGAAGATATCTCGAAATGGGATAAGGAAAACGGCGTATTTTCTAAGTGGACTGACAATGTAAAAGAAGGTCCTACATGGGATCGCGACGTTTGGTGGCTCAACTGGATTGGCCACCCGTATTTTGGTGGTGTTTATTACCAAGTTGCACGTAAGTCAGGCTATCGCCAGTGGGATTCGTTTTTATACGCATTCACTATGAGCACATTTTATTGGGAATACGGTATTGAAGGGTTTGCTGAAATACCGTCAATGCAAGATTTAGTGATTACACCGGTATTAGGTTGGGCTTACGGCGAATGGGCATACCAAACAGAAATGGAAATTCGTAGCACCGGCGGAGAAGTGTGGGGCTCAAAAACCTTAGGTGATGTGTCGCTATTTTTACTTGATCCAATTGATGCTGCGGGTAAGGGCATTAACAACCTGTTTGATATGGAAGTGGTTAAAGCGGGTACCGGTGGCATTAACTTTGCGAAGATGCAACTACCAACGGGTGAGTATGAAGACCAAGTGCAACTTAATGTGCACTATCAACTTGGTTCAGGTAAAGCACAGCAAGCACCTACTTATCAAAAAAACTATATTAGTAAAAAAGATCCAGTTGATATCGGCGTAATAGGCCTTGGTCTAAATTACGGCAGTTTAAATCCTGGTGAGCATTGGGGTTTAGAGCAAGATGTTGCCAATGGCTGGAATTTAGGTCTGTATTTTTCACCGCGATTCTCTATGAAGCTTGATTATTTAAAAGGTCAACTACCGCGAGAAATTGGTTCAGGTGACCAAACATTTGAACAATTTAATGTGGGTGCAAACTATTACTTTAACAGCGATAGTAGCTTTCGCCCGTTTGTTAGCGCAGGTGCTGGTGAAATGTTATATGCAAAGAATAATGAAGATGATGGTGACAGTACATTTGCGTTAAATGCAGGCCTAGGTATGCATTACCAAATTAACAACAATTTTGCTCTTCAGTTAGACGCTAAACGTTTCTTTAATAGTAAATACAGTAACAACGACACAGCATATAACTTTTCGCTAATTTACTTTTTTGGTGAAGGTCAAAGGTAGCATCAACTTTACTTATTAGGTGGTTTTTTTAGCTAAGCAAACACTGAATTAAGTGTATTGAAAAATACTGTGTTGTTTTTCTCAGGCAGGAAATGACTGTTAATTAGCAAAAAAATAAGCGACCAATTGGTCGCTTATTACTGACAACAACTTAGGAAGCAATCTAAGTTATAAAGTTCGCAAGTAGGCTTTAGAAAGCATACTTAGCTGAAAGCTGTAAGCGGTTGATATCGCCATCAACACCACTTTCGGTTTCGCGCTCGCCTACTTTGTATTCAACACCAAAAGTAAGTTTTTTCTCAGGAGAATAAAGCAAGTTTGCACTGTAACTCATTGATGTTTTTGTTGGGTCACCAGTGATATTTAACAAGTTTTGGTTATTATCAGCACTAAAATATGACGCGAGGAAAGTTGAACGTAACTTTTCATTCCAGTGGTGTTGATAACCAACAAAGCCCGAAACTGAGTCAATTGCATCTAAATCATTGCCATCAAGCACTGCACCATGTGCGACGTTTAAACCAACGTAACGCCCTAAGCCACTACCTGCTGTGACCATGTACTTTAAATTATTTTTACCAAAGTTAACGCGACCTGACGCGCTCACACCAAATGATGATGTTGATGCGTCTGCACCGCCTGCTTTATAAGTAAGTTGTCTTGCAAGACCCGCAACAGTGAAGTGACCCCAATCGCCTTTAAAGGTATAACGAGCTGTGATATCTGGTAGGCTAGAGTCGTCGGTTTCGTTGCGCACACCACCCGCTGTGGTAATCGTACTTTCAGGGTTTTCTGCCGATACAGAAAAGCCGCCTGAAGTGTACTTAATCATTGCTTGACGCACGAACACAGTACCTTCAGCAGGGCCGACGAAATCAAGTGTTTCTGGTAATGCGCTAACGTTTTGGAAATTTGACCACGCTTGACCAAATAAGAAGCCATTGTACGTTACAAATGCTTGACGAATACGTGGCGCATAAGAATTTGAAACACGCTCATTACCACCTGGCGATGCAATAAAATCGAGCTCAATTTTGGTGTTAATTGATTCGCCGTTGTCTAATTTAGTTGATGTTGCCAAGTTAAAACGTGATTGACGTGCATGCATATCAAATACAGGATCTGTATCTGCGTCACCGCCCACCGGAGTGGTGCTTGGTACATAAAAATCACGACCAATGCTCGTGCCACCTACCGTACCAGCAGACCAATCACTCCACATTGCATCAAGCTTTACATAACCACCATATTTTACATCTGTAGACTCTAATACACCCGCTTGGGCTGAAGTACCGAACAATACTGCTAAAACGCTGAGCGCTGTTGTTGTTAGTTTATTGTTTTTCATAACTGTATCCCGATTAAGTTAACATCTTCACTGTTGGCTATGTTCAGATTTTGCTCAATTACCTATTGGTCTATACGACTAAGGTATAGCTAAACGGGCTTAAGCAGTGTGTTTATTCCATTAAAACCTATGGAACTAGTTGTATTTGTGAATAATTCGTTAAAAAATATAGTCGTAGATAGCGGTAAATCGCAAAATAAAAATTTAATATTATGAATAATAAAAGTAATTGAGATAGCAGTAATAATTGAAGTTGTTAAAAAGATGATCTTGATTAAGTACTCTCTATATTTAAATTAAGATGCTACTAAGGTCTAATTCTTTATACCACCTAGCTGAGTAATGCTTGAGGGTATTGGTCTAGGTTGCATTTAGGCGACTAGCAACAAAGTTAAGAAAGGGGCACTCATGTCACAAGAAATTTACCCAGTACCAGCGTCTGTTAAAGAAGCAGCGTTAATTGACGAAGCAAAATATAACGAACTATATCAATGGTCGATTGACGACCCAGAAGCATTTTGGGGTGAGCAAGGTAAGCGACTAGACTGGATTAAGCCGTATACCAAAGTTAAAAACACCTCATTTGATAAAGGCCATGTTGATATCCGTTGGTATGAAGATGGTCAACTGAATGTGTCTTATAACTGTATTGACCGTCACTTAAAAGATAAAGCCGATAAAGTTGCGCTTATCTGGGAAGGTGACAACCCTGAACATTCAGAAAACATTACTTATCAGCAACTTCATGATGAAGTGTGTAAGCTAGCGAATGGTTTACGTAAGCTAGGCGTGCAAAAGGGCGACCGCGTTGCGATTTATATGCCTATGACGCCACAAGCAATTTATGCAATGCAAGCGTGTGCTCGTATTGGTGCAGTGCATTCTGTTGTGTTTGGTGGTTTTTCTCCTTCAGCAATTGCAGACCGTATTCAAGATTCTGGTGCGAAAGTGGTGATCACATCTGACCAAGGTCGTCGCGGTGGTAATGCCGTTCCATTAAAAGCAAACGTTGATGAAGCATTAACGCAAGCTGGCGTTACAAGTGTTGAACACGTTGTTGTGCACCAGCTTACAGGTGGCGATGTTGCATGGAATGATGTAGACGTTTGGTGGCATGATTTAGTTGCTGACCAAGCAACAAACTGCGAACCAGAAGTAATGGATGCCGAAGACCCGTTATTTATCCTTTATACCTCAGGTTCAACAGGTCAACCTAAAGGCGTTGTGCATAGCACGGCAGGTTACTTAGTTTATACTTCGCTTACGCATCAATATGTTTTCGATTTACAAGAAGATGACGTTTTCTGGTGTAGCGCAGATGTGGGCTGGATCACGGGTCATAGTTACATTGCCTATGGGCCACTAGCGAATGGTTGTACTCAGGTTGTATTTGAAGGTGTACCAACTTATCCGTCATCAGGTCGTATGGGTGAAGTGGTTGATAAGCATAACGTTACCATTCTATATACTGCACCAACAGCTATTCGCGCGTTAATGGCGAAAGGCGATGAACCAACAGCTTCTTCTACGCGTGAATCACTGCGTATTTTAGGTTCAGTAGGTGAGCCAATTAACCCAGAAGCATGGGCTTGGTATTATGAAAATATCGGTAACAGCAGCTGTCCAATCGTTGATACATGGTGGCAAACTGAAACTGGCGGTATGATGATTACACCACTACCAGGCGCAACAGATTTAAAACCAGGCTCAGCATCACGTCCATTCTTTGGTATTTTACCTGCGCTTTTTGATGCCGAGGGTGAAACGTTACAAGGTGCAACAGAAGGTAATCTAGTTATTCTTGATAGCTGGCCGTCACAAGCACGTACTGTTTACGGTGACCATGAGCGCTTTGAACAAACTTATTTCTCAGCGTACCCAGGCGTTTACTTTACAGGTGATGGTTGTCGTCGTGATGAAGATGATTATTACTGGATCACAGGCCGCGTAGATGATGTACTGAATGTTTCAGGTCACCGTTTAGGTACCGCTGAGATTGAAAGCGCGTTAGTAGCGCACGAAGCGGTTGCTGAAGCGGCGGTTGTTGGTTTCCCACACGATATTAAAGGCCAAGGTATTTACGTTTACATTACACCGAATGATGGCGTAGCGGTAAGCGACGAATTAACCAAAGAAGTACGCAATTGGGTTCGTAAAGAGCTTAGTCCAATAGCAACACCAGATATGATCCAATGGTCACCTGGTTTACCAAAAACACGCTCAGGTAAGATTATGCGCCGTATTTTACGTAAGATCGCTGCAAATGAATACCAACAGCTAGGTGATACATCAACACTTGCCGATCCAAGTGTTGTAGAGGAGCTAATTGAAAACCGCCTAAACCGCTAAAAGGTTTGTGAATCAATTAAACTCACAGTAACATTAAGGCTGTTATCAGGGATAACAGCCTTTTTATTAGGAGTCATATATGAGCAAGTTTTTGATAGCGGATGATCACCCTTTGTTTCGCGAAGCACTTAAAGGGGCTTTAAATGGCAGTTTCGATGATTTAGAGATATTTGAATCGGAGAGCTTTGATACAACGCTGCAAGTACTAGAACAACAACAAGAGCTCGATTTATTATTACTAGACCTACACATGCCCGGTAGCGGCGATTTATATGGTCTAATTCGTATTCGTGAAGATTACCCCGATTTACCGATTGCCGTTGTTTCTGGCACCGAAGACATTCAAATCGTTTCAAAAGTAATGAGTTATGGTGCCCTTGGTTTTATTCCAAAATCATCATCTTCAGCACAAATTGCCGCTGCAATCGAAGAGATTCTAGATGGTGAAACCTGGTTGCCAGAATCAATGGCTGATAAAGTTGAAGAAGTGATTGAACAAGACGCAGAGCTTGCGCAGCAAATTGCATCACTCACACCGCAACAATACAAAGTGTTAAGCTATTTACACGAAGGCTTGTTAAACAAGCAAATTGCATACGAACTGAATATTTCAGAAGCTACAGTGAAAGCACATATCACAGCAATATTTAGAAAACTGGGTGTTTACAACCGCACGCAAGCGGTATTAATTGCCAGTAAGCTGCAGTTAGAGCCAGTTGACTCTAATTAGCACATTAAAATAATAAAAAACCGAGCAAATATGCTCGGTTTTTTCTTTCTAAAGTATCTGTAATTGCCACTAGTTTGATGTTAGGCGAATAAACTTCTCTGCTAACTCATCTAGAGATTCAACATGCTGTGGGTCTTTTTTAATACAGTCAATTGGACAAACGCTGACACACGTCGGTTGGTCGTAATGTCCAACACACTCGGTGCATTTTTCAGGATCAATTTGATAAATTTTATCACCCATGTAAATTGCCTGATTAGGGCATTCAGGGTCGCACATATCACAATTGATACACTTCGAATTTATCATCAATGCCATGATACTAGGCCTTTTTAAAAGGGTTACGCGTATCTTGGTCTGAATCTAAATTTCTTAATAGAATCGCTTTATCAAGTTCAATATCTTCCGGTAATGGAATTTTTACAATATGGCCAGAACCTTTAGCATCATCAATGCGTTCACCTTTCTTATTTTCCATATGATCTAAGGTAAACTGAATATTGCCTTGTGGCGTCATAAGTTCCATTGAATGGCCAGTACAGAACTTGTTCTTAACATCAATTTCAACCAAACCGTTGTTATGACGACCTAAAACTTCACCAACAAATTGCTGCTTGTCTGACACTGAGTGCCCATATTCATAGTTTTGGTATTCTTGGTGCACATGGCGCTTTAAAAAGCCCTCGGTGTAACCACGGTGCGCAAGGTTTTCTAAGGTGCGCATTAGGTTAGGATCAAATGGCTTGCCGGCAACAGCATCGTCAATAGCTTTACGGTAAACTTGTGCGGTACGCGCAACGTAATAAAACGACTTAGTACGACCTTCAATTTTTAAGCTGTGAACACCCATTTTGGTTAGCTGATCTACGTATTGCACTGCACGTAAATCTTTCGAGTTCATAATGTAAGTGCCATGTTCATCTTCAAACGCAGGCATGTATTCGCCAGGGCGGCCTTGTTCTTCCAACATAAACACTTCACTTGTTGGAGCGCCTTGGCCTAGCGTTGGGATCACTGAGCTCGGATCAATTTTATGCACAACATCACCGGTTTCGGTTTCTTTACCCGGTTTTACATCGTATTCCCAACGACATGCATTGGTACAGGTACCTTGATTTGGATCGCGCTTATTAATATAACCAGACAGCAAACAACGACCTGAGTACGCCATACATAATGCACCGTGAACAAATACTTCTAACTCGGTTTCAGGGCATAACTCACGAATTTGGCCAATTTCTTCAAGTGATAACTCACGCGATAAAATAACGCGCTCAACCCCTTGTTGGGCCCAAAATTTTACCGTTGCAAAGTTTACAGCATTAGCTTGAACAGAAAGGTGAATTGGCATATCTGGCCATTTTTCGCGTACCAGCATAATTAACCCAGGATCTGACATGATTAATGCATCGGGGCCCATTTCAATAACTGGTTCAATATCGCGCAAATAGGTATTAACTTTGGCATTATGCGGCGCAATATTTGATACCACGTAAAGCTTTTTACCTAAATCGTGTGCTTCATTGATCCCGAGCGCTAAGTTATCAAGGTCAAATTCATTATTACGCACGCGTAAACTATAGCGAGGTTGACCGGCATATACCGCATCAGAGCCATAGGCAAAGGCATAACGCATGTTCTTTAAGCTACCTGCAGGCGACAGTAATTCAGGTACAAAAGGTGTGTTCATTGACGTGTCCTCATACATCGAACTGGGTGCTGACCAGTTGCATGATTAAAAAAGCGGGCAATTGTAACGCACAGACAAATTGAGAATTTTGATATAGATCAAATTAGCCTAGGTGTTTTGTTTCGCTGTATTGAATGAGCGTTGAGGTGATTATGTTTGTATATTTTTCTTACTTTGTTGGAAAAGTAATCAGATTATTTTCGGTTTTAATAGGATTTTCACACAAATATGCGTATAATTCGCGGCCGTTAAAATCATTAATTATTTATGGAGCATAAAAGATGGCTTTAGAGCGTACTTTTTCTATCGTAAAACCTGATGCAGTTGCTAAAAACCACATCGGTGCTATCTACAACCGTTTCGAAACTGCTGGTCTTAAAATCGTTGCAGCTAAAATGGTTCACCTTTCAAAAGAAAAAGCTGAAGGTTTCTACGCTGAGCACAGCGAGCGTCCTTTCTTCGGTGCTTTAGTTGAGTTCATGACATCTGGTCCAGTAATGGTTACTGTTCTTGAAGGTGAGAACGCAGTACTTAAAAACCGTGAAATCATGGGTGCTACTAACCCTGCTGAAGCACTAGCTGGTACTTTACGTGCTGACTACGCAGACAGCATCGACGAGAACGCAGTACACGGTTCAGACGCTGTAGAATCAGCTGCTCGCGAAATCGCATACTTCTTCTCTGACGAAGAAATCTGTCCACGTACTCGTTAATTTTAACGACGTAGACAAACATGCATTGACTTAGGTTAATGCAGTAGAAAAGGGCTCTTTAGCCCTTTTCTTGTCATTTTGAACTAAAACAGTCTGTTTTAGTCACAGTGTCAACTTTGCTTTAAATTTACGGTACTTGGCTTAATGCGCCGGCTGTACAAATGTAAAAGTAAAGCAAAGTTGATATATCAGCTAATATAAAGTTGTATTACGTACTAGGGTCTGAGTTATGAGTGCTGCGGAAAAGAAAATTAATTTATTAGATTTAACCCGTGAAGGAATGCGAGAGTTATTTGTTTCATGGGGTGAAAAGCCGTTCCGTGGCGATCAGGTAATGAAATGGATGTACCATTTCGGCATTGATAACTTTGATGAAATGTCGAATATCAACAAAAAGCTAAAAGCCAAACTACACGCAGAATGCGAAATTAAAGCGCCTGAAATTTCAGTTAAGCAAGTGGCTTCAGATGGCACTATTAAGTACGCATTAGTGCTTGAAGGTGGTCAAGAAGTTGAAACAGTATGGATCCCTGAAAAAGACCGTGCAACATTATGTGTTTCATCACAGGTTGGTTGTGCACTTGAGTGTACTTTCTGTTCAACAGCGCAACAGGGCTTTAACCGTAATCTAAAAGTATCTGAAATCATTGGCCAAGTTTGGCGTGTCGCGAAAGATATTGGTTTACATGGCGATTCAACTAAGCGACCAGTTACCAACGTGGTAATGATGGGCATGGGTGAGCCATTGCTTAACCTCAACAATGTTGTTCCAGCAATGGAACTGATGATGGATGATTGGGCATTTGGTTTATCTAAGCGTCGTGTTACTTTAAGTACCTCAGGCGTTGTACCTGCACTGGATATCTTAAAAGAAAAAATCGACGTTGCATTAGCTATTTCACTTCACGCGCCGAATAACGAATTGCGTGACGTACTTGTACCAATCAACAAGAAGTACCCAATTGAAGAGTTCTTAGCTGCGTGTCGTCGCTATATTGACGGCTCTAAAGCAAACAAAGACATCACTATTGAGTACGTTATGCTACAAGGTGTGAATGACAGCACAGATCATGCACATGAGCTAGTTAAAGTGTTAAAAGGCACGCCATCAAAAATTAACTTGATTCCATTTAACCCATTCCCGGGCAATGAATACGGCCGTTCAAGTAACAGTCGTATTGACCGTTTCTCTAAAGTGTTACAAGCCGCTGGTTTAACTTGTATTGTACGTCGTACACGTGGTGATGATATCGATGCAGCATGTGGTCAGTTAGTGGGTGATGTTGTTGATCGTACTAAGCGTGTAATGAAGAAAAAGCAACTCGACGATAACAAAATTAGTGTCAATACGGTAAACCCGTAAAGGATCTAGAAAAAATAAGATGATCCCGAAGCTAATTCGGGTAGAATTGAGATAATTGTCAGAAAATGAGTATAACTATGCGTCGTTCAATATTAGTAGGTGTTGCGCTATTAGCAACAACAGGATGTGTAACCGAAAGTGTTTATGTTGGTAGTGATAAGCCAGTTGTCGAAAATCGAATTGATAACGATGAAGCGGCAAGAACACGCATTTCATTAGCATTAAAATACTTAGCTTCTGGCGATAGCACACAAGCAAAATATAACTTAGAGCGCGCCGCTAAATTTGCGCCTAAATTACCTGAAGTTCATTACACCACTGCGTATTATTATCAGCAAGTGGGTGAAAATGAACTTGCTAAAGAATCTTACTTACGCGCAATTGATATTGCGCCAGACGATCCAAATACACTAAATAACTATGGTGTATTTTTATGTGGTTTAGGTGAGTACGATGAAGCGTCAGAATACATTTTGCGTGCAATCGAAATTCCAAGCTATCTGCGCGTTTCGCAAAGTTATGAAAACTTAGCGTTATGTGCGATTGAGAATAACGAGTTTGATGAGGCGGAAGAATACCTTGAAGCTTCAGTAAAGCACAGTCCATCACGCGGTTCGTCACTGGTTAACTTATCTGCGATTTATTATGCCAAAAGCGATTTACATCGCGCACAAACATTTATGAATCGTTATGAAAAATCAGGCCGTATTTCTTCACGTTCGTTAATGTTGTCGTACTTAATTGAAAACCGTATGGGGCATATCGAAAAAGCCAACACATTGGCATTAACGCTACAGCAAACCTACAGTAATTCAATTGAAGCGCAACAGATCAAACTTAAGAAAACATCTGACAGTGAATTTGAGCGTCTACGTGAAAAATACCGCAAAAATGAGTTAAGCAAGCTTAAAAAAGAGCTTAACCCAGATGGTAAATCGGTTGTTGCTAAGCCAAAAGTAAAAGTGGTTAAACGTAAAGCACAACCAGAGCAAGCGGAAGTAACACCAAGCAAAGCCGAGATTGAACCACAAGTAAAAGTGGAAGTTGCTAAGCCAACTACACAAGTTGCAAAAAATGAAGTGGTTGTAGCGCAAGCCAAAGCACAGCAGCAAGCGCCGGTTACACAACGTATTCCACTTAAGCTGGTTGAAACGCCGTATCACATTATGAAAGGCGGTGAGAATCTGTTCTCGGTATCGGTTAAATACAATGTTAAATTAGCGAAGTTACTTGAATGGAATGGCTTAACCGAAAATGATCCGGTTTTTGCTGGCACAAAAATTTATCTTAATAATCCGAATATTTACCACTTGGTTAAAGATGGCGATACCTTATTTAGTATTTCTGTGAAGTACAATTTACGCATGAAGTCGCTTGCTGAGTGGAACGAGATTCAAGAGTCGGCAACATTAAGCCCAGGTAAAAAAATCTTGTTAGTAAATCCTAAAACTTACGCACTATGACCGAAGAAGTATTAGCTCAAGAACCAACAACAGGTTTAGGTGAGCAGTTAGCAACTGCTCGCGAGCAACACGCTGTTTCAATTGATGAAATGGCACATAAGTTAAAATTAACAGCAAAACAAATTTCAGCCATTGAATGTGACGATTACAGCCAGTTAGGGCCTGTCACTTTTGTAAAAGGCCACATTCGCAGTTACTGTCGCGAATTTAACCTAAACGAAGCGCAATTAATGTCGCAGTTTAGACACCAAAGGGAAGAAACCGAAAAGCGAATGCAAAGCTTTTCAAGACGTACGGAACGCGAAGCAAAAGATAACCGATTAATGCTTTTTAGTTACGCAATTATTGCACTTATTCTTGGTTCATCGTTGTTTATCTGGTGGCAAAATCGCGAACCAGCACCAACGGAAGCTGAGACAAGTAAGACGGTAGTTGAAACGCCAAGTCAAGAAAACAGTACTGTACCGGTTGTAACTGAGCGTAAAGCTGTAAACCAAATAAATCTTGCTGAAGTGTCTCAGTTAAGCAATGACGAACCTCAGCAAATAAGCAGTCAAGAACCTGAAATAACGTCAGTTGAGCAGCCAGAAGTAACTAAACCGGCGGTGGTTGAAAAGAAAAGAGATACTAAGAAAAACGTCAGTACTATTGTCATGACGTTTAAAGATGATAGCTGGGTCGAGATTTTTGATGCCGATGGCGAGCGTGTCGCATTTGGTGTTAAGAAAAAAGGCTATGTCATGACATTAGATGGTAAAGCGCCATTTAATGTGGTGCTGGGCAAGCACTATATTGTTGATGTTGAGTTTAATGGTGAGTTAGTTGATATGTCACATTTCCCTACTAATCGACTCGCCAAATTTAGCCTGCCGTTGAGTGAGTAATAAGTATGTTTTCAGAATCTCCGATAAAACGCCGCAAATCAAAACGCATTTATGTAGGTAATGTGCCAATTGGCGATGGCGCACCGATTGCCGTGCAGTCAATGACCAATACCGAAACTACCGATGTCGCGGCTACGGTTGCGCAAATCAATGCAATTCAAGCTGCAGGCGCGGATATTGTACGTGTTTCTGTGCCAACAATGGACGCGGCTGAAGCATTTAAAGAAATTAAACAGCAAGTTGATATTCCGCTGGTTGCGGACATTCACTTCGATTACCGTATTGCGCTAAAAGTTGCTGAATATGGTGCCGATTGTTTGCGTATTAACCCAGGTAATATCGGCAGTGAAGAGCGTATTCAAGCGGTTGTTGATGCTGCACGCGAAAAGAACATTCCTATTCGCATTGGCGTGAATGGTGGGTCGTTAGAGCGCGATATCCAAGAAAAATACGGTGAGCCAACACCTGAAGCATTGCTTGAATCAGCGATGCGCCATGTCAATATTCTAAAACGCTTAAACTTTGAAAACTTTAAAGTATCCGTAAAAGCGTCAGATGTATTTTTGGCGGTTGGTGCGTATCGATTGCTTGCGAAAGAAATTGAACAGCCGCTGCATTTGGGGATTACCGAGGCCGGTGGTTTTAGAGCAGGCTCAGTTAAATCTGCGGTTGGACTAGGCATGTTACTAGCCGAGGGCATTGGTGATACGTTACGAGTCTCACTTGCAGCCGACCCAGTACAAGAAATCAAAGTGGGTTTTGATATCTTAAAATCTTTGCGTATTCGCTCTCGCGGCATTAATTTTATTGCCTGCCCAAGCTGTTCACGTCAAGAATTTGATGTAGTAAGCACGATGAATCAGCTCGAAGAGCGTTTAGAAGACGTTATTGAACCTGTGACAGTTTCGGTTATTGGCTGTGTGGTAAATGGTCCGGGCGAAGCACTGGTGAGCGATTTAGGTTTAGCGGGCGCTAATAAGCGCTCTGGTTTGTACATCAATGGTGAGCGTCAAAAAACGCGTATTGATAATACTCAAATTGTTGACCAACTAGAAACGCAAATTCGCGATTACATCGCAAAAAAAGACACTGAACAACAAATAGACGTTAAGTTAGTTGAGTAAGTAGTCTCGTTGAGTATAATTGACAATCTTCTTTTTTCTGGGGCGATATTCGCCCCATGCATTTAATTAGCAATAGGGTAAAAGCAGCGTGACAAAACAAATCCAAGCAGTTCGCGGCATGAATGATTGTGTACCGGGTGATACTCAGGTATGGCAAAAAGTTGAAAGCATTTTACGCGAAACAGTTGCATCGTATGGTTATCAGGAAATTCGTTTTCCAATTGTTGAATCAACTGATTTGTTTAAACGCTCAATTGGCGAAGTTACCGATATCGTTGAAAAGGAAATGTACACCTTTGAAGATCGCAATGGTGACAGCCTAACATTACGCCCTGAAGGTACTGCGGTATGTGTGCGTGCAGGTAACCAAAATGGTTTACTGTATAATCAAGAACAGCGCCTTTGGTATATGGGCCCAATGTTCCGCCACGAAAGACCTCAAAAAGGTCGCTACCGTCAGTTTCATCAGTTTGGCTTAGAAGTTTTTGGCTTTGAAACTGCGGACATCGATGCAGAAGTAATTATTTTGACTGCACGTTTATGGAAGGCATTTGGTATTAGTGACTACGTTCGATTAGAGCTTAACTCACTTGGCTCAAATGAAGCGCGCGCGCAATATCGTGATGCACTTGTTGCTTACCTTGAGCAAAATATTGATGCATTAGACGAAGATTCAAAACGTCGTATGCACTCAAATCCATTACGTTACTCGACAGTAAAAACCCAGACGTGCAAGCAGTTTTAGTTGATGCACCAAAGCTATCTGAACACTTAGACCCAGAGTCACAACAGCATTTTGCAAATTTATGTGAACGTTTAGATGCTGCTGGCATCGAATATCAGGTTAATGAAAAACTGGTACGTGGTTTAGATTACTACAACCGCACTGTATTTGAATGGGTTACTGAAAGTTTAGGTGCACAGGGTACAGTGTGCGCTGGCGGTCGTTACGATGGCTTAGTTGAACAACTAGGCGGTAAAGCGACACCTGCAGTGGGTTTTGCAATGGGCATGGAACGTTTAGTGCTGATGTTGCAAGAGCTTAACTGTGTTGGCGAAATTCGTCGCACCAGTGATGTTTATATTGCGGCAATGGGTGATGCAGCAAGCATTCAAGCCCCTGTTATTGCCGAGAAGTTACGTGAAAAAGTGCCAGGAATACGCATTACAGTGCATGCCGGTGGCGGTAACTTCAAGAAACAATTAAAACGCGCAGATAAAAGCGATGCTGTATACGCACTGATTATCGGTGACAGTGAACTTGAAAATAATCAAGTGACTGTAAAACACTTACGCGAGCATCAAGAACAACAAACACTAAATTTAGATCAAGCAGCCGAGTTGCTAACAGGCTTGGTATAAGAGGTTAGAATGGAAGTTTATTCAACAGAAGAACAACAAGCAGAAGCAATAAAACGATTTTTCCGTGAAAATGGCACATCTCTGATTGCCGGTGTAGTGCTAGGTTTAGGTGGTTTATATGGCTGGAAAGCATATAACCAATCACAAATTGATAGCGCTGAAGCAGCGTCGGATGCCTACACGCAATTAATCTCGACGGCAGGTCAAGAGAACTCTGACGTACTTGCAAAGTCAGACGCATTTTTAACTGAGTATAAAGATTCTAGCTATTCAGTATTAGCGGCGTTTGTAAGCGCGCGTGAAGCAGTTGATGCAAAAGACTATAGTGCAGCAAAAGAAAAGCTAGAGTGGATTGTAACAAATGCACCAAAAGCTGAGTTGAAAGCTATTGCTACAACACGTATTGCACGTATTGAACTTGCTGAAGGAAACTTTGACGCGGCACTTGCAAAACTAAACACAACGTTGCCAGAAGCGTTCAAAGCACAAGTAGAAGAGCTTAAAGGCGACATCTACCTTGCTAAAGACGATAAAGACAATGCACGTTTAGCATACCAAGCAGCACTTGATGCGGCAGGTGAAACGCAAAATCAGCTTCTTCAAGTTAAATTGGATAATCTAGCTGTTGCTCAGACGCTGTAGGTGATTTATGAAAAAAATTACCTTAGCAACCTTGTTGCTGTTAACACTTGGCTTAACTGGCTGTTCATCAAGTGATGATGAAGAAGACGAGTTAACACTGCCTGAAATCGTTAATCAGTTTGAAGCTGATAGCGTATGGCAAACTAGTGTCGGTTCTGGTGTTGAACATTATTTTTCGCGTCTTTCGCCGGTGGTTTACAAAGACACAGTATTTGTAGCGTCACGTCGTGGTGAAATCAAAGCAATTGATATTAACAGCGGCAAAGAACTTTGGCGCAGTGATGTACGTAAAAACCCTGCGTTTTGGCCATGGGAAGATGACGATAGCGCTAAGCTATCGGGTGGCTTAAGCGAAGCGTACGGCAAAATTTTTGTTGGTACAGAACGCGGTGAAGTGATTGCACTTGATCGTGAAACCGGTGAACTTGCTTGGCGCAAACAAGTGCCAGGCGAAGCACTTTCAGCACCTGCTGCAGGCGATGGCTTAATTTATGTGAATTTAGGTTCAGGTAAGTTAGTTGCACTGCATCCAGATGAAGGTGAACAGCGTTGGGTGTATGAGCATGAAGTGCCAGCACTTACATTACGTGGCATTAGCTCTCCGCAATCAGCAAACGGCGGCGTTATCTTTGGTGAAGAGAACGGTAAGCTGTCAGTAGTTATCGCAGAAAACGGCTTTTTAGCGTGGCAAGCTGACGTTGCAATTCCACAAGGTGCATCAGAGTTTGAACGTTTGGCGGATGTAGATACGCAGCCAGTTGTACAGGGCTCAACTGTTTATTCACTGGCGTATAACGGCAACTTAGTGGCTGTTGATATTCGTTCAGGTAATGTGCTTTGGAAGCGTGAATACAGTGGCTACCGCGATTTTACCGTTGATGGTCGCAATATCTATTTGGTAGATAGCCAAGGTTCTATCTATGCTTTAGATGCAAGCTCAGGTATTGAACGTTGGAGTCAACCAGCTTTAAATGGTTGGTTTTTGACGGGTCCAACAGTATTTGGCAACTATCTAGTAACGGGTGACCAAGAAGGTAACCTACACTGGTTAGATAAAGAAACCGGCGATCTTGTATCGCGCAGTGAATTCGATAGTTCAGGTTTCTACGTCGAGCCAATTACAGCGGGTGATAAACTAATTGTTATCACACGTGATGGTGAAGTGAGTTTAGTTAACTTACCACTAGCGAATTAATATTTATTGCCAAGTGTGACTTGGTAAATTAAAGGCTTCGTTACGGCTTGCTCTGGACGAAGCCTTTTGTTGTTTATTTAAGAGGTTGAATATGCTTCCTGTGATTGCCCTTGTGGGCCGTCCTAATGTTGGGAAATCAACATTGTTTAATCGCTTGACGCGAACGCGTGATGCACTTGTGGCAGACTTTCCAGGTCTGACACGCGATCGTAAATATGGTCAGGCGAGTTATGAAGATTACGAGTTCATTTTAGTGGATACTGGCGGTATCGACGGGTCTGAGCAGGGCATTGAATCTGAAATGGCTGAGCAATCGCTGTTAGCGATTGAAGAGGCCGATATTGTAATGTTTTTAGTAGATGCCAGAGCGGGCTTAACCGCATCTGATATTGGCATTGCAGATCACTTACGTAAACAGCAAAAGAAAGTATTTGTTGTTGCCAACAAGATTGATGGTATTGATGCGGATTCAAACTGTGCTGAGTTTTACCAATTAGCACTTGGCGAAGTATATCAAATCGCTGCAGCTCATGGCCGTGGTATTACATCATTACTTGATACGGCACTACAGCCGGTAATTGCGGAATATGCTGAGGCGTATCGTGAAGCAAATCCGGAAGAGTTTGAAGATGACCTAGTTGATTCACTTTACGATGATGAAAACGAAGGTGAAGAAGTTGATGGTGAGCGTCCAGATAAACCGGTTAAGCTTGCGATCATTGGTCGTCCAAATGTGGGTAAATCGACTCTTACAAACCGTATTTTAGGTGAAGAGCGCGTTATTGTTTACGATATGCCAGGTACCACTCGTGACTCCGTGTATATTCCAATGACACGCAATGAAAAAGAGTACGTACTGATTGACACCGCAGGTGTGCGTAAACGTAAAAAAGTATCTGACGTTGTAGAAAAGTTCTCAGTAATTAAAACACTGAAAGCGATTGAAGATGCAAACGTTGTATTACTGGTAATTGATGCACGTGAAGGTATTAGTGATCAAGACTTAAGCTTATTAGGCTATACGCTTAACGCGGGTCGTTCATTAGTGATTGCGGTAAACAAGTGGGATGGCTTGGATACGGATGTAAAAGATCGCATTAAATCAGAGCTCGATCGTCGTTTAGGTTTTATTGATTTTGCGCGTATTCACTTTATCTCGGCGCTGCACGGTACTGGTGTTGGTCATTTATTTGAGTCAGTAGATGAAGCCTATGAATCGGCAACAAAACGTATCAGTACAGCGATGTTACGCCGTATTATGGATATGGCACAAGCTGATCACCAGCCACCGTTAGTGCGTGGTCGTCGTGTTAAGTTAAAATACGCGCACGCAGGGGGATACAACCCGCCAATTATCGTTATTCACGGTAACCAAGTTAAAGACTTACCTGATTCGTACAAGCGTTATATGATGAACTATTATCGTAAAGCGCTTAAGGTTATGGGTACGCCAATCAAGATTGAATTTAGAGAAGGTGATAACCCGTATGCAGGTCGCACTAATAAGATGACCTTGTCGCAGCAGCGACAGCGCAAACGTATTTCTAAAATGTATAGCAAAAAGCCTTAATTTTAGATTTGTTGAAAAAAGCACCGAATAGGTGCTTTTTTCGTATGTGATGATGGAAATAGCTGCAATTACCAGCAGTTATGTGCTAATAATTAGACAATAAGAATAATTAACCATCATGTCATAAATGGATTACTTAAAAACAGTTATCTACGTTGATAATGTTGAAGAAACGTTAGATTTCTACTTCCAAGCATTTGCCGTCAGCACGGCTCAGCTCGATGAAGACGGGCAATACGGCGAGCTGGACTTCCAAGGTGCGTGTATTGCCTTCGCGGCGCATCCCTTAGCGCAATCTCACTTTAAGCAGAGTTATATTCGCGCACAACCAAAACAACCGGCACTTGGTTTTGAGTTAGTCTTAAAGGTTGATGACATTAATTTAGCATTTGCAAAAGCGGTAGATGCAGGCGCAGAACCACTTTCTGCACCGCATGAAATGGAAGGTAAAAACTTGGCGTATGTACGTTCTATTGAAGGTACGCTCATTGCGCTAAGCGAATAAGCTTTGCTTCATAAACTGCCAAGTTTCTTCAGAATTTATAATGCGACCGTGACCAAGCTTATTAACAGCTTTTAAGTTGATATGGCTGTGCTGACTTGCTTGCTGGTTGGTTAGTTCAAACTTAGCAAATCGGTCTTTTTGGTCGTGAATAATATGAATGGGGTGGACGTGATCTGCAACGTGTAATTCAGGCAAAATCTCACCAAAACGCATATCGTGTTCATCTTCAACACTTTTTAGCACGCCACTAAATAAGTGTTGGTGAATGCCCGTATTCAAAATACGTTCTTCAAAAGAATCGTAAAAGCCAAAGGTAGGCGCAATTAAAAAGTGTGGTACATCTTTACTCACATTAAGCGCTGCAATTGTTCCCATAGAATGACTGACTATTGCTTTGGGCTGCTCAATGCTTGCCATTACTGATTTTAGCCCTTTGATAAAAAGCGGTAAATTGGCAAACTTACCATCGCTTTCACCATGACCGTAATGATCAAATGCCATCGCTTTAAAACCACTTGCTGCTACTTTCTCCATAAGTGGTAGAAATTGACGGCTGCTACCAGACCAGCCATGGGTAAAAACAACAGCTGGACCTTCACCGATTGAGGTGAGGTGTAAGTCACCGTGCTCGGTTGATAGTTTTTGTTGCGTAAACTGGGCTGACAAAGTTGTTCTTTTGCGATTTTTTACTGGTGTTAACAGTAATTTTCTTGTTTGATTAAAGGCAAACTTTGGAGCAATTTTAAGCGCGGTAGTCGATGCCGCTTTAATCAAATAATAGGCAAGCGGCTTTCTTTTTGCCGATGATGAAAAATAGATTTTACTGCTCATACAGATTCCTCTGCGCGATGGCGCTCAATTAATTGGTTTAGGGCTGTTTTAAAGCGGCTATGCTCAGCGTCTTCAACACCTAGCCACGACATGCTTTGGCTGCCCAAATAAAGTGCGTAGAGTTCAAACACAAATTGCTCTGCGCTTACGTCTTGTTTGAATTGCCCGGCACTTATCACTTGCGTAACTTTGTGAGTTAAATAGTCAAGCCAATTTGCAAGATCTTGCTTAACTTGATCGTGTATAGCGCCTGGTTGGTCATCAAATTCCACTGCCGCGGAGATAAAAATGCAGGTCTTTGCTTGGTTTTCATACCAATCTAGCCAGTTATCACACAAGCAAAGTAATTGCCCAAGAGGATCAAGCTCGCGGTTGATTGGCTGAATAACCGTGCTTTGAAAAAGTTCATTAGCGAATGTTAGTACATTCAATTGCAGCGTTTCTTTTGATTTAAAATGCGAAAACAAGCCCGATTTGGACATGCCTGTGGCAACTGCAAGGCCGCCAATAGTGAGGTTGTCTAAGCTTGACTGGGTAGCAATTTTTAACGCGGTTGCGAGGATCTGCTGTTTTGTTTCTTGACCTTTACTCATAAAAGTACGCTCGTGCTATTATTGGTGTGATAATAGCACGAGCGTGCTAAAAGTAAATGTTTCAATTAGCTGTTCACGAACACCGCATTTAACTCAATGTTGCCTATACTGTGTGTAATGTAATGTGAGAGTTCACTATGCTAACCCCCGATTTACCAGCCAATGAAAATACAAGAATTAAAACCCTGCAAAACTTAAATGTGCTCGATACAGCTCCAGAGCAAAGGCTTGATAGAGTTACGCAAATTGCCGCTAAAATGTTTAACGTGCCTATTGCGTTGGTATCATTAGTTGATAAAGAGCGACAGTGGTTTAAGTCTTGTGTTGGTTTAACGGCAAGTGAAACAGCGCGTGATATTTCCTTTTGCGGTCATGCGATTTTAAGTAAGCAAGCATTGGTTGTAACAGATACTTTAGCGGATGAGCGTTTTGCAGATAACCCGTTGGTACAGGGCGAACCAAATATTCGCTTTTATGCGGGGATCCCTCTTGAACATGAAAATGGATGCCGTTTGGGTACCTTGTGCATTATTGATAGCAAACCACGTAGTTTTAATACCGACGATATTACCTTGTTAAAAGAGCTTGCGGTGCTTGTAGAACTTGAATTAGTAAATAAATTACCAAATACCACTGACCCTGTAACAGGGTTATCAAACAAAGCCGGTTTTAAGTTATTAGCGCCGATTAGTTTAAAGGTGTGCCAAAAGTTAAATCTTAAAGTTTCGGTAGTGTATTTGTTTATGAAAGGGCTGCTTAGTTATCGTCATGATCGCCAGAAGTATAGAACTATTTTAAATACGACAGCTGAACTTTATAAAACCACATTTAGAGCGACTGATATAATTGCGCATTACGATGAAAATGGGTTTGTTGCGCTAGTAAGCAATGCGGACAAACATAATACGCAAGAGCTACTTGATTGTTTGATTACGCAAATGAATGACGTTGATTTTGAAGTGCACCATGATAGCCCTATTGAGTTGATAACGGGTGTCATCGACAGCTCACCATTTTGTGATATTGATGAGCTGATCTTTAACGCCTTTATTAAGCTACATGAGCAAGGCGAGGGGCTTTAGAAACAGGATGCGACAATAAGCTGCTTAATCATCTCTTGGCTTGGTTTTATTTTTTCCATCGCTAAAAATTCATCGGGTTGATGGGCTTGTTGTATTGAGCCTGGGCCCATTACGATTGTTTCACAACCGAGTTGTTGTAAAAAAGGCGCTTCGGTGCAATAGTTTACTGCTTGTGCTTTTTCACCTGACAGTTTTTCAGCAAGTTTTACTAAACTGCTATCGGTGCTGCCTGAAAACGCGGGAATAGGTTCGTGCAAATCATGTACCGCCACCGCGTTTGGATATTGGTCATTTATCGGTGCTACCGCCTGCAACAGCATTGCTTGAAGTTCTGGAATACTAATACCGGGAATTGGGCGCATATCAATATGTAGCTCACAACATCCACAAATGCGGTTGGCATTGTCACCACCATGGATGTGTCCAAGGTTTAAAGTTGGGTAGGGTATTTTAAAATCTGATAATGAATATTTATTCTTTATGTCTTCTTTTAGTTTTAATAGCTGGCTAATCACAAGCTGCATGACTTCTATCGCGTTTAAACCCGCATCAGGATCAGAGCTATGACCTGCTTTACCTGTTACACGAATAGCTGTCGACATATGTCCTTTATGAGTATAAACAGGCACCATGTCGGTAGGTTCACCTATAATACAACGAGCTGGCTTTAGTTTATTCTGTTTGGCGATTTCAATTGCGCCAGCCATTGTAGTTTCTTCATCTGCGGTCGCTAAAATTGTAATAGGCTGTTTTAGATTAGTGAGTCCAGTATCGTTATCTATTTCTTGTAATGCATTTAAAACAAAAGCAAAAAAGCCTTTCATATCGATACTGCCTAAGCCATAAAACTTATTGTCTTGTTCGCTTAATTTGAACGGGTCGAACTGCCAACGACTATCGTCAAATGGCACTGTGTCTGTATGTCCTGCCAGCATTAAACCGCCTTCACCTGTACCTAGCTTTGCCGCTAAATTGTATTTTCCGGGATTATTATCAAGTTCCGTAATTTCGACTGCAAAGCCTAGTGACTCACACCAACTTGCCAATAAATTGATGACTTCGCGGTTACTCATGTCGAGTGATGGCACCGTTGCGCTAATCGACGGTGCGGCAATAAGTGCACCATACATATCAAGAAAGTGTAATTGCGACATGATTACCTCAAAATATTTAATAAATAATTATGCAAAAAAGTTGAATATAAATTTACATTGGTTTATTCTGCATTTCAATTCATTATTTTGAAATAATTAGTACCGAGACTAACAGCATGCAGAACTCAATTTTACGACGATAACACTTTTTGAAAACTTGTCTTTATACCCTTAATAGTTTTTTGGAAAAAATATGAATATCGTTATCGTTGGTGCAAGCGGTTACTCAGGTGCTGAGCTTGCCAAATTAATCTCTCTACATAACTCGCTAAAGTTAGTGGGTATGTATGTGTCTGAAAATAGCCTAGATAAAGGTAAATCGCTTGCTAGTCTTTACCCCGAACTAAATGGCATTGTTGTAGGTGAATTAGCGCCGTTAAATAGTGAGGCATTTTCAGTAATCGAACAAAATGCCGATGCCATTTGCCTATGCACTGAACATTCAGTCAGTGTCGAACTTGCACCTCAGTTTTTAGCAATGGGCAAAAGAGTATTTGATTTATCTGGAGGCTTTCGTCTGTCATCAAATGATGACTATGAAACCTATTATGGCTTTAAACACACTAGCCCTGAGCTATTAGAACAAGCCGTTTATGGTCTTGTTGAATGGCAAAAAGATCAAATCAAAAGTGCACAGCTAGTAGCAGTACCTGGTTGTTACCCAACCGCTGCGCTAAATGCCCTCAAACCATTAAAACAAGCTGGCTTACTTACTGATGATACTGTGATTATCAATGCGGTTTCTGGTGTTACTGGCGCTGGGCGTAAAGCCAATGTGGCAACGCATTTTTGCGAAGTGAGCCTAAAACCTTACGGTTTGTTTAATCATAGACATGGCCCTGAAATTGAAAAATACCTTGACCACAAGGTGTTGTTCACACCGCATTTAGGTAATTTTAAGCGCGGTATTCTTGAAACTATCTATGTCAAAGTAAAACCAGGCACGACTGCAAAGCAAATAGCTGAGTCATATCAGGTGCTTGCTGATGAGCCTTTAATTCGCTTACTTGGCGATGTTATTCCATCAATTAAAGGTGTTGAGAACACGCCGTTTGTTGATATTGGTTGGCAGTTACAGGGTGAACAACTCATAGTTATTTCTGCGATTGATAATTTACTTAAAGGCGCGTCAGGCCAAGCATTGCAATGTATTAATTTAACTTTAGGACTGCCTGCTCATAGTGGCTTTCAAGGAGTGAATCATGGCTAATTGGGTAATTAAGCTAGGTGGCGCGGTATTAAATAATATTGACGCTGCAAAAGCGTTAATTGATGTGCTGCATCAAAAGCCTGAAGACAAATTTATTCTAGTTCATGGCGGTGGCTCATTAGTAGATAGCTGGTTAAGCGATGCGGGCTTTGTTACGTCAAAGCACCTTGGCCTGCGTATTAGTCCGCGTGAACAAATGCCTTACATTGTTGGTGCGCTTGCGGGCTGTGCAAATAAGCAATTAATGGGCGCGGCAATTAGTAATGGTTTTAAGCCTGTTGGTTTAAGTCTTTATGAAGCAGGTCTTGTTAGTGAACAAAAGCTAAAAGCCCTTGGCCAAGTCGGTACCTGCATTGAAAACGATGCCAGTATTCTTAAATCGCTGCTAAATGCGGGATGTTTTCCGATCGTGAGCTCAATTGGTTTTGACTTAGAAGGCAATTGGTACAACGTCAACGCCGATGAAGCAGCTGCTAGTATCGCTCAATTGCTTGATGCGGAACTTGTTTTTATGACAGATGTAGAAGCAGTATTAGATCACAAGCTTAATCCATTACATCAGTTATCAAGTGCTGATATCAGCACATTAATCGAAGAGGGAGTCATTAAAGGCGGCATGCAGGTAAAAGTAAATACCAGCTTGCAAGCTGCTCAACATTTACGACGTGGCGTGTATATCTCGAGCTGGCAAAAGCCAGATAACTTAATCGCACTGCTCAATGGTGAGCATGTGGGAACCAAGATTACGCCATAGGAAAAACAATGACTCAACAATTTATTACGGGCTTAGAGCTCAACAAAGAAGCCAACTTAAAATTACTTAACTTAGCATTACAAATTAAAAATAACCCAATGGATTTTGCCGATGCTCTTAAAGGGAAATCGGTTGTTACGCTATTTGAAAAACCAAGTTTACGTACTCGCCTGTCGTTTGATATCGGCATTAACAAACTCGGTGGTCATGCGGTTTATCTTGACCAGCAAAACGGTGCTATGGGGCAACGTGAATCGGTAAAAGATTTTGCCTTGAATATTTCCACGTGGGCGGATGGCATTGTGGCGCGTGTAATGGCGCATAGCACATTAACTACGCTTAGCGAATTTTCGTCTGTGCCGGTTGTAAATAGTTTGTGTGATTTATATCACCCATGCCAAGCACTCGCTGACTTTTTGACATTGACTGAAATTTACGGCGACGTAAGCCAACTAAAATTGGCCTATTTAGGTGAAGGTAACAATGTTACGCACTCACTGATGCTGTTAGCAGCAAGCTTGGGTACTGACTTTGTTGCGGTATGCCCTAAAGGCGCATCACCTGATGCACAAATTGTAAAACAAGCTGAAGCAATCGCAGCACAAAATGGTGCATCGGTCTCGGTAAGTGACCGCATTGAAGCGGCAGTTGGGTCGAATGCACTCTATGCCGATACTTGGGTATCAATGGGCGATAACACACCATTAGAGCTGGTAAAAGAAAAGTACATGCCGTACCAAATTAATCAAAAACTGCTTGATACGACAGGCGCATCAAGTGTGCTTCATTGTCAACCAGCGCACCGTGAATTTGAGATTACCTCTGAGGTAATGGACGGTGAAAAATCATTCATAATACAACAAGCTGAAAATCGTATGCATGCGCAAAATGCTCTGCTTGTAAGTTTATTAAACCCAAATTTTGTGTAAGGAATCGGTAACATGAGTTCTATTAAAAAAGTTGTACTAGCATACTCAGGTGGTCTTGATACATCAGCTATCGTGCCATGGTTAAAAGAAAACTATAACTGTGAAGTAGTGGCATTCGTTGCCGATGTAGGCCAAGGCGCTGAAGAGTTAGAAGGCGTAGAAGCAAAAGCAATTGCATCGGGCGCATCTGAGTGTCATATCGTTGATTTAAAAGACGAGTTAGTTGCCGATTATATTTATCCAACGCTTAAAACTGGCGCAATTTACGAAGGTACTTACTTACTAGGTACGTCAATGGCGCGTCCTATTATTGCTAAAGCACAAGTTGAAGTTGCGCGCAAAGTAGGCGCTGATGCACTTTCTCATGGCTGTACCGGTAAAGGTAATGACCAAGTGCGTTTTGAGAGTTGTTTCGCAGCCCTTGCCCCTGATTTAAAAGTAATAGCGCCTTGGCGTGAATGGGATTTATCAAGCCGTGAATCATTACTTGATTACCTTGCTGAGCGCAATATTCCATGTTCGGCGTCGGCGACTAAAATTTACAGTCGTGATGCAAACGCGTGGCACATCTCACACGAAGGTGGTGAGCTTGAAGATCCGTGGTGCCAACCGAGCGATCAAGTATGGACATGGACAAATTCGCCAGAGCAAGCGCCAAATGAGTCACAACTTGTTCAGCTTAGTGTTAAAAATGGTGAAGTAGTTGCGGTCAATGGTGAGCAAATGTCACCGCTGCAAGTGCTTACTACGCTAAACGAAGTTGCAGCACCTCATGGTATTGGGCGTGTTGATATCGTTGAAAACCGTTTGGTAGGTATGAAATCGCGTGGTTGTTATGAAACACCTGGAGGCACTGTAATTATGGCGGCACTTCAAGCGATTGATGAGTTAGTGCTTGATAAAACCAGCCGTAAATGGAAAGACACTTTAGCGAATGAGTTCTCGCACCTTGTTTATGACGGTCGTTGGTTTACGCCACTAAAAGATTCAATTTTAGCTGCAGCAGAAGCGTTTTCGACTCTTGCAACCGGCGAAGTGGTATTAAAGCTTTATAAAGGTCAAGTTACTGCAGTTCAAAAGCAATCTGAAAACTCATTATATAGTGAAGACTTTGCAACGTTTGGTGAAGATGATGTGTATGACCAATCACATGCAGAAGGCTTTATTCGTCTATTTTCATTAAGCAGTAGAATTTCTGCAATGAATAACAAGTAATCTTGCCGAGAATTAGTGAGAGGATAGAGTTATGGCACTGTGGGGCGGACGTTTTTCTTCGGGACCAGATCACGCATTTAAGCAATTTAATGACTCACTGCCATTTGATTATCAAATGGCAGAAGAAGATATTATTGGTTCTGTGGCTTGGGCTGGTGCGTTACAACAAGTTGATGTGTTAACAGCGGACGAACATCAAAAATTAGTAGCAGGTTTAAACGAACTTTTACATGAAGTTCAGCAAAACCCAAATGCAATTGCAACGGCTGGGGATGAGGATATTCACTCGTATGTAGAGGCAAAGCTAATTGAAAAAGTGGGCGATCTTGGTAAAAAGCTGCACACAGGTCGTAGCCGAAATGACCAAGTAGCCACTGATTTTCGCTTGTGGAGCCGAAAAACTGCGAAGCAATTACTTGCGGCCATAGCGTCATTAAAAAATGCCTTAGTCACCCTTGCGGAAAAAGAATTTGGTACCGTGCTACCTGGATATACTCATCTACAACGTGCGCAACCTGTGTTGTTTAGTCATTGGTGTATGGCATATTTTGAAATGCTAGAGCGCGATGAAGCGCGTTTAGAAAGTGCGCTTAGCCGCATTAATGTATGTCCGCTAGGTTCCGGTGCGCTGGCCGGTACTGCCTATGCCATCGACCGCGAACAACTGGCTGCTAATTTAGGTTTTGATAGAGCAAGCCGTAATAGCCTTGATGCCGTGTCGGATCGTGATTTTGTGGTAGAGCTTTTAAGCTGTGCGTCAATTTCAATGATGCACTTATCACGCCTTGCAGAAGATATGATCTTCTACAATTCGGGTGAAGCAGGCTTTATTGAACTGGCAGACAGTGTGACGTCTGGCTCAAGTCTGATGCCGCAAAAGAAAAACCCAGATGCGCTAGAACTTATTCGCGGTAAAACTGGCCGTGTATTTGGCGCTTTTAGTGCCATGATGATGACCTTAAAAGCACTGCCGCTTGCGTATAATAAAGATATGCAAGAGGACAAAGAAGGGCTTTTTGATGCAATGCCAACTTGGCTTGCTTGTATTCATATGGCTGAAGCCTGCATTAAAGGTGTTAAGGTTAATGCGGATAAAACCAAAGCTGCAGCACAAGGCGGTCATGCTAATGCGACAGAGCTTGCAGATTACTTAGTTGCCAAAGGTATTCCATTCCGTGAAGGTCATCACATTGTTGGTGAACTGGTACAAGTGGCAATTTCAGAGGGTAAAAACCTTGAAGATTTATCACTAGCGCAGTTTAAAGCCGTTTGTGATGTAATCGCAGAAGATGTGTATCCAGTGCTTGAACTACAAGCGTGTTTAGATGCGCGTTTAGCGCTTGGTGGTACATCGCCAACGCAAGTTCAATTTGCTATTAGCAACGCAAAAAAAAACGCTGAATTTACGGTAAGAGATGCCACGCTAAACGATGTGGAAGCAATTGCTGAGCTGATCCAATATTGGGCGCGTGAAGGCGAAAACTTACCGCGTGCAAAAAGCGATATGATCCACAGCATCAATGAATTTGCTGTTACAGAAGTGAATGGCAAAGTGACAGGTTGTGCATCACTATATATTTACGATACAGGCCTTGCTGAAATTCGTTCGTTGGGTGTTAACCCTGAATCGAATGTGAAAGGGCAGGGACGAGCGTTGGTAAATCACCTAATTGAAAAAGGTGGTAAGTTGGCGCTAGGGCGCATTATCGTGCTGACTCGTGTGCCTGGTTTTTTTAGTAAGTTAGGTTTTGCTGACAGCCATAAATCTCAATTACCTGAAAAGGTGATGAAAGATTGTGAGTTGTGCCTCAGAAAAGATAATTGTGATGAGGTTGCTATGGACTATTTGATTGCACGGCCAAATTCGTTGCGTATCGATTGTCGCAATGTAGCCTAAATCCATTTCAAATTTAATCGCCATTAAAAGCACAACAGCTATGCTGTTGTGCTTTTTTACGTTTAACACTTTTTGTACTTTACTCAATAGAGATGGTGCTATTTAAATTGCAGTTGTTATTCAATTTGATTTTATTGTTATATAAAACAGTAAATTAAACTTAACCCTTTATTCGTATATTGCGAGTAATTCGCATTTATGGATCGCTAATTGCTAAATTTGTGCACCTGATGTTTAGTTGTCAGAAAAATGACAATTAAAGGCCCTAGGTATATCGCAGTATAAATAATTAAAAAATAATGCTTAGGGGTATCTTTAAAAATTAGTTTATAAGGAATTGAAAAATGCAAATTAACGGTACCAATAGCTTAAATGCTACACAATATGCTCAAACGCAAAACAGTCAGTCAACTGCAGTTAAATCAGAGGGTTCACAAAACACCCTGCAAAATGATAAGGTGACTTTATCTACTGATTTGCAACGCGGTGGCGGTATAATTCGTACTGATTCTTATGCGAATTTAAATCGTGGCGGCGGTATTATTCGAACTGATTCACAGGCAGATTTGAATCGTGGCGGCGGTATTATCAGAACTGACTCGCAAGAAAATTTAAATCGCGGTGGCGGTATTATTAGAACTGATTCACAGGCTGACTTAAATCGTGGTGGTGGTATAATCCGAACTGATTCATATGCGGATTTAAATCGTGGCGGTGGTATCATTCGAACTGATTCATATGCAGATTTAAATCGTGGTGGCGGTATCATCAGAACAGACTCGCAGGCGGACTTGAATCGTGGTGGGGGCATCATCAGAACAGATGCCTAGCGCGACTTAGACCGTGAAGGCGGTATTATATAACGTTGAGAATAAATGACTTGGACAGATAATCTTGCAATAACTATGGGAACACTTGTTGTTTGGGGGTTCCTAATGGCATTTTTGTTTAATGTTTTTATGCGTGTCGTTTCGGCTAAAACAGATAACTACTTAGTCTGGATTAGTGGTGCGATGGGTCTGTCCTATTACTTTAGCGATTTGTCATTTGATTTGGGAACAGGTTCCGAGATCTATTTGATTTGGTTTTTATACGACTTACTTACGCTCGCTGTTGTTTTAATTCCATTGTTGTTAAGAAGCCGCTTAGGTTTAGTGATAAAGCCCGCCTCTGTATATATATTCATTGGCTTAATAGTTAACGCTATTTTGTTCTTAGCTATGTATGTCGATATCAATGTGCTTGATAATAAAGAGCCTTGGATGCTGTGGTCTATTTATAGCTTTACGGTGAATGTGGTTGATTATGCAATGATTATTACGTTAATTGTAGGACGTGATTGGTTAGGCCTAATCAGATTGGCACGTTATGCGTACTCAAGAGCTCTTAAATCAGAAGCTAAACATGAGGCACGCACTGAACAGTGCGCACATATTGTATTACACGCTTAATTAAAAACGATATTCCCAACTGCCACTTAGTGCGAATTCTGTATCCGAATCATTAGCAAACTTATCGCGCCAAGTTGTCGCTTTTAGCTTTAGCAAACCGTCAAATAACCCTTGCTGAAAACCCACCTCTAGTTGCAAGCGCTTTGTATCAAGTTTTTCAAAATCCATATGACGTAGTTTTACAAATCCAGCATAGCCATTTGTAGTTTGGTAGCTGCTTGATAAACTCACGCCTTTAACATTCTGACCGATACTTGCCGCGATATTTTCACCTAAGTGCGCGTACCCTTGCTCATAATACGGGTGCTGATATTGGCAATGACTCAAGGTCGCAATATAACGACAGTTTGAAATCGTATCTGAGTATTCAATATAGCTTTTAACTAAGAAATCTTGACCACCAAAAAAGTGTTCGGCGCCTAAGGTGTACATGGTATCTTCAGGTAAAAAGCTTAGCTCGTTGGTACCAGCATATTCACCGTAAAGTGCAATAGACTGATTAAACAGTCGTGTACTGTATTTAACATCAATGCTGGTTAATTGGTTATATTCATTAACCCCATTGTTATCGAGCTTATTCTTGGTCAGTATGACATCTGATAGCGCACCAAAGCCATGATCTGTATCTGGACTATCAAATTGCGCAGTTTGGTTTACGCCTACCTCTAAACCCGTAATCGGGGTTGATGAAAAGCGCATAGCCCAAAATAGGGTGTCTTTGTCATCGTTTTTGAGGTACTTATCTTGACCTACAAAGGCTGAAAAATTCCACGGACCAATAAATGAGAGAAAACTCGGTCCATAGTAATCGGTATTGAAACGGCTAAGGCGCAGCCCCGGAATTGGGTCGGCGTTGTTTGAGAGTAACAACGCGTTATCGTTACTTGGGCCAAACCATTTATTAATTTGCTCAACACTGACGCTCCAATTGCCGTATAAAACCGCCAAATAAGAACCGTCGTAGTTGAGTTCCTTTTGGTTGGTGGCATCTTTGCTATAGCCAATAGATACTTTTGCAGTCACTCTGTCACCCATTAGTACAGAGGTGCTTTGAATGTTGCCTTTATGCTTATTGCGTTCGCCAAAACTTTGTAAGTTGCTTGGCTCACTGTTACCACTTACTTTAACTGATGAATAAGAGCCTGATTTTGCGGCTTTAAGTGCATGTTGTACTTTACGAAGTGCGAAAATACCATCATCAGATAGCTTATTGCGATTGATCATTGATAAATCTTGCGCAATACCTTGCCACATAAGCGGATAGCTATTAACCGGGCGCTTAATCGCGCCCTCACTTACTAATTGCTCAATCGCGGCGCGTAAAAAAGGGTCATCGGTGCCAATCCAAGGCTCAGCAAAAACATTTGCTGCAAAAACTAAACTACATGATGCAGCAATATGGCTTAACTTCATTTTGCCAACTTTTCCTTAAGGGCGTTTACGACAATAGGGTCTACAAATTCATGAACATCACCACCATGAATTGCCACTTCTTTTACTAGGCTTGATGAAATAAATGAGTTTTTCTCAGCAGGTGTTAAAAACACTGTTTCAAGCTCTTTATTAAGTCGGCGGTTCATATTGGCTAATTGAAATTCAAATTCAAAATCTGATACAGCACGTAAACCGCGCACTAATACGTGTGAATTTTGTTCTCTCGCTAAATCAGCAAGTAAGCCAGAAAAACCAATTACCGTTACGTTATCTAGGTGTGACAAAATAGATTTTGCGATTTCAACACGTTGTTCTAATTCAAAAAATGGCTTTTTATTTGGGTTATGTGCAACGGCTAAAATTACTTCGTCGAACATTTTAGCGGCACGCGCTACTAAATCTGTGTGGCCATTTGTGATTGGATCAAACGTTCCAGGATAAATCGCTTTTACTTTCATGGTATTGGTAACTTAGTGATGATGCTGGCATTTTATCAAGCTTTAATTGGAATACCAATCGCCAAGCGAGACATTTTGCCAATTGGTATTCAACACTAGATTGTTTATACTGCGCGGTATTAACGTTAGGCATAATAGGATATTTATGAGTACCAAGGATAAGATAATTCAAACAAGCATTGCATTGTTTAACCAGCATGGAGAGCGTGCGATAACAACCAACCATATCGCATCAGAAATGGGCATTAGCCCAGGTAACTTGTATTATCACTTTAAAAATAAAGAAGACATTTTACGCAATATCTTTAGCCTTTATAAAAATCACCTTAAAGATAATTTTATCCCAATGGATAAAAACCAAGATGTGATGGCACAGCTCGCCGGCTATCTTGATTCACTGGTTGAATTAATGTGGCGTTTTAACTTCTTTTATAACAACTTAACCGATATTTTAAGCCGCGATAATGAGCTTAAAGCGCAATATTTAGAGCAGCAAGCACAACTGTTAGAACAAGTAGCAGCGGTTATTGCAGGGCTAAAATACGCCGAAGTTATTGAGATTGATGACAGCGATATCGTTGAACTTGCACATATGGTAAAACTAACCGTGAGTTTTTGGACACCTTATGTAAAAGCGCATAGTGAAGATGGTCGCTTGTCAAAACAGGATATTTTTGGTGGTATTGTTAAAGTGATATTACTGTTTAAGCCTTACGCCAAAGGCGCAGGCTTAGAACAGCTAAAAGAATTACAACAAGAATACATTAATAAGCAACTTGACGTTGAGCAGGCGGTTGCTTAACGGTCTTTTTGGCAGTGCGTTAACAGTTGCTGCCAAAACGCGATACCTTTTTCTCGCGCGAGATTAATGTTCGTCTCTGGAATACCTTCCGGATCAGGGTGAATATCAAGTACCCTTGCCATTGAAGCTTCTCTTATTAAATGTAATGTTGGATAAGGTGCCCTGTTGGTGTAGTTCGCTGCATCTTGCTCATCACTATCGGCAAATACATAGTCTGGGTGGAAATTGGCGATTTGAATAAAGCCTTCATAACCGCTCGATACCAACATCGCATTGGCTAAATCAACCAAATCTAAAAAATCGTCAAAATTTTGAAAGCCTTCGCTAAAAATATGTAAACAGGTTTCAATATCGTCGTTTTCACGCATTTCTTGTATTAATGAGAGCATTTCAATTACCGCATCTTCATGCGACTTTGTTTTGCTATCTACATAGTTAATTGTATTGTTTACCACTTCTTTTTTGGCAAAAGGGCAAAAGTTATACCCAACAATAACGCGGCTAACCCAGTTTTTAGTTTGTTCAATCGGTGATAATGTCATGAGAAATCTCGTTTTCGATAAGCGTTATTGTGCGTTTAACCGCGCCACTGTTAGCATTCAATATAGCTAACGCATTGTCCCCCAATTCTTTTTGCTTGCTAGGGTCGTTTGCAATTGAAAGCAGGCTTTTACAAAGCGCATCGGCACTATCAACACACAAGCAGGCATTACTGTCTAGTAATTGCGGGTAGACATGTAAAAAGTTGGTGTAGCTTGGTCCGGTAATAATTGGAATACCAAATGCCGCAGCCTCAAGCGGATTATGACCGCCGCGCTCAATTAAACTACCGCCAATAAAAGCACTGTTTGCGGCCCCAAACAGTGTAAGCATTTCCCCCATGGTATCTGCGAGTAGTACTGCTTGCCCATTGTGTGGCGCTTTACTGCGTTGGCTAAAACTAATATTTTGTTGTGTTAAATAGGCTGCTACTTTGGCAAATTGCTCAGGATGGCGCGGAGCGATAATCAGTAGGGCGTTGGGTTGTTTTTCTAACAGTGATAAATGTGCAGCAATAACCTGTTCATGTTCGTTAGGGTGAGTTGAACCTGCAACCCAAATAAAATCATGTGTTGTAAGCTCAGATTGAAACTTTGCTACGTTGTTTGTTATTTCATTATTTAGCGTAATATCAAACTTAATCGAGCCAGTCACATGCGCATTTTGAGGGCTTAAACCGAGTGCTAAAAAACGTGCTGCATCGTCTTTATTATGCGCTGCTAGCAAGCCAATGTTATGCATGATTTGTTTGCTTAAAGGCTTTATGCGCTGATAGCCTTTTTGCGATTTTTCCGATAAACGCGCATTAATAACACACACAGGTATGCCATGTTTACTTGCTTTAATAATCAAATTTGGCCAAAGCTCAGTTTCTAAAATGACAACGGCTTTTGGTTTTAATTGTTTTATAAAACGTGAAACAGCGCCAGGAAAATCAAGTGGCAAATACACATGTTGCACGCTGTCTTTAAATTGCTTTTTTATTTCCGCAGAGCCCGTAGGTGTATTGCAGGTTATAGTGACAAGGTGAGTTTGTTTTAAGGTGTTAATTAATTTACTTGCGGCCATTAACTCACCGACAGACGCGCAGTGAATCACTAGACTGTTTGGTTTTAAATTATCATCATAAAAACCAAGACGTTCAGCCCAACGTTTACGATATTCAGGCGCTTTTTTTCCGCGTAACCATAAGTGCAAAAACACCAGCGGCGATAAAAGATATAAAACAAAACTGTAAATGATGCGTGCCATATCGACCTCACGAGATAGAGCGGCGAGTTATAACATATTTATACAATTTTTGCTGCGCTATGTGATGGCGTTTTGTTATCATGAATGGATAATTCTATAACGACTTCGCCTATGAAACTCAGTAATTTACTTATTATTGCAGGGGCATTTGTTGCAACAGAAAGTGCTGCAAAACCTACTGTATATTTGCCTTTGGGTATAGACGCCCACTTAGAAAGCCAACTTGATCGCATGTTTGTACTTACCCGTGGTACGCCTATGCATAAGCCGTATGCGTTAAGTGAAGTCGACCTTGCACTAAGACAACTAAAACAAAAAGATAGCAGATTGTATCGTTACTTAGTGGGTGAGCTTAAACGTTATCGTGGTGAAGACAAAATCAGCCGTTATGGTTTACGAACTACAGCAAGTAGCGGTGATACGATGCCGATTGCTAACCAGCGCGGTTTAACAACCGATGAATATGCGCAAGGTTTTTTCGAAGGTATTTGGCGCCCTAATGACTTTATGTTGGCACAAATAGGCGTAGATTACCGCGTTAAAGGGCAGGACTTAGTCGCTTATAATTCGACACTGAGCATGGCTGCTGCAAACCTACAACTTGATATTGGTTACAGAGATCATTGGTATTCACCATTTAAAAATTCGGCGCAAATTATGTCGAATAACGCACAAATGCCAATGAGTATTTCACTAGGCTCGGTTGAGCCGCTTAATAACTGGTGGAACCTCGATTTTGAATTGTTTTATACCGAACTCGATGAAGTAAAAAATGGTATTCAGTATCAAGGTGAATGGCACGACGGTAGCCCTGAACTTGTTGGTATGCATGGTTCAATTGAACCGCTACACGGCTGGAAAATAGGCTTTAACCGTGTGATGCAGTTTGGTGGTGGTCCGCGTGAGACGGATATCAGTGATATCTTTAAAGCATTTTTTGACCCATCAGGTAACGATAATGCTGATAATGACTTGAGCACAGACGATGAATTTGGTGACCAAATGATCTCGTTTACCTCGAGTGTTTATTTTGACTGGGTAACACCAATTGAAATTTACGCAGAATATGGTGCTGAAGATACCTTACATGGCAGCAATTTTAAATTTGGCAATCAAACCATTTCATTTGGTACGTACTTACCAAAATTAACGAACAACTCTTCATTAAGATATGAATATAACAAGTGGAATACACTTTGGTACGTTCACCACTTATATAAAAATGGTAATACTAATGAAGGTTTCACATTTGGTCATTTTGCTGCTGATAATCGTAATTTAGGCGATGGTGTACCGGCTGATGTACACACCATTAATTATGACTATTTTGAATCAGTATTGAGCTCTTGGCAGTTTAAGCTAAGCACGCAAAATAACGACAGCGACGATTATCAGCGCGCTTATTCGTTATCTGTGCTTAACAGTCGTAAAGTGGGTGAATACCGTGTTGAAACTAGTTTAATGGGTGGAAAAAACGTTTACGATGAAAGTTATGGTTATTTATCTGTAACCATGTTTTGGTAACCATTGATTATGGCCTAGAGGCCCTAGGGTCTGTTAACTTTTCAAGTTCGCTTTTGCAGCAGTTTGATTGGGTTTTATACAAGGCAGAGGCTGCGTGGCATAGTCATTCTATGTGAGTCAGCCGATAACACAGTAGAAAACCCAATCAAGCGCTGTCGAACGGTTCTTTTGAGCGCTCTTTTTTTTATTGTTGCCTACATGGATGTGGGCAAGGGGCGTGAGCAGGACGCGGAAGCTTTGCTCGATATTCGCTTAGATTGCTAGGCCACACATCAAGCACCGCGATAAAAGCACGCTCAAAGAGAACAAAAATAGAACAGTAAAGGTGGGCAGACCCTAGGCCAACTTCAGAATATTCTCAGCAGCGACAACGACTTCCGAAGCGGCAATATTATCAACTCGCTTTTTCCCCTCAAGCACTGAATTAGCCTTAAGTGGGCGCCAGCTTGATGCCGACTCTCTAATTAATGCGATTTGTGGCAGTGATAAGCTGCTTGCGATATGCATAATCGCAGTTTCAACAGAAATCACTAAGTCACAGGCTTGCATAACACTCGGTAGCTCAAAGAAATCCTTAGTTGCTGAAAATGCTTCCACAGCAATGTTTGTTTGCTGTGCACACCAGTTAGAAACTTCATCAAATTTATGCGGCGGCGCGTTTAACACAAATAGGGTATTAGGTGACTTTTCAGTTAATTTTGCTGTTAATTCAGCTAATTGCGATAGTTGCCAGTCACGTTTTTCATTGGTCGAAATATGATTAATGAAAATAGTCGGCCCATTACTTAAGTTCTTAGCGTTACGCCATGCGTTAATTTGTTGTTTGCCTTGTTCACCCAGTGAGTTTGTGACCAAAATTTCGCGAGAACGCTGTTGTTCATCAAGTGACACAGCAAATAGGCGAGAAAAAATATGGTTATAAAAATCACTAATGTGCTGGCTGGTAGCTAATTCAGACAGCGCAATCGTAGTACTTAATGATTTGTATTGGTTGCGATAAAATAAACGCGATAAAAGGTTTTTAGGCTCAGTGCCAACTATGGTGGCGTTTGCGTTGATTGCCTGTGCCACTTTTAAATAGGCCGGTGCGCGTGTAGTGGCAACAAATACAATAAAGTCATACTGCTGACTTTTTGCCTCAGCGATTAATTGCTCTCTGTGCTCGTTACTACTGGCAATGGGATATATGGTATTTAGGTGGTTTTCTTTTGCTAGCCACTGCTGCAAAGTAGAATTTCTGCCTGAATGCCAAGACTTTTTCTTGTTGCGACAATCATCAATCCACACGTCAATTTGCACATCGGGGTACTGCTTTGATAAGGCTTTTAGAAACGCGCCCTGATAGACATAATCACCTAGTGCAAGGTGAGTCATGTACAGTACTTTACTGCCTTTTTTGAGAGTCAGTTCAGGAACTTGTATTTGAGTTGTGGTTGAATGCTTGCTTTGATGCACTTAAATCTCCCTGCGCATGAACGGGAATTGTAACAAACAACCCTGCTGCAAGGGTAGTAAATTTAAAGATTCTTAAAAGTTTAACAAAGCCATTTGTTAAGATTGGTTAACAAGCCTCGCCATTTTAAGACGATTCGTTATAAAATGAAGTTAACTATTTATAGATGCAATAAACAAAGACCTATGGAAGCGATTACAAACTCATACTTAGCAAGCTTAGAACGTCACCGTAAAGTGTTTGCTATTATGGAGCAATACCAACAACAATCACTATTACTGTTACAAGCTTGCCAAGAAACCTTAGATAAAGGCGGCAAAGTAATTTGGTTTGGTAATGGCGGCAGTGCAGCTGACTCGCAACATTTAGCCGCTGAGTTTGTAGTGCGTTATAAGAATGAACGAGGTCCTTTAGCATCCATTGCACTTACAACGGACACGTCAATTTTAACCGCGCATGCTAATGACTATCACTTTGATACGGTATTTGAACGCCAAGTTCAGGCACTTTGCAAACCAGAAGATTTAGTGATTGGTTTAACGACTTCAGGCACCAGTGCCAATATTAATCTCGCACTAAAAGCAGCAAACAAAATTGGTGCCTACACGGTGGCATTAACCGGTCGTGATGGCGGTAAGGTAAAAGACATCGCACGCTTACCAATTATTATTGCGAACGATGAAACTGCACGTATTCAAGAAGCGCATATGTTTATTGGCCATTGGTTGTGTGAAGCAGTTGATATGCTAGTTGCCCAAAAGAGCTAAGTGTTGATTATGGATTTATCGTATTTTAATCAGTTATCAAACAGCAAAATTTTAGTTGTTGGCGACGTTATGCTAGACCGTTACTGGCATGGAGATACTGGGCGTATTTCACCTGAGGCGCCGGTGCCAGTGGTAAAAGTCAGTGGTCTTGAAGACAAAGCTGGTGGCGCGGCAAACGTTGCAAAAAATATCGCACACCTTGATGGCAAGGTTAGTTTGCTTGGCATTATCGGCGATGACGATAACGGACAAAGTCTTGAGGCGTTACTAAAGTCAGAGAACATTGATTCTCAGCTTATTCGTCAGTCAGAGGCGCCAACAATCGCAAAAATGCGTGTGATTAGCCGTCACCAACAAGTCGTGCGCTTAGATCTTGAAGAGCGTTTTAGTGAAACCCATTCACAGCTATTGCTTGAGCAGCTTAAAACCCTGATTAACGATTTTGATTTGGTGGTGTTTTCTGACTACAACAAAGGCTCACTACATTTAATTGCGGATATGATTGCCGTTGCAAAAGGTGCGGGCAAAACGGTATTAGTTGACCCGAAATCAAAACAACTGGCAGATTACCGCGGCGCGGATTTTATTACGCCAAATCTTACAGAGTTTAAAGCGGCTGGTGGTGTTGTCGGTGATGAAGCAACCATCACGCAAAGTGCGCGCGATATTATTGCTGAGTGTGGTTTAGGTAGCATGCTGCTAACGCGTTCAGAGCAAGGTATGTCGCTAATTACGCCGAATGATAAACACGATTTTGCAGCGCAAGTATTAGAAGTGTCAGATGTAACTGGTGCCGGTGATACGGTAATCGCAACATTGGCGGTAATGTTAAGTACAGGCATGCCAGCAGCGCAAGCTGTTGAAATCGCAAACATTGCAGCTGGTTTAGTAGTTGCAAAATTGGGTGCTGCCACTGTGTCACCAGAAGAGTTAAGCGCTAAACTAACGCAATATTTACGTGACACCGGCGAGCAGTACCAAGCGCCAGCACAAGAGGTATTGCATCATATTGAGCTTGCTCGTCAGCGCGGCGAAAAAATTGTCTTTACCAATGGCTGCTTTGATATTTTACACGCAGGGCATGTGCGCTACTTGGCGCAAGCTAAAGCGCGTGGTGATAAGTTAGTAGTGGGCTTAAACAATGACGAGTCGATTAGCCGTTTAAAAGGGCCAACGCGACCTATTAATCCTCTTGATGAGCGTGCCACTGTGATCAGTGCGTTAGCATCAGTTGATTGGGTGATCCCGTTTGGTTCTGAAGCTGAAAATGATACCCCAGCTAAGCTGATTGAACTTGTAAAGCCAGATGTTCTGGTGAAAGGCGGCGATTATAAAGTGTCGGAAATTGCAGGCGCTGATTTTGTACTTGCAAACGGTGGTCAAGTTGAGGTGCTGGAATTTGTAAATGGCTGCTCAACATCGAACGTTATTCATAAAATTCAAAGCGATAGCTAGTAACCACTTATTTATAGGCGCACTAAGCAGTTTTTAGTGCGCTGTTATACACTTCAATAAATACCTGCCAATCCTTTTCTAACCAATAAAATTGTGCGTTGCGATTAGCTTCTTTATCAAATGAGCGCTTTAGGCGTGTAATATTACTTTGCGCTTCTTGTTGATTGAATGCGGCGCGAGTGCCACGGTCAAAATCAATTAAGAAAACGCGTCCATCACTAATTAAAATATTATTGATATTAAGGTCGGCATGATTAACGCCGTGATTATGAAAATCGGCAATTGTTTTGGCACAGTCAGTAAGTTCTTTTTGACTTAATGATCGGATTTTTAGGATATCGAGTAGACTTTGTGAGTGGGGTAGTGCCTCGGTAATGATATCTCCACGATAGATTAACCCCGATGTTTCAACCTTAGCCGCAATGGGTTTAGGTACGGGGAGGCCAATACCTTCAAGCTCCACTAACAACTTGAACTCTTGGTATGTTCTTGTGTTTTCAAAGCCTAAATACAGGTATTGATCGGATAATAGTTTACCAATTAAGCCTCCACGCCAGTAATGGCGAAGTACACCCGTTGTATTACCACAATCAAAAAAGTAAGTTGTTGCACGGCCACGTTTTTTGGCGCTAATCAAATCATTACGGCTCAAATATTCAACATCAAATAAATTAGGATCGAACGCGCCCTCCAAATTGCTTGGAGTAATGATGGTGGCTGAACCGTGTTTTTGAAATGACAGCATGGCGATTTAAACTAAATACTAATTGCGTGCAAAAAGGGATTATACCAAGTTTTAATTTACGTTAAACTGCACGCATCTATTTATATGTTTTTAGGTAAATTGTGAGCTTACAAGGGCCGTTCAACGATATTTGTATTTTACGTCTTTCAGCAATCGGTGATGTATGTCATGCCGTTTCCACGGTGCAGGCAATTCAGCGTCATTATCCAAACGCTAAAATTACATGGGTTGTTGGAAAAATAGAGGCGATGTTATTAGCTGACTTACCGGGAGTTGAGCTGGTTGTTTTTGATAAAAAACAAGGCAAAGCGGCTTATCACTCACTTAAAGAACATTTTAAAGGGCGTAAGTTTGATGTGTTATTACACATGCAAGTTGCGCTGCGTGCCAATTTAGCGGCGCGTGTTATTCCTGCAAAAGTAAAAGTTGGATTTGATTGGCAGCGCGCTAAAGAAGGGCATTTTTTATTTACTAACCACTGTATTGCATCTGAAAAAGAAGCCCATGTACTTGAGGGGTTTCGTGGTTTCGCAAAAGCTATTGGTGTGCCTCATTATGAACCATCGTGGCAGATGCCAGTAACCCAAGAAGACAGAGACTTTGCTGAAGAAACATTATCGCCACTTGGCGATAAAGTATTGGTGCTTTCGCCTGCTGCAAGCAAGGCTGAGCGCAATTGGTTACCGGAGCGCTATGCCGAAATAGCGGATTATGCGGTGCAGCAAGGATTTAGTGTTGTTATAACGGGTGGCCCTACAGAGCTCGAGGTCACACTTGCAAAGAAAATTGAACATGCGATGAAATCAACAGCACTTAACCTTGTTGGCAAAACAAACTTAAAACAATTGTTATGTGTGTTAGAAAACGCCTCTCTTGTCATTGCGCCAGATACTGGCCCTGCACATATGGCGGTGACTATGGGCACGCCGGTGATTGGGCTATATGCACATTCGAATCCGGCACGTACCGGCCCTTACTTATACCAAGATTATGTGGTTGAGGTTTATCATCAAAACTTAAAAAAGCAAACTGGCAAAACAGCAACCCAATTGCCATGGGGTACACGTGTAAAAGGCAAAGATCTAATGCAACAAATTAGCGTAGACAGCGTTAAAGAGATGTTTGACCGTGTTGTGAACGAAAAGGCATTGTAATGAGTGATAAAGCTGTTTTTCTCGATAGAGATGGTGTTGTTAACGTTGATCACGCCTATGTTTATAAAATTGATGATTTTGAATTTATTGCTGGTGTATTTGAAGCGTGTCAGTTATTTCAGGCCGCGGGTTACAAAATTGTGATTGTAACGAATCAGTCAGGTATTGGGCGCGGTTACTATACCGAACAAGATTTTCATACGCTTACCGATTGGATGGTGGCACAGTTTAAACAACATAATGTGGAAATCAGTAAAGTCTACTTTTGCCCGCATCACCCAACTAAAGGTGTTGCACAATATAAACAGCAATGTGATTGCAGAAAACCAAAGCCAGGCATGCTATTGCAAGGTGTGAAAGAGCTCGGGCTGGACCCATCAAAATGCATTATGTTTGGCGATAAAGGCTCAGACATGTTAGCAGCAAAGGCGGCAGGGTTTAGTAAGAAGATTCTTGTTCAGTCAGGACAATCGTTTGACGAGCAAACTATCACGTTAGCTGATGACGTATGGCAATCGCTGAATTGCGCCAGTGAAAAGTTTAGTGAAAACACCTAGGATTAATTAGTGAACTATTTAAAATGCAGTTTATTAAACTGTATTTTTGTTTAGTTGTAGTTTTATCTACTTTTCTAATCGCATTTACTAGTATTAAGTGCATTTATCAACCTAACCTTTTACAATTACCCCTTTAAATATAAGCTACAATTTTAAGGCTTAGCATTCGCCGTTTTTAACGTATTTGTGGAAAACGTGCGAGCAACCCGTTCTATTAGGCATTGGAGACTTTGGATGAGAGCATCTGCATTTTTTGATCAGCTTAAACAACAGATTGAACAAGTAAAAGAAGATGGATTATACAAAAGTGAACGTGTAATCACGTCACAACAACAAGCTGAAATTGAAGTTGCATCTGGCGACTCGGTAATCAACTTTTGTGCAAATAACTACTTAGGTTTAGCAAATCACCCAGAGTTAATTAATGCAGCAAAAGCTGGATTAGATGACCACGGTTTTGGTGTGGCATCAGTGCGTTTTATTTGTGGTACGCAAGACATTCATAAAACGTTAGAAGCAAAAATCAGTAATTTTTTACAAACTGAAGATACCATTCTTTATTCATCTTGCTTCGATGCTAACGCAGGCCTTTTTGAAACAATTTTAGGCCCAGAAGATGCGATTATTTCAGACTCGTTAAACCATGCATCAATTATTGATGGTGTGCGCTTATGTAAAGCAAAACGTTTCCGTTATGCCAATAACGACATGGCTGATTTAGAGCAGCAATTAATTGCTGCTGATGAAGCGGGAGTTAAAACCAAACTAATTGCTACAGATGGTGTGTTCTCAATGGACGGCGTTATTTGTAACTTAGAAGCGTTATGTGATTTGGCTGACAAATACGATGCACTGGTAATGGTTGATGATTCTCACGCTGTGGGTTTTGTCGGCGAAAATGGACGTGGTACGCCTGAATACTGCAATGTAATGGACCGCGTAGATATTATCACGGGTACATTAGGTAAAGCGCTAGGTGGTGCATCGGGTGGTTATACGTCAGGTAAAGCTGAAATTGTAGAATGGTTACGTCAGCGTTCTCGTCCTTACTTATTCTCAAATTCTCTCGCGCCTTCAATCGTTACAGCATCAATCAAAGTACTTGATATGCTTGCTGATGGTAAAGAGCTGCGCGATACACTTTGGCAAAATGCGGCGTACTTCCGTGAGCAAATGGAAGCGGTTGGCTTTACTTGTGCAGGTAAAGACCACGCAATTATTCCAGTAATGTTAGGCGATGCTAAATTAGCAGCTGAAATGGCTGATAAGTTACTGGCTGAAGGCATTTACGTAACAGGTTTCTCATTCCCTGTAGTACCAAAAGGGCAAGCGCGTATTCGTACACAGATTTCCGCTGCGCATACCCGTGAGCAACTAGATAAAGCAATTGCTGCATTTACCCGTATTGGTAAAGAATTAGGTATCATTTAATTTGATATTGGCCTGTTAGATAACAGGCCTTTTTTGTGAGTAAAAAGATGAAAGCATTATCAAAACTTAAAGCTGAACCAGGGATCTGGATGACAGAAACGGCTAAACCGGAAGTTGGCCACAATGACTTATTAATCAAAATCCGTAAAACAGCGATCTGTGGTACCGATGTACATATCTACAAATGGGACGAATGGTCACAAAATACCATTCCTGTACCTATGGTTGTGGGTCACGAATACGTTGGCGAAGTAGTGGATATGGGCCAAGAAGTACGTGGTTTTAAAGTGGGTGATCGCGTATCGGGTGAAGGCCATATTACCTGTGGCCACTGTCGTAACTGTCGTGCAGGCCGTGTTCATTTATGTCGTAACACGACTGGTGTAGGTGTAAACCGCGAAGGTGCATTTGCAGAGTACTTAGTTATTCCTGCATACAATGCGTTTAAAATTCCTGACAACATCCCTGATGAATTAGCATCAATTTTTGACCCATTTGGCAACGCGGTTCACACGGCATTGTCTTTTGATTTAGTCGGTGAAGATGTACTGATCACAGGTGCTGGCCCGATTGGTATTATGGCTGCAGCGGTAGCTAAACATGTTGGTGCCCGTCATGTGGTAATTACGGATGTAAACGAATACCGTTTAGACCTTGCACGTAAAATGGGTGCAACACGCGCCGTAAACGTGGCGAATGAGAAATTAGAAGATGTGATGAATGAGCTTGGCATGACAGAAGGCTTTGATATTGGCCTTGAAATGTCAGGTGTACCGAGCGCGTTTAACAGCATGCTAAATAACATGAACCATGGCGGTAAAATTGCCATGCTAGGTATTCCACCATCAGATATGGCGGTTGACTGGAATCAGGTTATTTTTAAAGGGTTAATTATTAAAGGTATTTATGGCCGTGAAATGTTTGAAACTTGGTACAAAATGGCAAGCTTGATTCAATCTGGCTTAGATTTATCACCAATTATTACTCACGAATTCCACATTGATGACTTCCAACAAGGCTTTGATACCATGATTTCAGGCCAGTCAGGCAAAGTTATTTTAAATTGGGATTAAGCTATCGCTTGATGATATTATAAAGGGAGCATTTGCTCCCTTTTTTATTGAGGTATATATGTCATACAAACATATTTCAGTGTCGCAAACAGCAGAACTTCTTACAAATGACAATGTTGTTATTGCCGATATTCGTGATCCAAATAGTTTCAGCTCCGCACGTATTCCTGGATCTGAGCGTCTGTCGAATGAGAATTTGGCACAATTTTTAAATGAAAAAGATTATGAGCAACCAATAGTTGTTGTGTGTTATCACGGTATTAGTTCACAAAGTGCTGCGAACTATCTGGTTGAGCAGGGTTTTGAAGATGTTTACAGCATGGACGGTGGCTTTGCCGCGTGGGGTACTGAACAAGCAGACAATGTTGAGTCAGGTGCGTAATCATTGTGAAGCAACTTACTACGCTAAGTAATGTAAGGGCTGCACAAGGTTTTTGTGATTACCTTAATAGCATTAATATTCACTGTCAATTAAAGCCAATTAACAGTGAAACCGTTGTATTGCTGGTGTCAGAAAGTCAGTTTGAAGTTGCTGAAAAAGAATTGGCGCAATTCCAAGCCAACCCTCATCAAGCAAAGTATCTTGAGGCATCTTGGCAAGTTGGTTCAACCAATAGTGGACTAAGTTACGGCGGCAGTTCGCTTAATTTGATACCGCGATTTTTAAAGCTTTCACTACTTATCCAAAGCGTGTCATTGTTATCGATTTTGGTATATGGGGCGTTTGTTTTAGGCGGATTTGAGTGGTTGTTTCCATATCTTCAGTTTGCCCCTAATGCACCACATACTTGGCTTGCGCCTACTATTATGCATTTTTCAGCAATGCACTTGATCTTTAACTTGATGTGGTGGATGTACCTTGGCGATAAAATAGCTGAACAATTAGGTAAACGCTTTTTAGTATTGGTATTTATTGTTACAGCACTTGCCAGTAACTGGCTTCAGTTTGGGTTGATGAATGCTAACTTTGGCGGCCTGTCTGGTGTGGTTTATGGTTTATTAGGCTTTTGTTGGTTGTATGGTCATATTACAGGCAATAGCAAATTAGCCGTTAGTCCATCCATTGTTGGCTTTATGTTGGTGTGGCTGGTACTTGGTTTTGCCGATGTGTTGTTTATCAATATGGCTAATTGGGCACATTTAGGCGGGCTTGTTGCGGGTGCTGTATTGGGTGTTTTCGTTGCGAATAGCCATAAAAAAAGCAAAGTTAATTAACTTTGCTTTTCTTTTATTTAGTAATACAGGTACTTAGTAAATAGTACGTCGTGTACAATTTCTTGCCCCGTTTCCTCTTTCAATAACTCTTTAACTCGCTCGCTGCAACGCTTACGAATTTCCTCGCGGCCAGTTAGCGATTTAACGTGCTCTTCTTGCTCTTTGCTAATAATTTCAACAATCGCGTCACGTAGTAAAGGTGAGTGGTGTTCAACTACTTCTAAATTGCCCATATCTTTAATCATTAGTTCAACCGTTACTCTAACGTAACCTAATTTTTTATTTGAAGTCGCAATGTAGTTTGTAATGATATCTGGCTCAAAGCCAAAATAACCAAAGTTAGACGCAGCCTCGGCCTTAGGCGTTGATAGTGATAAAAAAAGTGTAATTAGAAATATCGATAGGCTACGCATTGCGTGACTAACACCTTGTTTTTCCCATAGTAACTTAACAATAATAATACTTGATTATGGGCTTTTTACTAGTCACTTAAACGTAATTTAATTGAAAATTTAATTTACCATTTAGCTCACTGTTATCCAGTGCTAAAATGGTGCGATTTTTTTTCGCAGCAGGTTATTGTGGTAACTTTCCCTTTAGATATTTCGGCGCAGTGGCATCAAAATTTTACCCAGCTAAATAGTGTGCAGAGTGAGTGGTTGTTAGAAACCGGTTCGCTTACTGCAAAGTTGAAGCAAAGGTTCTCGCAATTTAGTGTGCGCGTGCTAAGCGAAAAGCACATTACGCTCAGCGCGCAGCAAGCTAATGTGTTAGGTACTGAGCAGCAAACTGCGCTATGCCGCGAAGTTATTTTATATGGTGATGAAAAACCACGGGTGTATGCGCAAAGCTGGATCCCGCTAGAGCAATTAACTGACAATAGTCTGTTTTTAAATTTGGGGGAGCGCCCACTCGGTGAGTTTATTTTTCAGCACCCTAATTTAGTGCGGGAAGATTTAATGATCACCCAGTTTTCGGGCAGTGCACAACTTCACTCGTTATTACAAGATTTGTCGCTTGAAATCGCTGATGTTTCAGCTCGTCGCAGTGTGTTTCATTTAGCAGACCTGAAACTGATGGTGTGTGAAGCCTTTTTACCAGGAGCATTTGAATAACCATGAACCAGCTAACATGGCAAAATCGTGATGCCTATAAAGCGCTAATGCGCACTGATAAACCAATTGGTACCTTGCTTTTGCTATGGCCAACATACTGGCACTATGGCTAGCGAGTTCTGGTGTGCCAGATTTAACGATTTTGCTTATTTTTAGCGCTGGTGTATTTGTTATGCGCAGCGCTGGCTGTGTAATTAATGACTTTGCTGATCGTAAAGTGGATGGTTTAGTTAAACGCACTCATATGCGCCCATTGGCATCCGGTAAAGCAACACCAGTAGAGGCGATACAGCTTTTTACTCTACTGATTTTAATAGCATTTATCTTGGTGCTATTTTTAAATTGGCAAACCGTGTTACTGTCGTTTGGGGCGTTAGCATTAGCATTTTGTTATCCCTTTATGAAACGCTATACCCATTTGCCTCAAGTCGTGCTCGGCGCCGCATTTAGTTGGTCGATTCCAATGGCGTATATGGCTGTGCTTGGTGAAGTACCTGAAGAAGCGTGGTGGCTGTATTTTGCTAACCTCGTTTGGACTGTAGCATACGATACCATGTATGGCATGGTAGACAGGGACGATGACGTGAAAATTGGGGTTAAATCTACCGCTATTTTGTTTGGTCGTTTCGATAAAACCGCGGTATTTATACTGCAAATCGCTTTTTTACTGACCTTAGTATTTATTGGTTTCAACCGCAATTTGCCATGGCCATTTGACGTTGGCGTGCTGCTATCAGCATTTTTGTTGGCGCATCAGCAAGTAAAAATTAAGCACCGCGACCGCGATGCTTGTTTTTGGGCGTTCTTAAACAATAACTACGTTGGGCTATTTGTCTTTGTGGGCATAGCTGCAAGCTTTATTGGTTAGGGTCAACAAAGTTCGCACTTGAATTATTCTTTCTAAACCAACCAGCAATAGAGTAGCGTGTGCTACCAGCTGCTAATACTTCGTGCGGAAAGCGTTCACTTTCAAAACAAATTAACGTACCAGCCTTAGGTGCTACTTTAGCGAGTGGTTCTTTGCCTTTATCAGGGTAAATTAATAACTCGCCGCCTTGGTTTGGGGTATTTAAATAGCAAACTGTGGTAAATACACGATTTGATTTACCTTTAAACGCATCTAAATGTTTTTTGTAAAAATCACCTTGCTGATAAATCGCAAAATGGCATTCATAATCAAATAGGCCAAGGTAGAAGCTTTGATTGATTGCTACTCTAATTTGCTCCATAAGGGTTAGGTAACTCGTTTCGGCAGCTGTGTCACCATTGAACCATTTTGTTTTATCGCTACGAATAGCGCTTGCTTGCTGTAAATCCTGATGGCGTCCAATTTTAGCGTGTTGAAATTGTGTTTCTTGCGCTTCACATTGCTGCTGTAATTGAGCTATTAACTCTGCAGAAATCGCATTTTCGATAATGCAATAGCCGTTTTCCGCTATGTTATCGAGCAGGTTGTCGAGGTGTAAAAAGGTCTCGGGTGAGCAGTTCATAAATAACGCCAAATGTAAAAATTGGCGTTATTTTAAAGAACATCGAGTCAGTTAGAAAGTTGCTTTTGCAAGTTCAATTTCAGGGCGAGCACCTGCTTCTAAAGTAATAAAGTTTAAAAGCTCAGAAATATTAGGTGCCGTTAGATTCGCTTTTGCAATTTGCAGCTCTAAGTTGAGTTTTTCAGATTGCTCAATCATTTCGCTTAAATTTACAAGTTCTTCATTGTTGGTCACTTGCTGCATTAAATCGAGCGTAGTGAGTGCTATGTGATTACGGTCGCTTAATTTATTAACCACTTGCTCAAACGTACCTAATCGCAATGAATCTTGTTTGTTAAGATTAGTTGCTGCCTGATTAATTAATTTACCAAGTGCTTGATTAGTACTTACTGTCGCTAACATAGGTAGTTTGGTTATTTGTGATAACTGAACTGGTGAACTTTGTAAAATAGGGTGGTCTTTATGGCAGAACATTACCACTTGTTCTGGCAAGCAAAACATTTCACCTGAGCTTGTTGTGATAGGCGCATTAATTGCTAAATCAAGTTGACCATTTCGAATATTCTGCAATAACGTGTCGGTATCTTGTAGTTGCATTTCAATTGAAATGTTCGGAAATTGTTGCATAAACTTGCCACACGCTTGTGGCACTAGGCCAATGGCTTCTGGGCTATACCCAATAACAATTTTTTCGTTTTTGGCTTCGGTAAATTTACTTAATTTTTGTTTAAGTAATGCATGATTATCGAGCGCTTGTTGGCAGTACTGTAAAAATACTTCGCCCGCAGCGGTTAGCTTAACCGAGCGCGTCGAACGTGTTAATAAATTGCAAGCGAGATCTAATTCAAGCGTTTGAATGCTGCGGGTAAGGGCTGATGTGCTTAAGTTACACACCTCTGCAGCTTTGCGAAAATGTTGATGATGGGCAAGTGCAATAAATTGTTCAAATTGCTCTATACGCATGATTACTCCTGTAAACTAAAATCCGTGATTGTTGCTAATGAGAACATAATTAGGGTACAAATACCATTGCTAAAGTGTAATTAATTATTAGAGTTATCATTCTACGTAAATGAATGATAACGAAGTTAAAAGTTACACATTAGAGCAAGACTTTGGACTTAGTAAAACACTACTTTAGTTTGTTGTGTTTTTTATTCAGTTTACCGACGTATTTTTAATATTGGTTAATGCGTCATTAGGAATAGTCGCAACCGTAAAGTTAGAACGAAAAAGTAAATAAAACGGCTAACTGTTTTTCTCAGTCGGGAAATTGATCTCTTATTGCTAAAAATTCATCGAGGTTATCAATAAAAATCTCAATTAGTTTGGGATCAAACTGCTTACCTTTTTCATCTTTTAACAGTGTAAGTATTTTATCGAGCGGCCAAGCGGGTTTGTAGCAGCGCTCGCTGCCAAGTGCATCAAACACATCTGCAAGTGCGGTAATACGCCCTGATATATCAATATCTTCACCTGCAAGTTGCTGCGGGTAACCCTTGCCGTCCCAGCGTTCATGATGTTCGTACGCAATCGTCGCACCTTGTTTTAAAATTTCATTAGTTGAGTTTTTAAGTATGTCATAGCCAATCTCAGCGTGTGATTGCATAATTTCCCATTCTTGGGCGTCATGCTTTCCGGGTTTATTGAGAATATGATCTGGGATGGAGATTTTACCAATATCGTGTAGCGGTGAAGCCAGTTTGATAATTTCCGCCTGATACGGGGTTAACCCATATTTAATTGCAAGCAAATAACTATAATGGGCCACACGTTTTACGTGGCTGCCCGTTTCTTTACTGCGTTTTTCAACGGCTTCCCCAAGAATATAAGAGAGCTCTTTTTGTGATTCTCTAATGAGTTCACGCAGCCGTAAGTTGTCGTATGCAAGGGCAATGTTATGGGCAAAAAACTCTAACAGTTGATGGTCTGAAGCGTTTAAGTCTGACGATTTACTGACGTACAACATAGTCTCTAAGCCGCCTTTTGTTGGGAAATAGCCAACATACTCCTGCGGTGTTTTAAACGATGACTTCGTATTGTGTGCTTGCTCGAATAAATTGCCAATTTCGCTTGGTACGTCTTGCTTTGTGTTATCAGCACCAGAGCAAGCTAGTAGTTTAAAATCTGTTGCATTATCGGTCTGCGAGTTGATTGCTGCGGCACAGTAAATCTCTTTATTGCTGTGGCCAATTACACCTGAAACATGCTCTAGGATTGAAGATGCAAATTCGTTAACCGTTTCACACTCTAAGAATTTAGCAGAAGCATTAATAATGTTTTCAAGTCCCAATTTATGCTGCTCAATAATGCAAATATCGCGATAAGAGCGAAGGGCAGAGTACAGCAATGTTTTGAGTTTTATTGCAGTGAGTTCGGTTTTGTTTTTGTAATCGTTAATATCGTAATCACGAATCACTGACTCTTCGGGGGCTTCACCGGGTTGTCCGGTACGTAAAATCAGACGAATATCGTGATTATCGGCGTCTTCGCGAATATAACGAATGAGATCTAAACCAGCGTGGCTGGTTTCCATCACTACATCTACTAATGCTACGGCAACCTCGGGCAACCCTTTAAGCATTTGCATTGCCTCAGCGGCAGTGTATGCGTGGTGAAAAATCAGCCGCTTATCTTCAAACGTAAAGCCGTTTAGAACTAGCTTGGTGACCTGATGAATATCTTCTTCATCATCAACTACCAAAATATTCCAACTCTCGTCGTTTGACGCTTTTGCAATGTCATCAATTTGCTCGTCGGCAAATAGAAAGTCCGTCACAGTCGCTGCTCTAATTTATGAACCTTGTTTAAAAGTATAGAAGCAAAAAACTAGAGTAGTGAAATATTAAATGTCACAAATATTGCGTCGCGTTGTGAGGCTAGGGCTGTTATATGGCGCTGTCGTCATTATCAATAACGGGTTTACTTTCGATATTATTGAGTTCGATTTCGATAGCCTGACAAGAGATATGAATTTCGTAAAGTGACAACACCAAAGAGTACAGCAAGCACGCTAAGCTTAAACCAAATAAGCCTGTACCCAGCAAGTTTTGTGTGAGAAATACTGCGAACATTGCTGCGGTGCAAAGCAAAAAGGAAAGCACACCAAAAAACTGCATGCGGCGAATCAAATTTAGGCGGTCGCGAAGGTTGGAAATTTGCGCCTTCACCATAGCGCGAATTTCATTGCCATTTTCACGTGAATTTAGTTGCCTAATAAGCTGTGCAAGTACCAAAAAACGGTTGGTATATGCTAGTAAAAGCAATGATATTGCTGGAAAAAGCAGCGCTGGGGTGGTTAAGTTTAGTTCAATTGTCATACCGTTTTAATAATTTCTTTTTTAGTAATAAATACTTATTTTCTTTATTTTACAACTAGGTTATTCCATCCGACTATATTGTAGGCTAGACTAAAGCGCAAAAATAACACGATTAAATCTCATCGCTATAGTAAGCAGTGCCAGATTTTATTGTCTACACTTATCTTTGATTTTTATTATTCATAACAACGAATGATAACAAAGAAACTTTATACGTAAATTGGATTACATTAGAGCAATAATAATAAAAAGCTCAAAGGGGGATACATGGGTGAAAATAAGAGCAAGCAGTTAAATGAAGTGCTGAGTGCTTTAAACAGTTTATCGCCTAGTGATGTGTTTAATCTTGCAGCAGAAAAAGTGAATGCAAGTCAAGAAAGTATCGAGCAACAGGTTGCTGACGCAATTGAGTTCGAACATCCGTATATTTCTGAATTAAGTCAAACCTTTACGACGAATATCGCGCCGATATTGCAAACTCTTTTACTGAGCGCGAGTCAACAGGCGCTAGAAAAAGGCCATCAAGCGGCAATGGTTCAACATCAAAATGATGAAGATGAGCACATTCAGCAGCTTGAAGCGCAACTTGCCGAATTTAAAAAGAAAGCAAATCAATTAGAGCTGGATAACGAATCGCTAGAAGAGGCGATTGCAGCGAAAGAAGCTGAGCTTGAAAAGGTAAGTGACGAATTAAGCTCTCAATCAGAGCAGCAACAAGGCGAACTAAGTGGCAAAATTGCCGAGCTTACAGAAAGCCTTGAACTTGCAGAGTCGCAGCTTCACAAACAAAAAGAACAGAACGAAGCGCAGTCGAACAAGCTTAAACAGTTGATTGAAGAGCGCAGAACAGAGCATCAAAGCCAAGATCAAAAGCTGGTTGAAGTGAAAAAAGTATTTACTGATGAAATTGAGCTGTTAAAGCAAGAATCAACCAGTAAAGACGAAGTTATCGAGAAATTAAAGCAACAGCTTGATGATGTAAGCGGCGAGCTAGACTCAGTACATGAGAAGCACCAATCACTGTCGCAAGAAGCGAATAAAGACAGTGAAACATTGCGCTCGATGTTAGAAGACAAAGAGAAATCACTGCAACAATACGAGAAAGATAAAGCAGAACTTGAAAGCCAAGTGAAAGAGCAATCAGAGGTTGTTGGTAAACTTGAAGAGCAAAACAAACTGCTTTCATCTGATATTGAACAGCACAAAGAGCAAGTTAGCGAACTGTCTGAGAAGTTAACGCAAATCAGTCAAGAAAGTGAAGGTCGCTTCAACGATTTGAAGAAAGACTTGAGCCAAGAAGCAAGCGCGCTTAAAGAAAAAGTGAAAGCGCAAGCAGATGCTCTTTCTGAAGAAACATCTAAAAACCAAGAGTTAATGGAAAAACTCACACTGCTTGAAAACGCGAAGCAAGATGACCAAGATTTGATTTCGCAGTTACGCCGTCAGTTAGAAGCGCAAGACACTGCGCTTAACCGAGAACAAGGTCGTAACTCAAGCTTGTTAAGCCGTATTGAAAAAGATACTCAACAAGCACGTGGTGCTTATGAGTCAATACGTAGCGAAAACATTGGTTTAACGGACCGCGTGGAAGAGCTTGAAGCAAAAGTAACCGAATTTAAGCTTAAGTTTGAATACGCACAGAAACAGCTTAACCAAGAATAATAGTTAGAATAGAAAAAAGGCGTGCTAATTAGCACGCCTTTTTTTATGTGTTTTAAGCTGAATCTTGCTACAATTCGCCTAATTAAATTTTAGACTGAACAATAATGAAAAAACCTAATAACTTTCAGCGTATTCGCGAACTTAACTATGTACAGCAGGCATCTTTAGCAGCGGCAATGATTGAACGAATGCTGCCTAATTATTTGTTATTTAGTGAAGCGTTAGAGTTTGGTAATGGTACAGAGTTGCGTAATGCTCTTAACTCATTATGGGAAAAACTATTATTGCCAAAAGCTAAAATTAGCTTAGAAAAATTAAACGAAAAGGTTGAACAAAATACGCCTGATCTCAACGACTTTGATATGTTTGGCGTATACCCTGCAATTGATACGTGTACTGCGTTAATTACCTTAATTAACGGTATGCAGCAAAAAGAAGAAGCTAATTTTGTTGATGTGTGCAAAATATCGCAAGCAAGTGTGGCGAAGTTTATCGAATACCAATTAACATCTGAAGGTGAAATAGCCGATAACGCAGCGCTTCGTGCTCACCCTCTAATGGCATACGAAATGGAAGTGCTAGCAGAGTTGATTGATAAAGTTGAGTCATTTGAACGTATCGATAAAGATGCAGTGAAAGCGTTAAAACAATTAGCAATTGCTGATGGTCAAAGCAATATCGGTATTGAAATTTAACGCTTTTATGGGCTACTTGGTCGCTAACAAGTAGCTCGTAACCTGACCAAAATTCTTTTCCTTTAAAATTTGCCAGCCGTCTGGGAAATTCAAGTTTACTAATTCTTTTTCGACTTCCAAATACACAACCGCATCGTTATTTAGCAAATTATTGTCAGCTAATAAGTGACAGGTTTTTTCTGCTAAATTTTTGCGAAAGGGGGGATCAATAAATACTAAGTCGAATTTATCAGCTAGTTTGGGCAGAACCTCTAAACTGTTCCCATGTTTTAATGTGGTATTTTCTGCTTTAAGTACATTGATATTTTCAGCGATCTGTCGATGTGCTGTTGCATCCAGTTCAATAAACGTTACTTTGTCGGCGTAGCGAGACAGAGCTTCGAATCCTAAACCACCTGAACCTGCAAAACAATCTAACACATTGGCATTGCTGGTGTATGGCATCAACCAGTTAAATACGGTTTCCTTCACTCTATCTGTTGTAGGTCTCAAGCCTTCAACATCATGCACTTTTAACTTTCTCGAACGGAACTTGCCGCCAATAATTCTAATTTGACCAGAATTGTTTGTTGGCTTGTTTTTTTGCTTGTGTGATCGCATTACAAATTTACTTACAGAATTAGACTAAAAAACCAATATGATTTTTTTCATTCACCGGTGAAAGTGATACCATATTGGGAATTGTAGTTTATCAGAATTTTGTGATTGGTATTTAACTTAAATGGCAAAAAATAAATTTTTATCTTGGCTTGGTTTCGGCAAAAAAGACGAGCAACAGCAACAAGAAGAAGCACGCCTAGCGGCAGAAGAACAAGCGCGATTAGAAGCGGAAGAAAAGGCACGTTTAGAAGCTGAGGCTGAAGAAAAACGCCAAGCGGAAGAAGCAGAACGTTTAGCTGCTGAGGCGGAAGAAAAACGCCAAGCTGAGCAAGCTGCACGCTTAGCAGCTGAGGCAGAAGAAAAACGCCAAGCAGAGCAAGCGGCACGTTTAGCTGCTGAGGCAGAAGAAAA